>CBDBIJ010000101.1:0-18429 GCA_965205655.1 Candidatus Latescibacterota bacterium
CGCCTTCCGCCGTCAACAATCGGTGAGCTGCAGCGCTGTGCAGGTAGACTGCCGGTTGGGTCACAGCTGTCTGGTTCAGGCGCTCCACCGGCCCTTCGAAACAGATCTCGCTCAGCGCGTAGCCGGCTATCTCGTCCGCTTCCTCGAACAGCGCCCTCGCCGCCGGATGCTGTTCGCACAGATCGCGCCCCATGCCGACGGCCTGCGATGCCTGCCCCGGAAACAGGAAAGCGCATGAACCCACTGCGAACCTCTAGTACGCCCAGCGCAACAAGGCGCTGCCCCAGGTCAAACCGCCGCCGACTGCTGCGAGCTGGACGAGATCGGCGAGATCCAGTCTGCCTTGCTCCTGTGCGTCGCACAGCGCAATCGGAATGGTGGCAGCCGTCGTGTTGGCGTATTTGTCGATATTGACGACCACCTTATCCATCGGTAGCCCCATGCGGTCCGCCGTCGCCGTGATAATGCGCAGATTGGCCTGATGGGGAACGTAGAGATTCACGTCATCCACGCTCAGACCGTTCTTCTCCAGCAGGCTCAGCGACACCTCCGCCATCTTCTGCACCGCGAATTTGAACACCATGCGCCCGTCCTGCCTCATGTGGTGGAGCCCATCGTCCACTGTCTCGTGTGTGGGTGGATGAGCGCTGCCCCCCCCTTTGATGTAGAGGTCGTCTGCGCCCGATCCATCGGCGTGCAGCTCGAAATCGAAGAGCCCTGTATCGCTGTTTTCGGAGGGTTCCAGCAGCACGCCGCCGGCGCCATCGCCGAAAAGGATACAGGTGGAGCGATCGAGGGGGTCGACGATGGAGCTCATCTTGTCCGCGCCGATCACCATGACCTTGCTGTGGGCACCGGTCTCTATGAACTGAGCCGCGCAGACGATCGCATACACGAACCCCGTACACGCCGCCGACAGGTCGTAGGCCCACGCCCCGGTGGCGCCGATATCGTTCTGTACCACGCAGGCGGTGGAGGGAAAGAACATGTCCGGCGTGATCGTGGCCACGATGATGAGGTCTATCTCCTCGGCGCCGATCTGCCGGCGCTCGAGCAGCCTCTTTGCGACCTCGGTGGCCATTGCTGAGGTGGGTTGTCCGTCCAGGATACGCCGCTCGGAGATGCCGGTCCGATCTCGGATCCACTCATCGGAGGTGTCGACGATCTTCTCGAGGTCGGAGTTGCTCAGAATCCTTTCGGGCAGATACTTCTCCACTGCCGTGATAATCGCGCGCACGTTCGACTGAGGCGAGTTACACTTCTGGTTCGAAATACTGACGGCCCCGGTAGTGGCCGCAGCTCTTGCAGATACGGTGAGGACGGGAGGGTTGCCCGCAATTCGCGCAGGCGGAGATGGTCGGCGCCCGCATCTTCCAGTGCGTTCGTCTTTTGTCCCGGCGGGTCCGCGAAATTCGCCTTTTCGGTACGGCAGCCACAGCGCAACTCCTCTCGTTATTTCCCGGTCGTTGTCAGTGTATCTCTCAGCCTGGCGAGCGCGTCCCAACGCGGATCGGCGGTCGCCTCGCCGCAGTCGCACTCGCCCTCGTTCAGATTGACCCCACACTGTGGGCACAGCCCCTTGCAGTCGTCGCGGCAGTGCACCCGCATCGGCAGCTCGAGCGCCAAGGAGTCCCGCAGGCGATCGACGAGGTTTATCTCCCTCGTGCCGGGGTCGACTATTCGAATCAGGTCATCCTCTGCCACCGCCTCGAGTTCGTCCTCACTGGCCTGCCTGCGCTGAACGAGCAACTTTACGTCCGCCCTCAGCGGCTCTTCTACCGGTGTCAGGCAGCGGCAGCACTCGCCCCGAATTGCCCCCTCGACGCGGCCGCCGACGCTGAAGGTCTGCAGCGCTCGAGTCACCGTCAACGTAGCTCGGAAGGCGGTCGGAAAAGAGTAAAACCCGTCTTCGAACTCGAGTTGGTCGGCCGTGATCTGGAAATCGATGGCCGCGACGCCTTCGTCGATGGCCTCCAGGCTCAGAGTGGCCGGCTGTTCCTCGCTGACGATCTCCTGCCTCCGCCTCGACATCAGTCATGACCCGCCGAAGAAAAACTCGATTTCACTGGCCGCGCTTTTGGCAGAGTCGGAGGCGTGCACGGCGTTGCATTGCACATCCGTTCCGAACGTCTTGCGGATTGTCCCCTCGGCCGCCTTCGTGCTGTCCGTCTCGCCGATGAAACCTCGCAGATGCTCGACGGCGTTGTCGCGCTCGAGCACCATTGGCACGGCAGGACCTGAACACATGAACTGTACGAGCTCTGCGAAAAAGGGACGCTCCCTGTGAACGGCGTAGAACGACTCCGCCTTTTCCTGCGTCAGTCGAACCAGACGAAGCTCACGGACGACAAACCCTTCGGATTCGAGACGTTCCATAATAGCCCCGATGACGCGCTTGGCGACGGCGTCGGACTTGACGATGAGGAGCGTTCGTTCCATCGGACGTCCACTGCGGAGTCGACAAAAATCAGGCCAGTATCGGGCTCGTACTGGACTGGCGTAAGTGCGTTAGAATAAGAGCTATTAGCATAATCGTCAACGGCTGCCGGCCAAACCTTGACAGGGTCGCACCCCGCCGGTAGATTGCGCGCCATGAACCACCCTCTTCTCGAAGAGGAAGGCAAGGCGATTCGCGACCCGGTGTGGGGGTATATCTACCTGCCCGAACCACTGCTTGCCCTCATTGACACCGAGGACTTCCAGCGACTTCGCAACATCACTCAGCTCGGTTTCGTCCACCTCGTCTATCCGGGCGCCCGGCACACCCGATTCGAGCATTCTCTCGGCGTCTACCATCTCGCCAAGCAGTTTCTCGTTCGCTTGCTCCGCTCGGACCCGCCGCTCGAGCTGGAAGACGAAGACATTCGCGTCTTTCTCGCCGCCACCCTGCTTCACGACATCGGCCACTATCCCTTCTCCCACACCCTCGAGGAGCTGCTGCCGTTCTTCGAGGAGCACGAGGAGCGTGCCCGCCGCATCATCGAAGACCCTTCAAGCGCCGTCAATGGCGTCCTTCGGTGCGACTTGAATGTCGATCCCACGCGGGTGGCCAACGTCATCGACTATAAATCGAAGGACCGGCAGATCCCACAGCGGGATCTCCTGCTCGCCAACATTCTCAGCGGGACCCTCGACCCCGACAAGATCGACTACCTGCTGCGCGACTCCATGTTCTGCGGCATCCCCTTTGGCGAGAGTGTCAATCGAGACCGCCTCATCGCCTCGATCATATACGATCGGCGTCGCCGGCGGCTGGCCGTCAACAGCAAGGGCGTGTCCGCGGTTGAGGCCCTCGTGTTCACCAACTATCTCATGTACCGCAATGTCTACTGGCATCACTCAGTGCGCTCCGCCACTGCCATGTTCAAACGCGCCGTTCAGGACATCCTTGTCAATTCGGACTGCTCTCTGGACGTCACCGATTTCCACCGACTCACCGAAGGCGAGCTCATCCTGGCGCTGCGGCAGGAGCAGCGACGACTCGGCCTGGAGGGGTCGTCGCGGCTCCTCGAAGGTGTCGTCAACCGCCGGCTCTACAAGGTGGCGAGCTTTATTTTTCCGGGCGAGCGCAAGCAGGGCTTGATGCAATATCTCTACGATCTCTACCAGCATCCAGACAAACGGCGGCTCAGGGAAATCGAGCTCAGCGAACACTTTGGCGGCTGTCTTCAGCGGTCGGTCACGGGCGACGAGATTCTCATCGACATCCCCCGCTTCGACAAGAGTCCGGAGGTGGACCTCAAGGTCTTCTACGGTCGAGACGTTCCCAGCGACAAGCCGCAACCTCTCAATTTCGACGATCCGGAGGTCTCCCGGCTGCAGGACTCACTACTCCACAACTTCGAAGATCAAGCCAAGATCTTCCGCATCTTCTGTGTGGACGAAGCCGACCTTCTCGGCCTCGCGGTCGCTCAGGTGAAACGACTGCTGAACTGAAGCGTTCTAGTGTCCTGACACTGACTACCCTATGATATCTCTGCTCGCATTCGCGCTTTCGGTAGTTTTGTGCGCCTCGGAGACATTCGCAGCGAGCCGCATCGCCCTCGCTGTCGCGCCGGTCGAAGCGGGGCGGTCCGTGTCGTCTTCGCTGACGTCGATTGTCCAGTCCACGCTCGAGAAGGAGCTGCGGCAATCAGCCAGGATCGACCTCGTCGATCGCGGCCATGTTGATCGGGTGCTCGAAGAGCTCGCCTTTCAGCATTCAGGCGTCACCGATTCGGACTCGGCTGTGCAGATCGGCAAGCATCTCAATGTCGAGATGCTCCTCTTCGGAGAGCTGTCCAGAATCAAAGGGCAGCGCACGCCTATGTCCGCGGCGAAGTCTGCGGAAATCGAGTGGCAGGATACGGCGCGAACGGCGGTGACGCCAAGGAACGAACGCTACTCCCTGTCCCTGAAGGTGGTAGACGTCAGCTCGAATCAAGTTCTGTGGGTGGACGACCAACTGCTGGCAGGCGACCCCCCCGGACTGAGCGAGGGAACGAGGAGCATTGCCCGCCGCCTCGCCCACGTCGCCTTCTCCCTCTCACCAGTCGAAATGATTCTGTTTCCCGCCGGCGAGTTCGCCATGGGCTCGGAGCGGGCCAAGTCGACGAACAACCCCCTCACAAGGTCTACGTCGACGCCTTCTCACTCGATCGCACCGAAGTCAGCCGCGCGGCCTACACCGCCTTCGCCGTGACGAGGGGCGGTGAGTCTGGATTCGACATGCCTGGAGACCATCCGATCGCTACGGTGAGCTGGTTCCAGGCCGACGAGTATTGTCGCTCTTCGGGAAAGCGCTTGCCCACCGAGGCGGAGTGGGAGTACGCCGCCCGCGGCGGCGAGGGGCGCACCTTCCCGTGGGGTGATGACGAGCCCGACGCGCGACGGGCACATTTCGGCGGACGGACGACGCGAACGGTGCCGGTAGACGCGCTGGCCGCGGGCGCCAGCAGTCGCGGTCTGTTGCACATGGCCGGAAATGGTCGCGGAATGGGTGTGGGACTGGTGGGACCCGGCCTACTACAAGGGCAGTCCGAGAGAGAATCCCGGTGGCCCCGCGGCCGGTGAGTACAAGGTCGTCAGGGGCGGCTCGTGGAGCCATTCTTCGTTCGAGATCCGGGCGGCGGCGCGCGCCTTTCACAACCCGCACAGAGGAACGAGCTACGTAGGCTTCCGTTGCGCTCGCAGCGCCGACGCCTCGCCCGGTCCATGACCTTTCCCCGAGGTCGTGCTCCGCCGGGGCAAGGATCGACTCGTCAGCGGCGGACACCCGTGGGTCTACAGCGGCGCGATCGAGCGGCGCAGCACCGATGCCGGTCCTGGCGATATCGTCGATGTGGTGAGTGTCAAGGGCCGCTTTATCGGTCGCGGCTACTTCAATCCTCTCTCTTCCACCATCACCGTGCGCATCCTGACTCGGGACCGCACCTGTCCGATCGACCGGCAATTCTTCACCGCCGCTATCCGGCGCGCCCGGCAGCTGCGACGCCACCCCTCACTCTCCAATACCGAAGCCTACCGCCTCGTACACGGTGAGAGCGACGGTCTTCCCGGCCTCGTCGTCGACGACTACGCCGGCTTTCTCGTCGTGCAGTTCCACACGGTCGGCATGGATCGCTGCCGCTCTCTCGTCGTCGATGCCCTCAACGAGACCGTCGAGCCGCGCGGCATCTACGAACGCAGCGATGTCGGCATGCGTCGCGCCGATGGCTTAGAGGACAGACCGACCGGACAACCTCTCCGGCGCGGACCCTCCCGACCCGATCGAATTTCGCGAGAACGGGGTTCGCCTTCGGGTCGATATCCGGCGGGGCCAGAAGACCGGCTTCTTCCTCGATCAGCGCGACAACCGGCTCTCAGTGCAGCAGCTGGCCCGGCAGATGACCGTGCTCGATTGCTTCGCCTATACCGGGGGGTTTGCGGCGCATGCCCTCGTAGGGGGCGCCCGCCGCGTCGTTGCCGTCGACGTCGTTCCCCAGGTCGCCCGCTTCGGATTGCCTTCCAACCTTCGCGCCAATGCGAGCCCGTCGTCGGACTGCGACTACGTCGTAGCCGACGCATTCGCCTTTCTCCACGAGGCGGCGAACCGCGGGCCCCGGTTCGACATGGTGATTCTGGACCCGCCGTCGCTGCTGCGGAAGAGCCGTGATATCGGGCGCGCGACCGGGGTTTACATCAAGCTGAACCGCAATGCCCTCAAGCTCGTACGGGACGGCGGCATCTTCGTCACCGCCTCCTGTTCAACCCGGGTGTCTGCCGAAGACTTTCTGCAGATCGTCCGCAAAGCTGCGGTGGGCGCCGGCGTTGAACTTCGCGTGTTCACCTTCAATCTGCAGCCACCCGACCACCCGGTTGACCCGGCTTTCCCAGAGGGGACGCTACCTCAAATGCGTCTTCGCAGCTGTCCGGCGCCCTACTTGATGAGTGTGAGCTTGCGGACCCTCTCGAACACAGCGACTCCGTCGCCGACCCCGTCGCCATTCGGTACGAAACTCACCTTCAGCCGGTAGAGGTACATCCCCGCCCCCACCTGACGACCGTCGTCGTCGCGACCGTCCCAGGAGATGAGGTGAAAGCCGGCTGCCATCCCGTCGTCGACGAGGGTGCGAATCTTCTGACCCAGGACATCAAAGACGTCCAGGTTGACCTCGCCCTGTCGCGGCAGGCCAAGGGGAATTGAGGTCGTCGGGTTGAACGGGTTCGGATAGTTCGCCTCCAGGCTGAACGATGCCGGTAGCAGCCGCGCCTCGATCTGGCCCAGGTGCTCCGGTTCCACGAGCAGGCCATCAGACCTGCGCACAGCTGCCTGCCGCACTCTGAAGACGCCGACTGCCTCTTTGACAACGGGCTCGAATCGAAGTCGTGCGAGTGTCCCGTCCACTCCGGCCGCGCCGGCCGTGCGGCTACCGACGATGTGCACCTCTCCAGGCACGTCCTCGTGCGTCAGCAGCAGCGGCTTGCCTCCACGCGCCCTCATGGCGCTGCCGGCATCGGTGACGGATTCGAGCCGGAAGGCAGTTGGATCGTACTCGACGACGGCGCCGTAGCCACGCACGCCGATATCCGCGGCCACCAGCGAGAGCTCGAGCGACGCATTAGCCTGGCGGCTCTCGAGCGTCAGGGACCCCGACCTCGTCGGCCGCTCCACAGCCATGAGCTTGGCGACCCTCTTGCCAAAATCCGCTGCCAATCTGAAGAAGTCGGGAAAGCCGACCTCGCCGTCACCGTCGACGTCGAACTGGGTGTCGTTGGACCCGAAGGCATCGGCGAAGGCGAACACATCCAGGAAATCGACCACCATGTCGCCGTTGAAATCGGTGTCACCGGAGGCGGGCGGTGCCAGCGGCCCGTCGCTTATGCGCGCAAAGATGGATGTCTGAGCGCTCTCCTGATCTTTTCCGAACGTCTTCGTCGAGTGCTCGGTGACGATCAGGTCGACATCTCCCGCAAAATCGCCACTTGCGGTCAGGAACATTTTCCCAACCAGGAAATCGCCGGTGACACCCTGTCCGGTTTTCGCCCCCCAGGATGCTGGCGCCGATCTCAACCGTGTTCCCCGTGCGCTGCGGCGACAGTCCGACTGCGATGCCGCCATTCGTGGCGAGAAAGTTGCGCACCTGGAATCCGACGAAGGAGAGATTCTCCGGCACCAGGAATTTGATCCTGTAGTTGACGATCTCCACGGCGCCGTTGACGTAGACCTCGGCGATGACGTCATCCCCCGCGCTCACGTTTCCCAGGTGCGGCAAGCCGCCGTCCCCATCGGCCACATCGAAGTCGAAGGAGATGAACCCCTTTGGCAGATTGAACAGGTTTACCGGTGCCGATACGAGGGCCGCTGCCTGTGGCTGCAGGACATCCTGAGAGCCGTCGAGCGCGCTGACGATGACTTCCTCGAGGACAAACTTGGCGCTCGTGTACCCAGCCAGGGTTTCGAAGCACAGCACAGCTACCAGGCCGTCGCCGCTAAACACAGTGTTGGAGGCCGGGCTCAGAATGGCCCCGCCGAATTCGACGACGCCCTGTGTCAGCCGGGCCGGTAGGAACAGGGTCATGGCGTCCTCCGATACGCTCAAGACGTTGACCCCCACACCGACTGCCTCCCGGCCGAACTTGAAGGCGACCTGCTCGCTGTCGAAGCCCACCTTCACCGATACCCCGGCAGCTTCCACGAGACCGTTGGCGTAGATCGCCAGCTCGACGGCGTCGCCCTCGGCCACGCCCCGGGAGGACACCGCCTGATTCAAGTCGGCGGGATCGAGATCGATGTTGAAGCCGGCATTCGCGTTCCCGCCCGTCGGTTCCCCGTCAGTCGTGGCGGAGATGCTGAAGTCGACGGCGGCGGTCTGGCCGCTGCCGACGGTGACGAGGTCTTCGACGCCGTCGCCGTCGGGGTCGTAGGCCAGCAAGAGATCGGTACCGCTGACGAGGCCGAGCTTAACGTAGGCTCCGTAGTCCCCGGCGACGACATCCTCGACGAGGAAACTGCCGTCCGGCTCCACGACCGTTCCGGCGATGATCTGAATGCCCTCGTCCGATGACGACTCGAACAGAAAGAAACCCGCTTTGCTGATCTCGTCGCCTGTAACCGACACCGACCCGCTCACCGATCCGAGATCCACCGCATCTCCTCCCTCGGGGATGACGGCGGCGACGAATGGTTCGACCAGTTCGTTGCCTGATACTCCGAGCACATAGGTAACCGCCAGTTTGTACTGCTCGTCGGGATTCAGCTCGATGTCACGAAACACCACCTGGTTTCCGTTCACCAGACTGGCATTGTCCATGATCGGGCCGGACTCGGGCGTGGGTCGCATCTGGGCGTGCATCTCTATGCGGTCGTGACTCTGCGCCACATCTTCGCTGAAGACGAGCGTCAGATCGAACCCGCCGAGGGGCGCTGACCGCAGCGCCTCCCTGGTCGGTGACACGTCGTCGACGCGGATGCCGAGCTTGCGCCGATTCTCTGGCTGGAGGATGAAGTCGTTGTCAAGCGCGTCAGGTCCCACAAACGCCACTTCACCTGTCGCCTCGTCCAAGAGCACCCCGAAGAAATTAATCTCGACGAATTCGGGAGGCGGTTCGCTGCTGAACGACGCCTCCGCGACGATGGCCACCGATTCATCCGTCGCCGCCACCTGAGCGACGCGAACCTCGGGCGGCAACGCCACATTGACAGTGGCCGCGACGACATAGCTTCCCGGCGGCACGTGCTCGAACGAGTAGAAGCCGTCCGAGGTCAGCGTCGCCGCCACGACGCGTCTATCGAGGTTGGGGTCGAGGGGATCGAAGTCCGCCTCCGGGATGAGCAGCAGCAGGGCCGGGGTCCGCACCACGTGTGTATCGGGAAGTGGCGGCAGGCCGATGCTGCCGTCTATGAGGCCATCGGCGATCGGACCGGTCGAGAACGGGATGACCTCGAGCTGGTCTAGGTCGAGGAACTGATCCGAGAAGGCGTGTGGCATGACGATCGTGTAGTTCGTGTTCGCCGCCAGCGATGGTGAAGTCATCCACAAACGAGAAGTCTTCGGGTGTCAGCGGGCCCGACAGCGGATCCGGGAACATGTGCACGACGACGGCTGGCAGCCCGTTGGGCTCTACGGCGATCTCATCACTGAAGCTGAACGTGATCGTCGGCTGGGTTGAGACATTCTCGTCGCCATAGTCGGGAGTAGCACTCTCGAGGAGGAAGGCGCGCTTTGTCCCGATCTTAGTTGAAACAGCACAGGCTCCAATCGTTACGTTTTGATACGAGAAGCCCGTTGGAAGAAGTCTCGCATCGGTAACGATGGGGAGCCTGCAATGAGCAAGCTAGTAGCACGGAAGAAGGGCGTCAAACGAACGGTGAGCATCGGCAAGGTAGCACCCGAGACTGCAGAGCAAGTAGAGGACCTGGATGGCCGGATCGAGGCGATCCAATGGCTGATTCCCTTGGGGCTGCAGGCGGTCGCGGAGGAGCTGCAAAGAGCGGTCGTTGAGTTGGCTGGGCCGCGGTATCAGCGCAAGGGGTCGGATCAGCCGTTACGCCGCTGGGGGTCTCAGCTCGGGTCGGTGTACCTGGCCGACCAGAAACTACCCGTCGATGTGCCGCGGGTGCGCAACGTGGCCAACCATACCGAGGTCCCGCTGGATGTTTACCAGGCACTGCAGACGCCTCGACAGATGGACGAAGGTCTGCTGTTGCGGATGCTGAAGGGCATCGCCACGCGCAACTACGAGGCCTGCGCTGAGGCCGTACCCGAGGCCTTTGGTCTGTCATCCTCATCGGTGTCCTGTCGTTACGTGAAAGGCACGGCTCGAAAGCTGGCTGAATTCCAGGAGCGATCCCTGGAAGGATATGATCTGGTGGCGCTATTCCTCGACGGCAAGAGCTTCGCGGACGAGGAGATCATCATCGCCCTGGGCGTCACCCTCGACGGACAGAAGATTCCTCTTGGCTTCGTGCAGGCGGCCACGGAAAACGAGCGCGTCTGCCGTCGCTTCCTGTCCGATCTGGTCGAACGCGGTATGCAGTACGAAGCCGGACTGTTGGTCGTCATCGACGGCGCCAAGGGGCTTTACAAGGCGGTGATGTCGGTGCTCAAAGGACATGCCTGCGTGCAGCGCTGCCAGTATCACAAGCGCCAGAACGTCGTGTCGTATCTGTCCAAAAGCGAGCAGTCCGGTATGGGTCGCAAGATGGAGGCGGCCTACGGCAAACCGAGATACGAGGCGGCCAAGGCGGCACTGGACGCGCTCAAACCGGGCTTGAAGTTGATGAATCAGTCCGCCCTACACAGCCTCGAGGAAGGCATGGAAGAGACCCTCACACTCCATCGGTTGGGACTGACGCCGATGCTCAAGGATTCCTTCCGCACCACCAACTGCATCGAGAACGTCAACAGTCTCCTGGAGCAGCTCACACACAACGTGCGACGCTGGACCAACTCATCACAGCGTCACCGTTGGGTAGCCACGGCACTGCTCGACATCGAACCACGTCTGCGCAGGGTCAAGGGCTATCGCCATCTGCCGATGCTCCGGCAAGCCATACAAGCCGAACTCGGCATCAAACAGCTCGCGATGATGGGCTGACACACTCACCCGAGCCTGTGATTTGTTTCAACTGAAACTGGGCCTTGACCGGAAGGCGTCCGGCGGCAGCACCGTCAGGTCGATGCCATCGATCATGTCTCCTGCGATAGACACGGTGGCGACGTCGCCGAACTGGTTCAGGTAGAATGCGTCGAAGTCGAGTTGCTGGTCGACTCCGAACTCGACGGCGAGAAAGGCGTAGACGATGTAGTCGCCGTCCGGGATGTTGTGGAGGTGATACGATCCGTCCGGTGCGAAGAGGCTGCCGCGAATGAATATGTCCTCGGCGCCCTCTTCGAGGCCCATTTCATCGACGAGAAAGACACCCGATTCTTCGAGGGCGATCGCCTCGAAGGGAATCTCCGGCGGGATGAGGACCCTGCCCCAAATCTCGCCCGTCGGAAAGTCGGTGCCCGTCGTAATGGGAAACGTAAACAGGCCGAACACCTCGGAGGCGACGAACACTTCGTATGCCGTATCCGCGGCCAAGGGTGCATCGGGTTGAATGATGAGGATGCGTCCGTCTCGGCTTATGTCGAGAGCGAACGGAACCGGTGGAAAGAACCCGACGTCGAAATCCGGATCGTCGAGCGGCGCCGGGCCGCTGAAGCCGATCTCGATCACGGTGGCCGGATCGATGAGGGTGGCGCCCGGGGGCGGAAAGGTCGACACCACGTCGAGCCCGCCACCCCCGAAAACCGGCTCGTCGAACCCGCTCAACACAGAGATCCCCAGGGCGATGGCAAACTCCTGACCGGCCGTGACGACGACGCGCACGAAGTTGCCGACGAGCAGGTCGAGGGGAATCTCGTCAGCGGAGACGATGGGCGGGAATTCCGCCGGATCGAGGCCTTCCACCTTGGCGTCGCCAGGTACGAAAAGTAGCGGCCCGCCCAGGACCGCGAGGACGCGTTCACCGAACGACACCCCCGTGGACGGAGCACCGGAGTCATCGAGGGGGTGGATATCCTCCAGTGGAGCCACGATCAGGCCCTCTCCCGGAGCGGGTGGACGAAGCGGATCGACGAGTCTTATCTGGGTGGCTTCGAGAAACTCCGGACCCGGAAAGACGTTCACCGACACGAGCTCACCCAGCAGCACGTCCAGTGGAACCGGCTCCCGGTCGAGGTCGAGAATTTCCGTGTGTGCATTGACCAACACGTGGGGGCCCTCCAGAAGCATCAGTCTCTCTTCCGGAACGACGTCGATGACGAGACCGTCGAACTCCCCGGCCTCCGAGGGCCGGCGTATGGGCCCCTCCTGTTCGGGTGGATTGACGATCATGTGAATGATCACATCACCGAAGGGCGTAAACAGACCCGGTACCGGATGCTGGATCAGAGCCCGCACCAACGACCCTTCTCGGATCGCTTCAAAATCGGTCTGCTGACCGGTCGTGCCGTCAACGACACCTCCATCGACCGCCAGGTACCGAGGAAAGTCTGCCGTGATGACGACGTCTCCTTCGATGCCGGCGAGAATCGCGTAGAACGCGTCGGGAGCAACTTCGATAAACTCCTCTGCTCCCACCTCGATGATGCGGCGTGCCACCGGTATGCCAGTGGCCGAAAAGGCCTGTTCCACGATGATCTCGGTACCGGGGGCAAGGGTTGCCAGCGGCGTCTCGCTGCCGAAGGCGTTCAAAACCTGTGTTCCACTTACCAGCGTGAAGGGGGGACCGGCAAAGCGGATCTCTCTGCTCTCGTGGTTGACCGAGAACACCTCGAAGTCCCCTTCCCACGCATCGTCGAAGGGGAAGTCGAACACCGGGTTCCGTTCGATGAGGGAGACAATGTCGCCGACATCGGTGTGCAGGAGCACGAAATGGATGAACTCCCCCGGTCGAAGATCTTCGAACTGCAGATCCCCTCCGCTTTCGGCATCGAATACGCTGGCGTCCTGACTCAGCGGCCAGACCCCCTTGGCGGTATAGATTTCACTCCCCTCCGTTCGCAGGACGTCGGCTATGAGGAAGTGTGGCGGAAAGCCCTCGTCCGGAAATTCGGCGTTGACCCGCACCGACCTGGCCACGATGAGATTCGGGTCAGTCGTGGGGGCGCCGTCGACGACGACGTAGTCGCGGAAACGGAGCTCGCCCAGGGAGACCCGATTGCCGTCCTGGTCCCTGATATCGGTGTCTGGGAAGACCCTCACTTTAGGCCCGGCCACGACGAGTTCCCGCGTCTGCAGGAGCGTGCCTCCGACGAACCCGAACTCCGGCCACTCGCCGAAGATTTCCGTCGGCACGAGCGGTTCGTTGGGGTCGAAACCCGGATCCGGTGGCCCGTCGTCCAGCGGAACTGGATCGATACCGATCTCGACGACGATATCGTTGGGCACCAGCACGTCGGGAGTTGGATGCAGCAGGGCTGCCCGGACGAACTGTCCCTCCAGCTCCTCCAGGCCGATGGTCCCGGTGAGATTCTCACTTGTCTGCTCGTTGAAAATGAAGACGTCCGTGGGAATGATTCGCTGGAAAGGGTCGTAGCTGAACAGCAGATCCCCCTGGATCGAGATGAGCTCGACGAAGTAAATGCCGACGCCGGGTTGATCGAACAGGTGATCGTAGCTTTGCTCGAAATCCTGGATTTCCACGACCGTGGCCGTGTGCGTGTCATCGAGTCGGATTACAAGCGGATCGCCCGGGTTGAGCGACTCCGCGGATCTGGTATTGCCAGACGCGTCGAAGAACTGGGTTCCCTGGTTGATATTGATCGGATCGTTCTCGAAGACCACTGTCCGCAGCTCTGGGTCTACATCGAAGACGAGGCCGAAGAATTGCCATAGAGGCTCCGGGTCTCCCGGCGCTGGACCACCCAGCTCCGCTTCGTCGTCCGGGTCCACGAAGATCTCGGCGACCACGGAGGCGAATTCGCTGTGGACGATATCGATGGCGACGAAATCACCGGGCCGCACCTCCCCTACCGGCATCTCGGTGCGGTCTCGAGTGAAGGCGCGCGCATCGAAGGCGACATCGAAGACCTTCCCTTCGGAGAGGATGACCTCCCCTCCGTCGGGCGTCGGCTCGAACCCGCGAAATCCAATCCACAACGTCGGGACATCGTCCGGTGGTTCGGCGTCGCTGGCGACGATGCGGGCGAGGGGAACACCGTCTGAGGTCCACAGCGCCTGAATGGTCAGGTGCTCGCCGATCTCGAGGGCGTCTCGGTTGATGGTATTGCCGACGCCGTCGACGTAGCGCGTGTCCCCATCGACGGGGATCGGATCGACTCGGAGGGAGATGAAGCCGCCGAAGTCATCGACCTCGATCTCGTCGACGATGCCCAGCATGCGTTCGAAAGACAGGTCGTCTTGTGCGCCGACGCCGCGCACGAGAAGGAGAGCGCTGCTCAGAATGGCCAAGGCTCGTGTCATTGTCATTGAACTGTCTGCCGTGTCGGGTGAGCTTGAGATTCGGGAACCGCTGCTGAGAGTTAATAATATAACAGATTGAATCATGCTATGGGTGATAAAAATCACTCACTTACGCATGAACTGCGGAAACGTCGCAAGGTGCGGTAGAAAATGACCAATGCGCCCGGCTTATTGTAAACTCCGCTGCCGGTTGTCAACGAAGGTTTTTTTGCTTATCTATACGTTACCACGTTACCTTATAACAAAACACCTTATAACAAAACGTTACCTTGTAACAAAACAAGCATTTGTGGTCGAGTGTGGTGTCGCGAACGGGGCTCCTCCTCGGCTCGGAAGGCGCTGATCTGTGAGACGCACCCCTCTCACAAAACCTTCAGCTCAAGCTGGAAACCTTGCCCGACCGTCCCGGGGTCTACCTGATGAAGAGCGGGAACGACCGCATCATCTACATCGGCAAGGCCAGGAGCCTGCGCAGCCGGGTTCGTTCCTACTTTCAGCAGACCCACGACGGCCGCCCTCAACTGACTGCCCTGATCGCCAAGGTCGCCGATATCGAATACATCGTCACCGAGAGCGACCGCGAGGCGCTCATTCTCGAAGCTGAACAGATCAAGGCCCACCGCCCCCGATACAATATTTACCTCAAGGACGACAAGAAATACCCGTTCATTCGCATCACGGACGAGCCCTATCCCCGCATCTTCGCGACGAGGGACGTCGTGAGGGACGGGTCTCGATACCTGGGCCCGTTTCACAACGCCAGGGCCATGCGCACGACTCTGGATGTCATGCACAAGATCTTCCCGGTTCGCAGTTGCGACTACCCCCTGCCATCGGATAAAGTGAAGCTGTGCATGGAGTATCAGATTCGGCGCTGTGAGGGGCCCTGCGAAGGGCTTGTCAACAAAGACGAGTATCGCCATACCGTCGATCAGGCGGTGCGCTTTCTCAAAGGGAACAATGGCAGCGTCATTCGGGAGCTGCAGGAGCGGATGGACAAATCCGCATCACATCTGCACTACGAGCAGGCGGCCAGATACCGGGATCAGCTGGCGGCGCTCAGGACCATGCAGGCGCGCCAGAAGGTCGTGCTTCAAGATGCCGTCGACCGGGATGTGATCGGCCTGGCGCGCAGTGACGATGAAGCCTGCTGCACGGTGATGGAAATACGCGAGGGACGCCTCCTGAGCCAGAAGCACCACTTCCTCAATGGCGTCATCGAACACTCGGACGGCGACATCGTATCGGCTTTTGCACGGCATTTCTACCTGAACAGTGATTTCATCCCGCGCCAGATCCACCTCAGCGTGCAGGCGCCCGACGCGGACGAGATCGCCGATTGGCTGTGCTCCAAAACCGACGGCCGGGTCGAGATCCTGGTCTCGCGACGGGGCATCAAGGCGAAGACGCAGCAGATGGCCGATATCAACGCCTCCCACCACCTCAAGGAACGTCAGCTCAAGCGCGAGCTGCAGAAGGACCGCGTTCCCCAGTCGGTTTTCGCGCTGCAGCGCGATCTCGGCCTCGCGACGCCACCGCGACGCATCGATGGCATCGACATCTCCAACATCCAGGGAACGGACACGGTCGGGTCTGTCGTCTGCATGCTCGACGGCAAGCCGCGACGCAGTGATTATCGCCACTTCAAAGTGAAGGCCGTCGATGGGCCGGACGACTTCGCCAGCATGCGCGAGGTCGTAAGCCGCCGCTACCGGGGCCTGGTAGAGCGCGGTGAAGCCTATCCCGACCTGCTCATGATCGATGGCGGCAAAGGCCAGCTTTCCAGCGCCGTGCAGGCACTGTCTAAAGTCGGCGCCGGCGACCTATTCGTCGTGGGTCTGGCAAAGCGGCTCGAGGAGATCTTCATGCCCGGGCGGAGCGAGTCTGTGCTGTTGCCAAAGGCCTCTGCCAGCCTGCGGCTTTTGCAGACCCTGCGCGATGAGGCTCATCGCTTCGCAGTCAACTACCACCGCAAACTGCGGGGCAAGCGCACCATCGCATCGGCGCTGGATCGCGTGCCCGGCATCGGTCCCAAGCGTCGCACTTTGTTGTTGCAGGAGTTCGGGTCTGTCCAGCGGCTCAGGGAGGCTGAGGTCGAACAGATCGCCGGCGTCAAGGGGTTCAGCGCCAAACTGGCGAGGGAGCTGAAGACCCACCTGGACCAGGCCGAGTCGGGGAACGCCGTCGAAGTGAGCGGCACCTCCGGCGAAGGGGGAGTGGCCGTCGCATGAGCGACATCGGGCAACCCCGCGCGCAGTCGCACTTCGAAACTGTCAACGATTCGATGACAGCGGCGACGGATGTCATCACCAAGTTTGGTACCGTCCGCCTCTGCTGGCACGAAGAGACCCTCATCAATGTCGTCATCGGCCCCTACGATCCGGAAGATCGCCGCACGACCGTCAGGCGCTTTCTCCCTCCCCACGTGGAGGGACAGGAGCTCATCGCCAGGTTTCTCAACTATTTCATGGGCAGAGAGGTCGAGTTCGATCTGCCCCTTCCCCCGGATGTGGGAACTGATTTCCATCGCGCTGTGTGGACGGCCATCAAGGAGATTCCCTACGGCAAGATCGAGTCATACGGCGCCATAGCGCTCAGGCTCGGGTTGCCGGTGAGCCGGGCGCGACATGTGGGCAACGCCGCGGGCCAGAATCCCATGCCGGTCATCTATCCTTGTCACCGGCTGATTGCCACCACCGGCGCCCTCACTGGATACTCTGCCGGCATCCAATGGAAGAAGTCCCTGTTGGAGCTGGAAGGTGTGGAAATCGAGAATGGCAAGGTTCGCCTCGTCAAACCCGAGTAACAGCTCTTCTGAACCTCCGCTCCCGACGGCTCTCGAGGCACCCTGCGAACAGTTCCTGACAGATGTCGTCGAAGACGGAGGACTGTCTCGGAGCACGGCCACGGCCTATCGAGCGGACCTCCAGCGCTATCTGAACCATCTGATCGACTGCGACGTCAGCCTTCTCGACCGGGTGTCCCACACCCATGTCGAGGGGCTCGTCCATCTTTTGAGGGAGGGTGGCTTTAGTCCCTCGACAATCGCCCGCAACATCTCTTCGATTCGACGTTTCCACGCCTTCCTGTTGAGCCGGGGTCTGTGTCGTCACGACCCCACGGCGAGACTGGATTCGCTGTCCGTTGACCGCCGACCACCGAAGGTCCTCAGCGTCGAGGAGATGGAGCGACTGCTCGATGCCGCCGGTGGGGACGAACCCATTCCGACGCGTGATCGCGCCATTCTCGAGCTGCTCTACGCCTCCGGCCTGCGCGTTTCTGAGCTCACGGGGCTGGAAACACCGAACGTGCTCCTCGAGTCGCGACTCGTGCGTGTGTCCGGACGTGGAGCGAGAGAGAGGCTGGTCCCTTTCGGTCGCCAGGCGCACACTTGGTTGGAGCGCTACGCTCGCAGCGGCCGCCCCCGGTTTTCCAGGCCTGACTCGGGTGATCTCTTCTTTCTCAATTCCCAGGGCGGCGGCCTCTCGCGTATGAGCGTCTGGAAGATCCTCAGAGCTGTCGCGATGAAGGCCGGCCTTCAAAAAACCGTGAGCCCCCATACCCTGCGCCACACCTTTGCCTCCCATCTCCTGGACGGCGGCCTGGACCTGCGCTCCGTGCAACAGCTCCTCGGGCACTCCGATATATCGACGACACAGATCTACGCGCGCGCGGCGGATGACGCCGGCGCCGGCGACTACACCGAGGCCGAAGGCACCTCGCTCCAGGAGAGCAGGGTCGGTGAGACCCTGCTCTCCCAAGAGACGAGGGCCTGCGAGGCCCTCGTCTCCGAGCACCGAACCTTTCACCCGCGGGTCTGACGCGAATGATTGGGGACATCGCTCTGGGCAGGTTCGTGCCCATCGATTCACCCATCCACCGGCTCGACCCCCGGACGAAACTGATGTGCACGGTGGCTGTCACCCTGGCTCTGTTCGCCGGGGGCAATGTGGCCGCATTCGTCACATGCGGTGTATTCGCAGCCCTCTCAACCCT
>CBDBIJ010000102.1:0-5272 GCA_965205655.1 Candidatus Latescibacterota bacterium
GAGGGGTTCGCCGGCAAGGGAGAAAGTATCTCGAACGAAGAGTTGCTCGAGATGGATTGCGACATCCTCATCCCGGCCGCCCTCGGCGGGGTCATCACTCGGGAAAACGCCGAAAACGTCAAAGCCCGCATGGTTGTGGAGGCCGCCAACTCGCCCGTTACCACGACTGCAGACTCCATACTGGAGGAGCGAGGCGTCCTCGTCGTTCCCGACATTCTCGCCAATGTGGGAGGCGTTACAGGGTCCTATTTCGAGTGGGTCCAGAATGTCCAGGTCTTCACCTGGGAAGAAGATGAATTCAATCAAAAGCTTCAGCGCATGCTCGCAACCGCCTACACCGACGTGGTGTCACTCATGAGAGAGCGGAAGGTCAGCATGCGCACCGCCGCTTTCATTATCGCCATCGACCGCGTCGCTCAGACAGAGAGACTCCGCGGGGGATGGTAGTGTGTCGAAGCTGTCTTGGCTGCTCCTTTTCATCCTCGGATACTGGACATACTGCATTTTCTGGGGATGGAAGGGCGCCCGCCAGGCTCGCACCGCCTCTGACTACTTCATAGCCGGCCGCAGCATCGGTCTGTGGGTCTTCGTCCTCGCGGCGACGGCGACCTCCTTCAGCGGCTGGACCTTTGTCGGTCACCCCGGCACCATCTACAAGGTCGGCCTCCCCTACGCCTTCGCCTCGTTCTACGCCATCACCATACCTCTCACCGGCGTCATTTTTTCTGAAGCGCCAGTGGCTGCTGGGCAGGCGCTACGGCTACATCACGCCTGGCGAGATGTTCAGCGACTACTACCGCACCAACTGGATGCGGCTGCTCACCGTCGTCGTCGCCATGGTGTTCAGCGTGCCGTACCTCGGCATTCAGCTGCGCGCCTCCGGTCTGCTCTTCAACCGGCTTCTCGAAGGCACTGCACTCCAGGGAAGTTTCATCGGGACGATCGAAGGCGGCGCCATCCTGCTGTCAGTTGTCGTCTTCATCTACGTCGCATCGGGCGGCCTGCGCTCTGTGGCTTACGTCGACTGCGCCCAGTGCATCCTGCTGGCGCTCGGTATCGTCGTGCTCGGCTTCGTCGCCCTCGATCTGGTTGGTGGATGGACGAGTTTCAAGATGGGCCTGGCCGGCCTCGCCCAGCAGAGTCCGGACATGGTCGCCATACCGAGCCGCCCAGAGTCCGATTCCTTTCTGGAGCGCACGGGCACCCTGTTCTGGGACGCCGCAGGGGGCCCCTGGACCGGTCTCATGATCCTGACATATATGTTCGCCCTCATGGGCATCCAATCCGCCCCTGCCTTCTCCATGTGGGCTTTCGCCAACAAGGATCCGCGCCCATTCCCTTGGCAGCAGGTTTTCGCCTCGTCGATCGCCATCGGCGGCATTCTGTTTTTTTTCACCGCCTTCCAGGGCCTCGGCGGCGCTGTGCTCGACCGCGGGCTGATCGCCGGCGCCGAGAAACTCGGCGTTCCTCTGAATGATGTCGGCGTGCCGATATCCGACTACCTCGTCCCCTACCTCATCGACACGCTGTCTGAGCGCTACCCCTGGCTGGTTGGACTACTGGCGGTGTGCGCCCTGGCCGCCATGCAGTCGACGGGCGCCGCCTACATGTCGACGGCGAGCGGCATCATCACCCGCGATCTATTCCGCCATTTCTTCTCGCCGCAGGCCTCGCATCGGGCTCAGGTCCTCGTGGGTCGCGTCTGCGTCGCTCTCATCATCAGTCTCGCGCTCCCTCGTCGGATTGTCGAGCGGCGATTTGCTCGTCCTTCTCGGCGCCGCCGCCGTCTCTTACGGCTTGCAGATGTGGCCGGCCCTGCTGGGCATCTGCTACATCCGCTTTTTCACTCCCGCCGGCGTCGTCTGCGGTCTCGTCGTCACCTTCACCTACGTCACCGAGCTCGGGGGCATCTTCGGATTCGGGCGCTATCCGCTCACCATTCACAGCGCCGGGTGGGGCATTTTCCTCAACCTCGCCACGACATTCTTGGTCAGCGCCTTTACGCAGCCGCAAAGCGAAGAAATGGCTCGCCGCGACAGCTATCACGAATTCATCCGCGGCCACACGCAACTGGCACCTGGCAAGCGAAAATGGAAAGCCCCGATCTGGGTCTTCGTCGTCATCTGGTTCCTGTTCGCCATCGGTCCCTTCGCCGTCCTCGGCAACGAGACCGATCCGTCGGCCTGGGCCTTCGGCATTCCGACGCTGTGGGTGTGGCAGGTTGTCTGGTGGGTCATCGGCTGCCTCGTCATCTACCTGCTCGCCTTCAAGCTCGAGATGTCCACGATGCCGACTAGCGGCGACCGGGTGCAGGCCGGCGAAACTGGCAGGAACACCTTCCCTCCGCGCTCTTCTGATCATGCGACCCAGCATCACCCGATTCAGCATCGCCCGGTCAGGGATCGTCGTGCGCTTCGGTCTCGCCTTGATCGGCTCGTGTGTCGTGTCGGCCGTCCTGCCCCACCAGGATGGCATCGATGGCTGGAGCCTCTTCCCGCCTCTCGCGGCCGTCCTCGTGGCCGTATCGACTGGCAGGCTCATTCTCGGATTGGCGACCGCTGTGGTGGGCGCCGCTGCCATTTCGTTGCCAGCCGCCACGCCGCCGATACAGGTGCCGTACGAGACCCTGTCGCGCGCTGTCCTCGACTTCGTCTGGAAGCCGCTGAGCAGTAGCTTTCAGGTCTACATACTGCTGTTTACGGCCACCCTCATCGGCATGGTCAGGGTCATTGTGTTGGCGGGCGGCGCTCACGGAATTGCCGACGTCCTGGCCCGCCGGGCGCGTGGTGCGCGATCGACGCGCCTCGCTACCTTCCTTCTTGGCCTCGCCATTTTCTTCGACGACTACGCCAACACCATGGTAGCCGGCACCACCATGCGCCCCGTGACCGACCGCTTCCGCATCTCCAGGGAGAAGCTGGCCTACATCGTCGACTCGACCGCGGCTCCGGTGGCCGGTCTGGCGGTGATCAGCACCTGGATCGGATACGAGGTGGGACTGTTCGACGACGTCATGAAGAGCCTTGGGACCGGCGTGTCCGGATACGAACTCTTCTTCAGAGCGCTGCCGTCGCGATTCTATTGCATCCTCGCACTCGCCTTCGTGGCCAGCTCCATCCTGCTGGATCGCGACTTCGGCCCCATGCTGCGGGCGGAGCGGAGGGCCAGTCGCACGGGTGAGGTTCTGCGAGTCGGGGCGAGGCCGATGGCCGGACCCGACTCTGAGGCCGCGCACCTGCCCACCGGCCTGCGACCGAGCTGGGTCACGGCCGCAACGCCTGTTGCCGTCGTCATCTGCGGTGTCATCGCCGGCGTCCAGCTCGACGCCTGGAGTCATGCGGACGTCGAGTCGGCTCGCGTCCAGCATTCGCTCCTCTCGCGCCAGTATTGGACCGCCGTGTTCAGTTCGGCGGAAACATCCAGGGTCATGTTCCTGGCCTCCGTGGCGGGGACGGCAGTCGCTTTCTGTCTGGCGCTCACTCGTCGCGACCGCTCCTCCGGAGAGCGCCTGCTCTCGCTCCATGACGCAGCCGCTTCGTGGCTCGGTGGATGGGCCGGCCTGTGGCGCCTCTTCATCATCCTCCTAATCCTGAGTTTGGCCTGGGCAATCAAAGAGGCGTGCTACGCCGTCGGCACCTCGACCTATCTGGTCGGCGCCCTCGGTTCGGGTTTGCCGCCTCTCGCTCTGCCTGTGCTCGTCGTCCTCGTCGCCGCCGCCGTGCTCGATGGCGCCATCTTCGGCGATCACTGCTCCCCCATCAGCGACACCACCGTGCTCTCGAGCATCGCCTCCAACTGTGATCATATCGACCACGTAAAGACACAGATCCCCTACGCCCTGACTACCGTACTGATCGCGGCCGGCTTCGGCTACATAGGAACCGCCTTCCTCTACCCCGCCTGGGTGGGTCTGTTGTTAGGGGTTGCTGCTGTGGTGGGGGTATTGCTGTTGATTGGAAGGAAACCTTGAACGAGAAACGACGAAGTGGCTCGGAGTTTCTTAGAGAGAGGGGTGTCGCCCCACGAGAAACGACAAAGTCGTTTCTCGAAGAGACAAGCGACTTCGTCGCTTGTCTCCAACTACCAGCTCGCCGTCGTTCGATCCACGATCTCTTCGATCACCATGTCCAGTGCCGCTTCGATTGCGGGCTCCCGTGCCTCTTCATCGGTCAACGAATCGGGGCGGGCGTCGTAGGTGCCCCAGCCCTCGAGTCCTGCTAGTTCGAGAAGCTTGTTGTCGTCGGCCGATTTCACCAGCGTAGCGTCGACCCAGATGCGAAAACGGTACTGCTCCGTCTCCTCTTGAGCCGTGTAAGCGAATGGCCGGTCCTCCAACGCGGCGAGCCGCAACAGGAGAACGGCATCGGCGCTTTCGTCGTCAACTACGCGGAGCCGGCCGTCCGTCGTGAAAGCATCGGTGGCGCGTTCGGCGAGGATCTCCGCGACGCGCTCCTCTGCGGTGGCATTCTCGGCCGCAGGGACGGCAACCGAGCGGATGCCGCCGATCAGTCCCGAGCTCGTGGAGTAGTGTGCGCAGCTACACAGGAAAATGAGGGCACGCGAGCAGACTGCAGTGCCTCATTCATTCATCCTTGCCCCGCGACTCATCGGACTCCGCGGCCGCCTCATCGCTTTGACTCGGGGATTCGGCCTGGCTCGAATCGGGAGTCGTCGGATAGGTCGAGGACGGCAGGTCCGGGGTTTGTGCGGAATCTTCTTGGTCTGAGGACTCGGCCGCCGGGGCCATTTCGTCGAGAGCGATGGATCGCGCCACGTCTCCCACATCGATCGGCTTGACCGGCGATTTGCCGGCGACGCTGCCGGAGCGCACCGACAGACTCTGCCGCTCGTCGCTGCGTTGGCCGTAGAGCCCGAAAGAATGGCGGACCATCATAGCGCTCAGGGTCCCCGTGGTCTCCGTCTCTTCGGCCAGGAGGGAGCGCACGGTGCACATTTTTCTCCTGCAGGTGGCTGACGATGACCCTGGCCTTAACCGCTTCCCATTTGCCGAGGCTTTCGCCGGAATCGGGATCCTCGATCTCCTGATGCTCCGACACGATAGCGAAAAGCATTCCATCGCGGACGCCGTTGCTGTTGCCCACGTTCAGCACCAGGGTCGTGTTGTCGACGACCGCCGCCACCTTGCCGACTATTGGATCACTCATTGGATTGTCCGTAGAAAAGCCGGTCTACAGTTACTCTGGCGGACCGGCTCCGTGTACAGTATCCCTCTCGTAGCGGTGAGTCAGTTCCCCACCCCGGGCAGCCAGCC
>CBDBIJ010000103.1:0-41052 GCA_965205655.1 Candidatus Latescibacterota bacterium
AAACATATAGATTAAAAGCTGAAGATAGATTAAAAGCTGAAGACCACATGACTTGAAGACCGGAGCGATGACGCCGACCGAAGGCACTAAGGCAATCTCACAGTGGAAGCTGGAGCGCTACCTGCTCGAGGAGCTGCCGCGGCACGAGATGGAGCAGATTCGCGAGGCTCTGGAGCAGGATGCGTCGCTGAGCGAGCGTCTCGAGGCATTGCGGATGTCGAACGACGATGTCCTCGAGAAGTACCCGGCCGCCTGGATGGCGCGCCGCATCGAGCAACGGGCTCACACCGCTCAGGCAGCTCGGGGAAAGCGCGGGTGGCTGGCGCAACTGTGGCCGGCGCCGGCGGCGCTGGCGGTAGCGGTGGCGGCGATTGTGCCCTTGCTCGATCCACAGGAACGGGCGGAGGAGGTAGTTGATGGGCCCAGCCTCATCCGCGCGAAGGGCCTCGAGCCTCACCTCATAATGCACAGAAAGACCGAGTCCGGAGCCGAGCTTCTGGAAAGCGCCGCGGCGGTGGAAAAGGGCGATCTGATTCAGATCCAGTACGTCGCCGCCGGACGCGGTTACGGCGCCATCGTATCGATCGATGGGAGAGGGAGGGTGACGACGCATCTTCCCGCTACTGGAGGCGAGGCTGTTGCGCTGACGAAGACGGGCGCCGTGTCGCTGCCCTTCGCCCTCGAGCTCGACGATGCGCCGCGCCGGGAGCGATTCTACTTCGTGACGTCGAGAGCGCCCTTTTCGATGAGCACGGTGATCGCCGCGGCGCAAAGGCTGGTGAGTGCGGAGGTGGAGGGCAGTGGGGGAAGTGATTCGCTGAGCGTGCCCACACTACTGGAACAGTCGGTGTTCGTACTGACCAAAAACCGGAGGGTGAGCGAGCGATGACGGGAAGACGGCTTCTCGTCGCGGTCGCGGCAATCCTTCTGAGCGGCATCGAAGGCACAACGGCAGCAGAGGAGCTGCACCGCTTTGTGCTCTCGGCCGGAGCCAACTGGGGTGGCGCCGATCGCGTGAAGCTGCGCTACGCCGTTTCCGATGCTCAAAGGTTCGCCGAGGTGATGGTGCGAATGGGCGGAGTGGAGGAGGACCGGCGGGAGCTCCTCGACGAGCCGGACCTGCAGCAGTTCCGCGACGCCATGGAGCAACTGGGCACGCAGGTGGCGATGTCGAGCGGCGGTAGAGTTGAGGTCGTCATCTACTACTCGGGACACGCTGACGAAAACGGACTGCTGCTCGGGGAAGATCGGTTGAGCTACCGAGAGCTGAGGCGGTTGATGGATGCCATCGACGCCGACGTGCGAATCGCCGTTCTGGACGCCTGCGCCTCAGGCGCCATCACGAGAATCAAGGGCGGACAGCGCCGCGAGGCGTTTCTCGTCGATGTTTCGTCAGACACGCGAGGGTATGCCTTCCTGACATCGAGCTCGGCTTAGGAGACGGCGCAGGAATCGGACCGTCTGCAAGCGTCCTTCTTCACTCACTACCTCATCTCGGGCATGCTCGGCGCGGCGGATGTCTCGAAGGACGGCAAGGTGACCTTGAGCGAGGCGTATCAGTTCGCCTTTCACGAGACACTGGCGCGCACGGTCGACACCCAGGGCGGAGCCCAGCATGCGGCATACGATATCAATCTGTCGGGCACGGGTGACGTGGTGCTGACGGACGTGCGCGAAACATCGGCGGCATTGCTGCTCGACGAGCACCTGGCAGGGCGTCTCTACGTGCGCAACAGCGAACACGACCTGGTCGCCGAGCTGTTCAAGCCGGAGGGCCGCACAATGGAGCTCGGTCTGGAGCCCGGGCGCTACGACATTCATCTCGAACGCGAGGAGGAGCTGCTGCTGGCCAGCGCCGAACTGACGGATGGATCGCAGGTCACCGTCAGGTCGGATCAGTTCGAGCCGGTGCCGAGGCAGCCGACGGCCCTGCGCGGTGGTGGATTTCCGCCACTCGGGCAAACGGGCCTCGGGGGACTGGAGCGCCGATCGCGAATCGAGATTCACATCGGCAGAGTCGGGCCGCGGCCGCGGGATCCCTCATTGCGGCAGCTGGAAGCGGCAGGAGCGCCGGAGGCGACGGAAGCGGATGCGGCCTTCGATCGCATCGAAGCTGTGGCCCTGCCGACTGATGTGGAGCCATGGAGTCTTCTGGCGGGGCTCACGTTCGGCTACTGGATACGTGAGGACGTGGCGCTCACACTCGGCTTTTCAGCCTTGGAGAGTAGCGTCAGCAACATCACGGGGCCGGATGCAGTAGACAATGCGCTCAGCACCGAGGATATAAGCTTGAAGTCAGTCATGCTCGGCGCGAGTCGCTACTTCAGTGTGCCGGCACTTCCTCCATCAGTGCGGGTGCACGCCGCGGCCGCAATAGGGACGTTCATGGGCACAGTCGAGGGCAGGACTGTCGGGGGAAACGAGCTCACCTGGAAGGAGACGACGCGATCTTACGGCGGGCAGCTTGGGGCGGGCATCGACGTGCAGTTGAACCGCCATTTCATGCTCGGCGCCAGGGGGGGTTACAACATCATGGCGGATTTCGATAAGGCGCTGGGCGGCCGCAGCAACTACGGCGGCCCAGAGTTCAACTTGAGTGTGAGCTGGCTACTGGGGTCGGGATCATAGGAGCCTCAACGGGCTCCCAGATGACATCTGCACTGCGGTCGGGTCGAGTGAACGCCGATTCGGTCGGTCCTGGCGCGACTGTCGTACTCCCAAATCCCTTCGGGCACGTTACCAGCCAGCAGCTCGCGGACCGACCACGCCATCAGTGCGCCCGTGATGGCGTTGCTGGTGACGACGGATGTCTCCACGTGCACGGTGCAGCTGATCGTGTGGGTCTCCTGGATGGCGAGCCGGTCGATGTCCGTAAGGCACGATAGGCAGCTGGTGTGCCCCGGCACATAGGTCGCGGAGGAGCCGCCCATGGCTGAGGTGCCTCCCGATATGAGGATCGCCCTCCTGCTACCGGCGACGCCGTTGAGAAAGGCCCGCACGGCGAAGTTGTCGGGGCAGGCGGCCAGCAAGGCCCGGCCCGGTACGTGCTCGACAGTGCCTTCGTCTACTCTCATGCCGTAGCCGTTGATGGCGATGCTCGGAAACAGGGCCTTGAGCCTGGAGGCGAGAGCTATCGCCTTCGATTTTCCGACCGAGTCGAAGAACAGAACCTGCCGATTCAGATTCGTTTTCTCCACGGTGTCATCATCGTAGATGTGCACCGGCAGGCGAATTCCCAGCATACCAGTCGCCAGTCCGAACCACGTGCCCAGGGCGCCGGCGCCGATGACAGCGAGGCCGTCACAATGAGGCCGGAACGGGCGTTTGTGCTCGGGCTCGCAGACTCCCGGGAGCCGGGAGAGGGCGATGAGATGACGCTCGGTTGTGCGTCCGGCTTCGTTCGACAGCGGCAGCACGACCTTGCGGATTTCGTCGACGAGCAGGCCGGCGATGATCTGGCTCATCAGCGGCCACTCCTCGTGCTGGCAGACTCGCAGCGTCAACGGATCTGTCGCCGGGACTCCCCAGAATCCGACTGCACCGGCAGCGCCACCGGCGACGACCGGAAAGCTCGTCTCCCGCGCCAGCTCGCGAGCCAGCAGCAGATTGTCGACGTCGTTGCCGGCCACGATGACGCCGCCGAGGTTGGGCAGTTTGCCGATCAACGCGGCTGACACCCGCCTTTGCAACGGGTAGATCTTTACTTCGGGATTGACGCGGCGCAGGAGCGAGGCCCAGGCTTTGTTGGAGGAGCGAAGCAATACGTCGAGGCTGTTGATGCCACTCTCGCGCCGCTGCGCACAGCCGAAAAGCGCTACGTTGCCGAATCCCATGGCGGTAGCCATGAGAGCGGCCAGAAAGGCGGTGGGGCCGGAGCCGACGACCGCGAGGGTCGCTTCCGTCAGCCGGCTCTGATCCCAGCCGTCGATCGCCTGTTGTCGGGCGTAGCGCTCCACAGTCGCCGCCTCTCACGCAAACATCGACATCACTTTGGAACGGATGCCGCGTCGCGGGCGATCGTACCAGTACACGGGCAGACTGCGCTTGCGCGCTTCGTTGAGGCTGATCGTACGTCGCCCTGTCGCCTGGATGGGGTGCAGGACGGCGTTTGACGGTTGATATCCGGCACACAATGTCAGCCGGCCGGACTCCAGGTGACGGAGGAGGGCCTCCTCGAGGGGGAGGCGGTAGAGCTCATTGAAATAAGGGAGGCCGCGCGGCATGCAGACGAAGTGGCCGTTACCCATGAAGCTGACGAACATGTGGCGATAGGCGTGCAGCACTTGCACCGCCTGCGAGGTGATGACCTGCCGTACATCAATAGAAGTAATGGCGATACCGATCTCAGCGCCGTCGAAGTGGTAGAGTTTGCGGTCGACGCCCTCGATGACATAGGGGGGCAGCCGGTAGCTCAGGAAGTGCCGACCGCCCGGAGTGCGGATGACGCTGTAGCGGTCGTCGTGGTAGAGATCGCAGTGCTCGCGGCTGCCGATCTGGTGGGAAGGGAGGGCAGCGCAGACGGCGTCCCTCAACAGCGAATCGTAGCGCCCGACCGCCGCCCGCGTCGATTCGGTACGCAAGCCGATGAACTGCTGATCTTGAAGCCTAAAGACGAAGCTGCCGCGCCCGCTCGAGCCGAAGAAGGGAACGAGTTGATACCAGCGTTCAGCGATGAACGCGAAGCGGTCGTCCAACTCGGGCACGAGCGACGGCTCGAGTGCCGCAGCGGCGGGAGGTCGCTTTCTTTCAGGTCGCTGATGTCGCAAGTCCTTCAGAAATGGAATGAGCCTGTCGTAAACGAAGGCGTCGACGCGGTCCGCGATGATGGCGGAGGGTGTTAGACCCGGTCTGTCGAGCTCGGCATAGGCACTTCCCGCCGAAGCGGCGGCCCAGTGCCTCAGGCTCGGCTGGCGCAGGCGGACGGCGCGCGCCAGCAAGCTGCCGAGCGTTCCGACGAAGTGGACGTAGCCGCTGAAGGTGTCGAACTCGACAGACCGATCTTCGGGTGCGTGACTTTCGGAAACGACGAGGCCGACGCGTCCATCGACGACGACAACATTCCGATGGCGTTGCAAGCCGAGGACGGAGGCGACGCTGAGGGGGAAGGGAATCGATCGGATTTGCTGGTCATGGTGCAGGCAGCGCGGTTCGGGTGGGGGGCGGTAGTGGCGCGGAGTCGGCCGGCAGGCGCATGGGAAGCGCTCCAGAGGCGACCGCCGGGTCGAGCGCCGCTGTCATGACGCCGCCATGCTGGCGGTAGACGCCCATGCGGGAATACAAATCTCCTCGCCGTACCCGCTGTGGGCGCCGGACGAGGTCTTCCCGGGTGCGGCGCTCCCTGTGGATGCGACGAACCGTGGCCCCACCGTTCATTCGTCAGCCACCGACGTGAGGCTGACTCACCGTGATCTCGACGTTTTCACCTTCGGGAGGCATCAACTCCCTCAGCGGCATGTCGGGCGTTGCCGTCTGCACACTCTTTCCGGATCTGACCTCTATGGTGGACTGCGGATCCCTCATGGCCTGGCGGATTTGACTCGAGACCTGGGCGTCTTCGGACTCGTCGAGCAGGTATTCGATCTGTTGGCCCACCGTGGTTCGAAGCTCCGTCGGCTCGACCTCCGTCTCCGTCGCTTTCTGGATGCCGTAACGCAAGGTGTCTGGAACATGGTGATTTCCTCCTCGTGGGGGGGTAATTAGGCGAATAGCTGATTATTCGCGGCACAGGGTAACATATCTATTGACATAAGTCAACCGAAAACGTTACAATTGTGGCTAATTCTGTTGACTCGCCTCGCGGCGGCGGGTATCTTCAAGCCTTACAAGGAGGAACGAACCGAGCCATTGATGACGTTCAAACTGAAGGAACAGCTCGACCGTCCAGGGGCGCCGACTCAGGCGGAGCTGGCGCGCAGAATCGGCGTGCCGCGACAGCAGATCAACCGGCTCGTCAACGGTGATATCGAGCGCATCGACCTGAAAACACTGGATCGAATCTACCGGGCGTTAGGTTGCAGAAGTGTCGAAGAATTAATCGGTTATGAGCCAGAGGAGCCGGATCCCTCATCCTTTCGGGAGCGCTTTGTGGCGCAGCTGATATCACTGACGCTCTCCCCGGTCCAGCGCGACAGCCGAGAGATCTTCACCGATCCAGCGGTGAGAAAGGCGGCGGAGGATTTCTTCGACCAGCATATCGCCAAGGACCTCGAAAGTGGGAGTATTCTGGCCAGCCTCCACGCCCGGCTCATGCAGGGGATGCGTGACTTCGTGACCAAGTTCGGCGCCAAGTCGGTCGGCAGGTCCACGAGGGTAGAGGACCTTCCGAGCGCCCAGGCCGAGGAGATCGAGCGCCTCGTCAGAGAGATCCCACTCGAGGGAATGGACCAGCGAGGCTGACCGGATCCATGTCTTTCACTCCTCCCAACAACGCTCGCGCCCTTTCTCTTGCCCTGTTCTTTACCTGGCTTTACATCGCCTGTGTCTTGTGGTGGCATGTCGCCTCGCGCGAGCAGCTCGACGTGCTTTCTCTGGTGGGCGGCAGCATGAGCGTGGGAATTCTCGTCTACGGCGCCTCCGTCATTCACCGGATGTTCCTGGCAAACCTGCTCCCCTTCGGCTATAACCTCTTCGGCACAATCTGGGGAATACCGGTAGCCCTCGTGTGGATTCTGCACATCCTGGCCGGTGTGATCGTCGTGGTATCGCTAGTGCTCTGTTAAAGAGTCGGCATTGAGTTTTGGACTTTGGTCAGCTTGGAGTTGTCCGTGTTCTTGTTTCGCCATCTCAGGTACTCCTGGATGCGCTGGCCGACTTCTCGATGATCGTTGGGATCGCTGTTTTTGATGACGAAATAATGGGCTGCCGTGAGGTGACATTCGAGCCGATTCATCCATGACGCGTTGGTGGCGGTGAAGACCGGCGAGACCTGGTTTCGTCTGCACCACTGCAGGATCGGCGGTGTCTTGTGCGTCGACAGATTGTCCATGACGACGTAGATCCGTTTCGCCTTGGGATAGCGCAGCCGAATGGCCTTGAGAAAATCGAGTACGATCGATGCGTGCTTCTTTGGTTTGTGATGCATCCACAGGATGTCCTCATGGACGTTATAGGCTCCGAAGAAATAGCTGACGCCGCCGTGGCGGCTGTAGGTTGCCCGATGCCGGACCGGGCGCTTCTGCGGGGCCCAGGAAGCGCCGGCATGCGGCTTGATCTGGACCGGTCCCAGTTCGTCGAAGCAGACTACGACCGTGCCTTTCGGCGCCCGCTTGTAGAGTCGGTTGATGCGTTTTTTTTAGAGGCAAACTCCGGGTCCTTGGATTCCTTCCAGGTGCGCGTCCGTTGATAGGTCACCTTATGCTGATCCAGGATTTTCCCGATGGTCACATGCGAGACCTCAGGAATCATCTGCCGTCCCACCAGGCAGTCGGTCAGCTTGCGCAACGACCACTGATTGAACGGCTGACCGAACGCACGGGGAGGCATCTTGGCGATTTCCACCACCACGGATTCGTCTTCCGGCGTCAATTTCGAAGGACGCCCCGGACGTGCCCGCGTGCGCAACGCCGTCAATCCCCCTTCGTTGTATTGGCGAATCAACTGGCGAACGTACTCCTCGTGCAGATGCAGCGTATCCGAAATCTCTTGGACCCGCATTCCCTGGACGCTGAACGAGATCAACTGCCCACGGCGCATCTGCACGGCGCTGCGAGGCCGCTTCAGCCATCGCACCAGTTCCTTCGACTCCGCCACGTTCGGTGAACGAGCATGAAGACACATAGCTTGACCCTCCTGAAGAATTCGCCATATATCTCCATGATACCACGACTTACGACAAAGTACAAGCTCCATTTCTTAACGGAGAACTAGCGGTCATCGTCTGGGCCTGGTTTCACGCCCATCGGGAGAAGTTCAACCTCGAGACCGGTCTGCCATTGGCACTCGTCCTGGCGACTCCGATTGTCACCTACGAACTCATCCGCGTTGTGTTCGGCGTCGATGTCTTTGCCGACTTCGTGGGCGCTTTCATCACCTCCCTGTAACACACACACACACACCCATCGGAGAATCAGTTATGCGGAACGCTATACGAGCGGCGCTCGTCATCGCGCTTTCCTCAGGTCTGGCACATCCTGCAGCGGCTGCGGGGAAGAGGACCAGCGAGGTCTTCGACGACAGCGGCGTCATCGTGGATGTGCACAGATTCTTCACGGCGGCAGCGCGAAACGCCGGCGACAAGGCATTGGAGGTGGCCCACAAATCTACGGCCGGCTACGCACTCGTCACCGAGCAGGGCGTCTTCGCTTTCCTGGAAACGCCGCAGAACGAAAAAGCGCTGGCCGAGGCCGAACACGGGTCAGTAGTGCGATTGCGGGGAAAGCTTCTCAAGGAGGGGGCGCTGCTGCACGTGAACGAGCTCGAATATGTGACGAAGGTGCCTCTGATCGATTTCGCGCGCTTCCGGAACGACGAGGGCCAGGCTGTCGAATTGGAGGGTGTGAACAAGTGTCAGTGCGGGCTGGACGTCGCCGATCTGCCCCACTCCTGCAAGCTGGGCCATCTTCACCATCTGGAAGCCACCGACGGCAAGATCTACAACTATCTCCAGTTTGCCCGCGGACGGGAGGTCTTTGTCATGGGTGACGCTCACTTCAAGCCTGTGCGGCTGACGGCGCGGGCCCTTCCCGGAAACTTCCTCGTGGTCGACGAAGTGCAGATCGCCGAGGCCTCCGAGTAGAGGGCTGCCCAAGCGCGTGGCGGGACTATAGATTCATTGCGCGGAGCAAAATTTGCGAGTACTTTTGTATCGAGTACGTCCCGGCGACAGGCGCCTGGACATCGCACCAGTTGGAAGTAGTTCTTAGTGCCCTGAGTTGGTCCTTACCCCCAGTTCGGCCTAAGCACGTGTTCCAACGAAACACCTCCACGCAAGGGGGAAAGGAATACTCATGGCAGACCGTGAAACCGGCTCCGTGAAGTGGTTCAACGACGCCAAGGGCTTCGGCTTTATCGAGCGAGCCGACGGCGGCGACGTCTTCGTCCACCACAGCGCCATTAGCATGGAGGGTTTCCGCACGCTGACCGAGGGTCAGCAGGTGGAATTCGAAGTTGTGCAGGGCCAGAAGGGCCCGGCCGCGGAGAACGTGACCATGGCCACCTGAGGTTTCGGCGACGCAAAATAGAGAGGCGGTGCGCGATCGTGCGCACCGCCTTTTTTTTGGGTCATTTTTCCGACGGGCTCCCGGACAGGAGGAGCTCGACTGTGGACAGGAAGGAAGCGGCCTGGATCGGTTTCTCCAGGACCCGGTCCGCACCCAGAGCCATGAGGCGATCCATGTCCTTGGACTCCAGGACGCCGGTGAGAACGACAATCGGCGTGGAGATCCCCTGCTGACGAACAGCCTCTATGACGCGCTCGCCGGGTGTGGGCATGGCCAGATCGGTAAGGATGAGGTCTGCCGTTTCCAGATCAGCGGCTTCCAGCGCCGGAGCGCCGTCGTCGAATTCGACGACATCGTAGCCATCGCGCTCGAGTAAATTGGCAATGACCTCCCTGACGATGTCTTCATCATCTATGGCAACAACCCGAGACATTGGCAGCCACTCTCCGTTTCCGCGGTCGTGTGTAGCACCGTCCAACGGACAATAATACGCCGGCAGACTCGCGATCGCCAGGGCGGTTGATTCAATCAAGCAGGTGGGCCGGTGGCGGACACTCGCTTCAGGGCGAAGCGCTCACGGTCAAAACCCTTCAAGGTGGCATCGAGGCGTTCGATCTGCAGGCTGGAGCGATTCGCCGCCAAGAACGAGGCGACTTCCTCGTCACCGTAGACGCTATCCGAGATGACCACATCACCGCCTTCGGACAGTTTTTCGAGGCGTGAAGCGATATTGACGGTGGAGCCGAAGTAGTCCAGGCGGTCGTTCAGGGTCACGGCGATACAGGGGCCGAAGTGGATTCCCGCCTTCAGCTTGAATGCGGCGACCTTGTCCCCAGCCGAGGCGAGCGCGGTCTGGGCCTCGAGAATGGCTTTCACTGCACTCAGCGGCCTCGGGAAGACGGCCATGACAGCGTCGCCCATGGTCTTGATCAGCGTCCCGTCGGCCCCTGCGATCGCCTCCCTGACCACGTCGAAGTGGCTCATGACGAGACCGAAGGCCGTGGCGTCGCCGATCTCATTGTAGAGCTGGGTCGAGCCGTAGAGGTCGGTGAAGACGACGGTGAGGCTACCTACACTAATGCGTTCGCCGGGGCGCAATGCTTCCGAAGCGAAAAGATCACGAAAGCGCTGCAGTGCGGTCACTTCAGCTCCCGTGACCGCCTGATCGCTCAGGGCGAGCCGCTCGAGAATGAGCAGCTGCTCTTCTTCGGTTTCATTCCTGAGCACGAGGTTCGCCCCTCGGTGCACCGACAGCTCATCGGGCGACCATCCCTCTCGCACGCTGACCGCCGCCTCCGCCTCTCCACCCGATGTGCAGGCGATGTACTGGCCTCCAGCCAGTCGCAGCGCCCGCAGACGGTGGCGTCCGTCTTCCAGTTCCACTTCCACTTCCCGAGACTCTCCAGGTTCGAGCAACTGCTGCACCACGACGTGAGGCGTGACGCGCGGCCCGGCGATGCAAAACTCACCGATCAGGATGTGACGGATAGAGGGATTGGGATGAAAGGTCAGCTCGACAGCACGATCGAAATTGATCTCGAAATCGATGTTGCACGTATCGCAATGCACCTTCGGTTCGACGCCCGCCAGAGAGGGGGTCTTCGCCTTCGCGCCACGGCACAGTGGACAGAGAAGGTGCCATTCGAACTCGAGTAGTCCAACTCGAGTGGCCACGAGGCAGGCCTCGAGCACGGTGCGACGGGGAAGACCCCACACATCGGCCAGCTCGTAGGGGCGCAGCTGGCTGGCGGTCATGTCGTCGGCGTGTCCGACCAGATCGGCCAGCGGCTGCGTGATGGTGGTGGGAACACCTTCTGCAACGAGCCGCTGAGCAGCCACCTCGAGCCGTCTTCGTCCGCCCTCGGTGAACTCAACGCTCGCCGTGCGCGAAGAGGGCCCCGCGGAAACCGGTCCCTGCGCCGCCGCCTGGTCATAGCGCCTGAAAACGGCCGAAAAACTGCGGGCGCCGAGAATGCCGATCTGAACGGGAATGGCAAGGCGCCCGAGAATGTTGCGCGGTGTCGCCCAAACCTCGTAGGTCAACCGGGTGCCACCGTCGGGCAATGTTGCCAGGACGGCGCGAACCCGCATCTCCTCGACGGGACCACGACTGTAGCGGCGAACGACTCCGAAAGAGCTGGGTTCCACCCACTGGAATGGCTCTTCCTCCCATTCCACCGTGATCCCGAACTTGGAGAACCTCAGGTTGCGCCGGGCATTGAAGAGTGTTTGCCCGGGGCTCGGGTCCAGGGCCGGCAGCCCGGTATCCATGTTGAACCGGTTCGTATCGGCGACGAGCGGCCACAGGGCTTCGCGGCTGGAACGAAGCGTCCACTGCCAGTGATAGTGGTATTCTTTCAGTTTCATCGCAGGAAATTTAAGAACTTCGATAATCGTTGACTATCGACATTGGAGTGAACGGATGAGCAGAAAATTGCGCATGGGTGTGGTCGGGCTCGGCATGGGCCGCGGTCACGCACTGGGGGTTTCAGTCCCATCCCGACGCCGAGCTCGACGCCGTTGGCATCGCAGTTCCCAACAAACTTCACGCGCCCCTGACGATCGCGGCTCTGAAGCGGGGTCTGCACGTGCTGTGCGAGAAGCCGATGTCGATGTCGGTGGCAGAGGCGCGGCGGATGAACGCCGCCGCGGCGAAGGCAGACCGCAATCTGATGATCGACTTCTCGCATCGATTCACGGCCATTGCCGTTGCACTCAAAAAGCAAGTGGAGGCCGGTGCCGTCGGCGACATCTATTTCGGACGCACAGTATGGCACCGCAGGCGCGGGATTCCCGGTTTCGGCGGCTGGTTCGGTATCAAGACGTTGTCGGGCGGAGGGCCCCTCATGGATCTGGGGGTCCACATGATCGACCTGGCACTGTGGTTCATGGGCTATCCGGAACCCGTGACCGTGAGCGGTTCGACCTACGATGCCATCGCCGGCACAATGGCCAGACGTCGACGCCAGGAGTTCACGGTGGAGGATCTGGGATGCGGCCTTATGAAGTTCGCCAACGGCGCCAGCCTCATCGTCGAATCCAGCTGGGCCGCGAATCTGCCTGACAATGAAGATATCCAGACAACGTTGTGTGGCGATCGTGGGGGGCTTTCCTATAGACACGCGAGCGGAGGATGGATAGCCGAAGTCTACACCGAAGAAAACGGGGACCTTTTCACCAAGAGGCTCGACGCGCGAACGGCCGACACAACATCGGCATTTCACGAATTCATCGACAGCATTCTCGACAGTCGCCCACCGTTGGCGAACGGGGAGCACGGGCTCAAGGTGATGAAGATTCTCGAGGGAATCTACCGCAGCGCCGCGACGGGAAAAGAGGTTCGGTACCGACGATAGCCGGGATGAAGAAATTTGACGAGCCCAAATCTGTAAAACCCAAATCAAATGGATAAGATACGGCGTTCGCGCGGCCTTTCTCAATTGACTTGCGTGCCTACTGAGGCGCATTTTTTTCGGTTAGCTGCCAGCGGCAACTAGTGGTTCAACTAGGTAGCAGTGCGGGGTAGAGACGCTTGAGCTTGATTCGTGCATCCGCCGTCGTGAAACGCCAATTGATGACGGGCGGGTTTTCGAGGCGCTCCGTGAGCCAGGCCTTCACGTGTTTTCCCAACTGCTGGATCGTCGCGATGCGACGATTGAGACATTGCCGAAAGAGCACGTTCAGTCCGATCTCGGCCATGTTGAGCCAGCTGCCGTGTGTCGGGGTGTAGTGGATGTCGAGTTTGTCAGCGATGCGCTTGGCTTCCTCCGGTTCGAAGACCTCGTAGAGGGCCGCCTTCTTATGAGTGCTCAAGTTGTCCATCACCAGCGTGATCTCCTCCGCCTCAGGGTAGTGGACGTCGACGAGATCTCTGACGGTGTGAGCCCAGTCTCTCATCGTGCGCCGTTCGCTCACTCGGACGTGGGAGCGACCCGTGAAGGGCTCCAGCATCATGAAGACGTTGGCGACCCCGTTGCGGACGTATTCATGGTGATACCGTGCCGGACACCCCGGCGCCACCGGCAGGGGCCGCTGCGTTTCGCCGATCAACTGCTTGCTTGTCTCGTCCAGACAAACCAACGGGTGCTTCGGGTCGTACGGCCATTGATAGACATCCAACACGTCCTCCATCGCGCAGACGAACTCGGCACTGGGTTTGCCCGGCAGGCACCACATCTCCCGCCGCCAAGGCTTCAGCTCGTTTTTTTTAACGTCTTGCGGACCGTTTCCGGGCTGACACTGTCAACCAGCTCCAAGGCCACGAGGCGGTCTGCCAGCAGCTTCAGGGTCCAGTGCTTCCTCCCATCGGGGGGCTCACTGCAGGCCAGAGCCACCAGATGGGCTTCGGCTCTGCCGTCGATCTTGTTCGCTTTCCGATTCTTCTGCTCGTTGCGCAGCAGCGACGCCTCGAAGCCCTCTTCCACAAACCGCTGGCGCAGACGCTCCACTGTGCTCGGATGCACGTCGAGCGCGTGCTCGATCTGCTCATCGGTCCAGTGCTCACCATGCGGACCCTGGTCCGTCTTCAGCAGGATCCTCGCGTGCCGTTGTTTGTAGGCCGCCGCCTTCCCCCTCGAGATCAAACCGCGCAGATGAGCTCGCTCCTCTGCTGTCAGCGTGACGATGTACTTCTTCTTAGGCAATGTCGATCTCCTCCTCTCCTGACAAAGGGGCCTCAGGAGAAGGATACGAGCCCCGGCCTCAAAACGCTAGTTCCAATGTCCCGCAATCCTAACTGGATGAACCACTAGTTCAGGGCAACTATATCGTGCGGGTAATTCAGAGCATGCGAAAGCGGTCCAGCGGCGTGTTGAGGCGGGTGCGCTCCATGGCACGCAAGAATGCGGATGTGCCCTCTCTTCAGGAGCGTGTGGACCGACTGGAGTCCGAGCTCCATCGGGAAACGGAGCGACTCGACTTCCTCGTCAACTTCATGCGCGACCTCAGCCTCGATCTGAACACTCTCCTAAGCAACATCTTGAAGGATATGGCACAGGTCCTGCCGGCTGCCGACATGGGGGCGATCTTTCTCTACGATCACGAAGCGGACGCATTGCGAGTTCGATCGTGCTATGGCTACGCCGACGAGGAAAGCCTGCGTCGAGTTACGCTAAAGCCAGGCGATTCGCTGTCCGGCAAGGTATTTGTCAGCGGCCGGCCCCTGCTGGCGCGCAGTCCGCAGGAGATCATGGAGGAACTGCAGGATGTGGGGCCCCAACACATCGAAATCTACGCCAAAGCCACTCGGGGCAGGATAGGGGAGAGTATCATGAGCGCTCCCCTGCGCACCTCTACGGCGGGTGTGATCGGGACGATCGCGATGACCTCGACGCACACTTCCTTCAACGAGGAGGATCTGGCCTTACTCGAAGGCGTGGGCGGACAGATCGCGCAGGCAGTCGCCAACGCCCAGCTGTTTTCGGACCTGTCCTCCAGCGAGGACCGCTACCGCAACCTGGTGGAAGACATTTCCCTCGGCGTGACCGAGTCCACCTCGGACGGAGAGTTGCTCTACTTCAACCCGCGGGCCTGTGAGATACTTGGCGTCGATCTAGGTGAACTCGAAGGACTTCGAAGCGAGAGCTTCTGGTTCGAAAAGAGTGACAGGGCAGCTCTGTTGGAAAAGATCGAAAAGAACGGCTTCCTCAGGTTCGAAATTCCGCTGCGGAGGGCAGATGGTCGCAAGATCTGGATCGCCGGAAGCGTGAGGACAAGTCCGGATAAGGAAGGTGAGCCGGCCCGATTCAACTCGATTTTTGACGACGTCACCGAACGCCACCAGATGGAGGCGCGTACTGCCGCACTGAACGACGTGCGGAAGGAAGTGTGGCGGATGAGGACGGAAGAAGACATCGGCCAGGTGCTGACAGCTGTACACGACAGCCTCAGAACGCTGGAGATTCCCTTTTTCCGTTGCGGACTCGCCGTCGTGGACGGGTCCGGCGCGCTTCCTTCCTCCGTCCACTTCCACAACTTGACCAGTGCCGGCAAGCGTTCCATCCCGAGCGGGAAACCACCGTCTGACCATCGAGAAGCAGCCAAGTTGATTGTCAAATTCTGGACTGACGACGTACCGGCGTATCGACCCGACCTGAAGGCGGCGGACCCCTACGGTGAGCGCGAGAGATTGGGGGACCTGCGGTGCGTGCTGGACGTACCGTTCTCGCACGGGACTCTGGCCTTGAACAGCAAGGAGCAGAATGCGTTCTCGGAGGAGGACATTCAGTTTGTCCAGCACCTGGCCGAGGTGCTTTCGGACGGCTTCCATCGCATGGATGACCTGCATCGTTTGACCGAGGAGCGCGAGCGGCTCGTCGTCACATTGCGCAGCATCGGGGACGGTGTTATCACGATAGATGGGGACGGGAAAATCTCGCTCATCAACCGCGTCGCCGAGGATCTGACCGGCTGGACTCTTGCGGAGGCGGTGGGCTTGCCTCTCGCTGAGGTGTATCGGATAAGGGATGAGGAATCCCGCACGCCGGCCGACGACACTGTGACCAGGGTGATGGAAGTTGGAATAGCCGTCAGTCGCACGAAGATGTTGTTGATGGCGAGGGATGGCTCACAGAGACTCGTCGCCGACAGCAGCGCCGCGATACGCGACCGCGAAGGCGGCACTCTCGGAATGGTTGTCGTGTTCCGCGACGTCACCGATCAGCGCCGACGTGAAGAAGAGCATCAGCGTTCCGAGAAGATCGAGTCACTGGGCGTGCTCGCCGGCGGCATCGCTCACGACTTCAACAACATCCTGACAGCGATCATCGGCAATGTCAGTCTGGCGAAACTCGATCTCGATCCGAGCGACCGTTTCTACGAAAATCTGGTTCAGGTGGAAGAGGCGTCGCAGCAAGCTGCGGCTCTGACGCAGCAGCTACTCACTTTTTCCAAGGGAGGTGCGCCGATCAGACGCCTGGCCTCGATCGGCGAGCTGATACGAGATTCAGCGACCTTTGCCCTGCGAGGGTCCAATGTGCGCTGCGAGTTCGACATCGCCGATGACCTGCGGCCGGCGGAGGTCGATTCGGGCCAGATGAGTCAGGTCATTCATAATCTCGTGATCAACGCGAACCAGGCCATGCCCGGAGGAGGCGTCATTCGCCTCGAAGCGGGCAACAGAAAGGTGAGCGAGCGGGACAGCTTGCCCGTGAATCCCGGTCCGTACGCGAGGATCGCCGTTGCCGACGAAGGGGTGGGTATCGCCCTGAATAATCTGCAGCGAATCTTCGAACCCTACTTCACCACCAAGCAGCAGGGAAGCGGGCTCGGTCTTGCGACCGTGCATTCCATCGTGACCAATCACTGCGGTCACATCACGGTGTCGTCGCGGCAGGGTCAGGGGACGACCTTCACCCTGTTTATTCCCGCATCCACATCCGGGTCGATGGAGATACAGGAAAGAGAGCTGTCGCTGCTGAAGGGAGAGGGCAAGGTACTCGTGATGGATGACGACGATTCGATTCGGGCATCGATCGGCAAGATGCTGCGACGGCTCGGGTACGAGCCAGAATTCGCCGAGGACGGGGCGCAGGCTCTCGCTCTCTACGCCCAAGCAGCGAAACGGACAGCCCGTTCGACGCTGTCATCGCCGATCTGACAATACCGGGCGGCATGGGGGGCAAGGATCTGATCGGCGAGCTACGCCAGATGGATCCGCAGGTGAGGGCAATCGTCTCGAGTGGCTATTCGCGGGATCCGGTAATGGCGCAGGCGAGCAGCTTCGGCTTCAGCGGCGTCATGGCCAAACCCTTCACGCTCACAGAGCTGGGAAGGGTTCTGCACGAGGTGATCGACTCGAATGGCTCGCACGCCGCCGCCGTCGGCAGTGCGCATCCTCAATCGGCGTAGTAGTAGCCGTACAGAATCATCATTTCGTCTTCGCTCAGCAGCCCGAAGTTCAACTCCCTGTCAGTCCAGTTGTCGTAGGTCGCCTCCAGACGGAACCCCTGTCCCTCGTCAAGGACGATGGGGGGATCGAGCTCGAGGATGGGTGGGTGCTCCCAATCGAGGGCGAAGTAAACGAGCTCACCGTCTGTGGGCCCACCGATCACCTCGACCCTGAATTCCGTCATGTGCTCGTGGGCGTGCGAAACCAGCTGAAACACGTGCCGGCGCTCGGTAAACAGGAAGTCGCGGCGCAGGGTCGTCACCTCTCCGGGCGGCAACTCGATCTCGAAGTTGCTCATGGCGAAGATGTGAGCTTCCCGCTCGACGGCGCCGGCTTCCATCGTGTGCAGGTTGACAAACACTTCGCCCTCGATCGGCTCGCTGGTTCGATTGATGTAGTGCGAGTTGAGGTCGAGCCCTGAATCGGCGGGCATGCGAAAGGCCGTGCCGGGAGGAAGCTGACATTCATGCGCGGCCATTGCGTTCCAGCCACGGGGACGTGCTGCAACATCAGCCGGATATTTTGTAGTATGTAGCTGCCATCCAGATTGCGAATGTCGCGCAACTCGTCGGGGTCGGGCACGAGCTCGGTGGGCATGCCGTCGCGGAAGGCGAGCAGCAGCAGGTGGTGGCTGCCGGGACGCATGGCGACTTCGAGGCGTGAAACGAAGATGTCTTCGGGGTTCTCGAGCGGCTTGTAGGAGAACAGCTCGCGCTCGAACGACGGCGCCACCTCGAAGGGGCCGAGGTGTAGCTGAATGCCCTGTGCCGGCGGTGATAGAGGCGCGAATTCAGTCGGCTGATAGCGCTCTTCGTCCTTCAGGAGTGCGGGGTCGACTACCTCGCCAGTCTCGGGGGCGCCGGCCACGATCCAGCGTCGAATGAACTCGAGCTCCCCATGCGTCAGCGGCCTGGCCCCCAGCGGCATCTGGGAGCCGTAGTAACGGTGATCGGCGTAGAAATGCTCCTGGTCGGGGGCGTTGATCTTCTCCCACAGAAAGCTCTTGAACAGTCCGGGCAGACTTTCGGTGCTGACTCTCACGAGCCCGTTGTCGTCAGCCGCCCTGTTGTTGACGCTTCGATTGACGAGTTGCTCGTAGGCCACGTCAGCGGTGAGCAGGAGATCGGACTGGCTGGCAAAGGTTGTTCCGGCGGAGTGGCAGTTGACGCAATTCGGCGCCAGGATGTCATCCCGGATGATCTGCCAACTGGAAGTGGAGGATGTGTCCGGACCGGCTGGCCCGGAGTCGTCTCCGCAGCCCGGGAGTGAGAGCCCGGCAGCCAGGAGGATGGCAGAAGCGCCCGATTTCAGTTTGCAGGAGATCACGCCGCAGTTAGTGCCCCGTCAGCCGTTCCCAGATCACATAACCCAGCCGGACGTGCACCTTCTGGCCTGAGCTATAATCAGAAGGTGTGGAAATAGACAGACGGCGATCCTACCCTTCCTTTGTAATTAGCCATCACAAACGCCGGGGCTATCCCGGCAGGAAGAGGAGAATCGCCATGGCACAACCTAAGCCGAGCACGACGGAAATGTCCATGCCCACGTTCGAAACGCTGGAAGAGTGGACACGCTCGCAGATTCAGTCGCTGATGCAGTCGGTTCTGGATGAAGAAGTCACCCATGCGCTGGGACGGTCACGGTACGAGCGACAGGCACCGTTGGACGCAGCCGGCGGCTACCGCAATGGGTACGGGAAGCGGCGGCGACTGTCCTTGACCTCGGGCACGATCGAGGTGAAACGCCCTCGGGTGCGGGGTCTGGAAGAGCGATTTGAGAGTGCGGTACTGCCGCTGTTCGCCCGGCGCACCCAAGAAATAGGTCAGCTGCTGCCAGAGCTTTACCTGCACGGTTTGTCTCAGGGAGACTTCGAGCTGGCGCTGCGCGGCCTGCTGGGCAAGGGAGCGCCTTTGTCGGCGTCCTCGATCGCTCGTTTGCGTGAGAAGTGGATCGTCGAATACAACGCCTGGCGCAGCCGACGACTGGATGACCGCGAGCTCGTCTACGCCTGGGCGGACGGGATCTACGTCAAAGCCGGTCTCGAGAAGCAAAAAGCCGCTCTCCTGGTGGTCATCGGCGCGATGAGCGATGGGCGCAAAGAAGTCCTGACGATTGTCCCGGGCTATCGCGAATCGAAGGAGTCGTGGACGGGCGTACTGCGCGATCTGCGTGACCGCGGACTGAGCGTAGCGAAGTTGGTGGTGGCGGATGGGCACCTGGGTATCTGGGCGGCACTGGCGGAGATCTGGCCGGAGACGGCTGAACAGCGATGCTGGAATCACCGCATCCTGAACGTGCTGGATAAGCTGCCAAAACGCGTGCAGGTCGAAGGGCGGCACCTGCTGACACAGATCCCGTACGCGCCGACCCGTCAGGAAGCGACGAAACGTCGCGATCAATTCGCCAAACGGTTTCGCCGCGAGTGTCCAGACGCCGTCGATATCCTTGAGCACGATTGGGACCGTATGGTGACATTCTACGACTTTCCCGAGGCCCACTGGCAACACCTGCGCACCACCAACGTCGTCGAAAGTCCCTTCGCTTCGGTACGGTTGCGAACCAATGCGGCCAAACGATACAGGAAGGTGGCCAATGCCACCGCCCTCATTTGGCGGGTACTGATGGTGGCCGAGAAACGATTCCGGCGACTCAATGCACCGCATCTCATGGCTGACGTCTACGCCGGGGAGTGCTACGAAAACGGATCACCCATCGCGCAAAGGAAGAAGATCGCCGCCTGAGTCGTTTACACACCATTTGACCCTAGCTCTCTGGCCTTTCATCAGCCGCTTCCACATTTCCGCCCGCATCGTGTCATCGTGAAAATCGACTTCGATGATGTGCCTCGCCTGGCCCTCGGAGATTTCCTGAGGCGCGTCTCTGTCTTCGTAGTGCATGTAGAACGGCATGACCAGTGTCCAGTCCTGTTGTGGACTAAAGATAGAAAGGCCACGACTGTCATGCTAAAGGCGATTCTCACCGCAGGCTGGCGTACACGAGCCTGAGCGATCAGTCATCGCGGTCGAGAACCTCCCTCACCTTGGCGACCAGGTTGGCGAGGGTGAAGGGTTTCTGCACGATATCGTCAGCGCCCTCGAACTCGTCGACCTTGACGGCGAACCCGGTGAAGACGATGACCTTCAGCTCGGGGGCGGCTTCCCGGAGTTTGACGAGCACATCCTGACCGGACATGCGCGGCATCGACTGATCGAGAAGCACGAGGTCGATGGCGCCTGCCTCGCGGTCGAAAACGTCCAGACCCTCCTGGCCGTCTGCGGCGGCCAATGCGGTGTAGCCCCTAAGCTCGAGCATCTGCTGCGCCGTGTTGCGCACCATCTCCTCGTCGTCGATGACGAGGATGGTCTCCGTTCCCCGAACTGAAGCGGGTTGTGGTCGGTCGGGTTCCTGCGCCGCGCGCGTCGCCACGGGAAGGTAGACGCAGAACCGCGTCCCCGACCCCGACTCGCTGTCGCATTCGATCCATCCTTTGTGATCCCGCACGATTCCAAAGGCGGTCGATAGTCCCAATCCGGTACCCTTGTCGACGCTCTTCGTGGTGAAGAAGGGCTCGAAGATCCGCTTCCGCGTCTCTTCGTCCATGCCGTCTCCGTTGTCGCACACGCGGACGAGGAGATAAGGGCCCGGCGCGGTCTCGGGGTATGCGTCTTCTGCGGAGATTTCGGCCGCGTCCAGCTCGATCTGAATGGCCGGTGCAGACTGATCTGACTCCTCGAGTGCGTCCCTGGCGTTGATGCACAGATTGAGGAACACCTGCTGCAGCTGCATCGAGTCGCCCACGGTTGGCGGCATGGGCCGCCAATCCACCGTCATGGAGATCTTGCGATCGAAGGTTTCGAGGCAGATGGCCTCGGTGTCGCGGATCACCTTGACCATGTCGACGGTCCGATGACTGGCGCGCACTCCCTGTCGCGAAAACATGAGAAGCTGCTGCACCATCTCGGCGGCGCGCTGGCTGGATTGCAGGGCGTTGTCGAGGGTGACCTTGATTTTCTGCCCGGCTTCGAGTTGAGCCAGCTCGAGGTTGCTGACGATCCCCTGGAGCATGTTGTTGAAGTTGTGTGCGATCCCGGCGGTCAGCTGGCCGATGGCTTCCATTTTCTGAGCCTGTTGCACCGCCTGCATGCGGATACTCTCTTCGGAGTTCACCCTGGCAGTGATGAGGGCGCCGTTGACGTGCCCATCGCAGTCGGTGATGATCTCAAGCTGCGCCTGGCCCAGCGCCTCCCCTGTCGGCTCGCCGTCGAACAGCGTGGTCAGGGTAGCTGACTTGCCAGCGCCCAAAGCCTCTGCAGTTTCGGCTCGCGTTCGCTCGATGTGCTGGCGCGGTGCCAGATCAGCGAGGTGGCTACCGACACAATCCTGCTTGCGAATCGGTCGACTCTCGTCCGAGACGCGGGCCGCGAAGGCCTGATTTGCGTCTTGAACCACGCCCCCCGGATCGATGAGCGCGCAGGGCGTATCGATGGCCTGGAAGGCCGCAATGTAGTCGGGAGTGGATGGATGGTCTTTCCGAGTCATCTCGCGCCCTCAATCACGCACTATTCTGAACGCGGTGCCGCCGGAGCGATCGAGCTCGATTCTCGCTTTGAGTTGAGCGACGAGGGTGTGGATGAGTCTCAGGCCCAGCGTGCTGGGGTCCTGGTGATCGATGTCTTCGGGAAAGCCGACGCCGTCATCTGCGACAGATAAATCGAAGGACTCACCTTCGCGGGCCGAGAGCTCGATCCGAATGCGGCCGTTCCTGTCGTCGGGAAAGGCGTACTTGAGCGAGTTTGAAACGAGATCGTTGACGATCAGACCCAGGGGTATGGCCTTGTCGATGGTGAGCAGCACATCGTCAATCTCGATGGTGAGGTCGATGCGCTGCGCGTCGATGCCGAACGACTCGAACAGGTGTTCGGCGAGTCGCCGGATATAGCCGACGAAATCGATACGGGCCAGATCGGCTGACATGTAGAGCTCTTCATGGATGAGAGCCATGGTGCGGATCCGGTGCTGGCTGTCGTCGAACGCTTTGAGGGATTCCCCGTCCGCGACTTTCTCAGACTGCAGATGGAGAAGGCTGGAGATGATCTGGAGATTGTTCTTGACGCGGTGATGGATCTCCTTGAGCAGCACCTCCTTCTCGGCCAGCGATGAACGAATGGCCTCTTCAGCCTCTTTGCGATCGGTGATGTCCTGAACGACGACCTGCAGCATGCTCACTTTGTTGACTTCCTCGTCTTCCGCGTTCTCGTAGATCGGGAAGACGGAGCCCGAAACCCAAAGGTATCTGCCATTCTTGTGGCGCCACCGGTATTCCATCGTCCGCACCGCCGAGGCGTGGCGGATGTGGTGGAGGGCCTCGGTGGCCGCCGCATCGTCGGGATGCATGATCTGGGTGCGAATGTCTGAGTCGCGGTAGAACTCCCGCGGCGAATACCCCAACCAGGATTCGATCTGGGGACTCACATAGAGGTAGTTGCCCTCCGCGTCCAGCAGCATGACGACAAAGTTCGGGGTCTCCACGAGGGTGCGGTAGCGCTGTTCCGAAAGGGCGAGCTGCTGAAGGTCCTCCATGCGCCTGAAACCATCGGAGAGGGCCTCGGCGAGCTCCTGAAAGAAACCGATATCGCGGTCTGAAAAGGCGTCGGCCACAGCGCTGTTGATCGTCAGCGTTCCGAATGAAAAGGGCACGTCGACGATCGACCGCACCGGTCCGTAGAGCTCGACGAGGCGCTGGCGCTCATTGTCAGGATCGTCCGTGACGAGATCCCGACGATAGGCGAGCTGCCCGGTGCGCCAGATTGAGGCGATTCTCGGGGCGTGGCTCTGGGTATCGGCGATCATCCACTCCCCGTGCTTGGTGATGCCCGCCGAGCCACGGGAGCTGTAGGAGCGCAGCATCGCCGGCTCCATCATTTCGATCACGTTGACGGCGCAGTGCTGGAACGGAATGCGCATCGTCTCCAGGCCGCGGCGGATGCTCTCGAGCACCTTGTTTATGTCGTCGGCGCCGACCATGCTCCACACCGCCTCGCGCACCTGTTGCAAGACGGAGCGTCGCGTTTCGTGGTATTTCCGCTCTGTGATGTCGCGAGCGACACCGTGGGTCCCGACGAAGTTGCTGTCCCGGTAGAGCCCGCTGGCGCTGATGGAAAAATGGCGCACATCCATTTCCACCTCGCGCATGTCGCCGCCCTTGGATTGGAGCCGCACCTCGACACGCCGGGTGGCGCGATCCCCGGTGCGACGCTCGTGGAAGGCCCGGCCGAGCGTCTCCACATCTGTGGGATGCAGGATGTCGCTGTAATGCCTGCCCACCAGCTCTTCCGGGTCATAGCCGAGGAGATGACCGACTTCACTGTTGGCGAACGTGAACCTTCCGTCGCTGTCGAGCAGGTAGATGAAATCGACACTGCCCTCGATGAGGGCGCGATAGCGAGCCTCGGACAGAGCCAAGTCGTTGACGGAATCCCGACTCTGCAGCTGGCCCGAGTTGATCTCGCAGAGCGCCCACTTCGGCGACCAGCTCCGCCTTCTTCCATTTGCCGATATTCTGATCAGCCATTCTAGGACCTCGACAAAACGCAGCTATCATCTGCAAAAATACGAGGATAGCTGAGGCGCGACAACGCTCACACGATGTGGGGGGCGCCCTCCAACTCGCTCACCACCTCCACAGACAAGCTGTCGAGGAGTCCGAGCTCGCCGCACAGGTGCAAGACGGTGTACCGAGGCCGCACATAGCGGCTGAACTGAATCGCGGCGCGGGCTCGGGCAGGGGTGACGCCGATGTCGGCAAAGCGGATCGCGCAGCCGGCGTCGAGCAGCTCCTGTCGAATGACGTCCGATGGTCGCAGGCGATCGCGAAGCCCCGCCCAGATCTGTTCCCAGTCGCGGCGAAGGACTTCCAAGCGCCGATCCAACTCGTCCTCAGAGGGATGGAACTGACGGGCATGGGCCAGGAGGCGATCCGCCAGCTCTCCGAAGTGCTCTCGCAAGGCGCCCTCTACTTCAGGCCAGGCGGGCAAGGTCCGGCGCACCTGCGCGGGCCAGATGTCGGTGGGCTCTATCGCGGCGAGCCGTTCGTAGAGCGCGGAGGTGACCAGCGTGGCAACGCCGACCTGTCGTCCGTGCAGGTCCGTAGGCTCGCCGCGCGGTGGCCCGGTCATGTCGAGGTAGTGGCTTATCAGGTGCTCGGCGCCGCTGACGGGGGCGGAGGAAGACCGCATACTCAGGCCGGAAAGGCAGAGGGCGGCGATGAGTCGGGCGACAGCCTGGGGCTGTCGCTGCGGCAATCGCTTCGCGATTCCCGAGACCAGGTCTCCGCTGGCGTCCACGAGCTCGAGCAACTGTGGATCGAAGTCGGTACCGAATAAGCGCGTGACTGAGGTACCAGTCGGCGGTGCTCACTGGGCGCGACACGAGGTCTCCGAAGCCGGCGGCGATCATATCGTTGGGGGCGCCGGTCATCAATGACAGATCGGCGAGGCAGGCGACCGGGGGGCTGCAGGGAACGCTCTGCTTCACACCCTCGCTCATGATGGCGGCGATCCCCGAGGTGTAGCCGTTCATGGAGGGAGCGGTGGCGACGACGGCATAGGGGAGCCGGCAGCGCCAAGCGGTGAGCTTGGCGATGTCATTTACCGTTCCGGCGCCGACGGCGACGAGAGCGCTCACCTGGCTCGACTGGCGAATTCGAAGGGTCAGTGCGGCGATCTCGTCGTCGCCGGCGACCGGCTTTGCGCCAGCGATCGCCGGCTGCAGGATGAAGTGTTCTGAATCGAGCTGCTGCCGCGTCAGTGAGGCTTTGAGACGCTCGCCGACGAGCGGCCAGGTAGTGTCGTCGGCTACGAGAAGCCAGCGACCGGCAGGCAGGAGCTGGCGCAGAGTGTCGGCGGCGACAGCGAGGATATCGCTGCGCAGGAGAATGTGGCGGGGTGTCGAACTCTTGGGATGAAGCGCCAGCTGCGCCTCGAGCGCGGAGGAATCGAATGACGAGGTGCTCTCCATTTTCGAGAGAATCGAGGATTGTCTCCGGTTACCGCAAGTTGAACAATGACATCATCCCCGATGGACAGGGGCTGGCGATTTTCGTATCAATATGCCTCGCGACAAGAGCGAGCACTAATCCACGTCTAGTCAGATAGTCGACACGAGGAGGTAGGTAGTCGACACGAGGAGGTAGGCACCCATGAAAAGGCGATCCCAGTCGCGGCCCGCAGTGTATGCATGCTGTCTGGCGATTCTTCTGGCCCTCGACGCCGATGCCCAAACCCGGGAGAAGGGACCGTGGTGGCCGCACCCAATCTGGGGGGCGGATGACGAGGCCGGAGGATCGAACTGGATCACGCCGGACAAGGTGAAGGAGGCCCTCAAGCTGGTGAAGACGGGCAAGGTCTACGAAATCGGCCAGGTCTACGAGCAGGGAATGCCGCTTTTCGGCCAGCGGACATACACCCTGATCATTCCGGGATCCCCGACAGGCGGACCCTTCGGCGACAACCGCATCGTCTGGCACGACGAGTTTGTGGCAGGTGAAATCGGCCAGGTGGGCACGCAGTTCGACGGCCCGGGGCACATCGGGATGCGGACGAAGATGGCGGACGGTTCGGAGCAGGATCTGTTCTACAACGGCACACCGATCGAGGAGATGCGGGGCGCCTACGGCCTGCAAAAGCTGGGGGTCGAGAATATCAAGCCATACATCACCCGGGGTATTCTCATCGATATCGCCGGGTCCAAAGGCGTGGAGGCTCTCGATCACAGCTACGAAGTGACACTGGCGGACGTGAAGGCGGCACTGAAGCGTCAGGGGATGTCGGAGAAGGACGTGAAAGACGGCGACGCTGTATTCTTCCGCTACGGCTGGTCGACGCACTGGACCGACACCGATACCTACAACTCGAACCCGCCCGGGATCGGCCTGGAAGTCGCAGCGTGGGTCAACGAGCAGAACGCCTCGATGTGGGGCTCGGATCAGTGGAACGGCGAGGTGACGCCAAACCCGGACCCGAACCTGGCTTTTCCCGTGCATACGGAGCTGGTCGCCAAGCACGGCATCTGGAACCTCGAGAACATGGTCTTCGACGAGTTGATGGCGGATGAGGTGTACGAATTCATGTTCGTCTTCACTCCCATCCGCTTCAAGGGTGCTACGGGTTCGCCGGGCAGACCGATAGCGATCCGCTGAATGCTCAGCGCCTTCGTCCCGGTACTGCTCATGTTGCTCGTATCGGGATGTTGTCGGCAGCCGGTAGACGCACGACCGCCGTTTCGAACGCTCGAGGACTTCGAGCGCGAGGACGCCCTCGACGCCTGGCAATTGCGGCAGTTAGATGCTGCCGTCGAAGTAGATTCCGCCAGCGCGCACAGACGAGCGCGCCTCACCTATCGGAAGTGGACACCAGGTTCGAGCAAGTGGCCGTCGGCGAGACTGGCGCTCGGAGACGGCATCTTCGACATCGAGGACTGGCGTGACTTCTCATCGCTGAAATTCGACGCGTGGCACAGTCACGCGAGAGCCATACCCCTCAAGATCAGGATCGACGACGCCGACGGACGCCGGTCGGTGGCGCTCACGTCCGTTGCCGCCCGGCAGCGGACGACATGCGAGATTCCTCTGAGACAGCTGGCGGCAGACATCGACCTGGCTCACATCAGTAAGATTGACCTCTACATGACGCAACCGATGGCCGATCGCGAAATCGGCGTGGACGAGATCCGGCTCGAGGCGGGTGCGCTCGTCGTCGTGGAAGAAGAACTCTCGGTCGATCCCTTCGGAGCAGGTAGATTTTCGGCAAAGGTCGGGTTCAATCGCCGGGCACTGGCATCGATCGAGGTCGTGCGGGACGAGTCTGGAACCGTCATTCGGCAGTTCGGAGAAACCGCGTCGCAACTGTCGTGGCAGCACGACGGCGTCGGTCTGCAACCGGGGCGGTATCGGGTGAGATTGCGGGCGACAGAGCTGCCGGACAGCTCGACTGCGATTGAGTCGACCGCGATCGAGCGGCATCTGGGATCGTTCGAGGTGCTGCGACCCTCACGGCAGCCAGAGCTGGTGGCGTGGACGGAGCCGTCGACGCGAAAGGTTCTGCTTCACAGCAGGCCGGCTGCCGGCCAGGTCGTCTACGATCTTGCCGACTCGAGCGCGGATGGGCTCGCGCCGGCGCGGCTGGAGATGGCGCGCAACGAGCACGAGGCCATTCAGGTAGTGCTGCTGAGTCGCACGCAGCCACTGGAGCTCAGCGTCGCGGTAGGGGAACTCCGCCGCGACGGAACCGGCTCGGTACTTGACTCGAGCTCAGCAAAGGTATTCCAGGTGGGCTACGTCGAGACCGAGCAGCCTGAGGACTACGCCGTCGAGTTCGCGGGTTGGTGGCCGGATGCGCTTCTGCCAAAGGACAGCATGGCAGCGCTGCCGGGCGAGTGCATGCCGGTGTGGATCTCTCTTCGAACGACGAAGGAGATGGAGCCGGGTACCTACAGCGGCTCCGTGAGGATGGAGATTCGCAGACAGGAGGGCGCAGTCGACTGGCAGCTGCCGCTGGAGGTCATCGTGCACGAAGCGACGCTCCCTGATACGACCACCATGCGCACGGCGTTCTCTCTGCGCCGGTTCATGTTGGACAGGATCTACGGCGAGCGGCGCGCCCGCGCGCTGGACCGGCAGTACCGGGACTTCGTGGCCGCTCATCGCCTCAATGTCACCGATCTGTATCGCAATTCGGTGCCGGCGCTGGACGAGGTCGCTTCCGGCGCCGGCGCCGGTACGCTCAACGCCTTCAACCTCATCCAGCTGAGCTCCGACGACGCCGACAGCGTTCGGCTGGAAGAGATTTCGGCGCATCTCGATCCGTTCGTCAGCCTTCTCGAGGAGCTGGGCATCGTCGACAGGGCATACATCTACGGGTTCGACGAGGTGACTGGGGACGACGAGTTCGAGAAGCTGAAACGGGTGTTCGGCTACTTCAAGGATCGCTACCCCGAAGTCAGGACGATCACAACGGCAAGGGACCCGAGCTTTGGGATCGATACGGGCCTGAGCGATGTGGTCGATGTGTGGGTGCCGTCGATGGCCTACTTTGACCCCGCGGCGGCGGCCGAGGCGCGGGCGGCGGGCTCTGAGGTATGGTGGTACGTCTACATTTCGCCTCCGCACCCCTTCGCGAACTGGTTCGTCGAATACTCCGCCCTCGAGGCCCGGCTGCTGTGGTGGATGAGCTACCAACAAGGCGTCACCGGTTTTTTGTATTACTATCTGAATCGGTGGCCGAACCAGGAGACACCGTTGAGCCTGGGTGATCCGCACAACAGAACGAACTGGAACCCCGCCTCATTCGGCACGGCGAACGGCGACGGCTGCCTGATTTACGCGGGCCCCGATGGACCGATTTCAACGTTGCGACTCGAAAACATCAGGGACGGAATCGAGGACTTCGAATTGCTTCATATGCTGGCGGCCCGCAGGGGTGATGGGGGCGCCGAGAGCCGCGCTCTGTGCAGCTCGCTCGTCGAAAATTTGACGAGCTACACCGATGATCCGAAGCTGTTCGCCGAAACGAGAAACCGTTTGCTGCGGACACTGGACGAGCCCTGAAGAGGACGAGTGGCAGAGCTGAGTTTCAAAGCGAGGGTTCCCGTCATCGACGCCAACGTGGGTGTTGGCAATCCGCGCCAGGAGATGTCACCGTTTCAGCAAGCCGACGAGCTGCTGGCGGAGATGGAGCGACACGGTGTCGGTCGAGCCATCGTCTACCCACCGCGCGGGCGAGGCCCGCAGCGCCGTCGAAGGCAACGAGGGGCTCGAAAAATTCGTCGCAGGGAGAGACGACAGCCTGGCGGCCCAGTGGATGGTCGACAGTTGGCCGAGCTCGCTGCAGCAGCTGAAGGAATATCACGCGTCGGGCACCGTTACGAGTGCGCGGCTCCACGACACCGCCGCCTTCGCGTCCCCGCTCTCTGACTGGATCTACGGCGAGGCGCTCGAGTGGCTGAGTTCCGAGAAGATTCCGCTGTGGGCCTCGATCCAGGACAGCGATGTGGCGGATCTCGTGGCGCTGCTGCGACAGTTTCCCGATCTGGACACCGTGCTCGTTGGAGCTCACCAGAATCACGCTGCGAGCGTTCGTCCGCTACTCAAGATATTGCCCAGGGCCCGTCTCGAGCTGAGTCGCTATGAGGCGCTGGGGCAGATCGAGGCGCTCAAGGATGAGTTCGGCATCGGGCGCCTCATCTACGGTTCCTACTATCCCCGCTACGCTATGGGACCGATGTTGTTTTCGATGCATTGCCAGGAATTCGACGAGGCGGAGCTGGCTCTCGTATGCGCGGGCAATTGTGAACGAGCTTCTGGGAGGGCAGTGGGATGATTGACGGAACGGAGGTTATCGACTTCCACGGTCACTCTGGCCGGTGGGAGGTGTTCGGCATGATCGACGATGCCGATACCATGCTCAGGACGATGGATGCGGCAGGAGTCGACAGGGCCTGTGTTTTCAACATCTTCGATCCGGACAGTCGCGAAAGCAACGACCGCAACGCCACCTTTGCGGCGCAGCATCCGGATCGATTCATCCCCTTCGCCTATATCTGGCTAAACGACCCCGAGTCGATGGTGGCAGAGCTGGCGCGGGCAATCGACGAGCTCGGCTTTCGCGCGGTCAAGACCTATCCGCCCTACACGACAGTTACCATCAGCGATCCGACATGGGATCCGGTGTACGAATTCGTCGAGGAGCGCGGTCTCACCCTCATCACGCATACGAGCAGGGAATGGCAGTCGGAGCCGAAGTACCTCGGAGAGGTAGCTGGGCGGTTCCCCGGAGCGAACTTCGTGGCCGGACACAGCGGCAACCTGCCCGAGCAGCGCCGCCAGGCGATCGAGGCGGCGCAAAAAAACCCGAACTACTATCTGGAAACGTGCTCGACCTTCCGCACGCCCGGTGTCATCGAGGAGTTGGTGGCAGAGGCGGGTGCCGACCGTGTTCTCTACGGATCGGACGTGCCGCTGATGGATCCGCGCTCGCAGATCGGCAAGATCATCACCGCCGATATCAGCGACGAACACAAACGGCTTATCCTGGGCGACAACGCCCGCCGCTTGCTGGGACTGTAATTCGACTGCCTTTGCCCCGGAGGCAGGGCCAGTCAGATCTTCAGTGCGACATCGACGTCGAGCCGGCCGTCGTCGACGGCCTGCCTGAAGAAATCTACCGTGTCCCGGACCCCGTCGACGAAGGTCCTGTAGTGGACGCGACCGAGAGCGGCGTCGAGGGCGCTGTCGTCGATGCTGGAGGGGTGGGGAAGTGGTGTGGGATCGTGCCGTATTTTGCCTCTGACGTCGGGAACGACCTGCTCTATGGCAGCGACGATCTCTTCCATCGAGACAGTACTGCCGCCCAGGTTGTAGACGGGGGCCCCTTCGAGTCGAGTTCGGGCCGCCGAGATCATAACGGCGGCGACGTCGGCGGCGTGGTGGTAGACGATGGTGCCGCCGAAGGTGATGTGCCACTCTCGACCGAGGGCGGCGGCGAGCATGGCCTTTGTCGGGCTAGAGGTGAAGCCCTGATCGCGGCCGGGACCATAGACGATGCAGGGTCTGAGCCCGATGCTGTAGACCTCGCTCTCTTTCCAGAAGATGCGGGCTGTGCCCTCGTTGGCCTGTTTGTAGACCCCGTAGTGGCTGGGGGGGATCAGTGGGGCATCGTAGGCCAGTGGCCCGGGCGAGTAGAGTTCCGGCTCGCCGTAGACGCCGAAGGAGCTGACGAAGACGAGGCCTTGAATCTGGTCGAGGTGCCGCTTGACCGTTTCGAAAACGACGGTCGTGCCGACGACGTTTACCTGCGCTCCGAGCACGGGATTCGTCCGGCATTGAGGGGTCTGCAGCGCGGCGAGGTGGATGATGTGAGTGATGTCGTTGTCGACGACGGCTCGCTCGAATGACTCGAGATCGGTGACGTCCCCGGCGAGGAAGGTTACCTTCGAAACGTCGTCATCGCTCATGACGAGATGAAGACGGTAGGGGTCGCCGGCCAGATCGTAGGTGCAGACGGGCACACCTTCGCCAACGAGGCGACGCACGGTCCAGGCGCCGATACAACCGAAGGCGCCGGTGATCAGAAAGCGCTCAGTCACAGGTCAATGCCGTAGCTTCCGATTTAACTGGTGGGAATCATACATTCAGGGAGATTAAGCAATGAACGACGCATCGACACAATATGAATTCAAGCTCGGCATGTCTCTCAACGAGCTGCAGCTCCCGTTCGAGGAGTCCCTCGCCAAGGCCAAGGAACTGGGTGCGCGCTATGCATGGGGCGGCACCCATTCGGAGGGACGGCGGCTGTCGGAGCTGCCGGACGCTGAGATAGACGAGGTGGCCAAGATGGTCGACTCGCATGGTCTCGAGTTCCTGTTCATCGACAACGCGGCGCTGTTCAAGCACGTTCACGTGGCCGAGCTCGAGCTCGGCAAGATGCTCGAACACCCGCAGTTCAAGGAGCACCTCGACACCCTGACGCAATCGATGGAGGTGTCGGCCCGGTTGGGTGTCGGGGCCGTCGCCATCTCCAGCTTTGCATGGCCTGCGGAGTACACCGCCGGCAAGCCGACGTGGCCGATGCGCTGGGCGACACGGGGAGGCATCATCGCGGATGTGGACATGGAGAAACTCGTGGAGGCATTCTCGATAATCGTGGAGCGGGCAGAGCAGTACAGCGTCGATGTGGCCCTGCTGATGATGCAGTGGAACTACACGAACACGACGGGGAACTTTCGCCGCATCGCCGAGGCCGTAGGCTCGCCGCGACTGAAGGCCATATGGTGCCCGGCGGACAACTCCAACTGCGGCGAGACGGACGTCGCCACCGCAGGCTTCCAAAACCTGCGTCCCTATCTCCACGCCATTCACGCCAAAGATCTGCACACCATCGACGGATCGAAGCTTGAGTTCGACTACCTGCCGATCGGGGATGGCGACGTCGACTACCCGACGCTGCTCGGCAATCTGCGCGACCACGACTGCGATGTCGTCGTCTCGGTGGCCACACACTTCACGCCTCCCAGTGGTTCGCATATAGAGGCGATGGAGACGAACGTGAGGAATCTGAACCGCCTGATCTCCAACCTCTGATGGAGATCAGGCGCCCTTATCTCTAGTCTCGCCTAGAGATCGTGCAACTAGCTTAAAAAACAACCTCTAGCCCTAGATTTCTGCTTGACAGAATTTGGCGATCTAAGTAGTATTGGGACCAGAAACCGCTGTCACGCTCAGTGGTGCGGAGTTATAGGCCGACAGGACGGAGGCGATCCTGCCGGCCTTTTTATTTTCACTCTTGACTTCCCCCGCCGGGGCTCATACCGTTCTGCCAATCCCCACCATCCGCTGATGGCGATCATCTCCCCAGATGCTCGGTTCATCAATGGATGACCTCGTTGTTTAAAGCGAGGAGGTCCTCGGCATGCCGAGGATCGCCGGCCATCCGGTAGGCGCCTCGTATCGGGAATCCGGCATTGTCGGGCGGGCCTCTCATCTCCCCCGCCCGATCAAATTTTCTCCCTAATGGGGGGCTTCGGCCCCCATTTTTTTTACTCAGCTCACCGAGGCCCGAGACAATGAGAGCCTCCTATTACCACGGAAATCGCACGATGAAAGTCGACGCATGCGTGCCGGGCCGGCCCGAGGCGCACGAGGTCCGCATCGAGGTGGCCTACGCCGGCGTCTGCGGCACCGATCTGCACATCTTCCAGGGTCACATGGACCAGCGGGTAAAGACGCCGCTTGTGATCGGCCACGAGATGTCCGGCAGCGTCGCCGAGGTGGGCGAGGGCGTGGATGGATGGAGCGCCGGTGACCGCCGTCGTCGTGCGGCCGCTCGAGCCCTGCAACGAGTGTCCCGGGTGTCGGGCCGGCCACAGTCACGTCTGTCAAAACCTGAACTTCATCGGTATAGACAGTCCCGGCGCCTTTCAGGCATCGTGGACGGTGCCGGCACAGACACTACATAAACTACCTGACGGAATTTCCATGGAGGTTGCGGCTTTGGTCGAGCCGCTGGCCGTCGCCTGTCACGACGTGCGACTCGGTGAGGTACAGGCCGGCGAGCAGGCCGTCGTCATAGGTGCCGGCCCGATCGGCACGCTCGTGGCTCTCGTCGCCCGCCACGCGGGGGCGAGCGTGCTCGTGTCCGAAGTGAATCCGTTTCGAATCGAGTTCGCCAAAGACCTGGGGTTCGATGCGGTGAATCCGGAGAAGAAGGACCTAACAACCCTCGTGGAGGAGCGAACCGGCGGAGCAGGCGCCGACGTCGTGTTCGAAGTGTCCGGCACTCAGGCGGGGGCGCAGATCATGACAGAGCTGGTGCGCATCCGCGGCCGGATGGTGGTGGTGGCCATGTTCGCCGAGGCGCCGAAGCTGGATCTGTTCCGCATCTTATGGCGGGAGCTGAGGCTGTGCGGCGTGCGGGTCTACGAGCCGGAGGATTACGACCGCGCCATCGAGCTGGTCGCCGGCGAAGAATTGCCGTTGGAGCAACTCATCACAGCGCGTCGCTCCCTCGGCGACCTGCAGGAGATCTTCGAGGAAATAGGCTCTGAACCGGAGATGATGAAAGTGCTGGTGGACGCGCAGAATTAGGGAGACTTGGTTCCAACCACCTGCCAGAATATCTTGGAGGGCGCATATGGAAGACTACGAGCCACTCGACCTTTCTGGTCACTGCAATGCCGGGGTCTCACTCCTGGACGAGACGATTCCGCTCGGCAGCCAGACCCTTCACGGACTCCCTTTCCAGATCGGGGCGGCACAGCCGAAGACGGACCACTGTCTGCTGTCGTTCGGACCCGACGCGGCAGGGGGAATGGAAATCGAAGTCGGCTCCCAGGCGAGCAGGATCGTCTTCGCGCACCGACTGCTCGAGTCCAAGATCGGCGAGGGAGGCCCCATCGGTGAGCAGGTGGGCGAGTACGCCTTTCATATAGACGGGGGCGAGGAGTTTCGAGTGCCGGTGCGAGAGCGATTCGAGATCTGCGCTGTCCCCTACGGCCGCGCCACTCCCTTCCTTGCCTTTCCGGATCACGGCGACAAGGTGTTACCGCGTTACGAAGGGGCCTGGGAGCAGGCGGGCAGACGCCAGACCGAAGGAGAGCGAGCCGCACCGCGCTGGTTTGCGCTGTGGGTGTGGAGGAACCCCACACCCGACAGGCCGGTCGAGAAAATCACCGTCACGGCTGCCACTCGAGCTTTCGTCATCGGCGGCATCACCATCGGTCACGTCGACGAGGATCCGATCTGTCGCGACGGGCTGCGGGATGTGATGATCACGCTGCCGAAGCAGGAGGACGCCGATCGCCCGTTCGATCTCGAAGTAGAGGTAGACAGGGGAGTGGCGACGTATCCGTATCCGCTACCGGAGATGTCGACGGATGAATTCCTCAACGACGACCGCAAGGGATGGGGTGAGGCCCAGAGTCAGAAGAGCAGCCCCAGCCAGGTCGAGATCGCCGCGACTCCATCGGCAACGGTCACCGTCAAGCACGGCGGCGAGACCGTAGGCGACGTGCGCTGGGGAGATGTGCTCGAAAAGGGGAGTGCGGAGTCGAACTCGAGGCTCAAGGTCGAAATCGTCGATCGCGGCAGAAACTGGGTGCACACGACGATCGTGGACGACGACACTGGCAAACCAGTGCCGTGCCGCATCCACTTTCGATCGCCGGAGGGGATCGCCTACGCCCCCCACGGCCACCACGCCCACGTCAACTCCAACCTCGGGAGCTGGCACTTCGATGTCGGGGGTGACGTGCGACTGGGCCAGGCCACCTACGCCTACACCGACGGCACCTGCCAGGGCTGGCTGCCGCGGGGCGAGGTGATCGTCGACGTGGCGCGGGGGTTCGAGTACGAGCCGCTGCGGGCGAAGCTGCAGGTCAAGCCCGGTCAGCGCCAGCTGGAGCTCAGACTCAAACGCTGGTGCCACATGAACGAGGACCGGTGGTTCAGCGGCGATTCGCACGTCCACTTCCTGTCGCGGCAGGGAAGCCACATGGAGGCGAACGGCGAGGATCTGAACGTGGTGAACATGCTGCAGTCGCAGTGGGGCAACCTGTTCACGGATACCCAGGAGTTCACCGGCGAAGCGAGTGTCTCGAACGACGGCAAGAGCATCGTCTACGTGTCACAGGAGAACAGGCAGCATTTTCTCGGGCATCTCATTCTGTGGGGACTGAAAAAGCCCGTCATGCCGTGGTGCTCCGACGGCCTCGGGGAGGCGGAGCTGGGCGGCTCCCTCGAGATCACCATGTCGGACTGGGCCGACCAGACTCACGAGCAGGGCGGCACCGTCGTCATCCCGCACCTGCCGAACCCAAACGGAGAGCCTGCGACGCTGATCGCCACCGGCCGCGCCGACGCCATTGAGATGCTGCGACACGGCGAATACGAGCACAACGAATGGTACCGCTACCTGAACTGCGGCTACAAGCTGCCGCTCGTGGGCGGCACGGACAAGATGTCGAACGACGTGCCGGTGGGCATCTACCGGACTTACGCCTACGTCCCGCCCGATGAGGAGTTCACCTACGACAACTGGTGCAAGAGCGTGGCGGCCGGCCGCACCTTCCACAGCGGCGGACCGATGATTCGCTTTTCGGTCGAAGGCCGCCGCGTCGGCGATACCATCGATCTGCCCGGCAACGGCGGCACCGTTGAAGTGGAAGCAGAAGCGGAATCGATCCTACCGATCCACACTCTCCAGGTGGTGCAGGAGGGTCGGGTCGTGGCGTCAACCGAGGATGCGAAGGGCGCGCGCAAACTGAGCTTGCGGGCCCAGGTGAAGGTGGAAGGGCATTCATGGCTGGCGGCGCGCTGCAGCGGGCCGAACTACAACTCTTTGCCGCATCACGACAGCTGGGGACGCGGCATCTTCGCCCACACCTCGCCCATCTACCTCGCCTGCGGTGGGGAGTGGTGGATGTTCGACGAGGAGACGGCGCAGTACATGCTCACTCTCATGGATGGCTGCATTCAGTATGTAAGGAATACGAGCCGTCAGCTTCCGGCGGATTCGGCGACCCATCACCACGGGGAGGAGGATCACATGGCCTACCTGGAGCGGCCATTCCAACAGGGTATCGAGGCGATACACAAGCGGATGCACAAACTCGGAATACAACACTGAGAGAGGCTGATGACTGTCGCGACGAAAACAGATGTCACCGAAACACTGGAGGCGCAATACCGCGCCGCGACCCCGCGCTCGCGTGAGCTGTTCGAGCAATCGCTGAAGGCCACGCCCGGCGGCGCCAAGGGGGCGTACTACTACAAGCCATATCCGCTGTCGATGGAGCGGGGGGAGGGATGCCATGTCTGGGACGTGGACGGGCGCGAGTACGTCGACTTCGTCAACCATCACACAGCCCTCATCGTCGGACACCGAAACGCGGCGGTGATCGAGGCCGTCGAGCATCAGTTGGAGCGGGGGATCATCCTCGGGGCGCCGGTGGGTATCGAAAGCGAGTATGCCGAGGAGCTGTGTAGTCGTGTGAAGTCGCTGGACAAGGTCCGATTCTGCAACTCCGGCACCGAGGCGACGCTGCACGCAGTTCGGCTGGCGCGAGGGTTCATGGAGCGGCCGAAGATCGCCAAGTTCGAGGGTGGCTATCACGGCACTCACGACGCCGTGGAGATCAGTGTCGTCCCGCCTCTCGACAAGGCGGGCCCCGCCGATGCACCCCTGCCGGTGCCCGGGGTGAAGGGAATGTCGCCTGGCACGACCGAGGAGATTGTCATCCTGCCGTACAACGACGAAGATGCGGTGGAGCGACTGGTGCGCCAGCACAAGGACGAGCTCGCCTGCGTCATCTACGACCCCAAGGCGGGAGTCATGCCGCAGCGGCCGGAGTTCGCGCAGTTCGTCAGGGAGGTGACGGCCGCGAATGATATACTGCTCATTTTCGATGAGATTGTCGGCTTCAGCGCCGCGAGAGGCGGACTTCAGGAACGGCTCGGCATTGCGCCGGACTTGACCGCTTTCGGCAAAATTGTGGGCGGCGGATTTCCCGTGGCCGCGTTCGGGGGTAGAGGCGACATCATGAACCTGCTCGACCCCGTCAGGGGGGTCAGCGGGTTTGGCCAGAGCGGCACCTTCAGCGCTCACCCCCTCGGCATGGCCGCCGGCCACGCCACATTGAAGCAACTGACGCCGGAGGCGTTTACTCATCTCGAAAGCCTTGGCGCGCGGCTCTGCAATGGACTGAATGACCTCTTTGCGGAGGAGAATGTGGAGGCGCAGGCGGTCCGCGACGGGTCGATCTTCAGCATTCACTTCACCAAAGAAGAGCTCCTCAACTACAGAGTCATGACCCGGGCGAACAAGCAGATGGCCTACCCCATCTTCCTGTCGCTGGTAGCGGACGGCTACTACCTGGGCGCGGGACTGGGGATGCTCGGCATATCGCTGCCGACCCAGGAGAGCCACATCGACGGCCTCATCGAGGCGGTGGGCCGAGCCCTACAGGGCTGAAATAAGGAGCAAGAGCATTGATCACCGACAAAGTGCTGGGTGCGTACGCGGCGGTTGGTTCACTGTCGCCGGCAGAGCAGGCGCACTGGTATCGCACAGCGGCCGGCGACTGGGGTCTGAAGGTTTTCGAAATCCCCGTCCTGGCCGGCGTGCCGATGGCGCCAGAGCTCATCGAAGCTCTCGCGGACGTGTCCGCCTCACTCGTCGTCACCTGCGTGGCCCAATGGGCGACGAAGGGACAGGGCAATCCCGCCTACGGCCTGTCCTCGCTTGACGAAGCCTGCCGACGCGAGGCGATCCTGGATATCCAGTCAATCCAGGAACAGTGTCAATCGCTGTCCCGCAGTGGAGTCGGCATCCGCAATGTAGCCGTACACACCGGACAGCGTGTCGGAGCGATCGAGGCTCACGCCAGCGCCTTTCAAAAGAGCCTCCTCGAGCTGATCGAAGCGACGACGAGCGTCCTGCCGGACAGCGAACTCACCGTCGAGGTGTGCGACAACCTGCCGCCGGACCACCCGATCTCATTTCCGGCGGCGAAGAAGCAGTCCCTGCCGCTAGGCGATCTGCTCGACACGGTCGCCAGTGCGAATGGCGCCAGCGGCACCCGCCCGACGTCGGTGATGCTCAACTGGGGCCGAATGCTCATAAACGGCGATCAGCCGCTTCAGGTTGTCGACCAGGTCGAGACGTCCGACGTCCCCCTCGCCGGCGTCATCATGTCGGGCGCGGGGTCGACACCGGATGGCTTCGCCGATTCCCACAACTCGCACCTCGACCCCGACAGCGGCTTCACCGCCGCAGACGGCAAGGCGTGCGCCGCTGCCCTTCAGTCGAGCGGGGATTCAGTTTTTCTGGGGATGAAGTGCAGTGTGGCGACAACCGGTGATGCGCTTTCGGTCGAAGAGGTGTTGGCGGCCGAGGCGGAGTTGCTGAACAGCCTGTGATTTTCCAGGCACGCCCGCTATTCAGGCGGGGACTTCCGCCTTCGCGAGGCCGAGAGCCTCGAGCCCGGCGACGATCTGCTGGCGCTGCTGCTCGGTAAGAGGCAGGGCTGGAGGCCGTGGTTCACCGCAATCGACGCCGAGACGCTCGGACATGACGAGCTTGAGGACGGCGTGGAAGTGCGGTCTGCCGAGCGACCTGATCAACTGCTTCACGCCACGGGTCTTTTCATGGGCGGCCGCGGCTCCTTCCGGGTCGCCGTCTCGGTACAACCGATAGGCTTCCACAAAATATTCCGGTGCGACGCCGGGATCGCCGTCGACGCACCCCACCGCGCCGATGGTCAGGCCGGGCAGCAGCAGGGCGGCGCTGCCGATGAAGCAGGTCAGACCCATCGAGGCGAAGTCGCCGGCGTACGAAAAGGTCAATGCCGAATGCTTGAGCCCGGCGAGCTGCGGCACGGCATCCTGGATCTTCTTCATCAGCTCCGGCGTAAGCTCCACGCCAGTGCACTGAGGCAGGTTGTAAGCGAAAAGGGGTAGATTAGCCGCCGCTGCAACGACACGGTAATGCTCGACGATCTCCTCGTCTGAGCGGTCGTAGAAGAACGGGGGCACGCAGCAGATCGCGTCTGCTCCGACAGTGGCCGCGTGCTCCGCCAGCGCGGCAGAGCGTCTTGTCGTAGCAGTGCCCACGTGCATGATGTTGACGGCTCGCCCTTTCACTTGATCGGCGGCGATCGAGGCGATCTGCCGATTCTCATCGTCGTCGAGCATGACGCTCTCGCCGCTGCCCCCGGCGAGCCAGAACCCGTTGACGCCGGCTTCCACGTTGAACTCGAGGACCTGCCGGAAGGCATCCTCCGCAAGGGACCCGTCGGCGGACATCGGCATGATGACGGCGGAGACAATTCCTTTAAAGCGGCCTTCAAAGCGACTCATGAACTCTCCTGAAGTATCGGGAAGCGCGCCTAGCTAAACGACGTCGTTGGCGGAAATGACGAGAGTGCTCCCGCTGGCGTCAACCGACAGTGTCCAAGGGAGTCTTTTCACGGCAGCGGGAAATACCGATACTGTGCGCCATCAACGACGGTGAGATTGGACGCTAGCTTCAATAACAGCAGGAGGAGAGATGGCACCAAAAAAGGAAAAAGAGTTGCTTCAAGGGCTGCGCGGCATCGACACCCCCTCAATTACCAATGTCGTGGCTACGTATCCATCGAATGAGACATGCATCGGCCTGTACAATCCCTGGACCGGGAATTGGTACACTGATACGTCGGTACGCTGCATCTACCCCGAGCTCGGCCGAACTGTCGGCTACGCGGTCACGTGCGTGTTCTCATTACCCGATCCCAACTTCAAAAGGCTCAGCTTCATGGACGTGGCGGACGCGCTGGACGCATCGAAGCGACCGAGCATACTCGTCATCGAACAGAAATTCCCGCCCGAGCTGGCCGACAAGGTGGGTCTGGCAGGGGGAATCATGACCACGGTCGTCAAGACACTGGGATGTGTCGGCGTGATATCGAACGGTCCATCGCGCGACATCGACGAGATACGCCCCATGAAGATCCAGTACCTGCTCGGCGGCGTTACCCCAGGGCATGGCGATATGGCGGTGCAGGCGGTGAACGTTCCCGTTTCAGTGGCCGGCATGGACGTCGCCCCGGGAGACATGATTCACATGGACGAGAACGGCGCCTGCAAATTCCCCGCCGACAGGGCAGGGGATGTACTCGAGAACGCCAACAAGCTGCTGGCAGATGAAGAGGCGAAGATCGCGGTCATAAAAAAGGCCAAGAGCGCCGCCGATGTGCGCCGAATCATGAGCGGGCACTCCTACGCGGACAAGAAGAAGAAAAAGTAGCACCGCCGATCGCAGGAGAATGGGCGCATGCCCGAGCTACCAGACGTACTCGTCTACATCGAGGCGCTGAAGCGACAGATCGGCGGCAGGCGCATCGACAGCATCGAGCTGCGCAGTCCCTTTCTGGTGCGCTCGGTCGAGCCGGAACTGTCAGCGGCGGAAGGCCGCATCGTCAAAGGCTTCCGCCGTCTCAGAAAGCGGATCGTCTGGGAGCTCGAAGAGGAGTTGTACCTCGTCTTCCACCTGATGATCACCGGTCGTTTCCACTGGAAAAAGACCGGGTCGAAGCCGAGGCGAAAGGTCGATCTGGCCGCCTTCCACTTTGAGGATGGCACCCTGATGATGACGGAGGCGGGGTCGAAGAAACGCGCTTCCCTGCACGTGCTGGCCGACGCCGAGCAGCTGGACGAGCACGATCCGGGCGGACTGGAGGTCATCGAATGCGGTCTCGGGGAGTTCCGCGAGGCCATTCAGCGCGAGAATCACACGTTGAAACGCTCTCTCTCTGACGCCCGTCTCTTCAGCGGCATCGGCAACGCCTATTCGGATGAGATCCTTCATGCGGCCACGGCTGTCACCGGTGAAATGGACGAGCCGACTCAGCGAGGAGGAGGTCGAACGCCTCTACGAAGCGACGCGATCGACCCTGCAGCTATGGATCGAGCGGCTGCGG
>CBDBIJ010000104.1:0-39967 GCA_965205655.1 Candidatus Latescibacterota bacterium
AGTTGCTCATCCTCTGCGATACCGGCGGCAGTAACAGCGCGCAATCGCACCTGTGGAAATACTGTCTGTCCCAGCGGCTGGCGCACAGCTACTCTCTGCCGGTCACGGTCTGTCACTATCCGCCGGGAGCCTCCAAGTGGAATCCCATCGACCACCGCCTCTTCAGTTTCATCAGCCTCAACTGGGCCGGGGTGCCGCTGGAGTCCTATGCGCTCATCCTCAACTACTTGCGCACCACCACCACAACGACCGGCCTCACGGTCGATGCCACCCTCAACCGCAAACGCTACGACACCGGCAAGAAGATCAGCACGGAACTCTACCGCCAGATCGAGATCCAACACGACGCGATCTTGCCGCAATGGAACTACATCATTCAACCGTCTCATCCGACCTGTCTAAATGCCAACTAATTTCTGCGCAGCCCCTTAGACTCCCACTGTCCTTTTCCGCAGAAGTTCCCGTTCAATCATAGCCTCTGCGATCTGCACGGCGTTGAGCGCTGCCCCTTTCCTGAGCTGATCGCCGCTGACCCATAAATCGATCCCGCGCCCATCTGGCCTCGAGACATCCTGGCGGATGCGGCCGGCGAGCACGTCGTCCTGCCCCGACGCCTCGAGCGGCATCGGAAAGTAGTTGGCCTCTCTGTCGTCGATGATGGAGATGCCGGGCGCCTGCGACAGCACGTCGCGAACCTCGGCTTCGCTCATCGGTCGCTCGAACTCGATGTTGATCGCCTCCGAGTGGGCTCGCATGACCGGCACTCGCACACAGGTAACGGTAATTTGTATGTCGTCGTCGTGAAAAATCTTCCTCGTCTCTCTGATCATCTTCCTCTCCTCCTCACAGTAGCCGTCCTGGCCGATGTCGGAATTGTGGGAGAACAGGTTGAAGGCGATCTGATGCGGCAGTTCCCGCGGCTCGACCTCCCTGCCGGCGAGGACGTCTCGAGACTGAACCTCCAGCTCCTCCATCGCCTTCGCGCCCGCACCGCTGATCGCCTGGTAGGTCGAGACCACCAGGCGCTTCACCGGGTTGTGCTGGTGGAGTGGCCACACGGCCACATCCATTATGATGGTTGAGCAATTCGGATTGGCGATGACTCCGGCGTGAGATTCCAGATCGCCGGGGTTAATCTCTGGCACGACGAGCGGCACCTGCGGATCCATGCGAAAGGCCGACGTGTTGTCCACCACCAGCGCCCCGGCACTGACGGCATGGGGCGCATACTGCTTGCTCAGCGATCCCCCCGCCGATGCCAGCACCAGATCGATGTCTGAGAACGAGTCGACTCCGAGCTCCTGAACCGTCAGCATATCGCCTTGAAACTCGATTTGCTTACCAGCAGACCGTGAAGAGGCGAGCAGTCTGAGTTCGTCGACCGGAAATTCCCGTTCGGCGAGGATCTCGAGCATCACCTGGCCCACGGCCCCGGTGGCTCCCATGATCGCGATGTTGTAGGTGTCAGCCATTTTCTAACTCCCCCAGGCTCCCTCTACTAGTTGAAAATCAGTTGATCTTATGACAATCAGTTGATCTTATGACAATCAGTTGATCAGATAGTCCATCAATTCATGCCCGCTGTCCGGCGCCATGCTGCCCTTCTCCGCCCCGGTTTCGCTATAGGTCTCCATGTCGTCCGCCTCCACTCCGCTACCCCACAGCACGAATGGGACCGGCTCGCGGCTGTGCGTGCGCAGCTCGATCGGGGTGCGGTGGTCGGGCGTCATCATGATGCGGCAGGGGCCGACGTCGCTCAATCCGTCCAGGATTCGCCCCACTACCAGTCGGTCAAAATCCTCCAGCGCCTGCTTCTTCGCGTCCGGATCGCCGTTGTGGCCCGCCTCGTCAGGCGCCTCCACGTGGACGTAGACCAAATCCCTGTGTCTCAGCGCCGCCAGCGCGTGGTCTGCCTTGCCGGCGTAGTTGGTGTCGAGATACCCGGTAATCCCGGGAACGTCGATGACCTCCAGTCCGGCGCAGCACCCGATTCCCCGAACTAAATCCACTGCGGAGATGACACCACCACTAATTCCGTGCTTCTCCTGCAACGATGTCAACCTCAAAGCCCGCCCCGATCCCCACAGCCATATGGCGTTCGCCTGCGAGTGCGAACCGTCCGATCCGCGTTCCGCTTCCGTCCTGACGATCTCCTCACCCTCCTCCATTAGGCGGCGAATCTTCTCCTGACCTTCACCTGCCGGCAGGTGTGCTGCGATAGACTGCCCCATGATATCGTGAGGAGGGTATGAAACGAGCTCGTCAGGCCCGTTGGTGTAGACCATGAGATGACGATAGCTGACGCCGGCGTAGAACCTGATGTCTTCGCCGCCGAGCGCCTCCGACAGCGCCTCGATAAGCTTCTCGGCGACGTCCGTGGAAATGTGGCCGGCGCTGTAGTCGACGAGTGTGTCTCCATCACGGGTGATCAGGTTGCAGCGAAAGGCCACGTCCTCATCGGCGAGATCCACGCCCATGCTCGCCGCCTCGAGGGGCGCCCTGCCGGTGTAGTCGACCCGGGTGTCGTATCCGAAAATCTCCAGATTGCCGATGTCGCTGCCCGGGTGACGCGATTCGGGAATCATCTGCACCATGCCGCCTCGGCCCTCCCTGGCCAGCCGATCCATGTGCGGCGTTTCGGCCGCCTCCAGCGGTGTGCGGCCTCCCAGTTCCCGCAGCGGATAGTCGGCCGCGCCGTCAGGGACCAATACGATGTACTTCAGAGATCCTCCATGCGGATGAAGCGCGTCTCGCTGACGAAATCAAGTTTCTCCACCGCCGCAATGGCTGTCCGCATCGACAGCTCTTTCGATTCGTGGGTCACCAGAATGAGCGGCACTGAGCCGCCCTGCAAGTCGCGCTCCTTCTGGATAACGGAGGCGATGCTGATCTCCTCCCGCGCCAGAATGCGGGCGATCTGTTCCAGCACGCCCGGTCTGTCCTGCACCAATAGCCGGAGATAGTACCGAATCCGTGTCGAGTTGATGTCGGCGAACGATCCGGCACTCCCTTTCACCACCATGTCGCCGATGGCCGATCCTGCGCCCGCCGCCTTGCGCTCCGCCAGCTCGACCAGGTCGGCCACCACCGCGCTCGCCGTCGGCATTTGACCGGCGCCGCGGCCATAGAACACCTGAGTGCCCACGGCGCTGCCCACTACTTCGATGGCGTTGAACTCGTCGTGAATGTTGGCCAGTAGCGAGTCGCTGGGGATCATGGCCGGGTGGACCCTGGCCTCCACTCGTTCACCGGTCTGCTTGGCGATGGCCAGCAGCTTGATCGTATATCCGAGCTCGCGGGCGTAGTCGATGTCGGTGCTTTCGATGGCCTCGATGCCCTCGCAGTAGAAATCGGCCGCCGTACCGGTCGTATGAAAGGCGATGCGACTCAGGATCGACAGCTTCTGGGCCGCGTCCATGCCGCTCACGTCCATCGTCGGATCGGGCTCCGCGTAACCTTTCTCCTGCGCCTCGGCCAGAATCTGCGTGTAGTCGCCCTCTCCTCTTGACATGCGCGTCATGATGTAATTCGTCGTGCCGTTCAGAATGCCGTAGAGCGATTGCACCTTGTTCGCCACCAGCCCGGTGCGCAGGGATCGTATGATGGGGATCCCTGCGGCGACGCTCGCCTCGAACATGAGCTCCGCCTGTTTCTCCAGGGCGAGATCGAACAGCTCCCCCCCGTGTTCGGCAACGACCGCCTTGTTGGCGGTCACCACATCCTTGCCCCGCTCGAGCGAAGCACGAATCCACTCGTAGGCCGGAGGTGCTCCCGTCAGCTCCACCACAACGTCTACGTCCGGATCGTCAACCACTGCCATGGCGTCGCTGGTAACGGTAGCGCCGTCCAGCGAAACTTCGCGTTTCTTGCCCGGGTCGCGCACCGCAACGGCGCGCAGTGAAAATTTCGCATGCTTTCGCCGCTGCATCGCCGCAGGGGAATCGCCGAGCAGACCTACCACGCCGCTGCCCACCGTGCCCAGACCGATCAGCCCAACGCCTATCTCGCTCATCCTCCATACTCCGTGACGCACCAACGGAACAGCGTTTCCCACTCCCGTCGCTGAGTAGCTACCAGCTCTTCGGGGTCGCGGCCGCCACTCGATTCCACCGCCGTGATGTACTCGTGCGGTTCGTAGTCGCCGATGCGGACAATGGCCGGATGGTTGCCGGCCTTGTTGAACCAGTAGTGACTGTTGGGGAAATCACCTTCGCGCCGATGCATGATCCCGTGCCAGAAAGATCCCGTCGTGTCGTCGATGTCCTGACAGATCTTGTGGTTCCTGTCCAGATCGTCGACGTATAGCCAGATCCCCGCCCGCAGGATCTCCGGTTCGAGAGCCGGCGCCTTCAGAACCTCTTCGACTTGTTTGACCACTGCCGCGGGGGGCGCGTCCTCCACGACGAGCAGAAACATGGCATGCTCCGGAGGCAGGGCGCTGAAGAGCGGCTCAAGAGCGCCGGCAATTTCTTCGGGTAGGTCCATCAGATTGATCTTGTCAGGGGGATCGTAAGATCCCGAGATCCAATGTAGAGTTCTCTAAAAAGAGCGTCAACGACATTGCCTCCGGGCATCCCGTAGCCTACAATCGAATATATGGGAACGAGAATCGGCTCCGTCGCACTCGCTCTATTCGTCGCCCTTCTCCTCACTCCGCCGCCGGGCGGCGCCGAGGATCGCGGGCAGCTCAAGCGCGCGCCTACTCTGCCTCCGATGCTGGAGGACATTCACGGTCGCTCTGTCGACCTAAGGAAGCTGGCGAAGCGAAAGCAGCTCGTCTTTGTCACCTAGAAGGCGACGTGGTGCGCGGTGTGCGAGCGGCAACTCGTCAGGTTGCGGAAGCTTCAACCTCGATTGAAAGACTGCAGCACCACCTTTGTCGTCCTCTCTCCGGGGCCGCGGAAGACACTGATGGAAATCGAACGGCGCACCGACTTTCGGTTCCCGTTTGTGGAAGATGTCGACCTCGACATAGCCGGCGCCCTCGATCTCCAGCTCGCAGCCGACCAGATAGTCCCCGCCATATTCGCCGTCGACCACAGGGGCCGGGTGACATGGATGCAGCGAGGACGGGCGCCCGGTCTGTACGGCGACGATGCGCTCCTGGAGCTGCTCGACTGCGGCAACGATGAATCGTTCAGAGTGCGTCATCCGCCCTCTCTTCCCGCTCCTTCTCTCGCCTCAGCTCGCCCTTCACCTCCTCGATCCGACCGATGACTCCCTGGCGCCACTCGTCAGCTTCGCTCGATTGTTCGAGGCCCCGCTCGTAACTCTCCAATGCCTTCTCCAGCTCGCCGAGGCCGATCCATCCGCGAGCCATGTTGACGTAGGCTGCCGCGTTCGAACTGTCCAGCTCCACGACCCGCTCGCACGCGACGACCGCCTCTTTGTAGCGGCCCTGCTGCAGGTAGACGAACCCGAGGTTGAAGTACGACTGACTCTGTGCGGGATCCCGTTTCAGCGCCTCCCCATACAATCTCTCCGCCTCCCTCCAGGCGCCTTGCTGTTGCTGAATCATCCCCAGGTTATGGTACGGTTCAGACCTTTCCGGCGCTAGCTCGATAGCACGGTTGAGCGCCTCGGCTGCTTGCTCGCGCTTCGAGCTCTTGCCGAAGGCCTTCGCCAGATACTCCCAGGCCTCGACGTTTTCCATATCTATCTCCACCGCGCGCTGCAGGGCGGCGATAGCCTCGACGTGGCCGCTGTGATCGAGGTACACCTTGCCTATGTTGACATACGCCGACGCCATCTCGGGATCGAGCTCTGCAGCTCGACGGAAGGCCTTCAGCGCTTCCTGTGGAACGCCCTCCTCTACCCAGACCTCCCCGAGAGCGACGCGGATGCGCGCGTCTGAATCCGACTGCTCAAGCGCCTCTTCATAGTGACTTCTGGCGCGTTTCCAGTCTTCCCGCTTCTGAGCCTGGTGCCCCAGTCGCAGTGACGTCGTCAGATCGTCGAGGTCCGCTCGCCTGTATGTCGCGGCCGCAAGGTAGTCGTCGCCTACCAGGGCCTGCGCGTCGCCGAGCAGGAGCAGCAGTTCGGTTTCCCGCTGCCAATGGGAAAGGCGCTGCTGCAGCGCCTCTATCGCGCCGTGAAGTCGACCATCTTTGATGAGGGCCTTGGCCAGGCCAGCATACGACACCCTGCTGTCGGGATTCCGTTCGATCGCGACTCGAAAGTATGTGGCGGCCGAGTCGTTTCGGCCCGCCGACAGAAAAGTGCTTCCGATGTTGTGATACACCGCGGAGTTGTCGACGATTTCGAGAGCCCGTCGGAACGACTCGATCGCATCTGAGTACTGGCCGAGCTGTTTGTAGGCATTGCCCAGATTGTTGTGCGCTTCCATCAGCCGCGGAGTGATCTCCAGTGCTCGCTCATAGCTGGCAATGGCCGACTCTCGCTTCCGCAGATGCAGGTACGCCGTGCCGATATTGTAGTGAGCTCGCGACAGCGTCGGACTGATTGTCAGCGCCCTGCGGCTCTCGTCGATGGCTTCCTGGTAGCGCTCCTCGTCGAGATACGCTTTGCCCAGGTTGATGTGAGGTCGCGTCATCAGCGGACCCTTCGCCACCGCGTCCGCCCACAGGACCTCCTCGTTCTGCCACACAGAGTTCCGTTGCACCGTCAGCGCCAGCAGCACGACCATACAGGCTGCGAAGGCGAGCCGCACCTCACGCCTGCCGCCGGCGAGCACAGACCCCAGAGCGATCGCGACTGCCGCCATCGGCAGGTAAAGTCGATGCTCGTTCACCAGTACGTTGAGTGGAACGAGTGAGGATGGCAGCAGACTCACGAACGCCCAGCACGAGGCCAGGACGGTTGTCCCGTGCAGCGCTCGGCCCCGTAAACAGAGCGCTGCGAGAGAGACAAAGGCGAGTGCAGCGGCGCAGACGGGCGGCGCCCAGAAATGGTCGCTGACGGAAAACTGGGGCTCCACGCTCTGGTTGACCGGCATGAAGACCTTGGACAGATAGAACGCGGCGGCTTTGATCTGCGTCGCCCACTGGGCCTCCATGGATCGCACCGGTTGCAGCATCGCTTTGCCGATGATCGCTGCCGTTCCCTGGATGTAGCAGATGGTTAGCGCGACCGGTCCGAGGAGCAGCTGCCACTGTCGCCGCACTGAACCGGTGAACCACATATAGATGAAGCCGAGAGCCGGGAACGCCACCGCGAGCGACTTGCTGCCGAGCCCTGCTGCGAACAGCACTGAGATGAGGGCGTGGTCCCGCCACCGGAATCCGCCGGCCGACGGCCTTGCAAGGGCACACAGCGCCGCCAGACAGAACAGGGTGCACAGCAGCGAGGAACGGCTGCTGACATAGTTGACCGGCTCGCTCAGCAGTGGATGAATAACGAAGAGCAGGGCCGACGTGGCCGCCCCCCGGCCTTGCGGAAGCAACCTCGCGGCGAGGAGCCATACGAGCCATGCGTTGGCGATGTGCAGGATGAGGTTGACGACATGGAAGCCGAAAACATCTGGCAGCCCCCGTGGCCCGACCCCGCCGCTGTCAGCTCGCTCCACTTGCTCGATACTGGCGAGCCGATAGTTGATCGCATAACTGACGAGCAACAGCGGCCGGTACATGCGCCAGTCCGGATTGACGGAAAATGTCGTCGGGTCATAGAAGAATCGGGGGATGTTCCCCAGCGAGCGCACGCTGGGATTGTCCGCGATTGAATGCATGTCGTCGTAGTGAAAACTGTTCTGACACGAATTTTGGTACGCCAGCAGCCCGACCAGGGTCAGGCCGACGAGAACTCTGATGCGCTTGTAATGGCTGGTGCTCATTTCACCCTGATCGATTTGAAGATCTGCACTATCTCTTCGCGGTCGTCGGCGCGGATCCACAGTGCGATCGCCATCGTCGCCGCGAAAGCCACCCCGCCGAGAATGAGCTGTGGCAGCGCCTGACTCACCGGAGTGGAAACCAGAGCTGCCACAGCGGCTGAAACTGCCGAGGCGGCCGAAATCCTGAGCAGCCGCCCCCAGGGCATGAGTTGCCGGAGCCCCCATCCGAGGTGGCGGGCAATGAGCAGCACGAGCACTGATACCTGAAGATACGTGGATACAACCGTGGCAACCGCGGGGCCGAGAAATGCCGCGTCCAGCACGGCTGATCTCATGAACAAAACGAGGAACACGCTCAACGAGAGGTTCGTTATCAGATCGCCGATTCCTGCCCACAGCGCCCAGCGGGCTTTGCCCATTCCCACCAGCAGCGGATTGTAGATCGCGCTCCGCAGTGGCAATGCGAACAGAAAGATGCGGAACACCATCTCCGAATCCTGGTAGGTGGCGGGCAGATAGATGGAGATGATGGCTCCGGCAAAGGTGAACAGGAAGAAGAAGAGCGGTACGACGACGAGTGACAGCCGTGACACTGCCTGTCTCCACAGTCGCCCGATATCGTCCTTCTGATCCGCGCCGTACAGCCTGCTCACCTCTGGCACGAGCACCGTGACCACTCCCGCCAGCAGGAGGCTCACCGGCACCTCGATGGCTCCCACGTGGTATACCGCAAATGTCTCGGCGGTGAAGAAGAAGAGGATGACGAAACGGTCGACGTTCCGGGAGAGGCTACCCACGGCATCGTTCAGTCCGATGGGCAGCGAATAGCCCAGAAGCAGTCTCAGTGAGTCTGCCGTCCACCCCGTTCGAAGCGACAGAGGTACCCCGATTGCTGCTGCCGCCATAACAGACGCCACGGCAAACCGCACTGTCCCCATGACCGACAGCGACCACAACACTTCCTGGACGGAGAGTGCCATGATCGCTCCGGCTGCTGCGATCGCGGTGAGCCCGGTCGCCGCGGCCAGCGCGAGCGCCGCCTGGCGCCTTGCCCGGCCCGCCGCCACCAGCGTCGATTCGACGTGTCCCCCGGCAACGAGGCTGAAGACGTACGGCAGAAACGGCCACAGATATGAGACCAGATCGACGGACTCCGTTTCCCGCGTCTCGATGTTGAGGAGAGAGGCGAGGGCTGGACCCGCCAGCGCCAGAAGCACGACGAGCGCCGCACCGGACAGCGACAGACATACGGCCGCCTGGACGACGAGCCTCTTCTTTTCCTGAGTACCGCAATGCGGAAAAAAGTAGAGCAGTCCAGTGGGTAACCCGATTAGAAAGATCGGGACGAGGGTGTTGCCGAGAACCCAGACTGCCGTGAAGATGCCGAACTCGCTCTCCGGCCAGGTTCGGGCGAGGATGGCGTTGACGGCGAAGATGCTGAACGTGCTGGCAGCGCGGCCGCAGGCGACGATGCCGATCCGGCGCGTCAGCCCTCCTTCGTCCATCTCATGTTTCGATCTCTTTGAAAGCCAGGATGAGCAGGAAGCCGGCCCTGCCGATGAGACGATTGCAGAGCCAGTCGAATCCGCGCCAGCACCAGTAGGGCAGACGATGTGTTCTTCGGGAAAAGCCGATCAGCTCAAGGAGCTTGTTCGTCAGCAAGACTGTCCGGCGCACCGACAAGCCGCGCTCTCCGACTTGAGCTGCCAGGTCCCTTGCGTCGAAGCTGTGGAGGTGTGCGTTGGCGGGCGTCAGGCGATTGCAGTGGATGCACAGATGCTGAATGATCCTCTCCTCGTTCGGCACCGTGAGCAGGAGCCGTCCCCCAGGCCGTAGGAGCCTGTTGGCCTCGTCGAGAGCCGCTGGGACGTCTTCGAGGTGCTCGAGCACCTCCGAGAGAACGATGACGTCGAGCTCACTCGATCGCAGACCGACCGCGTAGGCATCGCACGCCAGAAAGGAGCCGGCCTCGGGATAGCGGTTCTTTGCCGCTGCAACTCCCTGGGGCGCCACATCGCATGCTATCACGCTGGCGCCCGCTGCGCCGCAGGCGGCAGCCAGCCAACCCGAGCCACAGCCGAGGTCCAGGAGCCGTTCCCCCGGTCGCAGACCGAGGTGGCGCACGATGCCCTCGAGGCGCCGGCTTTCCGATGCGTGCCGTTCCGGAGACAGGGCGGAGGGATCGACGATGAGATCGGCATCGGCCCGATAGTGGGTCGTGTAGTCCCTCATCCGCGTCTCCTCGTCCACGACGTCTTCGATTCCGTACAAAAAAGCATCCTGTCTGCAGGATCACACTCAGACAGGATTCTCAACTGGCTCGAGGTCGCTGGCGATCAGCTCTCAGGCGCCTCGGCTGCTTCAAGCACTTGCTGGCGTTCGTCGAGTGCGGGGCCTGTTCCTTCCGCCGGCGCCTTCACCGTGTTCTCCAGGTACTGCACCACACCCTTCAGGTGCGTCAGCTTGGTCTGGGTCGCCTCTTCCTTCAGTTTCAGGTTCTGGAGATCGTCCTCGGCCTCCGCCAGCTTGGCCCGAAGCTCTTCAATTTTCGGTTGTATCACCTCCACCTTCGCCTTCAGGTCTTTCAGGCGAAGCGCAGTGATCAACTTGGTGCCCACGACTGCTATGACGGCAAAAATTGTCCAGATCATTCGGTTTCTCGACTACGGCTTGGCCCGGGCCGCTGTGGGTCGGGCAAATCACCGAAAAGGTAGAAAGCTGTCATTCCTATGTCAATTGCCACGAATCGGTTACGTCAGTTTTGAGGACCGTCGAAGCGGACGCCGTTCCGACCCGACAACTGCCTCGCTGGAGATGCACCGACCGCTTTAAGCGTCTTGTCGCGGTTGCTGCCGAGGTGAAGCGAGGACGTGGAGAGTTTTGCTTGCCCTCGGTGCATCTTAGCCTGTCAGTTCTCGCCTTTCCCTGTCAATTGACAGGATGGTCATTAATGTAACATATTGATATTTAATCAGTTGAGATGTTTTAGTATCACTTGGTATAAACATGGCACGCCCATTGCTAAACCAGCTGTAGCTCTGAGTGGTACCCGCCTAGGGCGCTCGTTTCGGATCTGATTCCCGCCAGGGATAATGGCTGAAACGGGCGTCCTTTTTTTTAGCGCTTTTTTATCTATTGTATGCGGGTGAACCGGCATGGTCCCGATTTTAGTTGAAACAGCACAGGCTCCCCATCGTTACCTTCTTACGAGAAATCCTGGAAAGAATCTCGTGTGGGTAACAAGAAAGGAGCCTGCAATGGGCAAGCTATCAGCACGAAAGAAGCGCCTCAAACGCACGGTTGAAATCGGCACCGTGGATCCAGCGGCAGGAGCTGTGGCAGAGGATCTGGATGCTAGAATCGAGGCGATCCAGCTGCTGGTCCCTCTCGGACTGGAGGCGGTGGCCGAAGAGCTGCAGAGGGCGGTCATGGAATTGGCCGGGCGCCGGTATCAACGCAAGGAGTCAGATCAGCCGTACCGTCGCTGGGGCTCTCAGCGGGGATCGGTATATCCGGGTGATCAGAAGGTACCCGTAGAGGTGCCCCGGGTACGCAACGTCGACAGCGACACGGAGGTCGCGCTGGACGCCTACCAGGCCCTGCAGACGCCCCGGAAAATGGACGAAGGACTGCTGCAGAAGGTGTTGAAGGGTATCGCCACTCGCAACTACGAGGACTGCGCCGAGACCGTACCGGAGACGTTCGGCCTGTCACGCTCGTCGGTCTCCCGTCGCTACGTGAAGGGCACGGCTCGCAAGCTGGCCGAATTCCAGGAGCGCTCCCTGGAAGGCTACGACCTGGTGGCGCTGTTTCTCGACGGCAAGAGCTTCGCGGACGAAGAGCTCATCATCGCTCTGGGCGTCACCCTTGACGGGCACAAGATCCCGCTGGGTTTCGTGGAGGCCGCCACCGAGAACGAGCGCGTCTGTCGCCGCTTCCTGGCCGACTTGGTCGACAGGGGCCTGCAATACGAGGCCGGGTTGCTGGTGTTGATCGACGGCGCCAAGGGCCTCTACAAGGCGGTAATGTCGGTGCTGAAGGGCCATGCCTGTGTGCAGCGCTGCCAGTATCACAAGCGCAAGAACGTCGTGTCGTACCTGCCGAAAAGTGAACAGGCCCGAGTCCGTCGCAAGATTGAGGCGGCCTACAATAAGCCCACCTACGAAGAGGCGAAGGCGACCCTGAAAGCGCTCAAGCCCGGTCTGAAACTGATGAACCAATCTGCTCTGAAGAGCCTCGAGGAAGGCCTGGAAGAAACCCTGACGCTCCATCGCCTGGGACTGATGCCGATGCTCAAGGATTCCTTCCGCACCACCAACTGCATCGAGAACGTCAACAGCCTCCTGGGCCAGCTCACGCGCAACGTGCGGCACTGGACGAACTCCTCGCAGCGTCACCGCTGGGCAGCCACGGCGCTGCTCGACATCGAGGACCGACTGCGCAGAGTCAAGGGCTACCACCACCTGTCAACGCTCCGTCAAGCTCTTCAAACCGAGCTCGGCATCAAACAGCTCGCGATGACGGGCTGAGAACATCACCCGAGCCTGTGCTCTGTTTCAACTGAAAATGGGACTTGACCGGTGAACCGATTCCAGAGGATCGCTTTAACAACCATCGCCGCGACCTACCTCCTTATCGGGCTGGGCGGCTTCGTCCGCGCTGCTGGTGCTGGCCTGGGCTGTCCCGATTGGCCCAGGTGCTTCGAGCGTTGGATCCCGCCGACGGATGTCAGTCAGCTCCCCAACCATATCGATCCCTCTGCCTTTGACTTCGAGCTCGCCTGGATCGAATACGTCAATCGGCTCGTGGGTGTCGTGGTCGGTTTCCTCATTCTGGCTACAGCCGGGATCGCTTGGCGGGATCACCGGCACACGAGTTCGGTGCTCACTCCCTGTCTTCTGGCCGTTGCCCTCGTCGCCTTTCAGGGATGGTTCGGGGGCCAGGTCGTCGCCTACGAGCTGGACCCCCGCCTTGTCACCGTCCACCTCATCGTCGCCCTCGCCATCGTCACCGCCCTCATCTATGCCGCCGCCGCCATCAGTGGGGCAACGAGCGGACCCTCCGTCCCATGCGCATCGACCGCCTCGACGCGACTGCGACATCTTGCCGCTGCAACCCTCGTCTTGACCGTGGCCCAGATACTGCTCGGCGCCCTCGTTCGCGGCAGTATCGACGTTATCGGCGCGGCCATACCCGATCTGGAACGTCAGCACCTCCTGCCGCAGGTCGGCTGGCTCGACGATTTGCACCGCACAGCCGGGCTGCTCATGCTGGTTGCTTGCTGCACCTTGTCCGCAACCGCCTGGCGCGCCGCGCCGGCTGGCTCGGCCCTTGCCCGCTTCTGCCCGCTGCCCGCTGCCTTCGCAATAACCCAGTTTGCCGCCGGGCTCGGCCTGGCCTACCTGTCGCTTCCTCCTTCACTGCAGGTTGTTCATATCCTGGTGGCCAGCCTTCTGTTCGGCAGCGTTTTTCTGACCCTGTTGCTGACGAGACGGTCGGACTCGGCTACCTGATGGTTCAAGCTGGACCTTTTACTTCGTTTGGGCCATTTCGTATTATCGATGTAACTTGTTTCGCAGTCTGAACCTGCAACCACTGTGTCAGTCGTCATGACGGTTTCACCGGGGCAGAACGGCCATCTCGTCGAGCAGTGGCGCGACCAGCCGGCGCCCTTGCTGCCTCTTCTTCACGCCTACCACGACCGGGACCGGTACCTTTCTGATGCCGCCATAGAGGAGGTGTCGAAAGGTCTTCGAATCCCTGTCGCCGAGCTCTTCGGTACCGTCACCTTCTATCACCACTTCTCCCGCAGAGCGGGAGGACGGGAAGCGCCGAGGGTTTGCAGCGGCCCGGTCTGCTGCCTCAAAGGTGCCAATGAGCTGATCGATTCACTTGGCGAAGAGGGGGCCTCCGACATGCCCTGTTCCGGCCGATGCGACGAGCCGATTCCCGTCCTCAGGGGTGACGAATTGCTCGTCGGTTGCAGCGATGGCGAGCTCTCCAATCGACCTTCTCCGCTGCCCCCTGAGAATCCGGGAGGTTCCGAAGAGTGCGTCTTTGCAAGCATACGGGAGCCTGGTCGCGCCGGCATTGTGGGGTATCGCTCCACTGGCGGATACGAAGCGCTCGAGCGAGCTGTAAGCGAGTTGAGTTCCGAGCAGCTGATCGACATTGTCGCACAGAGCCGACTCGCCGGTCGGGGCGGCGCCGGCTTCCCCACCGGACAGAAGTGGCGCGCCGTCGCCGAAGCCCCCGGTGAACCGAAGACGATCGTCTGCAACGCCGACGAGGGCGAGCCGGGGTGCTTCAAGGATCGCGCCATCCTCGACTACGATCCACATGCGGTCATCGAAAGTATGGTGCTAGCGGGATACGCCACCGGCGCTTCGCGAGGTTTCATCTACCTGCGCTACGAGTATCCAGAGACGATGCACATCCTCGAGCGCGCGATCGCCGAAGCTGAAGACGCCCGCTTGCTCGGCGAGGGCATTCTCGGAGCCGACTTCGACTTCCGGCTCCTCGTGCGGCGTGGAGCCGGCGCCTACATATGCGGAGAAGAGGGATCCTTGCTGAACAGCCTCGAGGGCAAGCACCCTTTCCCGCGCAACCGGCCGCCCTTTCCGGTAACGCACGGTTACGACAATCTTCCAACGGCCGTCAACAACGTCGAGACACTCGTGTCGGTGCCCCCCATAATACGCCGCGGGGCGGAATGGTATCAGTCATTGGGAATGGGCGACAACGCCGGCACCAAGGTCATCAGTCTGTCGGGCGACATCAGTCGACCCGGCAACTACGAGGTACCTCTCGGCCTGCCGCTGCAGACGCTTCTCAGTGAATGGGCCGGCGGGCCACTGCCGGGCCGCGCCTTTCAGGCGGTCACCATGGCTGGGTTGTCGGGTGGCTTCCTGGCCGGTGACGATCTGGACGTCACCCTCGACGAGCCCGGCATTCGCGGCGCCGGCTCCTTCCTCGGCGCGGGGGGCGTCATCGTCTTCGACGACAGCCGCGACATCGTCGAAATGGCGCACAACGCCATGGAGTTCTTCGCCGATGAATCCTGTGGCAAATGTTTTCCCTGCCGCATTGGCACCCGCAGACTCACAGAGCGACTCGCCGGCGCGGCCGGGCCGACGAAACCGGCGTCGTGGATCCGCGAGGTCGCTGATATCGGCGAGGCCATGATGGCCACCAGCGCCTGCGGACTGGGTACCGCCGCGCCGAACATCACACAGAGCTTGATCAAATACTTTCCCGAAGAGGTCGAAGAGCACGTTCGCTCTCAAAAAGGATGAGTGGCATGAGCACGACGACGACAGAGCCGCTCGTGGGTGGCAATGGCGGTGTGCAGCAGCTGATCGATGACGATCCCGCCAGAGTTCACACCATGACCCTCGACGGAGAAGACGTCTCTTTCGGCAACGGCGAGACCATTTACGAGGTGGCGGAGCGCTATCGCAAGCAGATTCCCACCCTCTGTTACGACCCCAGACTCGAGCCCTTCGGCGGCTGCCGCATGTGCGTCGTCGAGGTGGATGGCCAGCGCAACCCCGTGGCCTCGTGCACTACGAAAGCGACGCCTGGCATGGTGGTGCACACCGCCAGCGATCGCGTCGAGAAACAGCGCAAGACCCTGCTGGAGATGGTGGTATCCGAAAACCGGCAGGTGGACGTAGACCCCCTCACCGGCTATGCCTCGCAGGAGTTGAGGGAGCTCGTCGACCGTTACGGTGCGCGCAGCGGCCGCTTCGACGGCGCCCGATCCGGGACCAGCAAGGAGGACGATAACCCCTTCCTGCTGCGAGACTACGAGCAGTGCATCTCCTGCTATCGCTGCGTGCGCGTCTGTGCCGAGCAGGAGGGGGATCACGCCATAAACGTCATGAGCCGCGGCTTCGACACACAGATCACCACCGAATTCGACGGCATCCTCAAGGATTCCTCCTGCACCTTTTGCGGCCAGTGCATCCAGACCTGCCCCACCGGCGCCCTCGGTGACAAGAAGGCGTTGCGGAACGCCGACCTTCCTGGCGAAATCGAAAAGACCCGCTCGATCTGCCCCTACTGTGGTGTCGGCTGCTCCGTCGACCTGCTCACCAAGGGGGATGATCTCGTGGGCATCCATCCGGCGATGGACGGCCCGGCGAACAAAGGAGCGCTGTGTATCAAGGGGCAGTTCGCCTTCGACTTCGTCCAGCACTCCGACCGTCTCGCCACGCCGCTCGTGCGCGGCGAAGATGGCGACCTCCATGAAGCCACCTGGGACGAGGCGCTCGAACGGGCTGCTGCCGGATTCCGTCGCGCCCTCGAGGAACACGGCTCTCACGCCGTCTACGGCATCGCCTCGGGCCGCGCTCCCACGGAGGCGGCCTATACCATGCAAAAGTTCATTCGCGCGGGGTTCGGCACGAACCAGATCGACAACTGTAGCCGTGCCTGACACGCTCCAACGGTTGCCGGTCTGGCAGCCACGATAGGTCGAGGCGCCATGTCGAACCCGCTGGTCGACATGGCCAAGCCCGACACGATTTTCTGCATCGGCACGAACATGACGGAGTGCCATCCGGTGGCGGCCACCGGCATTAAGAAAGCCGTCGCCCGTGGCTCCAGGCTCATCGTCGCAGATCCAAGGCGCATCCCGCTGGCGGACATGGCCCATCTCTACCTGCCGCTCAGAGTGGGATCTGACGTCGCGCTCCTCCTCGGTATGGCCCACGTCATCGCGCGGGAAGGCCTCGCGGATCGCGAGTTCATCGATCGGCGCACGAGCGGCTCTGCCAAATTCCTCGAACACCTGCAGCAGTTCACGCCCGCGTGGGCCGAGGGCATCACCGGCGTTCCGGCCGCCGACATCGAGACCGCCGCCACCTGGTACGGCGAGGTCGACAGGGCGGCCATCTACTACACCCTCGGCATCACCGAGCACATCTGCGGCGTCGACAACGTCCAGTCGCTGTGCAACCTCGCTCTGATGACCGGCCACATCGGCCGAGAGGGCACCGGCATCAATCCGATGCGGGGGCAGAACAACATCCAGGGCGCCGGCGACAGCGGCGCCCTGCCGAACAACTACGCCGGTTTCCAAGCGGTTAACGAACCGCAGTTCAACGAAAAATTCGAGAAGCTCTACGGCAGGCCGATCGATCCCGAGAAGGGCATCACGAAGGTGACAGCTCTCGACCGTTGCGGCGACGAGATTAGGGCCATGATCATCGACGGTGAGAACACGCTCATCTCAGATCCCGATCGCAAGCACTGCGAACACGCCCTGACGAGTCTCGACCATCTCGTCGTCATCGACATTTTCCTCACCGAGACCGCTGAGCTCGCCGACGTCGTGCTTCCCGCCACGTCATGGGGGGAAACGGACGGGGTCTGCACGAACACCGAGCGGCGCGTTCAGCGCCTGCGCGCCGCCGTGCCGCCACCGGGCGAAGCGCGGCCCGACTGGTGGATCGTCAGCCAGATCGCCCGGCGGCTCGGCTTCGAAGGGTTCGACTACGAATCGCCGGAGGAGGTCTTCGACGAGCTGTGCGACGTGTCACCCATATACGCGGGACTCGACTGGGATCGCATCGACCAGGGTGAATATCAGTGGCCGGTGCCCGACAAGAGCCATCCGGGCACGCCTGTCCTGCACGAGGGGGAATTCAAGAACGGACGTGGCATCTTCACCGTCGTCAGCTACCGCGACCCCGCCGAAACGATAAGCGACGATTTCCCTGTGTGGCTGACCACCGGTCGGCGACTGCAGTCATACCACACCCGCACGCAGACCGGTCGCTCGTCCGGCATCGACTACCTGTTGTCCGAGGAGTCCCTCGAGGTCCATCCCGAGGATGTGGCCGGCTGGGGATTGCGGGACGGCAGCTGGTGCGAACTCTCCAGCGCCAGAGGGTCCGTGCGCATCAAGGTGAAGGCGACGTCTCGTTCACCGCGGGGCACAGTCTTCGCTAGCTTCAGCTTCGCCGATGTCCCCGTCAACATACTTACGGGATCCGGCTACGATCCCGTCACCCACACGGCAGAGCTGAAGGTCTGCCCCGTGCGGGTAGAGCCGGCAGACGAAAAATAAAATAGCGGCAGGCCGCACCATCGTGCGACCTGCCGCGCTATTTGTTCAGCTTGGTTTTCCAGTTGCCGGCCAGAGTTACCACCTCCGCACCAGCTTGTCCCACACAGCTTTGATCTCCTGCCGCGCCCGGCACGCATCCTTCCAGATATCCGGAAAGCACTCAAGGGCATATCCCGAGCCCTGGGGCCCGAGCTCCACCACCCCCCAAAGCTCCTTGCCGCTACGCGCGCCCTTCAACCAGCTCTCGAGCATGGGCGTGCAGAAGTGATTGAGCCAGAGTGCGAAATCCCGGTCCAGCTTGCGCTTGCCGTTCGTCACCGGCGTCTGGCAGTGGCTGCCGGTGAAGGGTCGGAAATGAATCAGCTCGCCAGCGCGCAGCAAATCTGGCCGCGCGTTCGTCTTCGGCTCCCAGTAGTTGGGCGCTCTCACTTGCTTGATGATCGCCGGGTGCGAGTGGTCGAAGTTGATGCGCAGCTTCTTGCGGTAGCGTTTCTCGTAGGCGTCGGCGAGGGCAAAGGTCTTTTCCGGCGTTTCCGTGCACGTATCGCGATGGACCTCGATGGCTGGCTGGATGCACAGCTCTTCCCCCGCCTTCATCACCGCTCTCGCCACGGGGACCGAATTCTTGAGCTCCGTATCGTGGTCGCACAGTTGCACGTTGACGTGATGGACGCCCATGTTGCTGAACTTTCTGAGCGTCGTTAGCGCTGCCCGCACACGGGCCACGTCTACTCCTCCGACATGGGCGATGCCGTACTTGCTGCAGGCTTTGTTCGCGTTGGGATCGGCGCCGACACTGAACCCCTCGAAGCCCGCCTCCGACGCTTTCCTCACCTTCGTATCCATCGACCACTCGCTCTTCTCGGATGGATAGCCATGCATCGACCACGCCGCGGCGCACAGGTGAAGCTTCGGTTTAGCTCTGCGTTTTGATTTGGCCATCGCCTCTCTCCTTTGGTGTGGGATGCCGGATGAGGTCGCTCAGCGACGAATGCGCTCCTCACCAGCGTATACGTTGCACGCCTTGCCCCGCAAAAACCCGACGAGTGTCATGTTCGACTCTCGAGCGATGTCGACGGCGAGGCTCGACGGCGCCGACACCGCTGCTATCATCGGAATGCCGGCCATCAATTGCCTTCTGCACGATCTCGAAGCTTGTCCGGCCACTCACCATCAGGATCGAGACCGGCGGAGGCAGACGATCCCTCAAGATAAAGCTCCCCACCAGCTTGTCTACGGCATTGTGGCGGCCCACGTCCTCCCGAAGTCCGAGCAACTCTCCTTGTTCGTCGAACAGGCCAGCCGCGTGGAGTGACCCTGTCTTGTCAAACACATCCTGGGCTTGCCGCAGCTTGTCGTTCAGTTCGTATAGCACATCGACTGAAACGGTAAAGTCGGCCGCGATCTCTGGCGCCTGCGCTCTGATGTGATCGATGCTCGCCTTGCCGCACACTCCGCAGCTCGAAGAGGCATAGAAGTTTCGCTTGAGCCGTTCCCGGTCGAACTCGACACCGTCGGCGAGGCGCACGTCGACAGTGTTCTCGAGATTCGGCGGCTCCGCCGATTCGCAGTAAGAAATCGCTCCCACATCATCGGGACGGTTGACGATTCCCTCGGTGTAGAGAAAGCCGGCGACCAGGTCGAAGTCGTCTTTCGGCGTGCGCATGACCACGGCCACTGCCTCCTCCTGCACGCGGATCTCCAGCGGCTCTTCGACTGTGACGACGTCGGCGACATTCGTCCGGGCGCCGATCTTGAGCCGCACGATATCCCGTTCGACGAGGCGATCCTGCCCCTTGCTGGCCGGCGGCGTCATTCTTTTCCGCCTACATCGGACCCATGCGCCGCGGTCCGCGATCGATGGCCAGCATCGAGGCGTCAAAGCTCTTCCGCATCAGTTCGAGCTTCATCGGTTGCGCCTCCGGCTCGTCCCACATGCTCTCGAACTCCTCCGGATCTTCGACGAGGTCGTACATCTCGCCCAGGTCGTGTCCGTGGTAGACGACAAGCTTGTAGCGCTCGTCGCGGTACATGGTCGCAAACGACGCATCCGGCGCCTGCAGCGCGTCGTAGTATTCGCAGCGCACGAAGTCGCGGTGTCGATCCGGCGAAGCCTCTCCAGTCAGAATCGGCATCAGAGAAGCACCCTGCATCCGCTCGGGCACTTCCTCACCGGCTAGCTTGAGCAGCGTCGGCGCTATGTCGAGCAGCTCCACGAGAGCATCGCCGCGCACATCGGCGGCGAACCTGCCCGGCCACGAAAAGATGAGCGGGACCCGCACGAGCCCCTCGTAGAACCGGCATCCCTTTTGAATGAGACCGTGGTCACCGAGCGTTTCGCCGTGGTCGCTCGTGAAAATGACGACCGTATTCTGTCGTTGTCCTGCATCATCCAGCGCCTGCAGCATTTCTCCCACGCGATCGTCGATGAGTTCGATCATGGCGTAGTACGCGGCCTGCAGGGTTTTGCCGTCGCGGCCGCCGGCATTCGCCCACTCCTTCTCTTCACTCTCGTCTGCGGGACCGTACGTCAGAACTGGGCTGCCAATGTCCAGCTCATCCACATGTCGCCCCTTCGACTGGAAGTCGACGCCGGCCAGGCGGCGCTGTTGTTCGAGATCGCTGTCCCGGAACAGGGGACCCGGCATCTGCTCAGGGTCGAAGCGATCGCGATACGACTTGGGCGGATTGAACGGCGGATGAGGGTCGTAGATGTTCACGCTCGCCAGCCACGGCTCTGCCGCGTCTTTCATGAACTCGATCGTCTTCTCGGCGCACCAGGTCGTCTGGTGTAGTTCCGCCGGCACCCCATCCATCTGTTTGTTGAATTCGTCGAGATTTCCTCCCTTCGCCTTTACCCAGTCATCGTAACCGTGTCCCGTCTCCCAGTCATTTCGCGGAGCGTGGCTGTACTGCCAGTACCGATAGCCGTCGTTCACCCTCGGTTCGGTTCGGCCGAAGGCGCTCGCCAGGTGCAGCTTGCCGATGAGACCACAGTCATATCCGCTCTCCGCGAGCATCCTTGTGACGAGGGCCGGATTGTCGGGGAAGTACTCGTTCCCGTTGCCGTTGACGTGCACCGTACTCGGATACATCCCCGTGAGAAAACTGGCGCGAGACGGCGTGCAGATGGGACTCTGACAGTAGGCGTGTGTAAGGGCTACTCCCTCTCCCACCAGCTTGTCGATGTTCGGAGTCGACACATGCTGATTGCCCAGTGCGCCAATCGTGTCGTAGCGCTGCTGGTCCGTGCAGATCCACAGGATGTTCGGTCGACTTTTTTCCATGATCAGTTGATACATATAGGCCAGCGCCTGAGCGGTGTCCAGACAGCCGGCGCTTGCGGAGCTGGCCGCCCGCGAGCAGGATAGACGCCTTGATTCGTGTCCCGCCGCGGAGATAACTTGTTGAATGGGAGCCAGGAACGCGATGACAAAAGGAATTTTCCGCTACAGGATACTGACAGTGGCATCACACCAGTCTATCGGCATCGCCCTTTCGGGAGCTGCCCTGCTTCTCGGATTCTTCACGCTTCAGTCCATCATGTGGGCAGTCTGGGGCGCCCCGACCCACTGGGTCCAGTACCTCGCCCTTCTCGGATGTGTCGGGCTGTTCGCCACCAGCATTCTGTGGCTGATTGCCGGACGCATCGGCCGCACCGCGCCGATCCTCTCTGTCGCCGCCATGGGAACGCTCTTCATCCCCGCCGCAGCCTCTCTCGTACCCGAACACGACACCATCACCTCGCCGACGGCCGTCGTGCTCATCATCACCTATTTCGTCGCCGCCGGCATCGTTCTGCTGCTGCCGCCCAGGCGCTCGTGGTTGTTCGCCGTCTCCATTCTCGCTAGCCTCGGCTGACGCTTCGCACACCTTCTATGCGCGCTGGCGGGATGGCGAGTTCGACCGCCCGGCATTCGCTTTCTACAGCCTCACGCCACCCCATGATTCCTCAACCGCTGGCCGCCCGGACCATCCGCGCGCTGCCGCCGGTCTTCAGGTCTATGAAAGACAGCGGCAGTGGTTGGTCCCAGAGCTCGAACGGCAGCTTGCGCAAGCCGGAATCTCCGGGAAATTGAAATGGCTGTGTGCTTCGGGCTCGCGATCGAACGATCACAGGATCGTCGTCATCAGCGTCGGGAGCCCGGCGGTAAAGGCGAATCTGCACTACCCCCGGCACGGGCATATCGCCTATATCTTCGACGGCGTGGCGTGGCACACCATTCCCGACGATGCGGCGACCTACGAATCCCACGCCGTACTCGAGACCGAAGGAAACGTGAGCCGGCTGCGTCAGAAGTCGACAGCCGGCGGCGGAGAAGCCGAGTCATACGCCTGCACGTGGAAATAATTCCGACACCAGAAGGAGATGCTCCGATGACAGAAGTGAACGACGGCCGCCCCATAGTCTTCGTCTCCCTGACCGGGGATCAGGCGATCAAATGTTACGACCTCGATCCCGCTTCAGGTGCACTGACGCTCCGGGCCTCCAGCGACTCACACGGACCCACTGGGGCTATCTTCCATCAGCCCTCCGGAGACCTGATCTACGTGGCCCACGTGGAGTCGACGACTCTGGCCAGCTTCCGCCTGGATGCGAGCTCCGGCGAGCTCACGCTCATAAACAAAATCGACCCGGGCCTGGCCGCACCGGCCCACCTCATCACAGACCGGTCTGGTCGCTTCCTGCTGACTGCGTATTACAGTGGCGGTGGTGCGACCGTCCACCGGCTCGGCGACGACGGCTCCATCCAGGAGCTCGTCGAGCGAGTGGAAACTGGACCCAAGGCCCACGCCGTTCTCGCCGACCCTTCCAATCGATTCGTCATCGTTCCGCACGTCTGCCCCACCAACAAAACATTCCAGTTTCGCTTCGACTGTGAAACTGGGCAGCTCACACCGAACGATCCCCCGGAGCTGGTGCCGCCGGACGACGAAACCGGCCCCCGCCACATCTGTCTTCGGCCTCAGGGTGACGTCGCCTACATCATCAACGAACAGGGCAACACCGCGACCGCCCACCGCTTCGACACCGACCGCGGTACCCTCGAGATATTCCAGCACGTGTCCACTTTGCCAGCGGACTACCACGCCGAGGGCGGATCGTGCGCTCACATCGAGGTGCACCCCAGCGGCAAGTGGGCCTACTGCTCCAACCGCGGCCACGACAGCATCGTCGGCTTCGACATCGCTACCGACGGCTCGCTCAGCCCTTTCGGACACTTTCCGGTTCCATCAAGTCCCAGATCATTCAACATCGATCCCACGGGGACATACCTGTACTGTGCCGGCGAGTCCGCGCACAAAATGAGATCCTTCCGGGTCGATGCGAAAAGTGGTGAGCTATCTGCGTTGGAGGACTACGACGTCGGGCGACAGCCGTACTGGGTGATGGTGACTACGCTGAAGTAAGATGGCGCCAGTGGTCAACTCCCGTGCCCGAGCAGGGAAAAAGTGTTGAGAGTGTCCTCCCACTCACCTTTCACCGTGGGGAACAGATCAGATGTGATATCCAGGACGATCTGGATTCCTATACCTTCGTTTGTCGCATGCACCACATATGATGTGTGTTCGTTACCCTGGGGATCGTTGTATCGAATGAGGTAGAGTACGCCATCCTTCAGACTCAACTTGCCGTCCTCGTGAGTGTAGATTTCTTCGATGTTCCAACCGAGGGGCACGATCGACTTCAGTGCGGAGCTGTACCTCGCGACATCCCAGGCCGGCTCTATCTTCTGAAACGCGATTGTGATGGCTGCGTTGATCTGCCGATGGAAGAAGTCTACGAGCGGCTCTCTGGTGTAGTGATAGAATGTCGCGTCCTGCTGTTGAGTGATACCGGCAAACGTCCAGGATGGGGAAAGAACAAAGCTCAGATGCCAGTCCTCGATACGAGTCTCTCCATCCACCTGTGTGGGAGCTGATTTTCCCACCAGCGCATTCATACATCCCGCTGAGACGAGAAATGTCGCCAAAACTGCCGAGCTCAGAATTATCCGCATGACAGTGTCATTCTACCAAATTTCGTGAGGAATATCCAATCAGCTCCGAACTCACCCCATTGGAAAAAGCGCCCGCAATAATTTGCACCCTCTTTGGCGACTAGCGATTGTTAGATGTAGCGGCGTCTGTCTCAACCAGGGATACAAGCCGTGCTCGCTCGAAAGGATTGACGTGAGTAGGTAGCCCGTGCTCTTTTCCACCGAGAATGCAACCATTGTTGCCATTTGCATGATCATCCTGTGCGTCGGGATGCGCGCCATTACGACCGCGATGCTGAGCAGAAGCAAGAAATCGTACGACAAAGTCAGGGAGAGGCTCCACGGCGTGCGATCCGAGCTCGGCTTCGAGAAGGAGCGCCAAAAATCTGCTGCCGACCTCTTCTCTTTCAACGAGCGACAGAAGGATGATCTCGTTCACAGGATCGACGTATCCCGTGAGGATCTGCGCGTTTTACAGAGCAGCGACCCCAACGCCCGCGACACTGACGGGGACGACGACATAGTTTTGAAATTGCCCAAGCATTTGCGGCCCCGGGGCGAAGACCTGTTCGAATAGTTCCCCAAGCTGGGACAGCAGATACGAAACAACGACGTAGCATGGAGGTGCTCTGAGAATGCGCCTGGAAAACAGCGTTGCCATCGTCACCGGCGGTGGCGGTGGCATAGGAACCGGAATCTCGAAATGCCTCGCCGGAGAGGGAGCTGACGTCGTCGTGGCGGATCTCGACATCGAGGCTGCCCACAGAGCAGTCGAACAGGTCGAGGAAGCTGGTCGGCGCGGATGCGCCATTCGATCAGATGTGACGAAAGAGGGCGACTGTCAAAATCTCGTGAAACAGGCCATCGAGACGTTCGATCACCTCGACATCCTCGTCAACAACGCCGGCTACTTCGGCGACCGCGTCGGTGGGCCGATGCTCGATCACGACGAATCGGAATGGGACGACCAGTACTCGATAAATATCAAGGGCCCTCTGTATCTGTGTCGGGCAGCGTCCGCCCACATGATCGAGCGCAAACGGGGAAGGATCATCAACATCTCCTCCATCGCGGCCAGACGGGATCCGCTCTTCATTCCGCCATACGCCATGGCCAAGAACGCGCTGCTCTCGGTGACCCGGCTCCTGGCCAAGGACCTCGGTCCCCACAACATCAACGTCAACGCCGTCTGCCCGGGCATGCTGTGGACCGGCTTCTGGAAGGATTTGGCTCCCCTCCTGGCCGAAACCGACCCGACCCTGGCCGGTCTCGAACCCCGAGAGGTGTTCGACAAGTGGGTCCAGGGTGCCGTACCGATGAAGCGAGAGCAGACTCCTGAAGACATCGGTAATCTCGTCGCCTTTCTGGCCTCGGAAGAGGCCCGCAACATCACCGGACAGGCCATCCATGTGGATGGCGGCGCCTCCATGATCCCTTGATCTCGACGACTCGCCCCCCTTCAGATGGGGGCTGTCGAGTGCAGATTCTCCTCCTGAGGGAGGCGATGTGAGATTCGAGGTTCGCTGTTCGCGCGTGCACCTGCGCCACGGCGTCGGCTCTTCCTGCGTCGATGTTGGTTGCTTGCCATTACCTTCCCGTCCGCCGAAGCAGTGTCAGTTCGTCTCGACGTGGAGGCTCGTCAGTGGGGCGGGATCCGAGAAAACGGAGCGTGGCAGCTCCTCGGGAGCTGCCACGGCGCTGTGCTTGGAGTCACCAAAATCGTCCGCCAGCCAGATGTTGCCATAGCGCTGCCAGTTCGACCAGGGCAGCGTGAAGCGCGGCTCCTCGTCTGAGGCGTCGGCGTAAAAAGACCACTGGCGCACGAGCCACTCCTCTGCATCGACGTAGACGTCGTACTTGTTCTGCGGGGTCACCCCGACGTCGGTGAACGTCAGTTCGAGAATGTGCGCCTCCGCACCGGCCGCTCTGCCCGCACCCTTGTACTTCAAGGTTACGCCTGAGTCCTTCAGTTTGTATGGCATGACCAGCCAATAGCTGTCGTTGATCCAGGCGCGGTACGCCGCATCCAGCTTTACGGCCAGGCTGTCCGCGTGGGTGATCTCCTCGACCCCGTTCCACGCCCTCCCGGCGCCCGTGCCGACGTTCATCAGGACTGTGAGGCCGTCGTCTTCGAAGCGGATGCTGCCTGTCCATCGATCCCACACGTGGAGTCGGCCACCGAAAAACCGCCACGTCAGATAACGCGTTGCATCCCAGTTTTCCCGTCCGCCGAGCCGCTCCATCACCTTGTCTGCGATTTCGAGCGCACTGGAGTCCGATCTCCTTAGATCGAATCCCGGAAGCGGCGGATTTGCCTCGGCTGCGACGGGGGTTGACTGTCCTATCCAGAGCGCGCTGAGCAGGGCGACGGCTCGAACCCTCACAACGTTATCCAATGGTCCCATGTTTTGATTTGTCCTGTGGTTGACGGATTTTCCTTGGACCTGTCGTGTTAGGCAGTATCTTTGTTACCCCATTACCGTTCATAAGATGATGAATAGACAGTCTGAAAACTACACTGGCGCGATGCGGAACCTCTCGGTCCAGTTCATCTCCTTCATGATGCAGGAGGGGCTGCGCGGACGCACCGTCGACGACGCCGTATCGACGTTCGGCAGACATCGCACCAAGCTCCTCAGCGGCATCCTGGGCGGTGCGGGAGTAGCCGGCGGTGCCTGGGTCGCGCTCTCCATGTGGACTGGCTCGATGGGACTGTGGGGCAGCGTCGCTTTCTCCCTCGGCCTTGTCACCACGCCTGTGTGGGTGCCCCTTTGCCGGAGGATTCGCCGGGCTCACTGCCGCCAGCGGCGCCATCTACGGCTTCGTGTCAGTGGCCCGGAAACGAGGCAAGAGACGCATGCTCAGGAGTATCATCGGCTTCAGCAAGGTGCTCCTCGACGAGAGGGAATTCCGGCCGGATGACGAACGAGTGATGCGGAGGTTTTTGAAGGCGAAGGACGTGAAGGATGAACAGATCCACGACCTTCTGGGCACCTCGCCAGACAGGGCGAAACGTCTCGCGGCCGATCTCTCATCGGATGACCGGCGCGAAGTGGCTCGCTACATATTTTCACTCGTTTATACTGGCGACGGGGTCATCTCGCCTGGCGACCGACGGCGCTTTTCGCGTATCTGTGCAGAGCTGCAGCTCGAAGCCGGCGAGGCCTCCTCCATATCGCGGGACTACCGCGACCGTCTCGATGCTCAGTGGGCCTATTTGCGTAGTCTTGTCTCCCGCTTGAATTATTTCGCCAACGCCCTCGCGTTCGACAGCCGCGAAATGGAGATGCTCAGGCAGCTGCTCGATCTCCTGATTCGCTTCGACCCCCGCAGGACAGCGGTCGAGAAGCGCGAGCGCATTCTCACTCGCCTCGGCGGCAAGACCGAGGGTAGCCCTGCCAGATTCGTCGAGGATGTGTCGGGAGAGTCGGCCATGATGGGAGCGTATGCCTTGGCACATACGGCGATTCAGAGAGAGATCCATCGACGCCGGCTCGCAGACATCTTCGATGCGCTGATCGATTGTCAGTCCGCGCTTTCACCCGAAGACAAAGAAAAGCTTCAGGGCACTAGAAAGCGCGTGGACAGACTCTACGAAGCCACTCGGTCTCAGCTCGAGTCGGCGGCTAGCTAACGCCAGCTAGCGCACCTTCGAGCCCGCGGGCAGGTCCCGGTGCGGGCTCACGAGCGAGAGGTTGCCTGCCCCGTCCTCTGCCGCGAGGATCATCCCTTGCGATTCGATCCCCCGCAGCTTCGCGGGCTTCAAGTTCGCCACCACCACCACCTTTCTGCCGATGAGTTCCGCCGGGTCGTAGAACTCGGCAACGCCAGCCACGACCGTGCGCTCCTCCCCCTCGCCAACCCTGAGTCCCAGCTTCAGCAGCTTGTCCGTTTTCGGCACCACTTCGGCGGCGATCACCTCCGCAACTCGCAAATCCACTCTGGCAAACTCATCGATGTCGATCTGCTCCGGCGCTTCGGATCCCGCATCGCCGGATTCGGATTTCCCTGACACGGATTCCTCCTTTTTCGGTTTTTTCTCTCGTCGGCGCCCGACCGCTCTCGGCGCGCCGTCCTCGACCCTCGGAAAGAGGATGTCCGCCTTGGCGGGAACGCGGGCACCGGCCGGCGTCTTTCCCCATCGAGTCACATCCGGCGCGTCGGCTGCACTCGTTGCAGAATCGGGCAGGCCCAGGCTGGCGCGGATCTCCCGGGACTTTGACGGCATCGCCGGCTCCAGCAGGAACGACGTCAGGCGCAGCCCCTCAACTACGTTATAGAGGACGGTTCCGAGGCGTTGCCGTTTCTCCGGATCCCTGGCCAGCACCCACGGTTCCTGGTCGTTGAAGTACTTGTTCAGCAGCCGCACAAACTGCATTACCTCCTCGAGAGCGAGGTGCACTCGGAGGTCGTCGACGAGCTCGCTAACCCTCTGCGCCAACCGCTGCCCGGTGTCGATGACGAGGTCATCTTCTGCTGTCGGCTGCGGCGTCGGCAGCACGCCGTCCAGATGCCGCAGGAGCAGCGCCCGCGCTCGCGCCAGCAGATTCCCCAGATCGTTGGCCAGATCGGCGTTGTAGCGCTCCACGAGCGCACCTTCCCCGATATTGCTGTCCTGCCCGTAGGGGACGTCCTTCAGCAGGTAGTAGCGCACCGCATCGGCACTGTACTTCTCGCTCAACTCGAGCGGATCGACGACGTTGCCCAGAGACTTGCTCATTTTGCGTCCGTCCGGACCCATCAGATACCCGCCCACGTTCAGGTGGCGATAGAGTGGAATCCCCGCCGCCTTCAGCATGGTTGGCCAGAACAGACCGTGGGTTTTGAGAATGTCCTTGCCGATCGTGTGTTGAGCCGACGTCCAGAATCGGCCGAAGAGATCAGAGTCCGGGTATCCGAGAGCAGAGATGTAGTTGAGGAGCGCGTCGAACCACACGTAGGTCACGTGCGCCTCGTCCCAGGGAAGTGGAACTCCCCACGGCACCCGTTCCTTCGGCCGCGAAATCGACAGATCGCCCAATGGCTCGCTGAGCAGTGAAAGCAGCTCGTTGCGATATCCGGACGGCCGGACGAAATCCTCATGCTCCTCCACATAGCCGCGCAGCCATTCCCGGTGCTGATCCATCTTGAAGAAGTAGTTCCCCTCCTTGCGCTCTTCCGGCTCGATGTGGTGATCGGGGCACTTGCCGTCGACGAGCTCCTTCTGGGTCAGGTAGCGCTCGCACTCCACACAGTAGAGGCCGCCGTAGTCTCCGTAGTAGATATCGCCCTTGTCGTAGACGGTCTGCAGCACGAGCCGCACAACTTTCTTGTGACGCTCCTGGGTCGTGCGGATAAAATCGTCATGGCTGATCTGCAGCACCTTCCACGCCGCCTCGAAACGGCGGCTCAGCTCGTCCACGTACTCCTGCGGCTCAACGCCCGACTCTCGCGCAGCCTTGAACACCTTCTCACCGTGCTCGTCGGTGCCGGTTAGGCAGTAGGTGTCGTACCCCTGGAGTCTGTGAAACCGCGCCAGAAAGTCGACCACCACGGTCGTGTACGAGTGACCCATATGCGGATCGCCCGTGGCGTAGTAGATCGGAGTGGTGATGTAAAACGGCTTCGTCATATGAGGATCGTTACCTCGTTCTGAATCGGCGTCGTCACCTGTGGCCCCTTTTTCTGATCGACGTACACGTCGATCTCGAGCCGCACACCGAATTCCCGCAGGTAGATACCCGGTTCCACCGTAAAACCTGAGCCGGGCAGGATCTGTCTCGTGTCGTGCGTCTCCAGATCGTCCAGGTTCGCACCCATGCCGTGGACGCGGGGTCCGGGGCCGAGGCTGTGGCCGGTGCGGTGAACGAACTGCGGGCCGTAGCCCGCGGCGGTGATACAACCCCTCGCCACGGCGTCCAGCTCCCATCCCTCGACCGCCTCTCCCCGTGCGAGCCTGTTGCGCAGCTCGTCCACTACTAGATCGCGGGCGCGTCTGACAATGTCAAATACGGCAATATTTTCTTGCGGAACCGACCTGCCGGCGAAACCGACCCAGGTGATGTCGGCGAACAGATTCGACTCCCCCGCGTGCCTCGCCCACAGATCGATGAGAACCCAGTCTCCCTCTCGAATCTCGCTGCAGGAAGCCGGCTGTGGATCGTAGTGCGCGTCGCCACTGTGTTCGTTCACAGCCACGATCGGCGCGTGATCGGCTTCGAGATCGAGCACGCCAAAGCGCTCCGAGATGAACGCCTGCACGTCGCACTCCGTGAAGACTGCACCCTCGGCGAGCCGGCACCGAATGTAGTCGAAGGCCTCCTCTTTCACTTGTGCAACCAGTTTTGATGCGCTGAGGTGCGACTCGAGCGCCTCGCCGCTCCACGTCGCCAGGGCTGCCTGAAACAGGTCGGCCGAAGAGACCACCTCGACGCCGGTGGAGCGCACCATTTCGATCGTCCCCGCGTCCACCCATGACACCGTCGGCAGCTCGCCGCCCGGTGAATACTCCATGGCCACTTTCCCGCACTCGGCGAGGGCGGCCTTCAGGCGCTGCGTCAAGGAGTCCCGACTGTTGTACGACACGCATTCGAAGGGCGTAGTCTTGAAGCTTCCCGCCTCGATCGCGTGCACGAGCAGACGCGGCTCCCCGCGGACCGGAATCACCAGAAAGCAGCGCCGCGTCGTCTCCGGTTTCGCCTCCAGAAGCTGGCTCAGCACCGGGTTGCTGCCGCGAAAATCGTACACCAGCCAGGCGTCGACCCCCGTGGCGAGCATGTGGGCCTGGGCCCGCGCGATTGCTCCCACCTAGGCCGCCTCCTCGAGCCGCCGCGCCAGGAACCGTCCCGTCCACGAGCCGTCATTCCTCGCCACCTCCGCCGGCGTGCCTGCCGCGACCACCTCGCCCCCGGCCTCACCTGCCTCCGGGCCGAGATCGATGATGTAATCGGCGGCGGCGATCAGGTCGATGTTGTGCTCGACTACGATGACGCTGTGACCCCCATCGACGAACCGCTGCAACAGCTCGACGAGGTAGTGGATGTCGTCCAGATGCAACCCGGTCGTCGGCTCGTCGAGAATGTAGAGTGTCCGACTCCGCTGTGGCCGGCCCAGCTCTGTCGCCAGTTTGATCCGTTGAGCCTCGCCGCCCGACAGACTGCTGGCCGGCTGTCCCAGGTGAAGGTAGCCGAGCCCCAGCTCCTGCATCAGGGCCAGGCGGCGCGCCACATCCGGGATCGGCTCGAAAAGAGCGAACGCTTCGCCGACGCTCAACTCGAGCACTTGAGCGACCGAAAGGTCGCGGTAGCGGATATCCAGCACCTCCCGCTTGTAGCGTCTCCCACCGCAAGTGTGACAGGCTATCGCGAGATCTTCGAGCAGGCTCTCGCCGCGATCCGCTGCCAGGCCGGTTCCGCCGCATTCCTCACAGGCACCCTGAGCGGCATTGAAACTGAAGTGAGCCGGCCTGTATCCCCTCATGCGGGCCTCGGGCAGCTCTGCGAACAGCCGCCTGATTGGCCCGAGCAATCCGGTAAACGTGGCTGCATTCGACCTGGCCGAACGGCCGATCTGTCTTTGATCGACGGACACGACCCGCTCGATCCGGTCGATGCCGTCACAGCTGTCGTGTGGCAGGGGCCGCGATTCCGCCTTGTGAAGTTGCGCCGCCAGGGCCGGAAAGACTGTTTCGAGGATGAGGCTGCTCTTGCCGGACCCCGAGACCCCTGTGACACAAATGAAATTCTCCAGCGGAAAAGCGACGTTGACGCTCTTCAGATTGTGCCCCCGGGCCCCCTCGACGCGCAGCCAGCCCCTCTCGCCCGGCACTCGGCCCCTGCCTGCACCGAGACGGCGTGCTCCGCCGAGGTACTTGCCGGTGGGCGACGAGGAAGCCCCGACTTCCGCCGGTGTCCCCTGTGCCTCTATTCGCCCTCCGGCGGCACCTGCTCCCGGGCCCATGTCGACGAGGTGATCGGCCCGCCGCAGCAGATCGAGGTCGTGCTCCACGACGATGACTGTGTTGCCGGCATCGCGCATCTGACCAAGTGTCCGCGCCAGTCTGTCCGTGTCCCGAGCGTGGAGGCCCACGCTCGGCTCGTCTAGCACGTACAACATCTGCGTCATCCCCGATCCCATGGCGGCGGCGAACCGCAGCCGCTGGAACTCTCCGCTCGACAGAGAGTGCGAGGACCGATTCAAAGTCAGGTATCCCAGGCCCAGGTTCACCAATCTTCGCAGTTGCTCGCAGACCTCCACACTGATCGCTTCTCCCACGGCGCGCTGTGACGCTTCGAACCGGAGTGTCGACATGAAGACGAGCGCCTCGTCGATAGACCTCGCGGCCAGCGATGCAATCGACTCGCCGCCGGGGAGCGTTACGGCGAGAGCCGCCGGGTTCAATCTCGCTCCATGGCAGGTGGCGCAGGGGGTATCGGCCAACCTGTCTTCGAGCCAGGCCAGTTCATCCCCCGACGCCCTGGCGGCGACCTGCTCCAGCAACCGCCTGATCCCCAGGCGGCGCCCCTTTCCTTTCCACACGTGGCGCACGAGATCGTCGTCGGCCCACTCGCCTACTGCAGTGTCGGTGTCGACCTCGAGCGCACTGCACAGTCGCATGACTTTCTCGCGCAGGTCGCGACGGCCGAACTCCTGCCACAACGTCCCGAGTGCCTCATCTATCGATTGCGCTCCGTAAGAGAATACGCGATCGAGGTCCAAACCTTGCTCGGTGCCGAGCCCGCGGCAGTCGGGACAGGCCCCCTGGGAGCTGTTGAATGAAAACAGGGAGGGCGTCACTGCCTTGAATGGCTGGCTGCATTGAGAGCACGTGGGCGACACCGAGAAGCGCATCTCTCTGTTCGAACTCTGCGAACCGGCTGCGCCCGGCGGGCCCTCGCTCGTCAACGCCAGTAGAGAGATTTGGCCCTGGCCGATTTCCACAGCCGCCTGCAGCGACCCTTTGAGTCTGGTCCTGCTGTCGTCCTGAACGACGAGGCGGTCCACGACGACCTCGACTCCGACAGCGGCGGCTCTATCGTCGAGTGTTCGTGGGTCGATTTCTTCCAGGAGTTTGATCTGCCCGTCGATCCTCAGTCGGCGATAGCCACTGCGGTCCACCCGCGACAACAGATCGGCACCGGTTTCCTCGGTGTCCGGGAGTTGCGGCGCCAGCACCAACAGCTTGGTACCTTCCTGCAGACCTGCCGCCGTCTCGTACACGGTTTCGAAGCGATGGATCTGAACCGCCGACCCGCACGACAGACAGCGCGGCTCTCCCAGTCGTGCGAACAGCAATCGCAGGTAGTCGTGGAGCCCCGTCAGCGTCGCCGCGGTGGAGCGGGCGCTGTGCCGGCTGCCCCGGCCTTGATCGATGGCGATGGCGGGTGCCAATCCCTCGATGACCCTGGCGCGGGGAGCCCGCGCTCGCTTGACGAGTGAAGCCTGAGAGAGATCGAGACTCAACAGATACCGGCGCCTGGCCTCGGCGTAGATGGTGTCGAAAGCGAGCGACGACTTGCCGGACCCCGACACGCCACTGATGGCGATCAGACAGCCGTGCGGCAAATCGACATCGACTGATCGAAGATTGTGCTCCGAGGCACCGCGTATCCTGATGGTGGGTTGACAGGCTTTGATGATGCGGGTTATCTACTTAGAGAACCGGGTTGACCCCGTAGTTGATCCGTAGTTGATCCGTAGTTGATCCAGTGTCGAATCCAGTGTCGATCCAGTGTCGATCGAGTGTTGATCGAGGTAGATTCGGCTGATCATGAGACGTTGTGCCAAGCTTTTCATTCTGGCCCTCGCAGGCGCTTTGGCGCTGTCGCATCCCGGAGCCGAGGCTCAGATGAGAATGAGAGGGACGGCCAAGGCGGGTCGTCTTCTCTACCACTCCCCGTCGGCCGGGAAGAACGGCCTCTCGTGCATTCACTGCCACGCCGACTTCGATGAGAAAAAGTACGGCGACGGCAAGATTCGAGCCGCTCATCCCCTCATCAACTCCGCCAGCCGCCAGACCTGGTGGGGCCAGGATCCGGAGGAGGAGGGCATCCATCAGGATGTGTCTCACGCAGCCGTTGTCTGCGTGGTGGACTTCATGCAGAACCCGGACAAACTGACAGCTCAGCAGCTGCTCGACCTCGAGGCCTACCTCCAGGCCATCACCAGACAGCCGATCCGGGCGCCCCTTGCTCTGGCCCCCGGCGCCGACAGAACCGGCCAACAGGGCCTCGGAGGCGGCGACAGGATTCGCGGGCGCGACTTCTTCTTTAGCGCCTGTCATAGCTGCCATCCCAACGGCAACGAGGGTATCGCGCCCGCCTTGCCCAGGGACAAGGAGCCGGCGTTCTACGCCCGCAAGGTCCGCGAGAGTAACGGCCTCGGTGCAAAACTGTCCGGAATCGATCCCGATGCCTACGAACCCGCATCGGGGCAGTTCATGCCGTTCTTCGGTCTGGATCGACTCAGCAACCCGCAGCTACGCGACATCATCGCCTACGTGCGCAGCCTGCCACCACCGTAATTCACCACCGCTCTTTGCAAACCGGCACCGCCTCACCGCGCAACGGCTGTCACGAGTCCGACAGGTCCCCGGACTCCCGTTCCCGCTGCAGTCGGCGCCCCTCCTGATCCAGGCGCGCGATGCGAAAAAAGAGCATGAAGGCCGTGAGTGCGGTGATTCCGTAGAGCGCCATCTCGGGGGCGCCGAAGAGCATGCAGATGATCAACAGCAGGATGAACGTGTTGCGTTTCGGATGGAAGCGCCTCACGATCCGATCGCTGCGTCGAAAGTCGCTGTCCGTCACTCCAAGAAAGGTCTTGTACCAGGACGAGAAAACGCGGTTGGGCCAATAGAAGAGCTGCAGCAGGTACGAGGACAGCGCCGCCCGCGAGTAGGGATCGCCGTCGGCGAGATGATAGCCGAAGGCGGCGAACAGCAACGGCAGGTAGAGCGTGTCGGCGGCGTGATCGAGCACGTGCCCTCCCTCCGATTCCCTCAGAGTCAATCTGGCCAGCTTGCCGTCAACCCCGTCAGTGACGCCGCGCACCAGATTGACGGCGATGCCATCCCAGAAACAGCCTGCCGCGAACAGCGGCAACGCCGCCGCGCTCAGAATGATGTTGAGATAGGAGACCTGGTTCGGCGTGATCGGGGTTGTGGACACCATCCTGGTCAGGGCGAATTCGATCGGCGGATGGATGAACTCGCCCATCAGATCGTTGATACCCTTGCCTGCCAACTCTCTGAGAAATCGGTCCGCCCTTTTGCTCGAGTCCGAATCGACGACGGCGATCACACACGGGGCCACTGCTTTGCGCAGATTCGAATCGTGCCCGCCGACCCCGCTCAGCTCGATTGTGCCCATCTCGACGTCGTCGGTCGCTCCCCTCGCGCTCTGTGTCCAGTCGGTGTCTCCAGTCGACGCCACCGCAGCCAGCGAGCCTGCATCGACCAATAGCGCCGCCGCTTCCAGCGGTTGGCCGTTCATCTGTCCGGCGGCTGGCGCCGCGGCCTGCCACAAAATCCCAGCGAAGCGGCGGTCGTACACCCCGTTTGCCTCGAGCACCAGCACCGGGCCCCGCGACTGGCGGACCACGCCCTCGACCATTCTCCAGGTGGCGCGTTCCGCGCTCTGTACGACAGGCTCCACGAGTCGGGCGAACCGTCTTCGCGTCGCGCGGCTGCGGTCCTCTTCTCGGGCGAGGATGACGACTTCTCCGGCGCCGAGCCGCTCCACAAGACGCAGGTTGCGCTCCAGCAGCGTCATCCCCCAGAGGCGACGGAAGGCATCCGCAGAGGTGGCGTCGAGTAGGACGGTCATGGCGTCGCCGGAGGCGGTTGGCAGCTGCTGCGAGGAGCCACCGGCCGCCACAGGGGTGGGACGACGCTCGCCTACCTTGGCCAGGACGGCTTGTGCGCGAGTTGCCAAAGGGTGGAATGACTGGAGTGCTGCCGCTATGACAGACGCGGCAGGGTGAAGCGCAAAGCCTCGTTGTAGTCGTCGAGGGAGTCGATCTCCGCCCAAGGCAAATCCCCGGCCTCGACTGCGAACAATTGGCCCTCCTCGATGAGCGGGCCAAACGCCGAAGTCGGAAACGCGTCGAGCTCCCCCTGTCGTATGAGGCGCTCGACCTCGTCTCGCACGACGCCGGCTCCGGCTCCGTCGAATTTCACCACCTGCACGCTCTGAGCGTGCGCGCTGTCCGGGTTCAGCTCTTTGCCAATCGCCGTCACCAGTCCCCCTTCCTGCATTACGACGTTCATTTCGCCCGCCACGAGGTTCACGTGCGAGTCGACGGCGATCGAGTTGCCGTGCTCGGCTTGGGTCAGGCGCTGCGCCAATTCTGGGGGGAAGACGATGTCGCAGTTGACGAGGAAACAGTCGGTGTCGAGCTCAGAGCCGGCGAGGTGAAGAGAGTAGATGCTGTTCGTCGTGGCAAAATCCGGGTTTTCGATATAGCGCACCTCCGTATAGCCGACGCGGCTGCTGCAGTGATGGCGGATTCTTGCCGCCTCGTAGCCGGTCACCACGACGATATCTTCCACTCCGGCGCTGTGGAGCGCTCTCATCTGGCGATCGATGAGCGGCTCGAACCCGAAGGGTACGAGGCACTTGGGAAGACCGTTCGTGACAGGAGTCAGGCGGGTGCCGGCTCCGGCCGCCAGGATGATGGCTTTCATGTGTGATGCTATACGTAACCTCGAGAGGGATTCCCTTAAAGATAAGGGGAGTCACCGACTGGCGCTCAGATAGCCTGTAGACGACGACTTCGTTGACGAGATCGGATGAGGTGTCTATCTTAAATCCATTGCTATCAGCAGGTTGTCAAGGTTGTCACAGATTTGCCGGTCGCCTTTGCCCCCTTCGCCCCCCGATCCGACGCCCACCGAGTGGTAGCGCACTCCTGATTCCGGTAACCCTCTAATAGGGTTGCGGTCACCAGCATGAAAGCGCTCATTCTGGCCGCCGGGCGTGGCAGACGCCTTTGGCCCCTCACGGCCAACCAGCCAAAATGCCTGTTGGACGTGGGTGGCACCTCCATCCTCGAGCATCAGCTCGCCAGCCTGGAGGCGGCCGGAATTCGCCGGGTTGTCCTCGTGTGTGGATTCGGAGTCGACCGCATTCGGCGAAAACTCGACGCCTGCCGCTCGGGCCTCCACGTCCGTATTCTGTACAATCCTTTTTATGCCGTCGCCGACAATCTCGTTTCATTGTGGGCCGCCCGTGCCGACATGGACGAAGACTTTCTCCTCCTCAATGGGGACAACGTGTTTCACCCGGACGTGCTCGAGACTCTGATCTCCGACACCTCCGGTACCTGCCTGATGATTCACCGGAAAACCGCTTACGACGACGATGACATGAAAGTGGAGCTCGATGGCGATTCGCTCCGCAGCGTCGGCAAGGACCTGCCGCTCGATCGCACCCATGCGGAGTCGATCGGCATCATGCGGTTCGCCGGCGCCGGGGTGCTGCAACTGCTGCGCACTCTCGAGGAGGCGGTCATGGAGGAGACGGCACTGGGCCAGCTCTTCGTGGAGGGAGTCCAACGTCTCGTCGACAAAGGATACGCGGTTGCTGCCCTCGATGTTGGGGACCTCCCCTGGGCCGACGTCGACACCCAGACGGATCTGGCCCGTGTGCGCCAACATGTGCATCTGTTCACATCGCCCTCCTCATCTCGACCTGGTGTTCCTCCTGAAGCCGGACTGAGGAGACAGGTGTGATTCGGCAGGGCCTGCTCGTGTTTGAAGACTCGGCCGCAGGGGCGAGCCGTACCTGGTTGCGATTCGGCGGCCTGTCTCTGCTCGACCGGGGGATCCGCACCATGGCGCGAGCCGGCTGCGAGCGGATTCTCGTCATCGTGCCGGAGGGCTCCCGAACCCGTCCGAGCCGGCTGCCCCGCAAGCTCGATATCGATGTCGAGATCGTCCGCTGGGGCGCCAACCCGTCCATGGCCTGTATCCCGGGCGAGGATTACCTCCTGCTGGCCGGCGACTGTGCTCACCATCATACGTCGCTGAGCCAACTCGTCACCGACGGCTTGCGCGGCTCCGACCTCGTCGTCCAGGTCGGCGAGGGCGATCTGCAGTCGGCGCCTCTGCATCGGGTGAGTTGCCGGGACACGGTGGTGCGGTTCCAGCCGTCCGTGGCGCCGGCCAAAGATGATGTGAGCACTGGAGCCTTCCTATGCAGTGCCTCCATAACCCCATTCGAGCTGCCGGCCGCCGGCACCGACCTCAACACCTTCTTGTCGGTGAGATCGGCCGGTCGACGCATTGACACGCGGCCGATCGCTTTCCCGCTTCTGTGGCGCCGCGTCGTCGATCGCGCCAGCGGGCGGGCCGCTCGCAACATGCTCTTTTCGCAAGTCACCAAATCGACGAGCGGCCCGGTATCTCGCCACATCAACGCTAGAATGTCGATCCCAACGAGCAAGTTGCTCATCGAGACCGGCGTATCACCTCATATCGTCACCGTTCTGCTCGTGCTCACGACCGGTCTTTCCGCCGCCTATCTCATCTCCATGCCGGACGACTACCTCAGTCTTGCCCTAGCGGGAATTCTCTGGCAGCTGGCCGCTGTCTTCGACCGCTGCGACGGCGAGATCGCCAGGGTCAAGCTGGCAGAATCGAAATTCGGCGCCTGGTTCGACACCATTACTGACAACATCGCCTACCTGTCCGCCTATGTCGGTTTTCTCTTCGCCGTGGCCCGCCTCTACGAAGATTGGTACTTCAGTCTGGCCATCTCCGCCGTGGCGGCTATGCTCCTGACTCTTGGGGTCATGTACGCCTACGCCATCAAGACCGGTTCGGGATCGCTTCAGAGGTATCTCGTCGGGTTTGCCCGGCACGTTCCCGATAGCGAGAAGGGACGCATCTACAGGTGGATGGAGCGCTACTCCTTTCTGGCCAAGCGCGATTTCTTCTCGTTCGTCTTCCTCGTCCTGTGCATTTCCAATCAGTTCGAGTTGCTCTACTGGTTCACGGTCGGCGGGCTCCACCTTCTCGCCGCGGGAGTGCTCATGTCCCAGCGCAAAATGCTCGCCGGTCATCGGGCTCTGGCGCAGGGCCGGCCAGTTGCAGCGAGCGTCCTGCAGCCGGTCGGCGCCACGACGCGGGGAGTTGAGGACTGATGCTCCGTACCCTCCGTCTCCTGCTGCCGGGTGTCGGTCTGCTCTTGCTGGGGTATCTCATCGGCAAGCTCGGGCTGTCCCAGATCCTCCACAATATCGGCCTCATGAAATGGTGGTTCCCCGCCATTCTGCTGGTCGCCTTCACATGGCACATCACGAATTCGATCGCCTGGAGCTTCGCCTTTCAACCCGACGCCTTTCGACCGGCGCTCAGGGCGTTGTTCATGGCCAAACTCGCCGGCGAGGCGGTGAATCAGCTAACCCCTTTGGCCAACATCGGCGGCGAGCCGCTCAAAGCCTACCTCCTGAAAAACCAGGTCCCTGCCTCGAGGGGACTCGCGTCGGTCGTCGTCAACAAGACGGCCCAGGTCATGACCGGCCTCGGATTCACTGCCCTCGGCCTTGGCCTCGTCATCCTCTACTGGGACCTGCCCGAGGCCATACCGCTGCCGATCCAGCTCGGGCTGACGGCGCTCGTCGCCACCGGCGGAGGTCTCATCTGGCTCCTCTATCGCAAACAGAAGCACATGTTTTCCTCGCTGCTCGAGCTCTTGCGGCGGGTCGGCCTGAACATGGATTTCATCGAGAGTCGGATGGCGAAAGCGGTTCGCATCGACTCCAGCATCAGCATGTTCTATCGAGATCACAAAGGACGGTTCTTCCTCGTGCTCGGTTTTCACGCCGCCGGCTGGATGCTCGGAGCCTGTGAGACATTCCTTGTCCTCAGAACTCTGGGCGCAGGCATCGATTTCGAGGTCGCTTTTCTGATCGCCTCTCTCACCGTGATCATCAACAGCTTATTCTTCTTTATGCCCTCCAACATCGGCGTCCTGGAGGGCGGCCAGGTCTTCCTCTTCCTCACACTCGGCCTGGATCCGGCCATCGGGCTGTCCTTGGGTATCGTTAAACGCATGCGCAAAATCTTCTGGATTTCGATCGGCTGGCTCTTTCTCACCCACCTGAGCAGAGCGGTGAGCCGCGACCGTCCCGACCTCCAGA
>CBDBIJ010000105.1:0-24160 GCA_965205655.1 Candidatus Latescibacterota bacterium
GAGTCATCTTCTTTTCGGCGGCATCGACCGGGTGGTATGCGCCAACAACCAGTCCAGGGCCATTGCCACGATTGCAAATCGAAGGACTCCAGCGAGTCGTCCGGTTTCGACAGGTCGTTTTCCAGTCATCCTCATCCTTTACTCTCGCGTTTTCCGTCAGCGGCCACGGTCGGTCACGGCGTGTGTTGCCGAGTCCTCCACCGCTTACGGTCTCAGCTTGTTTACGTCGACATCATCGACGATGTGGGCGGACGAACCACTCGGACGCGTCACTGAGACGAGTCGTCCGCCAGATTCTCCTTCGTTCCTTGCTTCTTGGCGATCAGCGCCTTCTTCTCGGCCTTCTTCTCCGCCAGTTTGCGCTCAAGGCGGGACTTTTCCGCCTGCTTGTCGGACACGGCCTTCGAGGCCGCCGTCATCGCCTGGCGACTTTCTTCCAGCGTGTCCAGTTCCTTCTGCGAAGGGCCTGTGGAACAACCGATAGCGACGGTTGCTGACAGGGCGATGGCCATCGTTGCCAAGCGACTGTTTCTCATCGGGTTCTGCAAAAAGCGACTCATCGAGACGCCTCTCCTCTCGATTCGTGATTTCTGTTCTGGACTCAGGACGTTTCTACCGGGCGAACCAGCATTTCTGCGGAGGTTCACACATACTCAACGAAAAGTAACACCCACCACAGGGCGTGTCAAGATAAAATGCCTGTCCTTACAGAGGTTACGGCCGTCTTTGGTTCCGATTCCAGAGCCTCTGATGGACCCTCTAGCCGCGAGGGCGCTCACTGTCGAAGCCTGATTCCGAGCTCGGCGAGCTGGTCGTCGTCGACTTCGCCCGGCGCGTTTTCCATGAGGCCGAACGCCTTGTTCGTCTTGGGGAAAGCGATAACGTCCCTGATGGAGCGCTCCCCGACGATCATGGCGACGATTCGGTCAAAACCAAAGGCGATGCCGCCGTGAGGCGGGGCGCCGAGCTCGAGGGCGTCCAGCAGAAACCCGAACTTGGATCTGGCCTCCTCGTCGCCGATGGCCAGGAGCTCGAACACCCTGGCCTGCACCGACCGCTGAAAGATACGGATGCTGCCGCCGGCGATCTCGGTCCCGTTCAGCACGAGATCGTAGGCCCGGGCCCGCACCGAGAGCGGATCGGTCTCGAGGTCGTCCAGATCCTCTTCGCGTGGCGAGGTGAATGGATGGTGAACGGCTGCGTATCTCCCTCCGCCCGAATCCTGCTCCAGCAATGGAAACTCGGTCACCCACAGAGGGTGCCAGGCGTGGCTATCGATAAGGTTCATCCTCGAGGCCAGCTCGTGACGCAGAGCGTGCATCACTCTCGCCACCGACTCTCGCTGGTCGGCAACCAGCAGCAGAAGATCCCCCGGCTCGGATTGCAGGGCCTCGATGAGCAATTCCTGTGCGGACTGCGGAAAGAACTTGACGATCGAAGACTCCAGGCCGTCCGCTGTGTGTCTCATCCAGCTCAGTCCCTTCGCCCCTGACTCCTGGGCAAAGGCAATAAGTTGATCTATCTGACCACGCCCAAATTGATTGCCCCCCTTGACGTTAATCCCCTTTATCTGACCTCCGGAATCAAGTACGGACTTGAAAATCCTGTAGTCTGAGGCGCGGCCGGCCTCGGCCGCGTCCCTCATCTCCAGTCCGAACCTCATGTCTGGGCTGTCGGTGCCGAATCGCTCCGTCGCCTCTTCGTAGCTGAGCCGCGGAAACGGATCTGGCAGCTCGGTCTCCAGGATGGCAGAGAAGAGCCCGCGGGTCAGGCGTTCTGCGACACCCATTATGTCCTCTTCATCGATGAAGGACATCTCGATGTCGATCTGAGTGAACTCGGGTTGCCGGTCCGCTCGCAGGTCTTCGTCTCGGAAACATTTCACGATCTGAAAATATCGGTCCAACCCGGAAACCATCAGGAGCTGCTTGTAGGTCTGCGGCGACTGGGGCAAGGCGAAGAAGTTGCCATTGTTCACCCGGCTCGGGACGAGGAAGTCGCGCGCTCCTTCCGGAGTGCTGCGAATGAGAAAGGGTGTCTCCACCTCGATGAACCCCTCGCCAGAGAGGAACCGCCTCGTCACCTGGTAGCAGCGGTGGCGCTGTACAAGGTTGCGCTGCATCGGCGGCCGACGCAGGTCGAGGTAGCGATACTTCAGACGGATTTCCTCGCCCACGTCGACGGAATCGTCGATCGGAAACGGCGACGGCAGGGCCGTGTTGAGGATGCGCAGATCATCGCAGTTGACTTCGATCTCGCCCGTCTTCAGCCGCGGATTCACCATTCCTTCGGGGCGGTGCTCCACGACACCCCGAACGGCGATGACGAACTCGTTTCGCAACCGATCGGCGACGCCATGGGCTGCGGCGCTGTGCTGCGGGTTGAACACTGCTTGAGTGAGTCCGTATCGATCCCGGATGTCGACGAATATGACGCCACCGTGGTCGCGGCGCGTGGCCACCCAACCCATGAGCAGAACCTGTTCCCCAAGGTGGTCGGTACACAGGGTGCCGCAGTCGTGGGTGCGCTTCCAGTCGCCAAGCGATGCGACGACTGAGTCTTCAGCAGAGTTTGCCATGCAAAATACGGAGTGTGCAGGCGGGCTGGAGGATTCCCTCTCGCGTCGATGGAACGTATGACGCAGATCCTGATAATGTCAAGGATTTCAAGACGTTGGAGCAGCGGAAACGTCGATCAGTGCGCCGGCGTCGATTCTCGTTGACACTCCAATGGTCGCCTCTATATTGGAGAAACTGTTTCACAGCGGAGCAAACGAGTGTCTGGCGACAAGACAGAGGCCTTGCTGAAGGTCGTCGAGAGGATTCCCATGTTCAGCGGCCTCGGCCGCGAGAACACGACCCTCATCATTAACAGGCGTGCGAGTTTCGCACTCTGGAAGCCGGCGACATCGTTTATAAGATCAAGGATCCGAGCGATGAGTTGGCGATTCTCCTGAGCGGCAAGCTTGGTGTCTTCAACCTGAAGAGCATGGAGATCGCGTCCCTCTCACCCGTCACCCCGGTGGGGGAGATGGGCCTGTTAACCGGCCAGCCGCGTTCGGCGACGGTGAAAGTGGCTGAGAAGTCCACCCTTCTCGTTCTCAAGAAGGCCGCCTTCGAGCGTCTCATGCGGAACACGCCGGCGATGACGAGGCCGGTGTACCGCAATGTGGTCCAGACCCTCCATCAGCGGCTTGGCGAGAGCAGAAATCAGCGCGAAGTATCGCAGCGGGAACTCCATGAGCTGGAGGCCAAACTCGAGAGCATGCGGGCGGAGACTGAGAAGCTGAGGAGTGGGGGCTGAGTGCCGGCCAGTCGTCCGGGTGCCCGAGTGCGTCGGTCGGTTGTGGAGGCGATTGGCAATACTCCTTTGCTGCGACTACCGGGATCGGGGCTGCCCAGCGACGTCGAGCTCTACGCCAAACTCGAATTTTTCAATCCCGGCGGATCGGTAAAGGACCGGCCCGCTCGACGGATGATCGAAGAGGGTATCCGGAGCGGACAGCTCCGCCCCGGCAGAATCATCCTCGATTCAACCTCCGGCAACACCGGCATCGCCTACGCGATGATCGGCGCGGCCCTCGGGTATCGGGTGCGGCTGGCCATGCCAGCCAATGTCACCGATGAGCGCAAAGCCATACTGGCCGCCTACGGCGCCGACGTTGTCCTGAGCGATCCGGGCGAGGGATCGGACGGGGCGATTCTGAAGGCCAGGGAGCTGCTGGCGGAGAATCCGGACCTCTACTTCAAGCCGGATCAGTACAATAACCCCGCGAACTGGAAGGCCCACGCAGAGACCACAGCTCCCGAAGTCTGGCGCCAGACCGGGGGGCGCATCACTCATTTCGTCGCCACTATGGGGACGAGCGGTACCGTCATGGGCACCGGTCGCGGTCTGAAGGCGATCAGTTCCGACATCAGGATTATCGGTGCCGAGCCCTCGGATCCCTTTCACGGAATCGAAGGTCTCAAACACATGGCGAGCTCCATCGTGCCGGGGATATACGATGAGGGGTTTCTAGACCGCAAGATGTCCGTGGACACTGAGACGGCGTACGACGAGACCCTCAGCCTGGCCAAGGACCTAGGCATTCTCGTGGGACAATCTTCGGGTGCGGCCTATTGGGCGGCGCGGGAGGTAGCGAAGGAGCTGCGGGAAGGGGTCGTCGTCACCGTTTTCTGTGACGGGGGCGACAAGTACATGAGCACTCCAATGTGGCGACTGGCACTGGAAAACTCGGCGGTGTGACGATTGCTGCGACTGAGGAGAAGCGACCTCCAGAAGATCTACGATCAGGCGAGGGATGAGCACCCGGCAGAGTGCTGCGGTCTGCTGACTGCGGATTCGCCAGGTAGTGTGAGCGCCGTGCACCCCTGCGAAAACATTCAGGGTCGTCTGCACGACGAAGATCCAGAGAGCTACCCCCGCGATTCTCGCATCGCCTACTTCATCGACCCGAAGGCTCTGCTGAACATCGTCTCCGCTATCGAAAAAAGCGGCGGCGTCGTTTCCGGGTTCTATCACTCCCACATCGACTGCGAGGCATACTTCTCCGAGGAAGACAAGGAGAGAGCGATGGCCTGGGACGAGCCGGCCTACCCGCATGCCGCCTACCTTGTCGTCTCTGTCTGTGGAGACGGCGCCCGCAACTTCGAGACCTTCGCATGGGATGAGTCGACCCGGGATTTCGTCACCGTCAAGATGGAAATCGTCGAGGATGACGCTGCGTAGCTCGGCAATGCGCGGCTGGTCGCTCACGGCCGTCCTCTTCCTGATTCCCTTCACGATCTACCTACAGTCGCTCGGTCACGGCTTTCACTACGACGATTTTCACTCGATCGTCCGCAATCCGCACATCCGCAGTCTCGAGAGCGTGGCCGATTTCTTCACAAATCCGCGGCTGTTTTCGGAAAATCCGGAAAGCGCCATGTACCGGTCGGTGCTGATGGCGAGCTACGCTCTCAGCTACGCGGTGGGAGGAGACCGGCCGGCCGGGTTTCACGGCGTCAGCCTGGCTCTGCACAGCCTGAACGCGATGCTCGTCTTCTGGATGCTCCTGGCGCTGCGTCAGAGCAAGTCGATCAGCTTTCTGGCCGCAGCTCTGTTCGCCGTGCACCCGCTGAACAGCGAGGCGGTGAACTACGTCAGCAGCAAATCGGAGCTGCTGATGGCGAGTTTTTTCCTGGCCTCCTGTTTGTCCTATCTCCACTACCGCGACACCGGGAGGGCTGGCTGGTATGCGTCGGCTTTCCTGTTCGCCGTCCTGGCGCTGCTGACGAAGTCCGTGGCCGTCGTCCTCATGGGCGGGTTCGCCCTCTGCGACTGGCTCCTGGGAGGGTGGCGCGCTGTGTGGTCGAAGTGGCCGTCCTACCTCCCGTTTCTCGCACTCGACATCGCCTACCTGGCGATCTATAGGCAGATCGTCGACAAGGCTCTCCTGCAGCCGGCTCGCGGGCTGGATACACAGCTGTGGACCCAGCTGAAGGGGATGAGCTACTACGGGTATCTCTCGACGGTCCCTGTGAAACTGAACGTGGAGCACCAGTTTTTCACGTCGAGGAGCCCCTCCGACCCGGCCGTGTTCGCGGCAGGTCTGGCCATCGCATCCATCATCGTGCTGTTGTGGAGGCTGCGGAGTGAGCGCTGGCTGCCATTCGCGGCAGCCTGGGGAATTCTCCTCACCGCCCCGACGATTGTCGTTCCCCTCATCGTGCTGGTGAACGAGCACCGACCGTATCTCGCCTCCGCGGGTTTCGCCCTGCTGTTGAGTCGATGTCTGTGCGCGCTTCCCTGGACACGCAGCCGGCCACGCCTGCCTGCCACCTGGCTTTCCCGTACACCCCTTTCTGGCGTTGCGCCTTTTGCCGTCGCGACTTTTGCCATCATCGCGACTTTTGCGATCGTACTCATTATCTTTACGGTATCTTTACGGTGAAACGGTCCGAGGTCTGGTCCGACGAGCTCTCTCTGTGGCAGGATTCCGTCGTCAAGTCGCCGCTCATGGTGAAGCCGCATCTGAGGTCGGCGGACGCCCTGGCAGGAGCCGGGCGGCACGAGGAGGCGGAGACGGCATACAAGAGGGCCCTCGAGCTGCGACCCCGACGCCCCGCTGCCAGAAACAACCTGGGGAAACTTTACCGGAGCCTGGGCCGCCTGGCAGAGGCAGAAGATCATTTCCGGGCCGTCGTGGCCACATCGCCCGATAATGTGGCGGCCAGAATGAACCTGGCCGGGCTGCTCTATCGCTCGGGTGACTGGGAGCAAGCCCGGCAGGAGTACGAGCGCGCTCTCGAATACGCCGCCGCCGACGGAGTCGCACTTCCATACCTTGGCCGCATCGCCTTGCAGCACCTGGGAGACCCGGAGCTGGCTACCGATTACTACGGGCGAGCTCTTGACCGGTCTGTCGGCGGACGGGAGTTACTTCTGGTGGGACGCGGTGCGGCCCTGCGCGCCCTCGGCGACTACGACGGCGCCGAGGCCGACTACCGGGCTGCACTCCTCGGGGATCCACAGCTCGTGGACGCCTGGTACAACCTGGGCAACCTCTTCAGCGAGACGCACCGTTACGAAGAGGCGCGGCAATCGTTCGAGAAGGTGATAGAGATCGCCACAGACTCGCAGTTGTCCCGTGCGGCGGCTGAGCAGATCAGCCGCATGGGGCGATAACAGCGACGAACAGGATCAATTCAAGGAGAAGGGCCGATGCCAGTTTCCGTTCACATTCCCACACCATTGCGCAAACTCACCGACAGCCAGCCAGAGGTACAGATCGACGCCGGCACGATCGGCGATTTAATCGACAACCTGGAGGGTGCGCACGCAGGAATCAAGGAGAAGCTGGTCGAGGACTCAGGGGACATCCGACGCTACGTGAATATCTACGTCAACGATGAGGATATTCGCTTTCTCGACGGGAAAGAAACAGAGTTGAAGGACGGGGACAGCGTCTCGATCGTGCCGGCCATCGCCGGCGGATGCGGGGGGTAGTTGGAGCCGTCTCGATGAGTGCGGGAGCTTTCAAGACAGTTCCGTTTGCACTCGCCGCACTCGCCGTCCTCATCCTCGCATACAGCAACTCCTTTTCGAACAGGTTCCATTACGACGATCTGCATTCGATCGTCGACAACGGTCATGTTCGCGACCTCGCGAACGTCGCCGAATTTTTCGTCCGGCCAGAGACCTTCAGCGCGATCCCCGAACGAGCGATGTACCGACCTCTGGTCACGGCGAGCTACGCCGTCAACTACTGGGTCGGAGAATACGACGTGTTCGGCTATCACATTGTCAACTTCGCCGTTCACGCGGGTTGCGTCCTTCTTGTGTACGGCCTTGCCAGATCGACGGGCCTGGCGAAACTAGAGTCTGGCCTCGGCGCGCTGCTGTTCGGAATTCACCCGATCCAGACGGAGGTGGTGAACTATATCGGCAGCCGCTCGGAGTCGCTGGCGGCCTTCGGCTTCCTCACCTCGCTGCTCGCCTACCTGCGCTGGCGGCGTCAAGGTCCTCGAAGGCGTCGTTGGGCATGGTACGTCCTCTCCTTGTGCGGATTCGCTCTGGCATTGGCGAGTAAGTCGACGGCGGTGGTACTGCCGGCGGCGGTCTTGCTCTATGAGGCGCTGGCGCGACGATCATCCGTGCAAGGGGTGGCGACACCTCCGGGACCGAAGCGTCTGATCTGGTACCACGGCGGATACTGGTTGTTGGCGTTGGCTTACGTCTTCATCATCCGGACCTCGGCCGCAGCGGCGCTGGGCAGCCCGGTCCGCTCTCTTCACGTTCAGATTCTCACTCAACTGAAGGCATTCAGCTACTACGTGAAGCTGCTGATCATGCCGGTGAGTTTGTCTGTCGATCACCAGTTCCAAGAGGCTGCACCCGTAACAGAGACTGAGATTCTCTGCGTGGCTCTGCTGGTTTTCCTCACTGCTATCGTCGTGAGAGCCGTCGTGAAAGCGCGCAGAGTCGACGCCGCGCTTCTGCTTTCAGGATGGGCGCTCCTGGCGTTGCTTCCCGCGTCGATCGTGCCTTTCAATGTCCTGGTGAATGAGCATCGATTGTATCTCCCTTTCGCTTTTGTGGCCCTGTGGTCGGCGAGCTTCTTATACCCTCTGGTGGTCTTGGGGGGCAGGGCGACGACTGCGGTAAAGTCTTTGGGAAGGCTGGGAGTTGCCCTCCTGCTCGTATTCGCCGTGATCTGCTACGGCCGCAACCGAGTGTGGGCAACGGAGCTGACGCTGTGGCAGGATGCTGTCCGTAAGGCGCCGGGGATGTATCGGCCTCACCTACACCTCGGGGGTGCACTCGAGGCCGACGGTGACCTTCGCGGAGTGTTGCGATCGTATCGGCGGGCCGCGACCCTCGCCCCGGAGGTAGCCCTCGTGCACTACAATCTCGGCAACGCCTTGAGCAGCGCCGGGCTGGTGGACGAATCGCGCTCTGCATACGAGCGCTGTCTGCGCCTCAATCCCACGCTCCTTCACGCCCTCCTGAACCTCGCGACGCTGGAACAGGAGGCGGGCAGCCTCGACAGAGCCGAGGCGCTGCTGACGCGGGCCAGAGATGCGTATCCGTCATCGGCCCCGGTTCGGCGCCGTCTCGGGGTGCTGTACAGGGCGGGCGGACAGATCGAACGAGCCAGGCAGGCCTATGTGGAAGCGCTGGATTTCGACCCGCAACTGGCTGAGGCCCACTACAACCTCGCCAATCTGCACTACGACGAGCGACAACTCTCGGACTCAGCGAGGCACTACGAGCTCGCCATCGCCCTCGAGCCGGACCACATGCGGGCATACTACAATTTGGCGGATCTTTACGTGCTGCAGCAACGGTTTGCGGCCGCTGAAGAGACCTCTGTGGCGGGCCTGGGAATATCACCGGAGGAAATAAGGCTTCACTACCCCCTGGCAAAGGCGAGAGAGGGTCTTGGGAAGCGGGATCAGGCGCTTGCCAGCTATCGACGGTTTGTTCGGACCCTGGGTGCCGATCAGCCGCTGAGGGAGGCCGTGCTTAATCGAATACGGCTGCTATCGACTGAGAGGGACGCTAACCAAACCAGAAACGGATTCCAATGAAGAAGGCCGAAAACGTTCTTGAGCTCATCGGCGCCACGCCCCTGGTGCGACTCAACCGCGTTGTGGGAGAGGGTTGTGCCGAGGTTTGGGCGAAACTGGAGTCGGCAAACCCGGGAGGCAGCGTCAAGGACCGCATCGCGCTGGCCATGATCGAGGCAGCCGAAGAGGCGGGTGAGTTGAAGCCGGGCGGTACGATCGTCGAGCCCACCAGCGGTAATACCGGAATCGGACTGGCCATGGTGGCCGCGGTAAAGGGATACAAACTCATCGTGACATGTTCGACACGGCCAGCCGCGAGCGACGGTTGCAGATGCAGGCCTACGGAGCCCAGGTGGTGCCAACGCCGGCCTCCGAGGGGATGCAGGGAGCCATTGCCAAGGCATGGGAACTCAAGCGACGGAGTCCGGACTACTTTCTGCCCCAGCAGTTCACGAACCCGGCGAACCCGCAAGTGCACAGGCAGACGACCGGCAGAGAGATTCTCGAGCAGATGGAGGGCAGGGTCGATGCCCTCGTTGCCGGGGTGGGGACCGGAGGCTCCATAACCGGGGCGGGAGAGGTTCTGAAGGAGGCAGTGCCAGACATGCGGGTGATCGCCGTCGAGCCGGCCGGCTCGACGGTGCTGTCCGGGGGGGAGCCGGGGATCAGCTACATCGAGGGGATTGGAGCTGGATTCGTACCGGATGTGCTCAATCGTGACATTATCGACGAGGTGCGGACGGTATCCGATGACGACGCGTACAATATGTCGCGCAGGCTGGCAAGGGAAGAGGGGCTGCTGCTCGGCATTTCAGCCGGCGGCAACGTCTGTGAGGCAGTGGCGGTCGCCGCGGAGCTGGGCACCGGCCACAGCGTCGTGACCATCCTGTGCGACAGCGGCATGCGCTACCTCAGCACAGGGGTCTACGAATGACACCGACTTTCTTGCCGCCCGCTATCCTCAGTGGTCTCCGGGCACGGCTTGCCTTGGGCTGGCGCCCGGTTTGTGCAGGCGCTTCACGTGCGGGTCGATCTCGACGGCCCGGGTGAGCGATTGGAATGCCTCTTCTTTGAGCCCGCTGTTGCGCTGCGCGAGTCCCAGATTCAACCACACCTCGGCTCGCCCGCCCGCACTCGAGGCCAACGCCCGTTCGTACAGGCGAATGGCCTCTTCATAGTTCCCGATCGCGGCAAAGGTGAGCCCGAGATTGTTGAGCGCCTCGACCGAGCTCGGTTCGACTTGCAGAGCCGCGCCCAGAGCCCGAGCCGCATCGTCGAGACGACCGATCTGTCTGAGCGCCGCCCCGAGATTCGTCTGCGCCCGCACATACACGGGATCGAGTGCCACCGCACGCTCATACGACGTGAGAGCTGAGTCGAGATTCCCAAGCTGATGGTGGGCATATCCCAGGTTGAAGTGGGCCTCCGGCATGAGGGGCCCCTGCCGAGAGGCGTCGGCCCACAAGGTGATCTCGTCCTTCCAGCGGGCGTCTCGCTGGAAGGAGAGCACCCCAAGCAGTGGAATCACGGCATAGATCGGCCACCGGCGTGGTGCTGAAGCGGCGCAGAATGCCAATACCAGAGTCAGTCCCACCAAAGCGAGGTAGGGCCGGTGATCGTTGACGAGAATATTGAGTGGGATGAGGCTCGTCGGTGCGAGAATGAGAAAGAACCAGCCTGTCCCGAGAGAGAAATGGGCCACAAGCCGACGCAGGCGGAAAACGAGGAATAGCAGCGAAGAGACGACACCAATCCCCAGAAGCGGGACAACTTGAACAAGAGAGCGCGACTCCAGAAACTGCTGGCTCACACTCAGCCTCACGGGAACGAGTGTCAAGGCTACATAATGTACCAGTGCCTTCGATTGGGTTGCCAACTGACTCGACGCAGTCCTGACCTGGGCTGAGGGAGAGTCTGATATGACTCCAGTAATTGATTGGTGTAGAATAAGATATACTGCAAGGACTACCCAGTAGGGGAGGTGGGACTTCAGGCGTTTCGGAATCCCGAGTGGAGGCCAATGGGCTCCATTGGTCCGTTGTCGCCTCGAGTGGAAGGAGTCGCACAGCAGCAGCGCGAGGGGTAGAGTAACGGCGATTTCCTTACTCAGGAGAGCGAGCGAGAAAAGGCTCAGAGAGGCTCCCTGCCAGGTTCGACGATACTCCAGCGATCTCGTGGCGCGCAGATAGCAGGCCAGCGAGGCGAGATAGAACAGGGCGGCCATGGATTCGGATCTGGCACTGACAAAGTTGACGGCCTCCGTCTGCACCGGGTGGAGCCCGAAGAACAGCCCGCCGAAGAAGCTAATAGATTGCGGCACACCGAATTGTAACAGAACGATAAAAACGAGTGCGGCCACCAGGCAGTGAATGCCGAGATTGGTGGCCAGGTACCCTGAGGGGGAATAACCGCCAAGGCTGTAATTCACCGCATGGGCGCTCACCACGAGAGGACGGTACATGGCATAGCCCGGATTCTCTGAAAAAGTGCCGGGGTCTGAAAAGAATGCGGTGAGATTGTCGAGGCTGCGAATATGAGGGTTTCGGACAATCCCGTGCCCGTCGTCGTAGTGAAAACCGTTCCCGGGTGACCGGTGATGGGCGATCAGGAGGATTGCCGCGATGAGGGCGACGCAGGTGAAGTTCGATCTGGCTTGGGGCATAGCAACAAAAAAAAACCCGACTTCGCCCTTCACCGTACACATGCTGGGAAGGGTAGAGCGGGCTGATTCGGCGGCACCGCCGCCTCTAGGCCATCGCCTGAACTCGTTTCGTCAGACGGGACTTGTAGCGTGCGGCCGTCCTTTTGTGGATAGCCCCCCGAACAGCTGTAGTGTCAATGACGGAGACTGCCCTGGATAAAGCGGCCTGGGCCTCGGAGTGATCGGTTGCCAGGCGGACTGTTTTGATGGAAGTCCGCATGGTAGTCAGGAGCGCCTTGTTTCGCATCCGCCGGCCATGGCTTTTCTTCAGGCTCTTTTTTGCAGCTCTCAGCTTCGGCAAGCTCTCTCCCTCCAATTCGGTAAATTCTTCCGCCGTCTACCCGGTCAGTCAGCAGGGGGTATTACCTAACTGATTCCGGGACAATCTATTAGAGATCTATTGCCCGCGTCCGGAGGCAGGTGGCACGTCGCTTGCTCAATCAACCCTCGCCAAAGTCTATGTCCCTTTGTCGGCAGTCTGGATGACGACCGCCCCCCTGAAAAGTGCGGTCACCCTTCCAGCTTCCACAAAGTGCGTAAACTCAAAAGGGACACAGCTTGAGCTTGGGTCAAATGGTGTGTAAACGACTCAGGCGGCGATCTTCTTCCTTTGCGCGATGGGTGATCCGTTTTCGTAGCACTCCCCGGCGTAGACGTCAGCCATGAGATGCGGTGCATTGAGTCGCCGGAATCGTTTCTCGGCCACCATCAGTACCCGCCAAATGAGGGCGGTGGCATTGGCCACCTTCCTGTATCGTTTGGCCGCATTGGTTCGCAACCGTACCGAAGCGAAGGGACTTTCGACGACGTTGGTGGTGCGCAGGTGTTGCCAGTGGGCCTCGGGAAAGTCGTAGAATGTCACCATACGGTCCCAATCGCGCTCAAGGATATCGACGGCGTCTGGACACTCGCGGCGAAACCGTTTGGCGAATTGATCGCGACGTTTCGTCGCTTCCTGACGGGTCGGCGCGTACGGGATCTGTGTCAGCAAGTGCCGCCCTTCGACCTGCACGCGTTTTGGCAGCTTATCCAGCACGTTCAGGATGCGGTGATTCCAGCATCGCTGTTCAGCCGTCTCCGGCCAGACCTCTGCCAGGGCCGCCCAGATACCCAGGTGCCCATCCGCCACCAACAACTTCGCCACGCTCAGTCCGCGGTCACGCAGATCGCGCAGTACGCCCGCCCACGACTCTGTCGATTCGCGATAGCCCGGGACAATCGTCAGGACTTCTTTGCGCCCATCGCTCATCGCGCCGATGACCACCAGGAGAGCGGCTTTTTGCTTCTCAAGACCGGCTTTGACGTAGATCCCGTCCGCCCAGGCGTAGACGAGCTCGCGGTCATCCAGTCGTCCAGTCGTCGGCTGCGCCAGGCGTTGTATTCGACGATCCACTTCTCACGCAAACGAGCGATCGAGGACGCCGACAAAGGCGCTCCCTTGCCCAGCAGGCCGCGCAGCGCCAGCTCGAAGTCGCCCTGAGACAAACCGTGCAGGTAAAGCTCTGGCAGCAGCTGACCTATTTCTTGGGTGCGCCGGGCGAACAGCGGCAGTACCGCACTCTCAAATCGCTCTTCCAGACCCCGCACCCAAGGGCGTTTCACCTCGATCGTGCCCGAGGTCAAGGACAGTCGCCGCCGCTTCCCGTACCCATTGCGGTAGCCGCCGGCTGCGTCCAACGGTGCCTGTCGCTCGTACCGTGACCGTCCCAGCGCATGGGTGACTTCTTCATCCAGAACCGACTGCATCAGCGACTGAATCTGCGAGCGTGTCCACTCTTCCAGCGTTTCGAACGTGGGCATGGACATTTCCGTCGTGCGCGGCTTAGGTTGTGCCATGGCGATTCTCCTCTTCCTGCCGGGATAGCCCCGGCGTTTGTGATGGCTAATTACAAAGGAAGGGTAGGATCGCCGTCTGTCTATTTCCACACCTTCTGATTATAGCTCCACAGCTTTGCCTGAAAGCGCAGCGGAGCCGGAGGCGTTCGTCTGAACGCGCCGGCTCCCCTAGCCTTCTGTAGGCGAATAGGCCAATCCAATATAAGGGCAGCGGAAATGTCCAGCAACAGCTCCAGGAGATTTTGGCTCAACATTGGCTCTCGACATGCCGATAGACTATACGATAGCGGGCGTGGCTCGCGGCAGAGGTTCTTTTGGGGCTCCGGGGGCAGCTTGGCCTGTGGTGGTACCGGGAACCTCCAATCGGGAAATGCGTGAATACAAATAATCCTGAAGTTCGGGATGTGGCTGCCGATAAGTAAGAGTAAGAAACCAGGTAGCTATACCTGTGTATATGGGGACTGCACTCACGAGGACAGTCCAGAACCGAGGGAGAAACACCCCCTCAGCGTCAAGAGAGTTTGAAACATAACGACGGAAAAGATCCGTGGGGGCGGATCTCGACGTCTGCTAAGATCGGCAAGGTGGTTGATAGGGAAATCGATTGCGGCCGATCGCGCTAGTTCGCTTTCAGCAATAGCTGTGTCCATGGAAGGAGTGTTTGATTATGAGTTTTAGGCGAGAGATTTTTTGGACGGCATTCGCGGTTTTGACGGCCGGATGGTGCGTTGATGCGTTTGCCCAGCCGGTGTTCGAAGGCCGAACACCGCGCGGATTTTCGCCGTCTGACAGCACGACGACGACGACGTTTGTCGCCGACGAGGACGTCACGATTCTGGTAGACCTCAACGAGGCCGCCACTCAGACGTACCCCGTCATCGCGAACTTCCAGACCCTCGAGAAGAGCGTCCCGTTCTACAGTGGGGCGTTTCAGGATTCAACCACCCGCTACATGTCGCAGGCCATCGCCGTCGACGATTTCGGGTTCATACACAGAGCCTGGATTCAGCAGCGCGGCGAGGTGAGCTCGACGAGCACGACACCGGTGTACGGTGTGGTGTACGCGAAGAGCGTGAATGGCGGGAAGAGCTTCCTCGACACCGTCTCCGTGTCGGGAACGCTACGGTTCGATCTGATCACCCCGAGTGGCACCGGTGCGGTGACCGCGCCGGTGACCGGATTCTCCACAGTCGACATCGGTATATTCAATCGGTCAATGCAACATTCTCCCCACTAATCTAATCATAGGAGATGTTGCACATGGCTCAAATGGGACGACCAGGATTGTCCGCGTCACAGAAGTTGGAGGTGTGGCGTCGATGGAAGAGCGGCCAGTCGCATAGCGATATTGGTCGGGCGCTCGGGAAGCATCCGGCGTCGATTCATGGTGTCATCACCGCCAATGGGGGCATCGTACCAATGCCGCGTCGACGCTCTCGATGGGCTCTTGCCTGGGAAGAGCGTGAAGAGATCTCTCGAGGTATCGCTGCGGGAAAATCGATACGAATAATTGCGGCCGCTGTTGAGCGTGCACCCTCGACGGTTAGCCGAGAGATTGCCCGCAATGGCGGGCGGCAAAGGTACCGAGCAAACGTCGCCGACCAAGCAGCCTGGACGCGCGCCAGCCGGCCGAAATGCTGCCGACTCGCATCCAATCTTCGTTTGCGGCGAGTCGTGGCGGACAAGCTACGCCTGAAGTGGTCACCTGAGCAGATATCGGGATGGCTGAAGCGGGAGTATGCGCTTTTAGGAAATATGCAGATATCCCACGAAACGATCTATCGAACTCTCTTCATCCAGGCACGCGGGGCACTCAACAAGGACCTCATTGCGCATCTGCGGACGCGAAGGATGATGCGGCGATCCAAGAAGGCAAGCACACGCGATCAGCCGAGAGGCCGGATCGTCGACGCCGTATCCATCAGCGAGCGGCCTGCCGAGATCGAGGACCGCGCCGTTCCCGGCCACTGGGAGGGAGACTTGATCTCGGGGTCGAACAACACGCACATCGCCACGTTGGTGGAGCGGCAGTCTCGGTTCACGATGCTCGTGAAGCTCAACGGCAAAGACACCGAGACCGTTGTCAGAGCGCTGATCAGCCAGGTGAAACGACTCCCCTCCGCGGTGCGGTTGTCCCTTACCTGGGATCGAGGAATGGAGCTAGCTCGGCACAAGGAGTTCTCGATCGCAACTGACGTCGAGGTGTATTTCTGTGATCCTCAGAGTCCCTGGCAACGAGGCACAAATGAGAACACGAATCGCCTTCTTCGACAGTACTTCCCGAGGAAGACCGATCTGTCGCCATTCTCCCAAGCCGACCTGAACAGAGTCGCTCTTCAACTGAACCAGCGCCCGCGGAAGACGTTGGGGTTCGTTTCACCCGCAGAACGCTTCAATGAAGGTGTTGCGTTGACGAAGGTGTTGCGTTGACTGGTTGAACTCGCGTCGTCGTCGACAGCAGGGGGAATCCGCGCGTCTCGTACGCCATGGACTTCTCTCCCGATGGCTTCAACGAGAAGCAGGTGGCCATCGCCGCAAGGTCAAGGCCCAGTTTCAGTTGAAACAAATCACAGGCTCGGGTGAGTGTGTCAGCCCATCATCGCGAGCTGTTTGATGCCGAGTTCGGCTTGTATGGCTTGCCGGAGCATCGGCAGATGGCGATAGCCCTTGACCCTGCGCAGACGTGGTTCGATGTCGAGCAGTGCCGTGGCTACCCAACGGTGACGCTGTGATGAGTTGGTCCAGCGTCGCACGTTGTGTGTGAGCTGCTCCAGGAGACTGTTGACGTTCTCGATGCAGTTGGTGGTGCGGAAGGAATCCTTGAGCATCGGCGTCAGTCCCAACCGATGGAGTGTGAGGGTCTCTTCCATGCCTTCCTCGAGGCTGTGTAGGGCGGACTGATTCATCAACTTCAAGCCCGGTTTGAGCGCGTCCAGTGCCGCCTTGGCCGCCTCGTATCTCGGTTTGCCGTAGGCCGCCTCCATCTTGCGACCCATACCGGACTGCTCGCTCTTGGACAGATACGACACGACGTTCTGGCGCTTGTGATACTGGCAGCGCTGCACGCAGGCATGTCCTTTGAGCACCGACATCACCGCCTTGTAAAGCCCCTTGGCGCCGTCGATGACGACCAACAGTCCGGCTTCGTACTGCATACCGCGTTCGACCAGATCGGACAGGAAGCGACGGCAGACGCGCTCGTTTTCCGTGGCCGCCTGCACGAAGCCAAGAGGAATCTTCTGTCCGTCGAGGGTGACGCCCAGGGCGATGATGATCTCCTCGTCCGCGAAGCTCTTGCCGTCGAGGAATAGCGCCACCAGATCATATCCTTCCAGGGATCGCTCCTGGAATTCAGCCAGCTTTCGAGCCGTGCCTTTCACGTAACGACGGGACACCGATGAGGATGACAGACCAAAGGCCTCGGGTACGGCCTCAGCGCAGGCCTCGTAGTTGCGCGTGGCGATGCCCTTCAGCATCCGCAACAGCAGACCTTCGTCCATCTGTCGAGGCGTCTGCAGTGCCTGGTAAACATCCAGCGGGACCTCGGTATGGTTGGCCACGTTGCGCACCCGCGGCACATCGACGGGTAGTTTCTGGTCGGCCAGGTACACCGACCCGAGCTGAGACCCCCAGCGGCGTAACGGCTGATCCGACCCCTTGCGCTGATACCGCGGCCCAGCCAACTCAACGACCGCTCTTTGCAGCTCCTCCGCGACCGCCTGCAGCCCCAAGGGAATCAGCCATTGGATCGCCTCGATCCGGCCATCCAGGTCCTCTACTTGCTCTGCAGTCTCGGGTGCTACCTTGCCGATGCTCACCGTTCGTTTGACGCCCTTCTTCCGTGCTACCAGCTTGCTCATTGCAGGCTCCCCATCGTTACCGATGCGAGACTTCTTCCAACGGGCTTCTCGTATCAAAACGTAACGATTGGAGCCTGTGCTGTTTCAACTAACCTTGATTCGGCAAAAATCAGGCGACTTTTCGTAGAGCTGCGCTGATTTTTCGGAACTGTTTTTCGGCCTTCTTGTTGCGTTGCAGACGCAAAGTGGCTCGTCCTTCCGGGTGCATCAAGTGTCCGGCGCGGTTGAACAGCTCGAAACGTAGCGTGCGCACGGATTTCAGGGCCCAGCGGGCGGTATTCTTCCTGGTTCGGTGGCGCTTTATTAGCCCGGATTCGATCTGGAAATTGGCTAGGAGATTGTGCGCCAGCACGACAAATTGTTGCCAGACGCTGTTGGCCCGGTAGTCATCCGTGGGAATGGCGTCGAAGGCCAGCCCCGTCTTGAGTTCGCCGATGGCTTTTTCGTGTAGGCCGCGACCACCCATGAAGCGCCAGAGCGATTTTGCATCGAAAGGTAGGTTGGTGGCCAGCGCGGAGTATTCCCAGGTGCCGTTATCCGGCTCGAACAGGTCCAACTGGTAATTCTTGCGCGTGGGATGCATCACCCGCTTGCGAAAGATGACCACGTTAAGGGTGCGTTTCCACTTGCCGACCTTGACCGAAGAAAAGAAGCCGTCGATGCCGTCTTCGACGCGCTGCCAACGACGACGTTGGCGGATCTGGGTTTGCAGGTCCAGGCAGCGCCAGAACGGCACCTTGATAGCATACTGGGCGCGATGAGCATCCAGCGTCGCCATCACATCCTCTCTGAAAAAGGCGCCGTCCATGCGAAATCGCAGCCGGTATGAGCGCCCCAGGGTCTGTTCGATTTGCTCGAACACCGCCTGTAGAAATGGGATGGAGGAAGCGCCATCGTTGACGTTGCCCGGACGGTTGTGGAGCCGGAGAAAATGACCGCTGTCGGCCAGGTAAGCGGTGATGGGATAGTAACTGGGGACCTTGCGATGATGCGGGTTGTACCCACGGCAGGCACCGCCGACCTTGTGGCCGGTGCACAGCACCGTGCCATCGATGTCGATGCTCAGTGTGCGGGCCTTCAACAGACCGATCACCCCGGCGACGACATCGGCGTTGAGCGTTTTCAACGCCTCTTCGGCGCCCACCGTGAAGCGTTTGAGCCAGCGGCTGACACTGCCGTCGGTGGGCAGGTCTTTCAGACCGCAAAACCGCTGCAGCAAAGGATCTCCTTGCAAGAAGCCCAGATGTCGCAGTCGACGGCCACCCACCACCAGCAGACCGAGGAGCACCCGACACAGACCTACCATGCCGAAATCACTGCCCGGAACGACGGCAGACAGGTGCCGACGCAATTGACGGTTCCATCCGATGCCGCGCAAATACCGGATCAACAGCTCCAAACCGGCATACGAAGTGAGGCCTTCGGCGGTGAATTCGACGGCCAAATTGTGGTTGACGCGCGTCCTCAAATCCGCTTTCTTTCGTCTCACGGTACGTGGCCTTTCGTTTTTGGTGAAAAGGGAGTATCGCCACTTCCGAATAACCGGAACGAAAGGCCTTTTTGCTATGGGAGATTCTCAAATTCACCGCCGAATGGCGCGCACTGAACAGCCAAAATTTCACCGAGTTAATGCCGAATCAAGGCTAAGATCGGGACAAAGCGGCGGCGTCGATTGCCTCTGTTTTAGTCATGAACACCTCCTGAGGGTAATGAGTGACTTGCGAAAGATAGGAAAGGCCAATCAGGAGGTCAAGTCATATTTGCATTATTCCCGTTTGGACATACATCGCATGGCACTTTCCGATGAGAAAGCCATTGACTACCTCAGCTCGCTTCTTGATTTCTTCCATGCAATCGGCGTACTTCGAGTACGGGTTTGCAGCCATTGCGTGGTCGGTGTCGGTCATTATTCTTTCCCTTGTTGTGATTGTGCGCCTGAGGCTTGGGTAGCCAAGTAATTAGAATTCCCCAAACGACCGTTTACGACACATGTTGATCGGCTACGCCAGCGTTTCGAAGGCGGATGGCTCCCAGTCGCTGGACCTACAGCGCGACGCGCGGCGGGCCGATGGCGTCGACGCCGGCCATGTCTACCACGACGTCGCGTCTGGCGCAGGCGCTCGCGCAATAACTGATGCCCCGACGCGGGTCGCAGCGCAGTGGTGGCACCACGGGGTTCTAGGCGCGGCCATGGCGGTGATGGCGGCGGCGGCGACCCTGCTCCCCGGACTGGCCGTCGCGCAAGACGTCTACCTGCGCACCGGACTCGACCTGAGCCGTCCGGCCGACACCTACTTCACCGACGCGGACTGTGCGAGCCTGGTCCCGGCCGCGCTGTACGGCTGCGGCGTGGGCGGTGATGGCGCGCCGCTCCGGTCGGTGGGGGACGTTGGCCCGGTCGCAGGCGTTGAGTTTGGGCTCGGGTACGCCGTGGCGCCCGCCGTGCGGCTGGAGGCCCTTCTGACTTACCGGCCGCGATTTACGTTCGATGGTCACGCCAACTTCCTGGCCCCCGACCGTGAGCAATCCGTGTCCGTGGATCTGTCCTCGCTGTCTGGGATCCTGGCCGTGTATGTGGATCTCCCCGGCTTGGGGGTGCGCCCGCTCGGCCCGTTGAGCCCCTTCGTCGGCGGTGGCCTCGGGGCGGCCCGCGTGGTCAGCGGTGAGACGCGCATGACGTTCCCCGAAGACGCGGACCCTCGTGCCGGGCACCCGCCGGACGGGGTTGACTTGGAGACTGACGGCTGGCCTGGGGATGTCGTGGGGCGAGCGGGCGACGCTCGATCTCGCCTGGCGGTACACGAATGCCGGCGTCATCGAGACCGGCGCCGGGCCGGGCCGGGTTGAATGGCTCGACGGCAGCCGGGACCCGGTGGGGCTCGATCTGGCGCCGACACAGGCCCCGTTGCGGAGCCACGGGCTGCACCTGTCTCTGCGGTATGAGCTCTGATCCCCCACTTGCACGACCGCGACCTGGCGCTCGAGCCTTTGGCTGGACCGAGCGCGCGACGGAGTGGATCGCCCTGCTGGCTGCTCAAGATACGCGGCGCGTCTACCACCGATGTGATGCTAGCGGTCGCCATCGCCCGCTGCGAAACGGACGCCACCTGGTCCATCGTGAGCGTTTAGGCGTGGGCATGTTCGTTCTTCAGCGGCCATTCGCCAAGTTGAGCGCCAGCAGTTCGGCGAGCGCGTCGTCGTCGGAGATGTCGACCTGCTCCGGATCGCCGCACACACCAGGAGCCGTGGTCATCAACGCGGCGCCCGTCGCCAACCCGCTCACGGACCAAGCCTTGACCGCCATCGCTGGTTACGGTGTGAAGGCCTGCCCCGTCATCGTGCATCAGCGAATCGAGCACGTCCACGCCTTCACAGCCGGATTGTCCGCATCTGAGTCTGCGCCAAGCGGGAAGGCCGCAGCCGAGATCGATGAACTCTTTAACTGGACACGGAGCCGAGACCAATGGTGAAGCGTAAATCCAATCTTGCCGACGCCGTGCATAGCGCCGCGCGCGCAGACAAGCGCCCGCGCGAGAACACGGCACCGTCCGCTGACACGGGACCGATGAAAAGCGTGTTGCTCCGACTCCCGCCAACACTACACCGGCAACTGCGACAGCTCTCCCTCGACCAGGACACCACCCTTCAAGCGCTCGGCGTGGAAGCGCTGAAACGGATGCTGGAGGAACGACAGCGGTAAAGCGGCGGCTCGTCCGCTCGACGTATGCAAGACAGAGAATCAGACACGGGATACGACACACGGATGTGCTTGCCGGCCGGCGTCCTTGCCCGTCTGTCGCAAACGGCCGTTTGCGATACATGCGGATCGGCTACGCTCGCGTCTCAAAGGCGGCCGGCTTGGCGGGCCCTATTTCGGAACACTGAAGATAGCGATCCACGTCTTCCCGGTGACGAGCCTCCAACCCGTGTGCCCGGTCCTGTGGCCGGGTCAGGAAGGCATCGAGGCCGTGTTTGAGACGGCTGGCGGCGTCCTGGTCTCGCGCTGACGCTTCGACCGCCGCTCGTCACGGTTCGACGTAGTCGGCGTATTGCGCCGTCATCCCGGCGCGTGCTCGTCACGCCCGACCGTCCGTCGCGTTGCCGCCGGTCACATCGGCGTGAAGGTGACCGACGCCCGGGTGAAGTAGATGGCCGTCCGGGCCTCGAATCCCGAGTCGGCGCCGAACAGCAGCCAGGCCCGGCCACTGGGAGGTATAGAGATCGGTGTCGGCGTTGGTCGGCCCTCGAAGGCCTTACGCTCCCACTGACGCGCCTGCTCGCAGCTTCTGGAGTTGGCGATGTCGCCGAGCACCACGGCGTGTGCCCCGCCGCCGGACTGATTGCCGATGTCGATGTTCATGCGCAGGTAGGAGCCGTCGCGAATAGCGAGCGGTTCGATGGCGGTCGCACCCGCCTTGATCCAGACGCTTTCGCCCGGCGCGCCACCCACCCCGAAACACCCGGCCGGCGTGTCGGTGGCGATCTCCACACTGACCGTGACGATGTAGCGCCCGCCGGGCGAGAGGCCCGCGATAGGTCCCTTGAAGAACATGAACAGGTCGTCGCTCCGGTTGACGCCAGAGATGAACAGGGCGGACTGCGACGCCAGCGGCGGCGGTAGGGCGCGGTAGTCCGCAGTCAACTCGTAGATGCCCGCATCGGCTGGCGGATAGTCGGCGAAGCCGGCAACGAATCCTTGAGGCCCGCCACGAAAGTCGAAGGCGAACGTCAGCGCATCCGTCGGCGCGTTCGGATGACCCCGGCAACTGCCGACGAATACGGCGGTCAGTAGTGCCACGGTACCGCAGTGGAGCCGCCAGCCGTGCATGGCGACATGCTATCGAAGACGGCACGTGTTGTGGCGACGGCTACCGGACGCGCCGGCCGGGCGCGACAGGCGGCTGGGGTTCGCAGGCGAGCGCAGCATCTCCTCGCCAGCACAATGCGGTATACCTTGGGCAAGCTGACTCGTGGCTCTCAACGAGCCATGAGCCAACTCCGACCGCTGGAGTCTCGTGGGTTGGGAAGCGGCCGCATCCATGGCTGGTACGGTTCGGCTGGTCGGAAACGAGACGTATCGACGATGAGTCACGCATCGCTGGAAACAAGGCTTCGCTATTCGCCTTCCGATTGCTTCAACACCTATGCTTTCCCCGCCGGGCTCTGGCAGACCGCCGATCCCGTCCTCGCGGAGCTCGGCGAGTGCTACCACGCGCACCGCAAGGAACTGACGCAGACCCTCTGGCTCGGCTTGACCAAGATCTACAACCTTTTCCACGCCCGAAACCTGTCGCCCGAGATGGTTGCCAAGGCTTCCAAGAAGGACGCGGACATAGTCAACCTGGGCTTCGAGGCCCTGCTCGAACTGCGCCGGCTGCACATCACGCTCGACATCGCGGTCCGTGATGCCTACGGCTGGCAAGACCTCGATCTAGAGCACAACTTCCACGAGGTGGAGACCCTCCCCGAGAACGACCGTATTCGCTACACGATCAGCCCCGCCGCCCGCCGCGAGGTGCTCAAGCGCTTGCTCGCTAAGAACCACGCCTGCACCGGGACCGAAGCGAAGGACGCGGCCCGCAGGTCCACACACGGCCACCGCAAGACCTTGGTCGCGGCCGATGGCCCTGGCCTCTTCGGAGGAGAGTCCTGACCCGCGTGATCGGCATCGAGTCGAGGATGGACCGAAAGAGCATCCGACGATGTGGAGCCGTTTCCGCACGGCAGCTGACGAGATACGATATTCACGACTTCTGCGCCAGACAGCCTCTACGACGAAGCTCGCCATTGAAGGGAGCAAGACGGTGACGACCGCGAAAGGCACGCGCGCATGACGGCTGGAGTATTCTCGGCCGACGAGTGGATTGACCGCCTTGCCCGGGTGCTCCCCGGTCTGGCCGAAGCGCAGGAGCCCTACCTGCAAGAATATTACAGGCAGAATCCGCGTGTGCATGTCGTGTGCGGCGGGCCGGACGGCGATCCACCAGCCTTTCCCCTGGACGATCTGCAGGCCCTTGTCGGCTTCGGTGTGGTTATAGCCGCAGATTTCACAGACGTAACGAGGGTCGATCGCACGCGCCGGTTCCGTGTCGGTCTCCTCGAAGATGATCTTGCGGAAGGAGAATGGCAAAGGCAGTCGCCGCAGACGGCTACGTGATCACTCTACCGGCCAGGTCGTCAATATGTTCGCGCAGTATCTATTCCTGGCGAGGGTTCAGTTCACCATTGAAGATCGGATAACACATCCAAGAGCTGCCAAGGCAGCATGCGAGTTCTACATACGGAATCGATGTTCCTTCAGTAATCAGGAGACCAGCGACGGCGGCGAAGCCCGAGAACTGGGTCGCAGAACTGGCGCGGTCGTCGGGGTTTCATCATTGGCCGCGAGAAGCGGAGCCAGAGAGCAGACGAACCGCTGTTAGAGTGGTACGGGGAGGTATTTACCTCGGCGGTCACGAGGAACGGTTCACAGATGCTTTGTATCGGATACGGATTCGGAGACGAACATGTGGTTAAGGAATCTCATCCTCTGCCTCGCGCTCGTCTCAGTCGCCCAGGCTGAGACGTGGCGTGGAGGTCGCCCCGGAGAACCGGTGCTCGCCGTATGACCGGGGGAGAACATCTATGGCTATTGACGACGGCCACGAGCGCGACCAGATAGAACAGCCGAGGAATCCGCGCGGGCGCCCCTCCAAGCTCACGCCGGATCT
>CBDBIJ010000106.1:0-8652 GCA_965205655.1 Candidatus Latescibacterota bacterium
GTCGACGCGATTGAACCAGCCTCGAATCGGCTCGCCGTCCGCGTCGACGGGGATTGTGAGATTGTCGACCGCTCTTGCTCGCCGCGCCAGGTCCGCCGTCGACCCGGGTTCGAGGGTCGGTCCGACTTCGTGACCCTCGTCGAAAGACCGCACCTCGTAGACGAAGGATCTGTTGTCCTCCACTGCGGAATCGACAAATTGGACTTCGAGTGGGCCCACCTCCCCAGCCAGGACGGGCTGCTCTTCCCCTTCTCCAGTACGGTAAATGCGGTAGCCGTGGATTCCGGAACGCCGATAGAACGATCCCGGTCCTCTCGCAGCGGGAATCACTGTGGCGCCGGTGCCGACGAAGACCGGCACGTCGTCTACAGACGGCAGCCACGTGACGATGATGTGACCACCGGCATCGTCTGGCCGATCTCTCGCCTGCACATGTGATGGTGGCGCCGGCGGAATGTCGTCGGTGCTGGCCACTGGATCGGATATGGTCCGCGCACCGGCGATGGGCGTCCACTGCGCGATGAGCAGGGCTGTGCACACAAAGAAAAACCCCACCCTCGAGTACGGGCGGGGTCTTCCTACTGCTGGATCAACCTCTTCAGTTGCCGAGCAGGCCCTGAATCTCGGCGGCATTGGCAACCGTTTTGCCGAAATCGTCAGCGAATCTGAAGAAGTCGTCAAAGTCGACGCCGTCGTTCGGAACAATATCGAACCGAGGGTCCCAGAGTTCGTCGTCGGAGCTGCGGCCGAAATTGTCCGCCAGCTGGAAGAAGTCGTCGAATCCAACGCTGACCCCACCTCGGGTAAACCACCCGAGAAGCACAGTGCCGTTGGGATCGAGCGGCTGGGGAATGACGACAGCGTCGCTCGTCGTCTCATCTGTGATCGTGAGGACGGGAGCGAGTGTGGCGAACTCGTCCGTTGCGGGATCCTCGACGAGCGCGATCAGAGACGCCAGTGCCTCGTCCGCTGCCGGCTCGACAACGCCCTCCGGTGGCGGCAGGATCTCAAAATCGACGATGACGCTTCCCGGCCTGATTTCGATGATGCGGATACGGTCCGCGGAGATGCCGAGCTCTTGAGATACGAGAGTGATGAAATCCTCCTGGAAGGTGGCGATGACGGCGGCGTCCTCGAAATCGAGCTCCACATCGAACGCGAGGCTGCCTTTGACAGTCACGACAACGACGACGGACGGTGGCCCGCCACGAGCGATGATTCTGCCCAGGTCGTCTGCTGATCCTGGAACCACCTCGAGAGCGGTCTCGTTGTCGCTGTCGAAAGGTCGCACCGAATAGGTGTACGTCACCCCGCCGGACGCGGTGATATCGCTGTATTCTGCTGTGCCGGATGCCAGCGATGCGACGAGCTCTTCCCCGAGCTCCGCGCTCTCTCTATAGACGTTGTACCCCTGAACGCCACCCCGCGGGACAAACGTATCTCCAAATGGTGTGAAGGAGACGGCGTCGTCTACAGACAATTCCCAGGTGAGAAAGACACCATCCTCGCCATCGAGGGCCCGCAGGTTGGTCACCGATGCTGGGGGGATGTTATCAATTGACCGGGCGGGCTCTGAGATGGTTGCTGCGTCGACGAATATGGGGCTCAAAGCCATGGCCATGGCCATCACAAAGCTGCGCTTCAAGAGCTTTTTCATCTCGTGTTGCCTCCTTTGGCAAGGTCCTGGGCGCCTGTTGAGAATTGGCGTAAGTCTGAAGCTACACTGACGATATGGCGACGTCAAGCAGAAAAAAGGGTTCACTGACTGGCACCGCATCGAGTTTCATGATAGCACACTTTGGCAACTCGACGCGGTGATTGAGATCACCGAAACACTTCAAAAGAAAACCCGCCCCCCGGAGGCAGGGGGCGGGTTGGGAAATCTCGTCTCGCAGCTGCTCGGTCAGTTTATACCCAGCAGTGCTTTGATATCGGCTGCGTTGTCGACAACTTTGCCGAAATCGTCACGAAACTTGAAGAAGTCGTCGAAGCCGACCTCGCCATCTGGAGGCGTGTTGCCCGGCCCGGCGATGTCGAACTTCGTGTTGAACGCGGCATCGCCGACACTGGAACCGAAAGCGTCTCCGAACACGAAGAAATCGTCCAGTCCGACTCTGTAGACTGGACCGGCCTGGCCCTCTCCGCGTTTGAACCAGCCGAGAATCGGGGCGCCGTTGGGATCCTGGGGCTGTATGGTGACGACAGCCTCCGTCCCAACTCCACCCGAGGCATCGCCCAGGCCGAGGTCAGAGAAGACGGTGGCGTCGGCGGTGATGGCAGCTTCGAGGGCGGTGGCGGCGTCAGTAGCGCTCTGCTCGACCCCTGCTGGATCGTCGATGATCCGGAAGTCGACGACCGTACTACCCGTTGACAGGCTGATGTTGAGGATTCTGCTCTCGGAGATGCCGAGCTCCGCGGCAATTCTGGTTCTGAAGTCCGTCTTGAACTGATCCACCGCCGCTTGGTCAGCCAGGTCGAGGTCGACGTTGAAGGTGACCTGTACGTTGTTGACCGTGGCGGATGCGGTGCCTGGACCGGTGATCTCGGTGACACCGGAACCGCTGATGGCAACTTCGACGCTCGGCTGAAGCAAGGCGTCGCTTTCGATGGTCAGGGTGGCGGACGAGGTCACTGCGGCGACTGGCGAGAACGTGATGGCCACGGTTGTCTGAGAGTCGCCACCGACTGCCAGGGGAAGTGTACCCGCCGGAGTGGCGGTGAACTCGCCGTCTCCCGCCAGGGTGATGGCGCTGATGTTCAGCGTCTCCCCGCCGTTGTTCGTGATGACGAGATCACGGCTGGAGGTTTCGCCAATGAGTACTTGGCCGAAACTGATCGACTCAGTGTTCACCGTGATGTTCGCAGCATTGACCCCACCCGCTACGACTGCGCCCAGAAAGATCTGGACGAAGCGGTCGACGGGATCCGGGTCGTTCGTGCGCAGGGTGAGGAGGGCCTCGTAGGTGCCGTTGATGTTGTTGACTCCCGCAGGATCGAAACTGACTTCGAGATTGCCCGCAGAGCCAGGTGCCACTTCCAACGTGGTGGGCGAGACAGCGAAACCATCGCCGAAGGTTTCGGCTGTTACAAAGAGCGTCGCATCAACATCCGTGGCAGTGTTCGACACGACGAGGGTGACGGGACCTGCTTCCAAACCGCTGATGCTGCCCGTCTCCACCTCCAAAACCGGCGGGGGACCAAGGCTCACGGGAGCGGTCTCGGCGGGATCACTGTCGTTTGTGCCGTCCCAGGCTGTGATTCTGTACACGTAGCTGGGCCCGCTGACTGCCAAGGCGTCGATAAATTCCGTGACGCCGGCACCGACGGTTGGTGGGCCACCGCCCGGCCCGGGAATGGCCTCAAACGGGGCGCCACTCTCGCTGAACCAGACGTTGTATCCACTCACATCGCTGACGTTGCTGAATGTGCCGAACGAGGTAAAGTCGCCGCCAACAGGTGACGGCCGCGAGCCCTCAGACGGTGATGCCGTCCAGGACAGTTCGACGCCACCGGCGCCGGGAAACGCATCCGCGGCGGTTGGAGCATCCGGCGCGATGTTGTCGACGGCTGCTACTGACTCAGAAACCGTGCGCGCCTCTGCCGGACTCGTCGACATGAATGCCACCGCCAGAGTCAGGAGCCCTGCGCTGGCCACAAACACCTTAGTACCTCTCGACATGATCCTATATCCTCCTCGTCGATTCTTTCAAGTAGAGACTGATAATCAAACTTTTGTTATTCACACGCAATGGTGCATTTGTCCACTGCGGCGCCTAAGATAACAGCACTTGCCGCGCGGGGTCAAAAGTTCCCCAACTCAAGGCGAGAACAGGATTTACTCCCCATAGAAGTGGAAGTGGAAGTGGAAAAGTGTGCTAAAGGTATGGCTTTGTCACCCCAAGTCAAGGAATTTCTTCTCTGGTTCTCTCTGTGACGTCGGCAACCAAACGACCGCGGATTTTCCGGGTTTTTCACGGCCGATTCTGGATCTGAAGTTGTCTTTGTGGATCCCCTGGTAACGTCCCTGTCCGTCGCGGGTGTTTCTTTCTAATCTGTATAAAAATAAGAAGTTAAGAAACCAATATGAAGGCTTCTCAGCTCGTGCTGACCCCGCCATGAGACACGATAAGAGAACACTCCGCTGCTGTCTGTGACGAAGCGCACCGCATCGCTGATTTCGCCAAAAAAAGAGGCGTTTTCGTGTCTGTATCGGATTTGTGCGCAAGATCGTGCCACTACAGAGTGGGTACCATCTGACATGCAAACACTTAATGGGTCGTTGTGTGCTATTCCGTTTTGACTGTGTTTGACAGTCGAAATAGGTTAAACCTCCAGAATCCGACAGTGTCGCCCACACACGGCATCCATGGCGCGAATTCCAGAAGAAATCATTGACCGCATTCGGTCGACGGCTGATATCGTCGACGTCGTTTCGGAGCACGTGCAGCTCAAGCAGCGAGGCCGGAACTACTTCGGACTATGCCCGTTCCACAGCGAGAACACCCCGTCTTTCAGCGTCAATCCGGAGCTTCAGATCTTCCGCTGCTTCGGATGCGGGGCTGGCGGCAATGTCTTCACCTTCCTGCAGGACATCGATCAGGTCAGCTTCGTTGAGGCTGTCTCATTCCTTGCCGAGCGCACAGGAATTCCACTGCCGACAAACGGTGACGGCCGCGAGAACGAGCTCGCAGACCAGCTCTACCGGGTCAGCGAGCTGGCGCGCAAGTACTTCCACCACATGCTGAGACAGGACGTCGGCCTCACCGCTCTCAACTATCTCCACGATCGCGGCCTGACCGACGAAACGATCGACAGATTCGGGCTCGGCTACGCCCCCGGTGGTTGGACCGATTTTCTCGAGGTGGCGGGAAAAAGGGGATTCGAGCCCACCCTGCTCGAGAAAGCGGGCCTGGCGTTGCCCAGTCGCAAGGGGAGCGGTTACTACGATCGATTTCGCAATCGCGTCATCTTCCCGATCGCCAATCTGTCAGATCGCACGATCGCATTCGGCGCGCGCGCGCTCGACCCGGACGACGAGCCGAAATATCTCAATTCGCCGGAGACCCCCATCTACCACAAGAGCTCCATCCTGTACGGCCTGAGTGCGGCCCGCGATGCAATTCGCAAGCGGGACCGCGCCATCGTCGTCGAAGGGTACATGGACGTCCTGAGCCTTGTCCAGCGCGGCATCGAGAACGTCATCGCCTCATCCGGCACGGCGCTCACGGACGAACACTGCCGCGCCTTGACCAGATATACCCGCAGCGTCGTCCTCCTGTTCGACGGCGACGACGCCGGCTCTGCAGCGTCGATGCGAGGCATCGAAGTGCTGATCGCCGCCGGCGTCGATGCCAGTGTTGTGTCGTTGCCCACCGGAAGCGACCCCGACTCGTTCGCCCGAGACAAAGGCGGTCCGGCCCTCGAGGCTGAGATAGGCGCCGGACAGCCGGCGTTCGATTATGTGCTTGGCGAACTCGCCGCACAGTTCGATCTGCACAGCATGAACGGCAGAGATCAAGCTGTGCGGGCCCTGCAACCCCTGTTTGCCCGCTGCACCGAGCCGGTTCGCCAGGATCATCTGTTTCAGGAAACGGCGGGGCGCTTCGGCATCGACGAAAAGGCTTTGCGTCAGACGATGAAAGGCCTGCTGGCAAAGGGCGTGCAGCGTCGGACTCAGGTGTCCCCGCCGACTGAGGAGCCGCCCCCGGACCCGCCGCGACGGGAGCGTGAATTTGTCGGTCTGTTGCTCCTGCATCCGGAGTTCATCGCTCCGACTGCTCAGCAACTGGCACCTGATGTCCTGACTGATGAGAGGTGTCGACGCGTCGTCCGACACCTCTTCGAGAATTACAGCGACACACGACTCGACTTGACGCTGCTGATGAGCGAAACGACGGACGAACGGCTGACTCAACTCATTTCCCTGTGCGCGATGGAAGGGTTCGACGAGGCACAGATTCGCGAGCAGTGGCAGGATCACATGTGGCGATTTCAGAAAGAGGCGCTGACGAGACGAATCGATGACTCCCGGCGCGAATTGAAAGAGGCTGTATTGGCCTCCCGGGGAGACGACGTCGAGCGCATCAACGCCGAAATGTCCCGTTTGATCCAGGATCGCCAGCGCCTGCAGTCCGCCACGTGATGCTGCGGCCGAGACATCCGCACCGGCGATTTTGAGAATACCGATTTTGAGAATACCGTTGTCGACAAGAGGTGTTGCCCTCGCGACTGCGCTCTCGATGGGGATGCCCGCCGTTGTCGTAGGGGGTGCGTGGACTCAACCGCAAGGCGGTTACTACGCGAAAACGGCCCTCTTACGGCTCATGTCGACGGAATCCCTCGACGAGGGCGGCGATCGCGTCGAGCGGCTCGGAAATGGTGAGCTGCGTGATCTGACCATCTCGACCTATGCGGAATACGGCCTGACCGATTGGCTCACCCTTGTGGCCTCGACACCGTACAAGCGACTCGAAGATCGGCGCACATTCGCAGGCCAGGGTGTCGCCATCGAGCGCGCGCGGCGCCTCGGCGATCTCGAGCTGCGGCTACGATGGCTCATGCGACGGCAACCGCTGATCACATCTCTCGCCTTCGGCGGCAAGATCCCTCTCGGCTATCCGGTTGACGACGACACTCGCGTCCCTCCAGGAACGGGTGAAATCGACGGCGATATCCGGTTTCTGCTCGGCCACTCGCTGTATCCGGTCCCGGCTTATGTGACCGGTGAGGTGGGCTATCGGAGACGGGGCGGCATCTTCAACGACGAGACCTTCTTTTCACTTGAAGGCGGGTACACGGTGGACCGCCTCCTGATCAAGGGGCTCGCCACCGCCGTGCGCACCCGCGGATCCTGCAGTGGTGGAGCACAGGGTGATCTCGTCGGCGATCAGAATCTGCTGAAGCTGTCGCCGGGAATCATCTACGGGGTTTCGGAACGAGCCGAGTTCAGCGTCGAGCTCATAGGCGTCGCATCGGGCTGTAACACCGCTGTCGGTAACAGCTTGGTCGTCGGCGTGGCTCTCAAACAGTAAGCCCTCGCGCGGTGTTTCTTGACCGCTGTTGGGTATCCACTAGCTTCTACCAGCCTGAGGGCCCATAGCTCAGTTGGTTAGAGCGACGGACTCATAATCCGTTGGTCGTAGGTTCGAGTCCTACTGGGCCCACCAAAAAGAAAAGGGCGGTTGCGGAATCCTTTCGACCTGCAGCCGCCCCTTCTTTGTTGGCCCGCCTCGCTCCCTCACCGGAAGCTGACCAGTTTGTCCTCTACCTCGAACAGCCCCAGTCGGCCTTTGAGCGGCAATGCCGGCAAACGGGCCTGGCGGTTTGGCGCTGCCGCAGAGCAGCAAGTCTCCGCGATATGACGTTTTCCAGCGTCTCGTTTCGAGCGTCTTGCCGCCGTTGACGATGAGCGAAAGCCCATGGCTCTTTGAGCGACAGGGCTTTCACCTTCCTGCCTTCCTCCGGAGCGGTCTCGCTTTGGTGTGCTCTGCAAGGGTGCTGACGTCATGTCGCCATTCCGCCGCGGCCACTCGGATTGATGTGATTGCACCTCGATTTCTGCTTATCTTGCCGCTCATATCAACCACACGTAACAGGGAGTTTCGCACATGAGAGCGCGAATCTATGGGGTGTTTGCGGGCGCAGTGCTGAGTCTGCCCCTGCTGTCGTGCGGCGGTAAGGACGCGTCGTCATCCGAACAGACTGCAGCGGTCCTCACGCATCATCTCGAATCGGTCGTCGCGGGAGACCTCGATGAAATCATGTCGGACTACGCTGCTGACGCCGTGTTATATACACCGAACGGTGCACTTCGAGGACATGGTCAGATTCGGCCCTTCTTTGCGGGCCTACCGGAAATTCTGCCTGCGGATTTCTGGGAAAAATTCGAGATGATCCTCGAGCAGTCAGACGGAGAGATCGCCTACATCGTCTGGTCCGCGGGAACGGCGGCTCCCTTGGGAACCGATACCTTCATCATCCGCAATGGCGTGATTGTCGTCCAGACGTTCGCCGCGTACATGCCGCCTGCGGGATAGCTCCGTGCTGTTTAACTTCAAATACCTCACCATCCAGAGGTTCGGCCAGAGCCTGGAGGCTGACTACAGGGACGCCTACGGCGAGCTCGAGCCGGCGTACGGTGAGTTCGTCAACTGGATCGGGCGCTTCGCCCTGGAGAACATCTCCAACTCGGATATGCTCTACCACGACGTCGAACACACCATGCTCGTGACGACAGTGGGCCAGCAGATCCTGATCGGGAAACACCTTACGGAGGGTGGTGTTTCTCCTCGGGATTGGGCCCACTTCATCACCGCGCTCCTGTGCCACGACATCGGCTACGTCCGCGGTGTCTGCGCACTCGACAGCAACGGCGTGTATGCCACGGGCGTGAAGGCCAAGACCATCGAGCTTCCGAGGGGGTCGACGGATGCGACGCTGAGTCCTTATCACGTCGACCGCAGCAAACAGTTCATCGAGGAGCGCTTCGGCGGCAAACTGCTTCTCGACCTCGACCCCGATCTGGTGTGCAGCTATATCGAAATGACGCGCTTCCCGCCGCCTCGGGACAAGGCGCATGAAGACACGAGTGATTTCGGGGGCCTGATCAGAGCAGCTGACCTCATCGGGCAGCTCGGCGACCCGGACTACATT
>CBDBIJ010000107.1:0-4103 GCA_965205655.1 Candidatus Latescibacterota bacterium
GCCGTGGACGCTGTTGCAAACCGAGCTGAATCTGGACACTGTGTCGAAGGATCTTGAGGCCAGGAAACATCTGCATCCCAAACCGTTGTCGGAAGTGGTGGCCGACAAGGGATATCATAGCAACGACGTGCTGGTAGATCTGAGAGTCAGTGGTATTCGCAGTTGCATCTCCGAACCGGATCGGGTCGTCGGAAATGGAAAGACAAAGCAGATGCACAGAAGGCGGTGTATGCCAATCGCCGACGCATTCGCGGCAACCGAGGGCAAGCGTTGCGGCGGAAGCGCGCTGAGTTGCTCGAACGCCCGTACGCTCATCTGTTCGAAACTGGCGGTATGCGTCGGTTGTTTCTGCGGGACCGACAAAACATCCTCAAACGCCTGCTCGTTCACGTGTGTGGATTCAATCTCGGCCTGCTCATGCGCAAACTCGTCGGCAACGGCACGCCGCGGGGTATGAGGAGTGTGTGTTTGCTCATTTTGTTCTTATTCCGGCGCGCGCTCGCACCTTCACACGCCTCCTGGTCGCCCCGCAGTTGGATTCTTGAACATCCGCCGCCTCTTGATCCCATCAGTAGCCCTTCGCTGTGCGACCATCGCGCCGCTCTAACTTTTTTCTAAAAGTGGCTTTTACCACGGGCTGATAGGGTCAGAACTCGCAGGCAGTATCAACGACAGTCAACGAGCTGGACCGAAGTGCTCATCCCAGTTCTTGCTGAGCTCCATTCCCGCGCTGTCGAGCTCAGCAGACTCAGCGGCAGCCAGCGGCTTGTAGTCGAAGGCAAAGCGAATGTTCTGCTCGATCTCCTTTTCTCTGTACATGCCGATGACATTGATGGCAACTCCGGGCAGGTCGAGGGTGTAGCGGAAGGCGTGTTCGTAGTTGCTGAAGCCGCTCGTCTCCATGGCGGTGGGTCGGAAACTCTCACCTGGTTCGAGTTCGTACTTCACGCCCGCGGCGCCACCGTACACCTTCATGGCGGCAATACCGCAGCTCTGTTGGCGTGCCAGGGGGAGCACCTTCTCCTCAAAATTGTAGATGTGACGATCTCCGGGATTGACGGCGAACATGCCGACGTCAACGTCAGCATGAGTCAGGATTTCGGCTGCGTGTGACGGCAGGTGATGGGCCGTGATGCCGACAAAGCGGGTCAGTCCCCGGCTTTGGGCTTCGCGCAAGCCGGCGAGCGATCCGTCTTTGGCGAGGATTTCCTTTGGGTCAAGCCCGCCGACGGTGTGGATGTAGACGAGATCCAGTTGATCGATACGGAGGTCCTTCAGGCTCTGCTCCACCACCTGCAACGCTTCGTCGTACGAGGCTGTGTGCGCCTTGCTGGCGATGAACAGCCCGTCGCGTCGCGACGGCAGGACCTCTCCCAGCTGAGCGTGGGCTCGGTTGTACCCGGGGGCAGTGTCGATGTAAGTGATCCCCAACTCGAGGGCGCGCTCATAGAGCGCGATGGCGTCCTCATCGTTCATGCCCAGGCCACCTGGGCCGGTACCCAGGCCGAGGATGGGCACGAGCTCCTGCGTTTTTCCGAGAACGCGGCGGGGAATGCTCTCGACGCTGTCAATTGGTTTTTCAGCGTGCGCTGTCGTCACTCTCGTCTCCATAGTTGAACTGCGCAGGTACTGGGGCTGGCATAGACGTCGTCGATGACGATGGTGTTGTCAATGCAGTCTGAATCCGTCCTCTTCCAGCACGCCCTTTTCGATCACATCGGGCTCGAGGTCAAAGCCGGTGCAAAGAGTTTGCCATCGCGCATCTCCCAGCCGTCCAGGACGATGCCGGGCATCTCGACGGGGGCGGCTTCCAGGAGTGAATAGTTTGGGACGGAGGCGGCAAAGTGGCTGTGCGCGTAGCGCTCGATGATGCTGCCCCAGGTGTGGGGGGCACAGCGGGCTCCCCAGGGCGCGATGCGATCTGCAGTTTTTCGCCACCAGGTGAGGCCTATGAGTGGAAGTCGTGTTGCACCAGATCGATCCATCCCTGTTCAACGATGTCGAAGAAGTAGGGAGGCGGCGCGAACTCGCCATCAGCCACGAAGGTGTCGTAGCCGCTCTCCACAATGAACTCTTTGAGCGCCTGGTTGATGGCCATGTCCTCGGCGAAAGGCTCCTCGAACCAGTAGACGCCGACGTCGGCGCAGCGGCGGAGAATTTCCCGGGCGATGTTGAGGGTTGTGCCCATGTTGGCGTCGATGAGAATCTTGGCCTCCGGTCCGGCGGCTTCGCGCACGGTGCGGATGACGAGGACGTCGCGATCCAGTCCCTCGGCAATCGGCATCCAGCGCGCGCCGCGGCCGATCTTGATTTTGAAGTTGCGGTAGCCGTGCTCCTGGCCGCTGCGGACCTCTTCGCGAAAGAGCTCAGTAGCTTCTTCGTCAGTCGCTTTCAGGTCGTCGATGTAGATGGAGCCGTCGTAAAGCTCGACTTCGCGCGAACCGCGCGCGCCGAGGAGCTTGTAGAGGGGCAGGCCGGCGAGTCTGGCGACGAGATCCCAGAGGCATAGATCGATGGCGCGTCCCGCTTCCAGGCAGCCGTCGGGAAGTTGAAAGAGCTCGTCGATGCGCTTGCCAAGCAGCTGCTCGGCATGCTCGCGGTCGATACGGGACCAGCCGACACCAACGGCGCCGCTCTCGGTGTGAATGCGGACGACAGAGTCTTTTGCACCCGGGCCGTGGACGCCGATGCGAGCGTTGTGGCCGATGCTGCGCGGGCGTTTTCCGTGGAGGGTGACCTTCTCGATTGTGACAATGCGTTCGGATAGATCAGCAGTCATGACGGACATTAATATACGACGTTGACAACGCCAATCTGCGTGACCTTCTCGGACCGGTCGATGTCCACTTCGATCCGGTAGAGATAGGTGCCTGGGGGAACGAGATCGCCGCCGTCGTCGAGTCCCCACCGTTCGCGCTCGTAGTGCCCAACGGCATCCCGCCCGGAATAGACCACCGAGACGACGCGGCCCGACAGGTCGCCAATCTCGATGGTGACCTCTGACGCGCCGATGATCTCCAGGATGTCATAGGAGATGGACGCAACATCGTTGGCGCCGTCGTCATTGGGCGAAAGAACCTTCGTCACAACTGCCTGCAACAGCGATTCTGCACCCACCGTGGTGACGACGGACACCCTGTCTCCTTCGATCAGGCTGTTGGCGTTGCCGGCCTCGACCTTCTGGTGCACGGCCAGCGGTTGATCCGTATCGAGCACGTGCACGTCGAACGTGGCGCCCGATCTGAGGACACGGGCATCGAAGTCCACCTCGATTGGCGTGCCGGAATCCCCGTCAAGAAGTCTCTTGCCACCAAAATTGAGCTGGAAACCGTTTGCAGGGAAACTGGCCACTGGCCGGCCTTCCACGTCGAGGGGAACCACGTCCGCGTCCAGGTCCAGCGAGACATCGACTTCTCCAATTCTCAGTGCCGCGACGCCGTCAATGATCGATGAGCTCGTCATTTCCAGACCGTTGAATCCGGTTGCACCTCCGGCGATCGCAGGTTTCAGGTAGTAGGTGAAGGGTGACGACTCGGCAATCTGAGCCCGATTCGGAAAGACCTCACCGATCAGCCCCGAGGCGAGCGGCTGCGAAGCGCGAAACTCGAGAAAACTGACCTCACCGCCGGACTCTCCAAAGGGGACGATGTCGACCATGAACTGAAAAAACCGCCGCGGACCTGCGGAAACGACCGGCGTACCGGAACTGTCAGCAAAGTTCGTACGGCGCTGACCAGAAGCTCCATTCGTCCAGGTTGTAGCTCGTGCCCGCTCTTTCGCCGAGGGCGAGTCGCTGATACTGCCGCGCCGTGTTATCGCCCACGAGCGGAACCTTGTTGCCGCGGCCCGTGTTCCGCCAGTAGGTGCTCTGCTCGAGTGAGGTGCCGCTGCGCGTGTGGATGCGCACTTCGGCACCGCGTTCCTGCCGGTCGCTCCAGCTCAGCTCGCCCCACGCGAAAGGCCGTTCGAAATCGATGATGTCGGAGATGTAGGAACTCCGCTCGACGGAAGGTTTCGCGTAGATCTCTATCTCGTGAATGGCCGCTTCCTGGCGTTGCGCGACGCTGACGGAGATCGACACAAAGTCCACTCTGGCACCTGGT
>CBDBIJ010000108.1:0-6050 GCA_965205655.1 Candidatus Latescibacterota bacterium
CGTCGCAGACGACGGTGCGACCCCATCACGATCCCGTCTATCTCGAGGAGGTGGAACTGTGCGGAGCGGAGGTCATCGCCCGTGAAGGCGTGACCGGCAAACCGATCCTGATTCGACACCAGCAGGGTCGCGGCGCAGCCTACCTGCTCCTCACCAGCGATTTCCCGGGCAACTCTCACCTCGTTCCGTTCATGACGGAACTGGTGCGCGGCCTGGCGGGGCAGGTGCCCGCTGCGGTCCGCTTGAACGACGCGTGCGGCGACGTGTATTACACGGTACGCATTGAGGAAGGAACCCAGGTCCGGCGAATCCATCTGCTCAACACGCACTGGGCAGAGGCGGGCAACGAGCGGCCCTGCACCCTCACCCTGGGTGAAAGGGAAGTCCCGCTTGTGTTGAAAGAAGGGGCGCTCAGCGAAGTGATCTGGCTGGAGGATCTCGTCCTCCTTTCCGAAGACGAGGTCCTCTTCATCGATGAACTCAGGCGATCCGGCAACAGCTACGAAATGACCCTCCACGGGTTCGGCACCGTGCGGTTCAAGTTCAGACATCTGAACGGCGCGTCGGGAGCGAAAGTCGAATTTGACACGGGATCCGTGACAACCACCGCCGACGGACCGTGGACTATGGCCGAGTTGACCTTCGGCCGATCGAGTCGGGGTACGCTCGTGATTCGTTGTTGATGTGACGCGCAACGATCGTCGCACGCACTAAAAGCAGCAACGGCCGCGGTCCCCTGTGCGCTGCTGTAGCGGCCGACTCGATGACCAAAAGTCAGGCGGCTGCGTCACATCGAGGAGATGTGATTGTCCGTTGTGCCCGTGAGGGCGTCGACGCAGAGCCAGAATCCGACACTCGACGCCTCCCCCATGATGAGGCCGAGGAAGAACGGCTTGAGTCCCGAGAGCGCTGCGTTGCCGCCGTATTTGTGGATGAAGGTCTTCAGGGCCCAGGCCAGGAGCGCCGAAAACCAGATGTGGCCGGTGATGAAGCCGACGCCAATGGCGAATCCGAGGGGGTGAAGGGGCCACCAGTACCAGCGGTGTTGGGCCCACATGAGAAATCCCTCGATGGCTGCGCCTAATCCGGTGGTAATCCAGCCCCGCACGTTGGCTTCGGGTGGGCTGTTCAACTGTGGATTCAGAAAATGCCAGTTGTTGCCGTTTCCCAGCAAGGGCCCAACCATGTTCATGCCACCGTGCTCGTAGCTCAGGGTCAGCAGGAGCCACGTTCCCCCTCCGAGACTGCACACGAGGGCGAGCAGCATTCCCCAGAATAATCGTCTCTTCGGTCCGCGGACGATCTCGGCCAGCTTGAGGGCGTTGGCGCAGGCGACCATCGGAAACAGACGCATCTTCGCCTGCCAGCCCATGGCGAATCCCATCGCCACCAGGCCCTTGTTGCCGAGGACGGAGGCGCCCATTCCCGAAATGACGACATAGGGCGCCACGATCGGTGGTCGCGCGGTTGGAATGCCACCGGCGGTCACGACTCTGGTGATCATGATGTAGTAGACGAGCACCATGCCGATGAAAAGGGGCAAGGTGACGACGGGCATGCCGGACAGCCACAGCCAGAACGCGATGAAGACGACGCAGGCAATCCATCCGAAGAAGGCGACGCGATAGGGAACGATCTCTTCGCTGTCGTCGATTGCAGAGTCGGATCCCCATGCCTTGCGCCAGACCGCCGCCAGATGCGGACGGGCCGTCCAGAGTCCGAAGAGGACGAAGGCGATGACGGCCCCTGTAGCCTGATGCGTCAGGTCGGCCGTCCCGGAGTAGTAGTTGTCGTACTGGCTCAGGACCTCCCGGCTCGAAACTCCCAGGGTATTGAGAACGCCCTCCTCGAGCTTGCACACGACGAAGAAGAACCAGATGCTGAAGACGATGTTCAGATCGACGAGATAGAAAAAACCGATCCAGGCGAAGCTCACCACCAGCGGCAGCGCGACTCCCTCGAAGAGCTCGATGCCACCGTGGGAAAAAGGATAGTCAGGGACGATGGGGAAGTAGTGATGCAGTCCGGTGAGGCCGAAGAGAACGAAGGGCACAGCAAATCCGGCCCACATGGCCGGGGATCTGAAGAATGGCTTGATGTGCCTGAGGGGATTGTCACCCTCCTCGATCATCTGCCTCGGCAGCTGAATCATCGGGTAGGCCAGACGTTCGTTGGCCGACCACTGCCGGTGGAGGATGACGGACATGAAGATCATCATGAGACTGAGAGCGCCGAAGAGGGAAAACCAGGCGCCGAGCGGGACGATCCACGATGTCCACGGAATCGCCTGACCCGCAGGCAGTCCCTCGTACAGATGCCTGATGACGTCGAAATCCTGGGGCGCTATCCATTCGGGGATATAGGGGTGGATGAGCGTCGCCCAGTCATTTTCGACACTCGCCGAGTAGTAGGGAACGCATATGGTGGGGATGATGTAGACGAGGAAGTTCTGTGTCGGCACGGTGAGTGCCATGAGCAGCATGGAGTAGACGAGGACGAGGTCGCCGCGGCCGAGAGCGAAGGGACGGCGGATGACACCGATGAGCATATTGATGAGAAAGGTGAAGATGAAGAACAGGAAGATGGCGCCGGGCGCGGAGGCGTTGAGGCCCCACCACGACCCACGTATGACGATACTTCCGTACGGAGCGGCGACACCGATCAAAAGAGAGAACAGGCTGCCGACGACGAGACCTTTGACGGTAAAGGGAGAGCGCGCAACCATGGGCCAAATCTACTCCATTTGGCTCGAGAGGAGCTACCGCAGTCGTGTATCACTTCTGACGGCCGGTTGGCCAAGTCGCCCTATCGCAGCGACTGGGAATCTAGAAGACTCTGCGAAATCGGGCCAAATGTGCTGCAGCCACTGACGTTTCTATACTAAGAACCGGATCGGGAATGAACGGTCGCCTGACGACCGAGAAAGCTGAGGAAGGATGGCCGAGCTGGAGACGCGACGCATGGGGCGTACGGAGATGCGTCCGAAAGCAATGGGACTGGGAGGAGCAGACCTCTACCACGGTCCGGAACGCGAGACTGTCGAAGGCGTTGAGCGAGCCCTCGAACTGGGCATCGACTACTTCGATACGTACCCGGGTGGCCACGAAGATCGCTGGGGCAAAGCGTTTGCAGGGATTCAGCGCGACAGCATTTACATCCAGGCCAAGATCGGGTCCTACAAACGACCCGGACATCACGGCTTTCCGGAACGGCTCATCGACTTCTCAGCGGCGACGACTCGCTGGAGTGTCGAGAACAGCCTCAAGCTGCTCCGTACCGACTATATCGACGTCGTTCTCATTCACGGTTCACGGGAGGAGTCGAGTTCGGATCCCGATGCGGACGAGATCGAGGATCCCCTCGCACCCGGCAATGCCCTCGACGAGCTTGTGAAGATGAAGGCAGAAGGACTCATCAACCATATCGGCATCGGCACGCGCGCTTCTGCCGTGCACCGCCGGGCGATCGAAACGGGTGAGATCGATGTGGTCCTGTCTTTTCTCGACTACACGCTACTGAGCCAGTCGCTCGCCCAGACGACGATGCCACTGGCTCGCGAGCACGATGTCGGGCTCATCCTGGCCAGCGCTCTGGGAATGGGCCGGCTGACCGGAGTCGAGCCGAATCTCGAAGCCGAGCCCACGGCCCACGCCATGTGGAGGTGGTGCGGGGATCGGGATGTGAATATCCGCCACCTGGCGATGCAGTTTTGTCTGGCGGCGCCGGTAGACGGCATTGTCATGCCCGGGCCGGCCAACAAGCAACAGGTGGAAGAGGCCTACGAAGCAGCTACGGTCGATGTCTCGCCTGAGGTATGGCTGGAGTTCAAGGCTGAATTCGACATCGGTGAGGGAGAAAACCCATGAGCGACGAGATCCTTCGTCGGGCTAACCAAGCGGTTGTGCTACCACGCCTTTTGCTGTGAGGCAGAAAGACATTGATGTTGTTCTTGTTGCGGGTCAGGCCTGCTTCGACGCAGAGAAAGCCTCCCTGCATCAGAAAAACGAAACCGGCACAAACCATGACCCAGACGATATCGAGCAGTGATTTATCCACAGCGGTTTCCACTCGTGTTACGCGATCCAGCCAGGTAAGAAACGGCGATCACCTGCCACGCCTGACTCCGAAAAGACCAATGCTCTTGGAAGATGGCAACCAAAGCGATCACTATCGCAAGGCCCGTGCCTACTCATAGATTCTCTGAGACAGATATACTCAACCATTTGCGCGAACTTATGCTGGATAAGAGAGTACAGAATTGTGTGCGAAACGTCCGAGGTAGAGCTCATTCCGCTTTGGTGTTTGCTCGCAGGAAAGCCGCGTAGCTCGGTTCATCGAGTGCACCGGCTGCCAGTTCCAGAACGGCCTGAGCCGCGGACTCTTCTGTGGCGGTGAAGCGACTCCCGTTCAACTCCAGAAACAGGACGCCGACCACAAAGCCAGTGCGTTTGTTGCTGTCAACAAAAGGATGGTTGCCGACGATGCCCGCCGTGTAGGCCGTCGCCATGTCGAACATGTCGGGCTTTTCCGCGTACGCGTAAGATTGCGGCGGCCGCGCCAGTGCGGATTGTAGCAAGCCCTCGTCACGTACGCCTGCAGCGCCGCCGTGCAGAGCCATCAGGCGGGCGTGCAGCAGCAGCGCGTCTTGCATCTCGATCCAGAGCGGTTCCTTCACTTGGCCAAAACATGCAGCGCGTTGCGATAGCGGCCTATAATGTCTTCAGCTTTCGCCATCTTCTCTTCAAAAGCGGGATCGTAGGGCGACAACTGGTAACCGCCGTCCGGCGCTTCGATCAGGAACAGGGGTTCCCCGTCTTTCGTACGCAGCCGGTTGATGACTTCCTTCGGCAGGACGACGCCGAGCGAATTGCCGAATTTGCGGACCTTGAGCTCAATCATGGTCACCCCTCATGTTATTACTATAGTAATAACATTTGAGCCGTTTGGCAAGAGCTTTTCCGCGCTCAATCCGCTACGGGTTTCGAGATTGGCACCTGCTGCGCCCGATCGAGATGACTCCTGATCACGAGCGGTTCCGCAGGCATCCGGACGGGCTCGGGAGCCGAACTCCTGGGGGCGCGGAGGCACGACTTCCGAGCTGAGCGGGGTTTCCATAACTTGCATTTTGGAATGACGCATTCTAAACTACAAGGTGTGAATTATGTGGCTCGAAACCTGACAAAGCGCTTCCGGTCCTTGCTCAGGACGTTTCCGTGCGTGCTTATCGTAGGACCCCGCCAGTCAGGCAAGAGTACGTTTGTCCGCAAGGTGCTCCCTCGCTGGAGGCATCTGGACCTCGAGCGGCCATCGAATCTCGCCCTGCTGGAGGTGGATCCAGAAGGCTTTTTCGACGCAAACCCGCGCCAGGTTGTGGTCGACGAAGCCCAGCGTCTTCCGGATCTCTTTCCTCTGCTTCGTCACGTCATCGACCGAGGTGGGCAGAAGGGACGGTTCGTTCTTTCTTTCAGGGTCGGCCAGCCCACAATTGATGCACGGTGTTTCGGAGACCCTGGCCGGTCGCGTTGGTATCCTGGAGCTGACTCCGTTTCTCTCGACGGAGCTTGCCGGCGCCTCCCACGAAAAGCATCGTTGGTTCTTTGGGGGCTACCCGCCCGTTCACGCGCTCAGGGGCTTCGATTCACGGGTCGCCTGGCTCGACAACTACGTCACGACCTTTCTGGAAAGAGACGTACCGGCACTGGGTCTGAACCTGCCGCCTGCCAGGCTGCGCCGGCTGTGGACGATGCTGACGCACGTGCACGGCAATCTCCTGAACGTGTCCGATCTGGCGCGTTCCCTCACCGTGTCGACGCATACCGTCAACCATTATCTCGACGTCCTGGAGGGCACTTTCCTGATCAGGCGTCTGCCACCGCTGCACGCCAATCTTCAGAAGCGTTTGACGAAGGCACCGAAGCTCTCCCTGGTATTCCCCATATCAAAATCAGTTGGGGTTTAGATTGAACTCGACTCTGTTTGATAATAGGAATGGCCGTCCACTTTGCTCCACGGACAAATTTCTGCATCAAGAACGGCCTTGTTCTTCCGAA
>CBDBIJ010000109.1:0-41512 GCA_965205655.1 Candidatus Latescibacterota bacterium
TTCGCCAAACGGTTTCGCCGCGAGTGTCCAGACGCCGTCGATATCCTTGAGCGCGATTGGGACCGTATGGTGACATTCTACGACTTTCCCGAGGCCCACTGGCAACACCTGCGCACCACCAACGTCGTCGAAAGTCCCTTCGCTTCGGTACGGTTGCGAACCAATGCGGCCAAACGATACAGGAAGGTGGCCAATGCCACCGCCCTCATTTGGCGGGTACTGATGGTGGCCGAGAAACGATTCCGGCGACTCAATGCACCGCATCTCATGGCTGACGTCTACGCCGGGGAGTGCTACGAAAACGGATCACCCATCGCGCAAAGGAAGAAGATCGCCGCCTGAGTCGTTTACACACCATTTGACCCCTAGCTCCTCGTCTTCGGTCTTGCTGCTCAGCAGGCTGATGAGATTGTGCTTCAGCTCGATTCGCTTGCGCCGGATCTCCGCCTCCCCGGCGTCTGGAGGACAGACCTTGAACGCCGCCTCGAGACCGAAATGCCGGTCCAGGGCGCCTGCCGGATTGACACGAACCGGTCCGACCTCGGTGAAGGTGGGACAATCTGCCTTGTTGTAATCGGGGGTACTGGCGCATCCAGCCACAGCTGCCCAGGAGGCAGCCAGGAGAGCGCGCCTCATGACACGGCGGAGGGATCTCTCAGTCGGGGCGCGTCTTCTATCCTGGATTCGTCCGCGGATGTCGACCCGTCCAATCTGATGGTCTGATCACGCAGGCGCCGCTCCAGCGGTGGGGGCTCCTCCACTGGCGCCGAAGACATATTCGCCCGTTCCTCCACGAGCTTCGTGAGCCGATCGACGCTCGCGTGGGCTTTCTCGGCGAATTCGGTGCGATCCTTCATGATTCCGAACAGTTCGGCGCTCACTTCCATGGCGGCAAGTATGGCCACTTGGGCCTTGGGCAGCTTGCCGTCGTGGGTCTCGGCGATTTCGCGCATCTTGACGTCTACGTAATCGGCCACCTGCTGAACTTCCCCGGGGTCGCCACCGATACGGTACTCCTCACCGAAGATTTCAACGATGACCCCTTCGATTTCTTTGCCGCGATTCGCCATTTGACTATCCGTGCGAAAGTATAGACGTGGCTGTGACTTACAATGAAATGTATAGTCCTGCGCCGCATTCGGCAAGCTAGGCTGCGCTCACCTCCTTCCCCGCCTCTTCCTGACGCTGCTTTTGAGCGATGGCATCCATTTTTCGCCGCATTTCAGGCAGAGTCGCTGGCGATTTCGCTGCACGGAGCGATACACCCTGCCCACCGCCGGCGTCACACCGGGCAGCCGGTATACCCAAGTCAATCGCCTCACACCCGGTAGCAGTTTGGTGATCCGGCGGATCGCCTCCACCCCGTGCCACGGTTTCCGCAGTCGGTCGCAAACCGTCAGATTCTGGCGGGCGGCGTCCAGGTCGAGATACTTGAACCGTTCCTCTATCCCCGGCGACGCGAGATCCACTACTTCTATGGCGCCCTCGCCGTCCAGGCGCTCGATGAACTGCACGAATTTTCTGCACAGGGGGCACTTGCGATCGTAAAACAGGACGAGCTCCGGTCCGGAGGTGGTCATGATTCTTAACTAACGACAAGGACTGCCGGCCGCCAGTCCTTGTCCGCTGATCTTCAGTGGGAGATATTCTCGGCCGTGAAAGCCATCGTCGTCGACTCCGAGACGAGCACTGCCGATCTGAATTGGGAATCAGTACCCGACCCCGAATTCGGCCCGGAGGAGGTGCTCGTCGACATCCACGCCACGGCGGTCAACCGCGCCGACCTGCTGCAGCGCGCGGGACTCTATCCGCCTCCCCCGGGGGCACCGCCATATCTCGGTCTCGAAATGGCAGGCGTTGTGACAGCAGCAGGCGAGGCGGCCGGCCCCTGGCGGCCCGGAGACCGGGTCTGCGCCCTGCTGTCCGGCGGCGGCTACGCCGAGCAGGTCGCCGTGCATCGCGCCCTTGTCATGCCCGTGTCTCACAAGTGGGATTTCGAGCGGGCCGCCGCGATCCCCGAGGTGTTCTACACCGCCTTCGTCAATCTCTTCATGGAAGCGGGCCTGTCGAAGGATGAGACCGTGCTCATTCACGGCGGCGCCAGCGGCGTCGGCACCGCCGCCATCCAGATGGCCCGCGAGGCTGGATGCCGGGTCCTGGCGACAGCCGGTACTGCAGAGAAGCTGGCTGTATGTCGTGAGCTCGGTGCCGAGCTCGCCGTCGATTACAAGGAGGGCGACTTCTCGCAGGTCATTCTCGACCATTGTGGCGGCGCCGACGTCGTCCTAGACATCGCCGGCGGCAGTCATCTGGAACGGAATCTGAATCTCCTCAATTCGCAGGGCCGCCTCGTCGTCATCTCCGTGCTCGGCGGATCGACGGCGTCGATCGATCTGGGGCTGATGCTTCGCCGGCGCCTCCGCCTCATCGGCTCGGTACTCCGCAGCCGCACCGTGGAGGAGAAGGCGCACATCACCCGCGAATTCCAGAAGCGCTTCTGGAAACCTCTCATGACTGATCGCATTCGTCCGATCATTCACGCAGTACTCCCGGTTACCCGGGCACAGGATGCCCACGACATACTCGAGCGCAACCAAAACATCGGTAAGGTCGTGCTCACGGTTAGAGGCTCGTGACCGTACCGACTCGATACAAGCAGGTTGAAGTCAGCGGCGCGCCGTTCGAAATGGGTGAGCAGATCGGCGAGGCACTGCGCGAGGAGATTCGCGGCTTCAGCGCCATCGCCATCGAGCGCCTCAACCTGACCGTGGCAGTGTCGCGCGCGGCCGCCCTCGACATCGCCGCTCGCTGTATCGAGTTCGTGGAAGATTACAGCCCGCCGATGCTCGAAGAGCTGCTAGGAATGTCGCGCAGCTCGGGCGTGTCGCTCGCTGAGCTCATGATGCTGCAGGTGCGCAACCAGCTGCGCGCCGATGCCGACGCCGCGTGCACCTCTTTCTCGATCGCGCCGTCGGCCGGCGCCGACCGGAGAGCTCTCGTCGGACAGAACTGGGACAACGACCCTGCCCTGGACCCGTTCACGGTCGTGCTGACCCGTCGCCCGGAGGGCGAGCCGACGCACATGACCATCACGCAGACCGGCCTCATTTCCTATATAGGTGTCAGCGATGCGGGCATCGGCGTCTGCCTGAATACCCTGCCAGCGCCGAGTCGGTCGCTCGGGGTGCCTCACTACTTCACGGTGAGGGGGATCTACCAGGCCGACTGCCTTGAGGAGGCCGTCCGCGCCGTGAGACGCGCCCATCGGGCCATTCCGGCCAACATCATTCTCGCTACACCGCAGGGTCCGGCGGATCTGGAGGTCACCCTCGACGATGTTCACGTGCTCGTCGATAGCGGCGATGGCATCGTTACGCACACGAATCACTGCGTCCATCCCGACCTGCTGTCCATCAACGACGAGTTTCCCGAGCTGGCCCAGTCCGGCTCTCGCAAGATACGCGTCGACACCCTGTTTCAGGAGGGTGACAAACCTCTGGCGCTCGAACGCTTGATGGATGTGCTGAGGGATCACGACAACTATCCCGGATCGATCTGCCGCCACTCCAGCGACGACCCGGTGAGCGGTTACTGGACGTCCGTGTTCTCCGTCATCATCGATACAGGCGCTTGCCTCATGCACATCAGTCGCGGCAATCCCTGCGAGCAACCATACGAGCAGTACAAACTGAACTGATCGTCGGAAAAGGACCTCATGGCAATCATTCATGGCACCATCGTCGATTCCTCGACAAATCAGAAGATCGACGCCAAAGTCCACGTCGTCGACTGCGCCGGGGGCTTCAGGCGACCCGAAGATGCGGTGCTCAAGATCGGATCGGGCACCCCGTTCTTCTTCTGCGACGGCGAGTTCGAGGTCCGCGTCGAGCGGGGACGGACGGATATCCTCGTCGAACGCGGCACCGAGTACGAGCCCGCCCGCGTCGTCGTCGAGGCCTCGGCATCTGGCGCCATGGACGTGGAGATCCCCATCAATCGCTGGTACTACCCGCAGGAGGACAACTGGTATCCGGGCAATACCCACATTCACTACGACGAAAAGGAGACGCGGCCGGACGACCGGCTCGGAATCGACTGCAGCGTCGAGGGCTACAACGTCACCGTCGTCAGTGTCCTCGACCGGCGGCAGCTCCCGTACGCCAGTAACAAGTACCCCCTCGGGGTCATGAACGAGTTTACGACCGCTCACCACGTGCTCGACATCGGTGAAGAGAACCGCCACTACGGCGAGAAATCTCCGTGGGGGTTCGGCTATGGCCACGTCATGTTTCTCAACATCCGCAACCTCGTGCAGCCAGTGAGCCGCGGGCATATCCTGACGGCGCAGTTCGATCCCGACTACCCGCCTCTCTGTGTCTGTTGCGACGACGCCCGCGATCAGGGAGGCATCGTGATCTGGTGCCACAATGGGCGCGGCATGGAGGCGCCCGTCGCAGCCGCCCTCAGCAAACTGGACGCTTTCAACATGTTCGATCCGTTCTGGATGGATCCGGAGTACGATTTATGGTACAAGTTGCTCAACTGCGGCATCCCGCTGCCGGCCTCCACGGGCACGGACTGGTTCGTCTGCTCCAACAACCGCGTCTACGTCAACACGGACGAGGAGTTTTCCTACGCCAGCTGGATCGAGGGCATGAAGGCGGGCCGCACCTTCATCACCAACGGCCCGGCCGTCGATCTGAGAGTGAACGATCAGAGACTGGGAGACACGGTCGAGCTTGGAGGAAGCGGAAAGCTGGAAGCCGAAGTCAGCTTCCGGTCACACTACCCGATCGACGCCGCCGAAATCATCCTCAACGGGGCCGTCGTTCACCGCTGGGAATGGCAGGAGCCTCTCAGGGAGGGCGTTTTCAGTTGGGGCACGTCGATAGATCGCGACGGCTGGGTCGCCGCCAGACTGCGGGGCAACTGCCGCGACAGCTTCCACCACTCCATCTACGCTCACTCCAGTCCCATCTACCTGAAGTGCGGCCCCGAACCGGCGGAGCGAGCGGCTGACGTCCGCTACTTTCTCGATTCTATCGACGAGTCGCTGAAGTGGATCGATACAGTCGGACGCTACAACGACGACCGGCAACGGGAAGACGTGCGCGACCTGTTTCGGCGCGGACGCGAGGTATTTGCCGGGATGGGCGCCCGTTGAAGAAGTCGCTTTGAAGGCGAGGCTGAGGCATTGCGGCCGAGATCAAGGCGCGCGGAGCGGAGACGCATTGAGGGGAGATGCGACGAGCGAGCGCAACGCAGAGATCGGCCGCAAGGGCCAGCCGCAGCCCAAATGGGCGGAGCACAGGATGTGCTCGTCAACGGGCTCCTTAGTGTGAGAGAAAGCGCTCCGCTTCGATCGCCGCCATGCAGCCGGTGCCGGCCGCTGTCACCGCCTGTCGGTAGACGTGATCCTGCGCGTCTCCGCAGGCGAACACGCCCGGGATATTCGTCGCCGCGGCGTCCGGCTTCGTTTTGATATAGCCGTTCTCGTCCATGTCGAGCACGCCCTCGAAAAGCTGCGTGTTCGGCACGTGACCGATGGCCATGAACACGCCCTCGCAGGGCTCGTCCCATGTCTGATCGTCGCGATCGCCAACCGTGCTCTTCAACCTCACGCCGCTCACATTCAGCTCGCCGTTCGGCGACAGAATCTCCTCCACAAGGGCGCCGGTGATGAACTCGATCTTGTCATTCTCCTGAGCCCGCGCCAGCATGATCTTCGAGGCTCGAAACTCCTCGCGCCGGTGCACGATCTTCACTTTCGTGGCGAATTTCGTCAGGAAAGTGGCCTCCTCCATGGCGGAGTCGCCACCCCCCACTACGACGAGCTCCTTGTCGCGAAAGAAGAAACCGTCGCAGGTGGCGCACGCCGACACCCCATGCCCCATGAGGCGGGGTCTCCGACTCGATCTCCAGCAAACGCGCTGACGCTCCGGTGGCGATGATGACGGCGTCGGCCGTGTACGGCTTCCTGTCGACGTCGACCTTGAAGGGCTGCTGCGAAAAATCCACCGCCGTCGCCGTCCTGTAGACGCACTCGGGCGCCGAACCGCTTCGCCTGTTCGCGGAATTTGTCCATCATCTCCGGACCCATGATCCCCTCGGGAAAGCCCGGATAGTTCTCCACGTCAGTCGTGATCGTCAGCTGTCCGCCCGGCTGAATCCCCTCCAGGACGAGAGGAGCCAGGTCCGCCCCGCGCCGTGTAGAGAGCGGCGGTAAATCCCGCCGGCCCCGAGCCTATGATGATGACTTTGTAATGATTTGTCTCTGACATTCAGAATACCCTCGTATGTGACGTCTGTGATAACATCTACGTCGCCTGTCGATCACACAACACGGTGCGGCACCTCTCGTCCTTTCCAGACCGGCCATGAGATTCTCTACCGACAGCTCCGCCATTGCGTCGCGGGTCTGCTCCGAGGCGCTGCCCAGGTGCGGCATGATGATGACGTTGTCGAGCTCGTGCAGCGGATGGTCGCGGGCCATGGGCTCGGGCTCGGTCACATCGAGAGCTGCCGCGTGGATGCTGCCGGAGCGCATCGTCTCCAGCAGCGCCTCGTGATCGAGCGTCGCGCCGCGACCGATATTCACCAGGGTTGCCGTCGGTTTCATCAGCCCCAGCTGCTCGGCGCCTATCATCTCCCGCGTCTCATCGGTGAGCGGCATGTTCAGGGTCACAAAATCCGCCGTGGAAAACAGCTCGTTCAACGAAACGTACCTGGCCCCTAGATCCTGCTCTGCCTTTTGATTGCGGGTACGATTGTGGTAGATCACCTCCATGTCGAAGCCAAGGCGCGCCCGCTTCGCCACTTCATAGCCGATGCGGCCGAGGCCGACGACGCCCAGCGTCCGGCCGAACACCTCCTGCCCCACCAGCACTTTGCAGTCGAAAAATTTGTAGTCCGGTCCCCTGGCGTAGCGATCGCCCTGAACCACGTTGCGAGCCGCCGCCATCAGCAGGGCCATCGTCATGTCCGCCGTGGCGCCGTCGAGAACCCCAGGGGTGTACCCCACCGGGATGCCGAGCTGTTTCGCCGCCGCCGTATCGATGTGGTTGGTGCCGACGGCGTAACAGCTCACCACCTTCAGGTTCGGCATCCGCTCCAGCACCGCACCCCCGATCGGGTCGTGACTGTAGGCGTAGATCCCCTCAATCGAATCGAGATCGACACCAGCCGGTGGTTCGTCCTGCAGCCACATGTGGACCTCGCAACTGTCAGCGATGAGCGGCAGAATACTCTTCCACGGCTCCACATCGGTGCGAAACAGTATTGGGTATGCCATCAACTCATTGCCTTGGCCACCATCGCCTCGACATTGACCGTCTTCCCTCTTGCCGAGGCGTCGATGGCGGCGAACACTATGGCGTTGCTGCGGATGTTGTCGTCGATCGTCGTCTCCGGTTTCGCGCCGCCGGAGATCCACTTCAGATGGGCGTCGATGACGTGGTTGTGACCCTCGAACTCGCGTCTCACCGCCGGAACCTCTTCGATCGTCGTTGCCTTCGTCTTCATGTCATGGCTGACAATGCGCACCACCTGATCGTTGTCGACGACCACGTCGCCCTTCTCACAAGAGGCCCGGTAGTACTCTTGATGCCAGTTGTTTTGGTGACCGGCGGCATTGCAATCACACTCGTAGTGAGCCACCACACCGTTCGCCATCTTCATGACGAAACTGGCGCTCGACTCCCCCTTGAAGCTGCTCCAGCGAGGGTCCCATTCGCACCCCGAGATCTCCACACAATGGGACCCCGCCAGATTGCGGAGCATGTCGAAGTGATGAATCCCCCCCTCCACCAGAAAAGCGTGGGGAATTTCATGACGAAAAGCGCTCCAGGCGGGGTAGCCTCGATAGTCGGCCTGAAACCTCCCCATGATGTAGTTCAGCCGACCGAGACGACCGCTGCGTAGCACCTCCCGAAATGTGTACATGCTGGCGTTGTACCTGTAGTTCTGCGTCAGGGTGCATTTGACGCCTGCCCTCTTCACCGCGCGATAGCTGGCGACCACATCCTTCCAGCTGTCAGCGATCGGCTTTTCGCTGAGAATGTGCATCCCTCGCCGGCACGCGGCCTCGATGCAGGGCCGGTGCACCCATGGCGGCGTCACGATCGTACAGTAGTTGGCGTCCACCGCCGCGAAGGCCTTCTTGAAATCCGTGAACCTCGCCTCCGCTGAAAGTCCGAGGGAATCGGCATGCTCGTGGAGCGCCCGCTCGTCTATGTCGACGAGGCCGACGATCTCGCTGCGGTCAGAGAAGTTGGGGAAGAACTGCCTGATCCAGCCCCCGCCCATGCCGCCGGCGCCGATCATCAGACAGCGTTTCTTGTTGGGCATTCACTCATCCCCATCTATGAATCGGAGGAGAGCAATATACATATCGGCACATGCTCAGCAAGATTCGACTACGGGCACAAAAAAACTGCAGGTGACAACCGTCGCCTGCAGTTACCGATACGAACCGTCTGCCAATTCTACACGAGAACGTTTACTGTCGTACGCCCTTCGGACCCTGCCTCTGTTGTTGCAGCTCGCACCTGTTGCACTCGCTGTCGAATCGCCTGAAGTCGGTCGGCAGCTGACTCGGCGCTCCCGGTTCCCAGCTCGATCCCTCCCTCCGCCGCCAAACCCCTGGGCCGCCGTCCTGGACGAGCCGGCTGCCCGCCTCTGTCACCCCACCTCTCTGACCTCCTTGGGTCGGTCATTTGAAAGAGGAGGTGTTTGTGCGTATTATATAACTCCTTGTACTGTTACGATATATGGCATTTAACGCAATGTCAAGCCCCAACTAGCGAACCGACATAGCTCCCCATGCTGATCCCGAATCCGCTCGGTCACTACCACTTTCTCAGGGGTATTGACGCCTACTCCTGCGGGGTCATCGCCGACCCCGGATTCGAGATCGTCCGCGCGACGCTCAGGGAGCCTTTACCCTGGCTAAAAGGCTTCGACCGAGCCGCCGAGCACCTCGAGGCCGAAAACCGGGATCCCTCCGCCCTCTGCGGTATCGAGCTTCGCTGTCCAAGCCCCTACTCGCTGGAGGGATTCATTGCCTTCAACGAGTCGTATTGCAAGATCCTCAAACAGTGGGACCTATACGTAGGTGAATACAACCCCGTGGCCCGCACCAACGTGGCTCCCCTCTACAGTCCTCCGGAGGATCCGACCCTGCACGCTTTTTCATACACGATCCCATTCGACGGCAAGACCGATCTCACTCTCGTCATCGCTGGTGCCGGCGAGCTGCGGGACGGCGTGCTGGACCAGGCCGGCATTATTCGCTGCGGCGACACAGACGGCGGCGCCATGCGGGAGAAGGCGGCCTATGTCATGAAGGTGATGGAGGAGCGCATGGTCGCTCTCGGCGGTCGCTGGGACATGCTCAACGCCGTCAACGTCTACACCATTCACCCCCTGGACGGGCTTATCGAGGATGTCGTTTTGAATCGGCTCGGCCCGGCTCGACGCCACGGCGTCCAGTGGCACCACACCCGGCCTCCGGTCGTGGACCTCGAGTTCGAAATGGACATGCACGGGGTGCGGCGGGAGCTGCTCATCTAACGATCTATCAGGAGATCTCCTATTGAAGAACGAATTCACCGCGGTAATGGAACAAGCTGAAGAGGATGGTTACTTCGCCTACTGCCCTGAGATGCCTGAGCGAATGGGCAGGGCGAGACTCGAGACGCAGCCTTGAACAACCTTCGCGAAGCTATTGCTCTCCTCAAGCTTGGCGTACCGGAGATGGGCGGCTAGCATATCGGAGACAAAGTCAGGATGTCAGGCCAACCAGTTGCCCATCGGCACCACCTTCCAATCCCGGCCCTCTATGCAGACCGCACCGACGTAGCCGTCCCCGACCGATAGGTCTTGCAAACGCCAGCGTTCGATCTCCTCCTCATCGTGAGCGGCCACATGAAGTAGCGCCGGCTGATCCAAACTGACGGCGAACGAGCTAGGAGGCGATGTCAATATTCCTTCCCCCTTTGCCTTCACGTACGCCTCTTTGCGAGTCCAACAGCGCAGGAACGCCTCCTTTCGTCGGTCGCCCGGTATCGCTTCGAGTTGCTCCACCTCTGCGGCGGCCAGGAACCGGCGCGCGATGCGATCGTGCGACACCTCTCTATTGCCGTCCTCGACATCGATGCCCACATCTCTACCCTGCGTAATTGCATAGACCACCAGGGAACCGGAGTGTGTCAGGTTGAATCGGATATCGGCCGTATGCTCAGCGGCCAACAGAGGTTTGCCCGAATCGCTGTAGCGGAACGACAGGCTTTCGGGCGTCACGTTGAGGTAACGTGATAACAACGATCGCAGAATTCCGCGGGAGATGAGGAAACGGTTGCGGGGCTCGGGAAGGCGAAACAGCTGGGCCCGCTGGATCTCTTCGTCCGACAGCGAGGCTTCGAATTCGGACACACGAGCGACAGACTCGTCGAGATCCGCCTTCCATACGTGGACCTCGTCGCTGGGCAGTTGCACCTGTCGGGCCTACTTCACTTCACCAACAGCATCTTCTGAACTGAGGTAAACTTCGCCGCCACGAGGCGCGTGAAGTAGATGCCGGAGGCGACGGACAGCCCGCCGTCATCCGTCCCATCCCACATAGCCTCGTACTGCCCCGGTTGGTGAGGCTCCTGTCTCAGCGTCCTCACCTTCTGGCCTGTAATATCCCAGATGTCGAGATAGACCACAGTCTCCTCCCGAATCTGGTAGCGGATGGTCTTCTCGGCGTTGAACGGATTCGGGAAGTTGTGATAGAGCTCCGAGAACAGTGGAATGCCGAGCAGCTCTCTCGCCTTGGCGAGCAGCTTCGCCTGCACGCGGGCGCCGAAGCTGTCTGCGAAAATGTGGAAATCGTCCAGATCGACGACGCCGTTGCCGTCCATATCGTAGATCGGATCCGTCCCGCCGAAGGCATCGGCGAAAAGCCACAGATCGTTAAAATCAACCGCGCCACTCGAGTCGAAGTCCCCTCTCAACGAGACTTCGACCGCCTCGTCCGAGATTGTCCCGATGGAGTTCATGATGAGGACGAGCTGTGTTGCGTCGGCGCGCTCGAGCGTCACCAGCGTCACCATCACGTCGCTCAGGTCGCTGAACCCATCCTGGATCTCGAACAGCATGTTGCCGAGCGTGACATTGCCGGATTTCACCACTACCGCACCTTCATCTCCGGTGAAAATGCCGCCCACCGTCACCTCTCCCGATCCCGTCGTCACCAGCGGCGCCAGACCTGCCGTCAGCTTGTGCGTTTCGAAGCTATCACTCACGTACTGCACCGCATTTGCATCGAACCCCAGCTGCGCGCTCCAACCGACGAATTCGGGAGCGCCCGCCACGTTCAGCTGCACCTCGACGGTTCCCCCGGTGCGGCGTTCCCGACGATCCGCTGTTCCTGATCATTGGCGGCCACGGCGAAGTCGATCGTCACCGACCCTTCAGGTGGCACGCCCCCGTAGCCGAGCAATTCCACGTCGACCATCGGATTCAACGCGTCATTCGTGGTCAGCGTGAGTATGCTCGCAATATCGCCCTCCGCGCCCGGCATGAGATCGACCGGGATGGTTCCCGACTGCCCGGGCTCGATGTCCAGCGACGGCAGGCTCGAACTGAACGGCGATCCCTCCGCAAAGGCCAGAGTCACGCTCAGCACGGCTTCGCCGGTGTTTTGAATGAGGAGCCCGTTACTCGCCGTTGCCCCAACCGCGGCTGCACCAACGCCGAAGCTCGTGGGTACGCCGATCTGGCCGCCGACGAAGGTCTGGGCGCTGAGTGCGATTTCTACAACGAGATTGTTGGGATCGTTAGTCGCAATCCTGATGATGTCCTCGAAGTTGCCCTCCACGTCGCTCAGATACGTGATCTCCACCAACCCACTTTCGGCCGGCGCGATCGTCAGCGGCGTCACCGTCACCGTCCATCTCGCCGTATCGATCTCGACTGCAGACACGACCAGATCGCCCTCTCCGGTATTGGCGATCGACACGTTCAGCGTTTTCGGTATGTCCAGCCCGTTGATTCCGAAATCGACGGAAGTCTGCTCGACCTCGACGACTGGTGGAATCACAATCCCCTGCCCGGTCACGACCACCTGGAAGGTTGACACCCCGAAATTGAGCGTGACCGTAACCGAAACCTCGCCCTCCTCCGTCGGGGCAAATGTGATACCATGGTTCACACTGGCACCTGGGCCTGCAGTGAACTGTCCGTTCGCGAGCGCAAACCCGAGGTCACCGTCATCGAGCGCTGGCGTCGCAGAAGCCGATGTGCCGCCCGTATTCTGCACCTGCAGCGACAGGGTGCTCGACTGTCCGACCTCCACGTCCCCGAAATCCAGGGTGGCCGCGAGCAGCGACAGTTGAGCAGGCGCGGGAGGCGGCGGCTCACCGCTGCCGGTGAGGTTGATGGTGAATGACTCGACACCGAAGTCCAGCGTCAACGTGCCGGCGATGCTGCCGGTTGCAGTCGGCGTCAGAGTGACGTTAAGAGTGGTCGAGCCTCCCGCGGACACATTGAGGCTGGACGTCGAGAGACTGAACAAACTGCTGTTGGCCCCCGACAACGCGGGCGTGGCACTTCCTGTCTGACCGCCCGAATTCGCCACGTTCAGTGGAAGTGTGAGTGACTGTCCGATTTCGATGTTCCCGAAATCGAGTGCGTTCAATGGAATCGACAGATCCGCGGGCGGTGGCGGCGCAGCGGAACCGATCGCGAAGTTGTCGCTCACTGACAGAATGCTGGAACTGAGCGGCCCGATCGCACGCACGCGCCAGTAAAAGACATCCTCCGCCAGATCGGCGGGAAAGGTGTAGGTGTTGTCGGTCACATTCACGACTGTTGAACTGCCGAAACCTGAATCGTCGTCATACTCGAGTTCGTACTCCGTCGCTCCGAGCACATCATTCCAGTCCAGCGTCGGCGTCGCGTCAGCCTGCGTGGCGCCATTCTTCAGCACGAGTACGGGAGTGTGTAGAACCTTCGGCACCTCCCAGTACCCCAGCCGGTGCTTGTTCGAGCCGTTGTCTGTCAGCCCGATAGTCACCTGGCCAACCGTCCCGTGCGGGGTCAACCCTCCGGCAGTGCTGGAGGAGCCGCCGTTCGATAGCACCTGGTGATCAACACCCGTCTGGGCGTTTACCGCGGATGCGGCGAGGCCCGCGACCAGCAAAGCGACTACACCGTAACCGTTAGCGCGTCTCATAATGGCCATCCTTGCTCGAGACATTCTGATTACTCACTCACGCTGGCAAGTAAGTTACTGTCCCGTCTTTCGGCACTGGCACGTTCATCCAACGCCATCGAGCCCTGCTCGACCAGGGACAGTATCTGCTCCATCCGTTCTTCCAGCTCCGCGACTCTCTTCTCCAGTCGTTCTGCCGTGTGGTTGCGCGTGAAGCTTTCAAAGAAGACAGAAATCTTCTTGTGTTTTCGCGCCTCGATCGCGCTGTGGACGTCGTTCCAATCCACGGCCTCGGCAGCGCGAACCACGACGTACGCAATCTCATACTCACCCCTGTCCACCCTCGCGTGCCCGGCGACATCGGAGGAGATCGGATAGTCGGCTATCTCGATGTCCATTCCATCGTTGACGACCTACATTTCGCCATTGCGCTTTGTCCCGATCTTAGTTGAAACAGCACAGGCTCCAATCGTTACGTTTTGATACGAGAAGCCCGTTGGAAGAAGTCTCGCATCGGTAACGATGGGGAGCCTGCAATGAGCAAGCTAGTAGCACGGAAGAAGGGCGTCAAACGAACGGTGAGCATCGGCAAGGTAGCACCCGAGACTGCAGAGCAAGTAGAGGACCTGGATGGCCGGATTGAGGCGATCCAATGGCTGATTCCCTTGGGGCTGCAGGCGGTCGCGGAGGAGCTGCAAAGAGCGGTCGTTGAGTTGGCTGGGCCGCGGTATCAGCGCAAGGGGTCGGATCAGCCGTTACGCCGCTGGGGGTCTCAGCTCGGGTCGGTGTACCTGGCCGACCAGAAACTACCCGTCGATGTGCCGCGGGTGCGCAACGTGGCCAACCATACCGAGGTCCCGCTGGATGTTTACCAGGCACTGCAGACGCCTCGACAGATGGACGAAGGTCTGCTGTTGCGGATGCTGAAGGGCATCGCCACGCGCAACTACGAGGCCTGCGCTGAGGCCGTACCCGAGGCCTTTGGTCTGTCATCCTCATCGGTGTCCCGTCGTTACGTGAAAGGCACGGCTCGAAAGCTGGCTGAATTCCAGGAGCGATCCCTGGAAGGATATGATCTGGTGGCGCTATTCCTCGACGGCAAGAGCTTCGCGGACGAGGAGTGATCATCATCGCCCTGGGCGTCACCCTCGACGGACAGAAGATTCCTCTTGGCTTCGTGCAGGCGGCCACGGAAAACGAGCGCGTCTGCCGTCGCTTCCTGTCCGATCTGGTCGAACGCGGTATGCAGTACGAAGCCGGACTGTTGGTCGTCATCGACGGCGCCAAGGGGCTTTACAAGGCGGTGATGTCGGTGCTCAAAGGACATGCCTGCGTGCAGCGCTGCCAGTATCACAAGCGCCAGAACGTCGTGTCGTATCTGTCCAAAAGCGAGCAGTCCGGTATGGGTCGCAAGATGGAGGCGGCCTACGGCAAACCGAGATACGAGGCGGCCAAGGCGGCACTGGACGCGCTCAAACCGGGCTTGAAGTTGATGAATCAGTCCGCCCTACACAGCCTCGAGGAAGGCATGGAAGAGACCCTCACACTCCATCGGTTGGGACTGACGCCGATGCTCAAGGATTCCTTCCGCACCACCAACTGCATCGAGAACGTCAACAGTCTCCTGGAGCAGCTCACACACAACGTGCGACGCTGGACCAACTCATCACAGCGTCACCGTTGGGTAGCCACGGCACTGCTCGACATCGAACCACGTCTGCGCAGGGTCAAGGGCTATCGCCATCTGCCGATGCTCCGGCAAGCCATACAAGCCGAACTCGGCATCAAACAGCTCGCGATGATGGGCTGACACACTTACCCGAGCCTGTGATTTGTTTCAACTGAAACTGGGCCTTGACCCGCCATTGCCGACCGCCATGACAAGGTGGGGATTGCCAGGTCCGGCGGGGTCTTGGGACTCCTGCAATCCAAGATAGGCGCCAAGGATCTTCGGATCGTTGGGGACGGAGGATGGGGTGATACCGTAGATGATCTCGGAGTCTGGGTTATCGTGCAGGCGGCGGTTGTCGCCGGTGAGGGTTGTGAGTATACCCAATCCGATCTTGCGATCAGTCCAAGCGTAGTGGGAGCCGGTGAACGCATTATAGGAGATCGTATTTACTGCTACCGAGATTGTCCCTTCTTCGACGCCGTCCTGCTGGATAGATATAATGGGGCCGTCGGACAGAGTGCGATTGAAGGCGGCGACCGGGGCGCTGGCGTCTGTAACGTGGAGGTTTCTTGCAGGGTTTGTCTCGCCGATACCGACTTTACCCAGGCTGTTGATCTGCATAACCTCGGATCCACCGTATCCCCCAGAGTAGAAACTCATGAACCCCGTGTACGCCGCTCTCAACTCTGAACCTTCGACCCCAAATCCATATTTCGCCTGCGCCGTGCCATCATCATACAAGTTGATCTTTGTTCCTGTTACAGAATTGAAGCTCAATGGATGGAGTGGAGCCGTCGTCCCGATGCCGACGTTTCCGGATGGCTGCAATACCAGGTCGGAACCAGCTTGAGCTTGCACTTCTAAATCTCCCGTAACCGCATCCCGTTTTATGGAGCCTGCTGTTGCAGATGCAAACAGCAGGGATAGATCAACACCTGCAGACTTCAGGAGAATGTGGCCCGCGACCTCAAGCTTCTCTCCTGGTGCGGCTGTTCCGATACCGACGTTGCCGCCGTTTGTGACACGCATCCGTTCAAACCACGTGGCCCCATCATACATACTGAAGACCAGGTCATCGGTGACCCCGCCTCCAACTGGAGAGAGTCCGATATCAGCAGCCTTTGTCGGCGTCGCGTCTTTGTAAAACGAGAGAGAGCCAACTTCGAGGATCTGCCCTGAACCAGTACTGGCTTTGACGATGTCCAGCGGAACTCTGGGAGTGGTCGTGCCGATGCCGACGTTGCCATTACCCGCAATCCGCATCCTTTCGGTTCCCGCCGTATTGATCGCAGCCGCAGTATGGAACCTGATTATGGACGCAGCATCGTAACCGGCCCAACCACCTCCAATGTCTACAAGGTTGTCTGTCGCATTCGCCGATCCACCGATGACACGCCAGAGGCCATCTGCATTGGTGTTCTGTGTACCGACTATGCTTAGGTTCTTGGCCGTCACATCAGCGTCTGTGTCCGAGATACGGACTGCTCCGTTCGGATCGCCGACGATGTCAAGACGCACATCCGGGCTGGTCGTGCCGATGCCCACCCCCCCTGCCGCCCGGATCAGAAACTGGTCTGCCGCCGTGGAAGCGAAGTCGGCAGCTGTCTGATCCGCCCAGACGAAGGCTCCAGGGTGGTTGGCCTTGGCCTGTCGACCCGCGGCGAAGCTGTAAAGCCCGGTCGCCTCGTTCATCAGACCGCCCGGAACCGTTGAGTTATCCGCAGTGGCCATGTTGTTTTTGCCGCCGGACACAACCGCATCCTGACCGCTGGCAGTGTTGGCATTGCCCCCGCCAACGGTAGCGGTGTTGCCGCTGGCGGTGTTGGTGGTGCCCCCTGCCACTGTGGATCCGACCGTGGAGGCAGTGTTGCTGGAGCCACCACCGATCGTGGCGCTGCCGAAGGTCGCGTCGTTGAATGTTCCTCCTGCTACGGTCGCGTTGAGCGCCGTGGCCGTGTTCAGCTGGCCGCCGCCGATAGTAGAGGTGATGCCGCTTGCCGTGTTCGTGACGCCTCCACTGACGACGGACCGCTGTCCCGAGGCGATGTTATCGCTCCCGCCGGTCACCGTGGATTCGTCGCCGATGTTGGCGTCGTCCCACTGCGTGCCCGCAACGACGCCTGCCCTGAAGGCGTCTTTGGCAGGGTACCACATCATCCGCGTACCGGCGCCGGTCGCCGGAATCGCGCCGGTCGTGCCGTCGAGGAGCAGACTGCCGTTGTTGACGTGGAGCTGTGAAGCCGGACTTGTCGTGCCGATGCCGACGCCACCTACGGCTCGAATCAGAAACTGATCCACCGCCGTCGATGCGAAATCAGCTGCAGTCTGGTCTGCCCAGACGAAGGCGCCGGCGTGATTGGCTTTTGCCCGCTGGCCAGCCGCAAAACTGTAGTTGCCTGACGCCACGTTGTCTTTGCCACCCGGAACAGTCGAACTGATTCCGCCTGCCAGACTGCCCTCACCACCGGATACTGTCCCGTGTTGACCGCTGGCGGCGTTGTTGATGCCACCACCTACCGTGGCATGGGCGCCACTGGCGGCGTTATCCTCGCCGCCGGTTATCGTGGAGCTCGCGCCGATATTGGCGTCATCCCACTCCGTTCCGGTGACCTTCCCGGCGCGAAAAGCACCCTTGGCCGGTATCCACATCAGACGGGTTCCCGCCCCTGATGCCGGCGTTGTACCAACCGTACCGTCCGCCAGAATACTCCCCGTATTCACGTGAAGGCCGTCGGCGCCCTGGATCTGAACCGCGCCGTTGTCCGCCGTGATGGTGCGCCCCACGCCCACACCACCTTCGTCATAGGCCATATCCAGATTGTTCCCACCGGCGGCACTGGAAGCTATGGTCAGCGTGTTTCCAGCCGGCGTGATCGTCACGTTCGCACCCTGTGCCAACGTCACCGCATCGGTCAAGGAGTTCACGCTCGTCACCACCTGTGCGGCGGCTATATCCCCGACAGCAATCGCCCCATCCGCGATCTTCGCGCTCGTCACCGCATCGTCGTCCACGGATTTCGCATGGAAGGCGTACGGCGACGTCGTCAGCTCGATCCTGGGGGTCAGCTCGGCACCGCCGTCCACAGCGATCCCCAGCCACAACGCTCCATCAAACGCGATGCCAATAGGCGTCACGCTTCCCAGTTCGACGCCCAGAACACCGTTGGTCGTGTTCACTGACCCCTGCGTCTCCGTCCACAGTGCCGATCCGCCGGTGGAAACGCTGTAAAGCTCGAACACCAAGCTATGGCTGCCGTCCGCAACCGGCGCTCCTGAGCCGTCTGTAAGGACGCCCTGATAGCTCATTTTGGTAGGCACCTGTGCCCAAACTCCCGACGCAAGACCTATCACAAGGCAGATAGAAGTCATCCGATGTCTCATCGTATCGCCTCCCAGAATCGAAACGTCGCCCCGTTGCCGATAGGCTCAAAACGCGACGTAAGTCGTTGAATTACTTTGTGATGTGGTAGACGCCAAATTACTCGAACTGATGATCGGATTCCACTCTTTTTTTCTCTCAAAGCAGCCTATCTTTACACAGACGAGGCCATCGGCACTCGAGACCGCGGGCGCGGCGCTGGTCTCCCGTGCGCGTCCCGCTTGATGAGAACCTTCCGTTGGATCTTCCAGATACGCCTCTTGCATGTGTTGGCCATATGGCTTATTTTATAGAGCAGTTTGGCCAAGACGACAGAGGACTATATCGATGACGATTCGAAAGAAACGATCGCGACGAGGCCCCGGCGAGCGCCGTCGACCGAAGCCAGGCGTCATTCTGACCTGGACACCGCAGGGAGTTCGACCTGGGAAGGCGACTGGCCTCAAAACGAGTGCACCCGCGAGGCGCCGGGTTCCTGGCTCTTCCGTGGGGGTGGATGAGCGTGATACACGAGGCGTTATTCGAGCCCTGAAGCAGGGTCTGCCGATTTCCGCTTTCGAGGGGCTCCAGGCGGAGTTGGAAGTGTCCTCGCAGACACTCGCTGCTGCCACCAACATCGCGGTCCGCACGCTGACCAGACGAAAACGCGAAGGCCGCTTGCAGCCGGATGAGTCCGAGCGGCTCTATCGAATCGGTTCCCTCTACGACCGCGCGGTCGAGGTGCTGGGTGATAGAGACGGCGCCAGACATTGGTTCAAGAGCCCCAAGCGGGCCTTGAACGGCGAGGCGCCGCTCACGTACGGTGACACCCAACCCGGTGCGCGCGAGGTCGAAGACCTGCTTGGCAGACTGGAGCATGGTGTCTTCTCGTGACTGTCACTGCCTGGCGCATCGTACAGGCAAGACTTGCTGGCGACGCATTTACAGGCGAGGGCGCTCGCCTGTTCGGCGGTCGCTGGAACCACAAAGGCACTCGCATGGTGTACACGGCCGGTTCAGTCTCACTGGCTGCGCTCGAGCTTCTCGTCCACCTCGAGGCACCACAGCTGCTCGAGTCGTTTGTCCAGATCCCTGTCGAATTCAACGAAAGGATTTGCTCCATCCTGGACCCGGCCAGTTTGCCCGCTGACTGGACCGATAGCCCAGCGCCCGCGTCCACCAAGGACCTGGGTACCGAGTGGGTCGGAGCCCATGAAACTGCGGTCCTCGCCGTCCCAAGTGCCATCGTACCCACCGAGTCCATCTTCCTGCTGAATCCGGAGCATCCGGACTTCGAGGCCATGCGTATTGGCAGGCCTGGCAGTCTCAAGATCGACGCTCGTTTGCTGAAATCGCTTCGATAACCCTGGTGGAGGCACATGTAGGATATTGTTTCGTAACGTTTCCGCCTCACCCTTTCAGTCTCCGCCCCCCTCACATATCTTTAAGGTATTGTCCCTTCGCCGTCCAAAATCCCGATTTCTCACTGGAGCACCAGATTCATGACTGATTCCCGCTTCACCTACCCCGATTTCACCAGCAACGGCAAATACAAGGTCATCGGCACTCGCCCGATCCGTCACGACGGCCTCGACAAGGTGACTGGCCAGGCCATTTACGGCGCCGATGTCCGACTGCCCAATCTGCTCTACGGTAAACTCAAGCGCAGCCCCCACGCCCACGCGAAAATCCTGTCCATCGACACGAGCAAGGCTCTCCAGCTGGACGGCGTGCGCGCCGTGGCCACGGCTGACGATCTCGTCGAAGCAGTGGACAAGCTCTCCGACATCGGCGAAACCATCGTCAACATTCGCGAGGTAGCGAGGAACTCCCTCGCCTCCGGCAAGGTGCTCTACAAGGGCCACGCGGTCGCCGCCGTCGCTGCCACGAGCCCGCACATCGCCGATGAGGCGCTGGAACTGATCGAGGTGAAATACGAACCGCTGCCCGCCGTCACCGACGTCCGCGAGGCGATGAAGGACGACGCCCCGCTCCTCGACGAGGACCGCACCACCAAGGCGATGGGCGAGGACACCGGCAAGAAGAGCAACATCGCCAGCCACAACCAGCACAAGCTCGGCGACATCGATCAGGGCTTTGCCCAGGCGGATGTCATCATCGAGCGCGAGTTCCACACCGCCACCGTGCACCAGGGCTACATCGAGCCCCACAACACGACCGTACACTGGCGCAGGGACGGCACCATCACCGTCTGGGTGAGCACCCAGGGCCCCTTCCAGATTCGCGCCCAGCTCGCCGACGTCCTGCAGGTGCCGCTGTCGAAGATCAAGGTCATCCCCTGCGAGATCGGCGGTGGCTTCGGCGGCAAATTCGAAATTTACATGGAGCCCGCTGCGGCGATCATGTCCCAGAAGACCGGCCACCCGGTGCAGATAGTCATGAGCCGCACCGAGGAGTTCGAAGCATCGGGGCCCGGACCAGGCTCGTTCATGAAGGTGAAGATGGGCGCTACCAACGACGGCGACATCGTCGCCGCCTATGCCGATCTGGCCTACGAGGCGGGAGCCTTTCCCGGATCGGCCGTGGGCGCCGGCGCCATGTGCATCTTTTCACCCTACGACATCCCCAACATCTCAATCGATGCCTTCGACGTGGTCCTCAACAAGCCCAAATCGACGGCCTATCGCGCCCCCGGCGCCCCCAACGCCGCCTTCGCCTCGGAGACCGTCATCGACGAGATAGCCGAAAGACTCGGCATGGATCCTCTCGAGCTACGGCGCAAGAACGCCTCTCGCGAGGGCACGCGTCGCTCCGACGGCACCGTCTACAAGCGCATCGGCTCCGAGGAGACACACGACGCCGCCATCAACTCCGAGCACAGCAAGAGCGAGGCGCCGCAGGGACACTACCGCGGCCGTGGCGTGGCTTCGGGATTCTGGGTCAATGGCGGGGGGCAGTCCGCTGCCACAATCAGCGTCACGACCGACGGCACCGTGAACCTGCTCGAGGGATCGGCCGACATCGGCGGCACCCGCGCCGCCATGGCCATGATCGTGGCGGAAACCCTGGGACTGTCAGCCGATCAGGTAAATCCCATGGTCGTCGACACCGATTCCATCGGCTACACCGACGGCACCGGCGGCAGCCGTGTCTGCTACGCCACCGGCTACGCCTGCTATCTGGCTGCGGAAGATGTCAAGGAGAGCATGCGCCAACGCGCCGCCCAGCAGATGGAGGCCGAGGAGGACGACGTCGAGTTTCGCGACGGCGACTTCGTCTGCAAATCGAACTCGAGCAAGAAGCTCACCTTCAAGGAAGTGGCCGCGGAACAGGGCAGCACCGGCGGGCCTATCGAAGGGGCCGGAGCCGCCAACGCCTCGGGTTCTGGCAATACCTTCGCCACTCACATCGTCGACGTCGAGGTCGACCCCGAGACCGGCAAGGTGAAGATCCTGCGCTACACCGCTGCGCAGGACGTCGGCAAGGCCATCCACCCCAGCTATGTCGAGGGTCAGATCCAGGGCGGCGTGGTCCAGGGCATAGGCTGGGCCCTCACCGAAGGCTTCTTTTATAATGAAGACGGCTCCATGGCCAACTCCAGCTTCCTCGACTACCGCATGCCCACGACCCTCGACCTGCCCATGATCGAAACCATCCTGGTCGAAGTAACCAACCCCGGCAGCCCTCACGGCATCCGCGGCGTCGGCGAAGTCCCCATCGTCCCCCCCATGGCCGCCATCGCCAACGCCATCTACAGCGCCACCGGACTGAGAATGCGCGAACTCCCCATGAGCCCCGACCGCATCCTGTCAGCGTTGCAGGAGGCAGAAAAAGAGTACCTGGAGGCAGCCGGCTAACGGCAATAGCCGCGGACGCTTAGATTATTAGGGGCTCCGGGTATCCGTCCGGGGCCCTTTTTCTGATCGTTTTGGGATGGTGTCCAAGAACCCATAGGGTTTTGATGTGCCAACTGTTCTGAGACACGGCCCCTATCGGTTTTTCTTCGTATCTCACGACAGAGCTGAGCCGCCGCATGTGCATGTTCGTCGGGATAATATGGTAGCTAAATTCTGGTTGGATCCGATTGCCCTCCAGGAGCCAGGAGGCTACGGTCGGAGTGAGCTGAATACGATCACCCGGCTCGTTGCTGAGCATCGGGCAACCTTGTTGGAGAGCTGGCATGACTTCTTCGGCGCCTGAAATCCTGGAGGCCCGCGCCACGGGCCTGACCATTACTGAGGACGCGCTTTCAGTCGACCTCGTGGATGGCCGAACAATAATAGTACCGTTGCCGTGGTACCCGCGACTTTGGCATGGAAGCGAAGCGGAGCGACAGCAGTGCGAGATCTTCGGAGACGGTGCTTACATACACTGGCCAGGCCTTGACGAGGACCTGGCGGTTGCTGACCTCCTCGCAGGCCGCCGCTCCGGTGAGACTGCGGATTCCCTAAAGAGATGGCTGGAGGCCAGGACGGAGGCCGGAGGTTAACCGACTGCCGCGGCGGCTTACTTCGAAGGGCCTCGGGCACTTATCCGCGGCCCTCTTTTCTTTTTTTTTGTGCGGGGGGGTGGGGCCCCCCGTTTGAAATCGCCAAAGGGTGGGCGGGCATGCTGTCGGAGCGGATTGCGAGCTCGCAGTCTGGCCGTCAGGATGACGGCCTGCGAGCGAGGACCTCGGAAGGAGCCATGGATGGCGACTGAGAATGAGCGGAGATAGCGTGTCCGCCCACCCCAAACCGTAGCAACGAGAGACACCAAGTATGTCCGCCCAAATAGATCCTCAAGACTTCGTGAGAACCCTCCTGCCCATAGTGCGCCAGTGCGCCCAAACCTCCCTAATCTTCTACGGAAAAGTCGCCAACATCGGCAAAGCCGAAGACACCACCCTCGACTCCTGGGAAGGACGCCAAGCCTCCAGCGCCCTCACCGTAATCGACAACGCCCTGCAGGACATCATCCTCAACACCGTCGTGGAGAACTACCCCGACATCCGATGCATCGCCGAAGAGGACACACCCATCAGACGACGCTTCGCCGGCAACAAATCGAAGTACACCCTCATCCTCGATCCCATAGACGGCACCATCCACTTCGTGCAGGGAGACGCCGCCTATCACATCTGCGTCGGCCTCGCCTGTGACGGCTACATGGAGGCGTCCATCATCGCCCGCCCCACCGAGGACAAGATCTTCACCGCTATCCGCGGACACGGCAGCTTCGTCCAAATCGGCACCCAGCGACGACGCCGACTGCGCCTGGGGCGCACCGCGAAGACGAAGAGGGCCTACCTGTCGACGAAAGCGCGGGCCTACCACAAAGCCGCCCAACGCGAGCTCGTAACCCAGGAGCATCCGGTCGGCGCCGCCCTCGCCCTTACCGGCGTGGCCGAAGGAACTTTCTGCGCCTACTTCACACGACAGGTAGAAGTGCACGACGTGGGACCGCCGTCACTGATCGCAGAAGAGGCCGGCGCCCGCTGCTTCCTGAGGGACAACCGCTCCCCTAGGTATCACACTCAGCGAAAATTCGGGCTCTACAGGTGCGCCGCCACGCCTGAGCTCGAGGTCATTCTTCAGGAGATCCTGCGCACTGGCGCTCGGAGCGACGGCGCGTGACCACATCTGCCGCCACCGCATTCGGCCGTCAATCGCGGCGCATGCGCGCCGTCGGCAGTCCTGTCATCCTTGACGTGGCCCTTCTCATCGAAGCGAATCCCGGGACGATTTCTCTCGGCCAGGGCGTCGTCCACTACGGCCCTCCCCCACAGGCCCTGGAGGCCGTGTCCCGGTTCGGACACGAGGTCGCCGACAACCACTATCAGGGTTTCAATGGCATTCCGGAGCTCGTATCCGGACTCGAGCGAAAGCTCGCCGTCGAGAACGCTATTCGAGTCGGCGCCGATCAGGGCCTCGTGGTCACCGCCGGCAGCAACATGGCCTTCTTCCACATCGTGCTGGCGATCTGCGATCCCGGTGACGAGGTCATCATCATTTCGCCCTTCTTCTTCAATCACGAGATGGCCATTCGCATGGCGAGCTGCCGCCCAGTGCTGGTACCTGCCGACGACCGTTACCAGCCGCAGCTCGATCTGATTCGCGACGCCGTCTCGCGGCATACTCGCGCCATCGTGACGATCTCACCGAACAATCCGGCGGGCGCCGTCTATCCACGAGAGGACCTCGTCAAAATCAATCGCCTCTGTGCTGAACGAGGACTATATCACATCTCTGACGAGGCCTACGAGCACTTCACCTATGAGAATGCCGAGCACTTCTCTCCCGGATCCATCGAGGGAAACGCTCCCCATACCATTTCCCTCTTCTCATTTTCGAAGACCTACGGCCTGGCGAGCTGGCGCGTGGGCTACATGGTCACGCCCGCTCACCTGCTCGAGGCTCTCGACAAGATTCAGGACACCATCCTTATCTGTCCGCCGGTTGTTTCGCAGCGAGCTGCGGTTGGCGCGCTGCGGGGGGGGCCGAATACTGCCGGCCCTTCATCGATGCGATCTCCGAGGTGCGCCGCAGCTGTCTGGAGCATCTCGAGACGCTGGGCGCCGCCTGCACGGTGCCGCCGACCCAGGGCGCGTTCTATTTGCTCGCCGAGCTCGACACCGCCCTGGGAGCCATGGACGTCGTCGAGCGTCTCATTCGGGAGTATGGCGTTGCCGTCATCCCCTGCTCGGGCTTCGGTATTACAGATCGCTGCGTTCTCCGTCTTTCGTACGGCTCGCTGAAGCCTCAGGCCGTCGAAGAGGGACTGGATCGACTGGTGGGTGGATTGACCCGGATCCTCGACCGCGGATGAGCAGATATTGCCTTGACACTCGATCGCCGTTCTTCTACCTTGCAGGTTATTAAAGAGTGACCTGAACTCGCGAATGATTGCCCAACAGGAAGTTTTCCACTTCCTTGCGATGTGGCGCTTCGACAAAGATTATTCGGCAATTCTGGCGAGTTGGTCGCTCTTTTTTTGTCCCCTTCTTCGTGTGACAACGTCGTGCGTCGTGCGCTGCTCAAACGCCTGATCTCCTGCTTCTTTCTCTGCCTGACCGCCACTTCCGACCTGCGCGCTCAGGACATCGCCGCACGGCCCGACTCGCTCGACTTCGGCCTCCGCAAGCACGGCAGCCGCGGCACCGCCGAGCTCGAACTGACCAGCTCGTCCGATGAGCTGCTCGAGGTCGTGGTCACCTCGAGCGGCGGACCCTTCAGCGTCGGGCCAGATACCTTTTCCATAGCCAGCAACACCGGCAGGAGCCTTGTGGTCGAGTTCGCCGCGTCGCGTCTTGGCGAGCACAGCGGTGTCCTCATCGTCGAGGTCAAAAAGCTCTTCGGCTCTGAGAAGATCACTGTCCCGCTTCGTGCCACCGTCGTCAGACCAGAGCTCGACGTCGTCCCCGAACCGTCGGTGGGGCTTCAGATGGGGTCGGTGTCGATCGGCGAGACGGCGACCCGCATACTTCTCCTGTCCAACCCGAGTCCGGTGGCGCTTCTCCTCGACAGCCTGTACTTCGAGAGCCAGGCCGGTCCACTGGAGCTCGAGACAGCTGGTCCACTCGAGCTGGCCGCCGGTGAGCAGGTCTCGATCTCTGTTTCCTACACGCCCGGCAGGGGCGGTGAGCTGACCAACCGCCTTCTCCTGTTGTCGTCGGATCTCGACCCTTCACATATCGCCATTGCCGTCACCGGCGCCGGGCTTGCCCCGGCGGCCGCGGTTTCACCGCTGCCGGAGATCGGCGTCGATTCGGCCTCATCGAAGTCGGCACCTCGTCGCGGCGCACTGTGACAGCTCTCAACAAAGGCCAATCGCGCCTCGACATCGGTTCAATCGAGGTGGACGGGACCGGATTCTCATTGTCGAGCGCGGTCGATTCCCTCGCCGTTTCGCCCTCGCAGCGGCGCCAGATCAAGCTTCGGTTCAATCCGGTGCGCGAGGGTGCGGCGACGGGATCGTTGCGTTTTGATACGAACGATCCGGACGCACCGCACATCGAGCTGACACTGGAGGGTCAGGCCCGCGTCACGCCGGCGAAGATCGAAATTCTCAATGACACGACGATCACCTTCGGACGCGTCGGGCTTGGAAAAAACTCGCGTGAGCATCTACTGCTGTGGAACCGGGGCGGCGACGCATTCACGGTCGAGCTCGGGCTCGAGGACGGTAGCCCGGAGTTCGAGCTGGCGACCTCCGCCATTCTGCTTCAGCCCGGTCAGAGCGGCCGCGCGGAGCTGAGGTTCCAGCCAATTGATGTGGGCAAACGGCGGGCCTCGTTGTGGGTTCTGACAGAGGCGGGAAGGCGGCCGTTCCGGCTCGAGGGGACGGGCGAGTTTCTCAAACTGAGTCCCACCGTCGAGGACTTCGGTCGCGTGCCGGTGGGCGAGACCGCCAGCAGGGTCGTCGAGCTCACCAACATCGGCAATGCCGACTTCACCATCACTCGCATGACCTCATCGAGCGATGACTTCGCCATCATCACCCAGGTGTCGGCACAGAACGAATTCTTTTTGCCCGCCAATGGACTGCGGTCGCTGCCCCTCAACGTCAGCTTCGCCCCGGCGGCAAGGGGTCTCAGCACCGGATTGCTTCGCGTCGAGGGCTTCTGGTCGGAGGGAACGGAGACCTTCGAGATCCTGCTGAATGGAACCGGTATCGCCGCTGAGATCGAACTCCATCCCTCCGGAGCTCTCGATTTCGATTATGTCGTGCTCGGCGACGTGCAGGTCCGCACCCTCGTGGCGACGAACACCGGTGATACGGCGCTGCGGGTCGAGGCCAGTCCGCTCACCCGGGAGGCTCGCGTGGATCCCGCCGCCTTCTCGTTGCAGCCTGGCGAATCTACCAAGCTCGCCGTCTCCTTTCAGCCCGAAACGCTCGGCGATCGATTCGGCCAGATTCTGCTGGTGAGCAACGACGTTCGCGACAGAGCGCAACCGATCAAGATCAAGGGACACGGCGCCCTTCGCGCCATCGATCTGAGTGCCATCACATCGGTGCGCGTGTCGCGAAAGTCCCACACCCGGGAGCAGCCCGTGGCGTGGACGAATGCGCCCATCGTGTTACTCGACGGCACCAAGGTCGACCTCGTGTTCGAGCTACCCGACTCCCTGCGCGCGGCGCTGATCGGACGCAAGATCGACATCGAGTGGGTCGAGCTGGACGAGAACTACGATCCAAGGGGCGGGCCCAAACAGATAGAGGTGCAAATCTACGACGACGAGAGCGGTACCGCCGTCGCCGAGGACCTCAACCTGCAACTGCAGGAGAGCGGCATCAGGCGAGTGCGGCTGCGCCTCACGACGCGCAGCTATCCGGGCGCTTCTCCGCACTCCATCTCGCAGATATTCGAGGCCGGGGGGTGGAAATGGGAGTTCGAGGCGAAGCCTCTGGTCTCTTTCCTGACAATACGGCCCGGCCGCGACTACAGGGGCCCCGACGGTGAGATAGTCAGAGGAGAAACAGAGCGGCTGATTGGTCTACCCGGCATCGCCTTTGCCGGCTGGCACGATTCGGAGAATCCCTCCGTTTCCGGCATCCACTTGACTGCCATCGGCAACGTTCTGGAGGCGCTCTCCACCGACAACGCGATCGCCGTGTCTCTCGGCGTCGCCGTTTCTCTCTACAAGGACAGGTTCCTGCTCGGTATCGGTTGGGACATCTACGATTCTCGCCCCAGGGCGAGACGCAAGGGTACGCAGGATTACATCATGACCATGAAGTACTCCGGCTGGTTCTGACCAGATCCTGTATACAGCGACATCACCGTCTACCATATCTGTCCACGTTTCCCTTGACACCTACTATCATGTTTACTATTATACAAATGTTCACTGTTGGGAATGACTCAAATCATGATTCAAATGTTGACTCGAGACCCTGTAGACATCCTGGCGCGAACGATCACTGACGCTTCGTGCACCTATCTCGTCGTGCGCATCTGCATGGGATTTATCGCGGGCTGAACGCCGCTCACCCCATCACGTTCCACCCCCCTTCTCCTACGCAGTCACGCCGCTTTTCCGCACCTCCCAAGTGTGCCTAAGCCTCGCTTTTTCATTGACTTTCTAACTGGATTGACCGTCATTTAAAACCTGCGGAGACGCGGAAATTCGGCCGCTGGTGATCCTCCGGTCACAGTGGTTTTGAGCGGCCCCCCTCTCCTTGTTGCGTACCGGGATACCGAGTGCCCGAGAGAGTTCTATGGCTCCTGGCCAGTGCGGCAGGAGCTATCCTTTTGGTCATAGGCTTGTGGCCCTTGGGCTTACAGGATCGTGTGCTGCCTGGCCTCATCGAGGTGGAATCCGCAGAAGCGCCGGCGCCAATCGACGAGCTGGATCGGGCTATCCGCATCGCCGTTTTCAACGGGTGTGGCGATCCTCAAGTCGCCGCCCGCATGACGAAGAGGGCGCGTGGTCTCGGTCTCGATGTCATCCACGAAGGAAACGCGGAGAGCTTCAACCATCTCTACTCCGTCGTTCTCGACCGCGTCGGCAATATGTCCAGAGCTCGGCAGGTTGCCGCTCGCCTCGGCATACCCCACGCAATCCAGCAGATCAGCGAGGATGAATACAGGTTGGAAGAGGTATCGGTTATCGTGGGCAAGGATTACAAGCGACTCAGACTGCTCGAGGAGGCGCCTCTATGACAGAGCCGGATAGAGCGATCGATCCTGTGCCCTCCGAGGCTGTCGCTGACGAACGCCTGCGCTCACTCGTCGAGGCTCTCCAGGTCAAAAAGGGACTGGACATCCTGCTGATGGATCTTCACGAGCTCAGCGACGTCGCGGACTACTTCCTCCTCGCCACCGGCACCTCGGATCTGCACGTCAAATCACTCGCGCAGGAGGTCCTCGACCGTCTCAAGGAGTCGGACGAGCGCCCCTGGCACGTCGAAGGAGTCGAGCACCGGCGCTGGGTTCTCATCGATCTCGTCGATGTCGTCATTCATCTGTTTCGCCCCGAGGCCAGAGAGTTCTACGCTCTCGAGCGACTCTGGGGTGATGCCCAGTGCACGAGCTTCGAGGATTCATGGGAGCCAGCTCCATCTCCGACGCCGACCTTCGAAGAGTGATCGCCTACTCGCGAGAGACGCCGCATCGAACCAATGGCTGTTGAAACGCTTGCCTGGAAGGACCCCACTGCGGACGAAGGCGTAGAGATGCCGGCCCTCGTCCTTCTCGATCAGACCCGACTGCCGCGGGAGGTCGTTCACGTCGAGTGTCGGGACGTCGAAACGGTCGCCACAGCGATTGAGCAGCTGAAGGTCCGCGGCGCTCCTGCGATTGGCGTGGCGGCGGCTTACGGCGTCGCTCTCGGCGCCAGGCTCGCGGCTCGCGGTGATTCAACCGCCTTTCGCAACGATGTGGAAGCGACTATCGACCGTCTCGCCCGCACCAGACCCACTGCTGTGAATCTGTTCTGGGCCCTGGGTCATATGCGCCGCGTGCTCGAAGAGAACCGCGAGCTCGCCAACGAGGAGTTGGCCGATCTGCTCCTAGAGACCGCCCATCATTTGTACCGCAGCGACCGCGCCATCTGTCTGCGCCTCGGCCGCCAGGGGGCAACCCTGCTGCACGACGGGGATAAGGTTCTCACCCACTGCAATGCGGGCAGCCTCGCCACGGCCGGCTACGGCACCGCCCTCGGTGTCATCTATGCGGCGGCCGAAGAAGAGAAGCAGCTCCGCGTGTTCGCCGACGAGACGCGCCCCTTGCTTCAAGGTTCGCGACTCACCGCCTGGGAGCTCATGCAAAACGGCATCGACGTGACGGTGATCTGCGACAACATGGCCGCCTCGGTCATGCGGCGCGAGGGAATCGATTGTGTGATCGTCGGCGCCGATCGCATCGCCGCCAATGGCGATGTGGCCAACAAGATCGGCACCTACGGGATCGCCGTCCTGGCTCGCGAGCACGACATCCCGTTCTACGTGGCAGCGCCTATGTCCACCGTCGACATCCAGCTGGAGTCCGGGGATCTGATTCCGATCGAGGAACGTGCTGCCGAGGAAGTGAGCATGGGATTCGACTGTCAGACTGCCCCGGAAGGAGTGGCGGTATACAACCCCGCCTTCGATGTAACCCCCCACCGCTTCGTCACCGCCATCATCACTGAATACGGCATCGCCCGATCTCCCTTCGATACGGTCCTCCGTCGATGGGCGAGCGCCGCTTCCAAGGGAGAGCCTGTTCATGCCTGAACGCCACCGCCTCATCAAGCTGGGCCTGATGCTGACGACGGCCTCTGGGTGTGCCACCCAGATAGCAACGCAGTCGGGACCGCTGTCACTGGCACAGCGACCGCTGACGACGGTCGTCGCCGCCGAAGAGTTCGACCCCCGACCCTTTCGAGACGACCTGCTGCTCATCAAGCCGGTATTCGCTCCGCCTCGCGTCTCCGCCGACCCGGCCAGACGGGACTCCGCTGTGTCGAGGCGGACGACGTCGTCGCAGCCGGTTGAGCAGTCTGATCTCGCGGCCACCCAGGCCACCCCCGGTCTTGCAGAGGAGCTGAGCGAGCTCTCCTCGTCCGTCGAGACGCCAGCGCCCTCGCCGGCCTACCGGGTACAGGTCATCGCCCTCAGCGACGGGGAAGTTGCGCGAAGAGTGGCCGGCGACATTCGCCAACTTCTCGATGTCCCGGCGACGGTGGAACGGGACCGCAGTCTGTTCCTTGTCCGTGCAGGTGAGGAGGCCTCCGCTGAGTCCGCAACACAGCTGAGAGACCGTATCGCCTCTCTCCATACGGACTACGGTCAGGCCTACGTTATCACGCCGCCGAATCCGGAACCACCAGACTTCGACCTCCTCGGCGAGTCCAATCCGGCGCGTGACGAGCTCGAGCCGGAGCAGCTGGCTGTTGAACCGGAACGGGTGCGCCGCTTCGGCTGGCGTGTTCTCGTCGACCAGTTCTTGAGTCACCGAGAGGCGGAAGCACTGCGCCACAGCGCCGTGGGCCGACTCGGCCGCAACGATATCGAGATCGTTTTTGCCCCGCCTTACTACAAAGTGGAGCTCGGGAACTTCCGCAACGAAATCGACGCGCAGCTACTCGCAGAGCAGATCAAGAGAAAAGGGTACGAGAGTGCATTGAAAGTTCGGGCCAAGGTCTTCGTGCCGGTAGACGAAGGTCTCTGATCGTGACGGGTTTCTTCGGATTTACGGTCCTGCTCCTGGTTGCGACCCATTTCCTTGCCTGCGCGCCGCTGCGGACGTCGAGGCAAGCTTCGGGGCCGCAGCAAACAGCTGCCGACTCGATATTCGTCGATCCCTCGACGAGTCGCGAGTTCGAAGACGGCCTTCTGCGCGCGCGATGGCACCTTTTTCGCGCCCTGGACGAACGCACCGTCGGCCGCTTCTCGCAGGCGCAACTCGAGCTCGATGAGGCATTCCGTCAGCTGGCCTGGTTGGAGGATAGCCCCTACCTCGATCTCGTGGGCGATGCCGCCGCTCTCGGCGGAGACACCGCTGCTGGTCAGGGCGACGTAGATCAGCTCGGCGATGCTGTCGAGCAGGTATACCTCTCCCTGCTGCCCAACATCGAGCACTCCTCTCCCGATTCACCCGCTGTCGCTGTTGCTGAAGGGTCTGTCCGAAGCGGAGATCGAGAGCCTGCCGACAGATGCGAGCCAGATCGTCCGCATTCATCAGCTTGCGCCGTTGTGTGACATACCGATCGATGCGAACCCGGCGGTTGCGGCCAGCATCCGATTCTTCCAGACCAAGGGCCGCGAGACCTACTCCACCTGGAGAAGGCGGTCGGGCCGCTATCGCGACCTCATCCTGCCGATCCTGCGGGCCGAAGGTCTGCCACAGGACTTGTTCTACCTGGCCATGATCGAGAGCGGTTTCAACCCGCGGGCCTATTCGCGGGCACACGCGGCGGGGATGTGGCAGTTCATTTCAGCAACGGCAAGGCGCGAGGGACTTCGAGTGGACAGAGTTGTCGACGAGCGTCGCAATCCACTCAAAGCCACCCACGCCGCCGCCAGGCACCTGAAATCTCTCCACCAGGACTTCGGCGACTGGCGCCTGGCCGTAGCGGCCTATAACTCCGGCAGGGGCCGGGTTCAGCGAGCCATCGACAAGGCTCAATCGCGCGATGTCTGGAGGCTGGAGCTGCCGCGAGAAACGCGTAACTACGTGCCGCTGCTCATGGCGGCTACCGTGATCGCCAAGGACCCGGAGCAGTTCGGTTTCGGCGACGTGGATCACGAGGCGCCGATCCGCTACGACGATGTCGATCTGCCGGTCCACGTGAACGAGCGTCCCTTCACGGTGGACCTGAAGGCCGCCGCGAAAATGATGGGCATTGCCTACGACGAGCTGCGGCAGTTGAATCTGGAGCTGCGGCTCGGTTTCACACCGCCCAGGCGCAAGCAGTCGTATGAGCTGCTGGTGCCGCTCGGTCACGGTGCCGATTTCGTCAAACGCTACGCTGCCCTCCCCGAGTCGAAAAAACCCACGCTCCATCGATATCGGGTCCGTCGCGGCGACAGCATCTCGACGATTGCCCGCACCTTCGGGGTGAGCACGAGTCTGGTCGCCCAGGTAAACAATCTGCGCGACCCGAATCTCATCCATCCAGGAAGGACGCTCTTCGTTCCCGCTCTCGGATCGGGCGCAGGCTCAGCGGCGCTGTCGACAGGGTCGTCCGGTGAGCAGCTGTATACCGTGCGCAAGGGCGATTCCCTCAGTGGCATCGCCCTGCTCTTCGGCGTCCAGACGGAGCTGCTCAAGCAGTGGAACAGTCTCACTTCGGACCTCATCCACCCAGGACAGAAGCTCGCCGTGCGCCTCGCGGATTCGGCATCCGTCCTGCGCACCGCGAACAGGGCGCCGCGCACCGAGGTCGAGGTCGGGCGACACACGGTGCGTCGCGGAGAAACGCTGTGGAGTCTGAGCCGGCGTTTCGGTGTAAAGGTCGCCGATCTCTTGACCTGGAATCGGTTGGGGGGGGAACTCATCCACCCTGGACAGCAACTCATCGTTGCCGAGGCGAGACGCGACCCCTTCAAGCTCTACATGGTCGTCAACGGAGATACTCTCTACGGCATCGCCCGTCGATTCGGCCTAGATGCCAGAGAGATCGCACGACAGAACAACATGAGCCTGTCCTCGACATTGCTGGCTGGAATGACTCTGCGAATCAAAAACGTCGCCGCGGACTAAGAGGCGATATGCTGAGCATCATCCGGCATATCCTCTACCTCGCTCTGGCCTTCGTGCTGCAGATGACGTGGAGTCATCACCTCAGGGCTTTCGAGCTTCAGCCCGACCTCATCCTTCTCGTCCTCGTCGCCATCGCCCTGGCTTCCGGTCACCTGCGCGCCACGGTGATGGGATTCTGTGTCGGACTGCTGCAGGACACCTACATGACCGATGATCTGGGACTGAATGCCCTCGCGAAGTCCATTGTAGGATTCGCAGTCGGCGTGGGGCGCACCCGGGTTATGGCCGAAGCCGCTCACGTTCAGATTCTCATTCTGGTTGCCGCCGTCCTCCTTCACGATCTCATCTTTTTCACCGGACACAGCGCCGTGCCAATAGCGGAGGTTCCCTACTTCTGGGTTCGCTACGGCCTTGGTCAGGCGATTTACACCGGGCTGATCGGCGCCATCTTCGCCTACGGTCTTCTTCTGCGCCGGCGTTACCTGCCGCTGTAGGCTTCGGTGGATCCCGCCACCCACGAAGAGTGGAACCGCCGACTGCGAGGCCTTCTCGCCGTCGTGGCGCTTCTGTTCGCCATCTTGTTCGTGCGGCTGTTTCAGCTCCAGATCACTGCCTTCGCGGACTATCGGCGAGAGTCCGAGGAAAACCGGATTGCACAGAAGCGCATCAAGGCCCCCAGGGGACACATCCTCGACCGCAAGGGTAGAATTCTCGCCCGCAATCGGGCTTCCTATACGATCTTCCTTCTCCGCTCCACAGCCCACAGAGACTCCCTGGCAGTCTCCGCGCTCGAAGAGGCAATCGGCGAATCCATCAGCTACGCCCGCAGGCGGCCCGCCATCCGGCTCGTCCGAGATGTCGATTTCGAGACCGTGTGCATCGTCGAGGAACGTTTGCGGGACGATTGGCTGCTCGACATCGAAATCGAACCGCGGCGCGACTATCCGTTCGGGTCAACCACCGCTCATGTTATCGGGTATATGGGCGAAATGCAGGAGGGGGATCTGGATGGGCGCGGCGCCAGGCACTATGAGCCGGGCGATTACATAGGCAAAACGGGCATCGAGAAGGTGTTCGAAGACCGTCTGCGCGGCAAAGACGGGGTGCGCTACATCGAAGTCGACGCCAAGCACCGTACATTGAAGGACGAATCACCGTTCCCCGAGCGAGATCACTCGCCAATTCTCGGCGGCGACGTGACTCTCACCCTGGATGTCGACGTGCAGCGGGCTGCGGAACGGGCCCTCCCCGACACTCTTGCTGGCAGCGTCGTCGCTCTCGACGCGCAGACCGGCGCCGTGCTCGCCATGGTGAGCAAGCCGAGCTTCGATCCCAATGTGTTCGTCTCCTACCAGGATCAGGAGGAGCGCGAAGCCTTCCTTCAGAGCGCCACCGAACCGTTGCTCAACCGGTCGATCCAGGGCCGCTATCCCCCCGGATCGACGTTGAAAATGGTGGCCGCCGTCGCCGCCCTCGAAGCGGGAATCACAGACACGCTGAGCACTTTCGAGGCCTGCAACGGTTCACTCGCAGTCGGCGATATCGTCATGCGCTGCTTCAACCGCGAGGGTCACGGTGAGCTAAACCTGCTCGAGGCGATCGAGGCCTCTTGCAATATCTACTTCATTCACCTCGCTCAGATTCTCGGCATCGAGGCCTGGCGCGAGAGTGGCGAAGTCTTCGGTTTCGGTGAGGCCAGTGGCATCGTCCTCGATCGCGAGGAGGTCGGTCTGTTGCCCTCCCGGGAGTACTATGCCCGAAAGGAAGGCTGGGTAGCGGGCCACCTCATGAATCTCGTCATCGGCCAGGGCGCCATGCTCGTCACCCCCCTGCAGATGGCGCGCTATGTCGCCGCCCTCGGCAACGGTGGCCGGCTCGTCACGCCACACCTGTACGGGTCGCCACCGGACGCCTTGCAGCTGCAGATATCGGAGAAAACTCTCGATATCGTCAGAAAGGGAATGTATCGCGTCGTCAACGGTGATGAAGGCACCGGTCGCCGCGCCCGCCTCTCCGAGGTCGCCGTCGCCGGTAAGAGCGGCACCGCGCAGGTCCCGAACCGGAACAACGACGACGCCTGGTTCGTCGCCTTCGCACCCTTTGAAGAGCCTGAGATCGCCGTTGCCGTCGTCGTCGAAGCAGGTGGAGCTGGCGGCGGCACTGCCGCCCCGGTTGCCCGTCGCGTCTTGAAAGCATATTTCGATTCACGCCCCGCGAAACCCGCCGTGGACTTGCGCGACACTCGGTCGGCAAGCCTCAGTGGACCCGCGACCACTGACGCAACCCGTCGGCTCGCCGCCACGGAAAAAGCCGGGACATGAGGCTGGCCCGCGAATTCGATCACATGCTCCTGATGGCCGCCGTCATGGCCGCCCTTCTCGGTGTCACCATGATTTACAGTGCCGGCCAGGCCGCCATTTGGAAGAATCAGGCGGTTTACGCTCTTGTCGCGCTCTGCCTCGCCGCTGCCATGGTCTACATCCCGGACAAGCTGATTTTCGAGATCGCCTATCCGCTCTACGCGGTGTGCCTGCTCAGTCTCGCAGCGGTTCTTCTCTGGGGCATCGGCGACCCGGCGCGCTGGCTGAGCCTGGGCCCCGATGGGTCCTTGAGAATGCAGCCCTCCGAGTTTGCCAAGATCGCCGCCATCATGGCCCTTGCCCGCTACCTCGGCGACTGCAGTCCGGAGGAGATGAATCGACCGTGTCACTTCATCGTCGCTCTCCTGATTTGCGTCGTTCCGATGGCCCTGGTGGTCAAGCAGCCCGACCTCGGAACGGCGGCCTCGTTTGGAGCTCCGCTGTTGCCGGTGCTCTATTGGGCCGGCATGCGACCGTTGCACATATTCTTCGTCACCGCGCCTCTCCTGAGCGTAATTTTTTCCTTCGAGCCCCTGTGGCAGGATCACTCCACCCTTGTTTTCGCCCTCTTCATCATCGCAAGTTCCATCGCCATTCAGCTGTTGCTCGCACGGTTGTGGATTACGCTGACCTTGCTCGGCGTGAATCTCTCCGCCGGTCTCACTACTGCATACGTTTGGGACCACCTCTTGATGGACTATCAGAAACCCCGCCTGCTCACCTGGCTCGACCCGAAGAGCGACCCCCTCGGGGCGGGCTGGAACATCATTCAGTCGAAGATCGCCATCGGTTCCGGCGGACTCATGGGCAAGGGGTTCCTGGAGGGCACCCAGACGAAGTACGAGTTCCTGCCCGCCGCTCACACGGACTTCATATTCTCCGTCATCGGTGAGGAGATCGGGTTCGTCGGCGCCATCGTCGTCCTGTCTCTCTTTCTGTTCCTCATCTGGAGATCCCTCTACATTGGCACCATGGCCAACAACCGGTTCTACAGTCTTCTCTCGATCGGCCTGGCTTCGATTCTGACCTTTCACGTGTTCGTCAACATCGGCATGACTATCGGCGTCATGCCCGTCACCGGTCTGCCCCTCCCTTTCTTGAGCTACGGGGGATCGTCGCTGGCGACGAACTGCATCGCCCTTGGTCTACTCCTCCACGTGTATTCGCATCGCCACGAGTATTGACCCGCTGCCGCTTTGCGCCGCTTCTTCGACCTGAGGGCCCCCGGACGCCTCGCCAGGGGCACTCAAGCGGCTGCCTACGCTCTCGTCGGCGTGTTCGTCATCGAGAATCACTGCGGTCTCGGACCGGTGGACCACCGCCGCCTCGCCGTCCACTTCCTCGAGCGCGGCCTCTTCGACCGTGCCCTCACCCAGGCGCGGCGAGCCGGCCGCGAGGATCGCGCCAACGCCGACCCCCACGTCGTCTCCGCGCTGGCCTACCTGGGTCTCGACCGGCCTGCCGATGCCATGACGTCGCTGCAGCTGGCAATCAGGGCCCGGCCCGACGATCCGAGACTGTATGCGACGCTGCGCGAAGTGGGACTGCAGTCGGACCGCATCGACCTGGTCAGGGACGCACTGCTGGAGCTGAAATCGGAGTTCCCCGACAACTGGCACTTGCGAGTCGCCCTCGGCTGGACCTACGTGCGTCTGCAGCAAGACGACAACGCGCTCGAGCTGCTGGCGCCGGCCGTCACAGACAGCACCAAGCTCGGCCGCGAGGAGCGTTTGTTCGCCCATCTTCAGTTGGGTCGCATCTACATGCGCGGCGATCGCCTGGAGGAGGCTACACGCATCCTGTCCATGGGGCTGAATGTGAACCCGGCCCATCGGCTCCTCAATCTGGCCATGGGAGAGTGCGATCTGCGGCTTGACCGCGCCGATGAAGCTGACGCCCGCTTCGTAGACGTGATCCGCCGGGACGAAAAGCCCGCTGAGACATCCGCCCATGTCGCCCGGTTGTACTACGATAACGGCCAGATCAGGCGCGCCATCGACTACTACGAACTGGCACTGGCAAAGGGGGGCGACAGGCCTCTCGTGCTCAACAACCTGGCCTGGGCCTACGCACAGGAGGGGATTGAGCTGGACCGAGCGGCCCGCCTTTCCCTGCGCGCGGTCAAGATGGAAGCCGATAACGTCGTCTACCTCGACACCTACGCCGAGCTGCTCTACGCCAAGGGCGAGCGGAATCGCGCCGTCGCACTCATGGAGCAGGCGCTGGCGCTCGAGCCGTCGTCAGGCGAGCACTACGAATACTTGCAGAGTCAGCTGGTGAAGTTCAAAGCTGCGTCAGCACCACCGGGCACTGCGGCGACCAGACTCTAGGGGCTCAGGCTCCGCGTCATCGCGTTCGATACCGGTGGTAATCGATTCGCAGCCGCTGCAGCCTGGTGTATAGATTCTTGCGCGATATGCCGATCGCGTCTGCGACGTGGGAAATGACTCCGTTATGGCGTTTCAGAGCCTCGCAAAGATATCGCCGGTCGAAGTGGGTCCGGGCCTCCCAGAACGTCTTCGCCGTCAGCTCCTCCTGCGCCTCTTCGCTGTCTCGCCAGTTGACAATCTCCCACGGAATGTCCGCCGCGGCTAGAGTTGATCTGGATGACAGCACGATCATTCGCTCAATCGTGTTTGCGAGTTGCCGAATATTGCCCGGCCACGGGTAGGCGCTGAGTATGCGCACCGCCTCCGCCTCGATACCCTCCGCTCGGTTGACCACCCCGTCTGGCCCGTTGGCGATGAAGTGATCGATGAAGAGTGGAATGTCTTCCGCTCGCTGTCGAAGCGGTGGCACCTCGAGCGGGAGAACGTTGAGGCGGTAGAACAGATCCTCGCGGAACGTCGCCTCCTTGACGGCCACTGTCAGGTCGGCGTTTGTGGCCGCTACGACTCGCACGTCCGCGTGCACGGTGACGCTTCCGCCCAGACGCTCGAACTCCCTTTCCTGCAGCACCCGCAACAGGCGCTGCTGAACCTTGATGTCCGCGCTGCCGATTTCGTCCAGAAACAGAGTTCCGCCGCGTGCGAGTTCGAAGCGCCCGAGCCGCTGCCGCACGGCGCCGGTGAAGGCCCCCTTCTCGTGGCCGAACAGCTCACTCTCCAGCACGCCTTCGGCCAGCGAGGCGCAGTTGACGCTGACGAACGGGCCTCGGTGGCGCGGGCTGTAGCTGTGCACGGCACGCGCCAGCACCTCCTTTCCGGTCCCCGATTCACCTTGCAACAGCACCGTCGAGTTCGACCTGGCGATGCGCTCCAGTTGTGACAGCAGCGATGCCATGTGCGCGTTCCTGGTCTCCATGAGGGAATGTGCTGGAGGGCGTCGCCCCGAGCGGTGTCCGTCATCGAGTTTCACTACGACACTGTCTATTTCCGACCTGCTGGGGTACGACGAGAAATCTCGCATGTTCACCATCTCCCCTTCCTGGGATGAAGCCCTTGTCACAGCGCCCCGGCAAGTATCGTACCGCAGCCAGTCGTGCTCGGCGCGTTCCGAGGCTACTGAAATCTCGATGTCGGGCTTATCTCCGCCGCAGATATGCACTTGCACAATACGGGCGTCGTGGGGATCGGCGACAGCTCGGTGGCGATTCCGAAGGCTGCAGCTGTCGGTCGCCGTCCTCCGGTACCGGACCGATGGTGAAGAAGGTGACTCCGCCAGACAGGAGTGAAGAAAACCGGAAAGCTTTTGTCTTGAGAATATGATCGAGCCTCCGGATACTTGGAGCCGGTTCGCGGGAGGTACTCATGACGGTGAACACCGGGGGCGTGTCGGATCCGAGGTCTGCACCACCTGTTGTCGGGGGCCGGGATGGCTTCAGCAATGTCATTCGGGACGTGAGACGAATTCTCGGTCTGACGGTGAACGTTCTGATCCTGGGGGAGAGTGGGACTGGCAAGGAGGTCGTCGCCAGATCCATACATTGCGACGACCCGAAACGGTGCCATCGCCCGTTCGTCCCCTTGAACTGCGCCGCACTGCCTGAGCAGGTCCTGGAGGCCGATCTGTTCGGCTATCGACGGGGCTCTTTCACGGGAGCGACCACAGATCGGGAAGGTATTTTCAGGCAGGCCGACGGCGGTACCGTCTTTCTCGACGAGGTTGGTGAGTTGCCCCTGCTGTTGCAGCCCAATCTGTTACGCGTGCTGCAAGAGCGCGCAGTGCGTCCTCTTGGTAGGTCGGAGGAGACGGCGTATCGACGTGAGGGTGGTGGCCGCCACGAACCGCGATTTGGCCGAGAGCGACGGCGACGGCTCGTTTCGGCTCGATCTGTACTACCGTTTGGCAGACTACGTCATCTCGGTGCCGCCGCTGCGTCAGCGCCGCCAGGACATCGTGCCACTGTCACACCATTTTCTCGACATGTATCGCATCGAGTTCGGCCGCGAACACGTGAACGGCTTTGCGGAGGACGCCCTGAATTGGCTGCAGCTCCGGGACTGGTCTGCCAACAATGTGAGAGAGCTCAGCGTTGCCGTGAAGCGAGCTGTTCTATTCTGCGACGGCCCGATGATACAGGTCTATCACCTCGCCGCCACCACCGAGCCGATGCCCGGACCGCAGCGTCGGGATGGCGCTGACCTCCCGGAACGACTGCAGGACGCACTCTGTCGCACCGACGGCAACATTGCGGCCGCCGCACGGCTGCTGGGCATGAAACGCTCGACCCTCTTCGACCGCTTGACGAAACTCGGCTTGAGAGGTGGAGCTGGTTGAAAGGAAATCGAAGGCGGGGGTTGCTAGTTGAGGACGGGCTCGAGGGTGCCGTAGAGCTCTTCGGCGAGGCGACGGTAGTTGTCGGCGCCCGTTGACCGCGGTTCGTAGAGGATGACCGGCTTGCCGAAGCTCGGCGCGGCCGCCAGACTGACATTGCGCCTGATGACCGTTTCGTACACCTTGTCGCCGAAGTACGACTTGACCTCTGCCGCCACTCGTTTTGACAACTGCAGGCGCTCGTCGTACATGGTCAGCAGCACTCCCTCCACTTCGAGCGTGGGGTTCAGGTAGCGCTGCACGAGCTGAATGGAGTTGAGCAGCTTGCTGAGCCCCTCGAGCGCGTAGTACTCACACTGAACGGGTATCAGGACTGAGTCTGCCGCCGTGAGAGCATTGACGGTCAGGAGGCCGAGGGACGGCGGGCAGTCGACGAGCACGAATTCGTAGTCTTCCTTCACGTCCTCCAGCGATTCCAGGAGCTTTTTTTCACGCCCCAGGACTGCGGCCATCTCCACCTCTGCTCCGGCCAGGCTGATGTGGGACGGGGCGAGATCGAGTGATGGCAACGCCACCGAACAGATGACGCCCGCCAATGGTGCGTGGCCGAGCAGGACTTCGTATACCGATCCTGTGAGGCTCTCGCCTCCCGCTTCGCAGCCGGAGGTTGCGTTTGCCTGTGGATCGAGATCGATGAGAAGGGTTTTGCGCTCTTCAGCGGCGAGACACGCTGACAGATTGACTGCCGTCGTCGTCTTCCCCACACCACCCTTTTGGTTCGCGATAGCTATGACTTTGCCCATCTACGGCCAACTCCCCACAGGCGGAGGATGAGAAAAGGCTATGAAAAAACTGCTGTGACGACGTGACGATCGCGCGGAATTTTCAGAAGCGATAACCACGACGGGCAGCCAATGTACGTTGGTGAAAGAGGGGCGTCAAGTAGATTAAATAGAAAAGTCGAAAAGAGACAACAGATTTTTTCAGCGCAAAATCGCGACGGCTGTTTGTGACGTTTGGAGACGCAAAAAATGCGCTCAAACGCCCGCCAGCGCCGCCAGAAGGGCGCCGAGAAACAACG
>CBDBIJ010000110.1:0-110622 GCA_965205655.1 Candidatus Latescibacterota bacterium
AGGAGCAGCGCCATAGCTCAAAGAGCTAAAGATCTCATCTCATACCTCCTCGCGTTGACGCGGGTCACAACCACGCGTAGGCCGCGCGAATTCTCTCCACGCCATCTGTTTCCACGACATCCCCATGGCTGACGACGACGCGGTCGAAATCCCATCCAAGGATTTCGTCCACGGATCGGCGTGTCAACGCGGCGTCTTTGATGCACGACCTGTAGAGCTTCGAAGGACCCACCGTGCGATAGACGCCGCTCAACTTCAGGAGGGCGGTCGTTGGGAATGAGCAATCGCGGCCAAGGTTAAACACAAAATCGGCGACTATCAAGAATCTGCTCGGCCGGTGACACAACAGCACTTCGTTTACCGAGGGCATGCCCTCGATCTTCTCCATTCCCACATCCTCGCCCAGCTCTGACGGCCAGTCGCCGGGCAGGAGCCCGTGATAGGCGCCATGGCTCCTGGCAAAGCCCTCAGCAGCCAGAAAGGTTGCCGCAGGGTAGGCTTTCAACCATTGCTTGAGATACAGATCGTGGAAGGTGCTGGGAGCGATGAGGTATCGCACCTGACCCAACCGCGCCAGTTCCGTCGCCAGATCGACGCTGAAGCGCACCGGGGAATGAACGAGGAGCTGCCCCTCCCCCCAGCGAATGACCGTCATGCGGTGGCCGAGCTCGAAGAGGCCCGCAAGCTTCATGGGATCGTCCCGCACCCAGATGTCGTCCGCCAGGGATATCAGACTCAACGAACTGCCTCCCTCCCGGTGCTGAGCAGGTCCACTTCGAAGCAGCTGCCACCACCTTCGCGGCTGATGCAGCGAGCGTCGCCTCCGTGATGACGGGCGATGCGTCGCACGAGGGCGAGCCCCAGACCGACTCCGGACCCGGGGGATTCTCGCGTGCCCGGCGGGCGGTAAAACGAGCTATAATCAGAAGGTGTGGAAATAGACAGACGGCGATCCTACCCTTCCTTTGTAATTAGCCATCACAAACGCCGGGGCTATCCCGGCAGGAAGAGGAGAATCGCCATGGCACAACCTAAGCCGAGCACGACGGAAATGTCCATGCCCACGTTCGAAACGCTGGAAGAGTGGACACGCTCGCAGATTCAGTCGCTGATGCAGTCGGTTCTGGATGAAGAAGTCACCCATGCGCTGGGACGGTCACGGTACGAGCGACAGGCACCGTTGGACGCAGCCGGCGGCTACCGCAATGGGTACGGGAAGCGGCGGCGACTGTCCTTGACCTCGGGCACGATCGAGGTGAAACGCCCTCGGGTGCGGGGTCTGGAAGAGCGATTTGAGAGTGCGGTACTGCCGCTGTTCGCCCGGCGCACCCAAGAAATAGGTCAGCTGCTGCCAGAGCTTTACCTGCACGGTTTGTCTCAGGGAGACTTCGAGCTGGCGCTGCGCGGCCTGCTGGGCAAGGGAGCGCCTTTGTCGGCGTCCTCGATCGCTCGTTTGCGTGAGAAGTGGATCGTCGAATACAACGCCTGGCGCAGCCGACGACTGGACGACTGGATGACCGCGAGCTCGTCTACGCCTGGGCGGACGGGATCTACGTCAAAGCCGGTCTTGAGAAGCAAAAAGCCGCTCTCCTGGTGGTCATCGGCGCGATGAGCGATGGGCGCAAAGAAGTCCTGACGATTGTCCCGGGCTATCGCGAATCGACAGAGTCGTGGGCGGGCGTACTGCGCGATCTGCGTGACCGCGGACTGAGCGTGGCGAAGTTGTTGGTGGCGGATGGGCACCTGGGTATCTGGGCGGCCCTGGCAGAGGTCTGGCCGGAGACGGCTGAACAGCGATGCTGGAATCACCGCATCCTGAACGTGCTGGATAAGCTGCCAAAACGCGTGCAGGTCGAAGGGCGGCACCTGCTGACACAGATCCCGTACGCGCCGACCCGTCAGGAAGCGACGAAACGTCGCGATCAATTCGCCAAACGGTTTCGCCGCGAGTGTCCAGACGCCGTCGATATCCTTGAGCGCGATTGGGACCGTATGGTGACATTCTACGACTTTCCCGAGGCCCACTGGCAACACCTGCGCACCACCAACGTCGTCGAAAGTCCCTTCGCTTCGGTACGGTTGCGAACCAATGCGGCCAAACGATACAGGAAGGTGGCCAATGCCACCGCCCTCATTTGGCGGGTACTGATGGTGGCCGAGAAACGATTCCGGCGACTCAATGCACCGCATCTCATGGCTGACGTCTACGCCGGGGAGTGCTACGAAAACGGATCACCCATCGCGCAAAGGAAGAAGATCGCCGCCTGAGTCGTTTACACACCATTTGACCCAAGCTCCGGTAAAACGGCTCGAAGATGCGCTCCCGCTCGGCCTCCGGGATACCGGGGCCACGATCGCACACCCGCAGGCGCGCTCCATTCGCGTCGCCGAGCACCGTCGCCTCTACAGATTGGCCCGAACCGTGGCGCCGGGCGTTTTCGAGCAGGTTGCGCACGAGACGTCGAAGCATGCGCCTGTCGCCGCGAACGACCACCGGCTTTCCGGAAACCTCGGCGTCGGTCCTGGTCGCCTCTTCAGCGAGCAGGGCGAGCAAATCGACATCCTCTGGCCGCTGGAGCTGATCGGAGCTGTCGAGGCGACTGCCGAGGAGGATTTCCTCGATCAGATCGTCGAGCTCGGCGATGTCCGCTACCACCTGCTCGCGCAGCTCGGGGCGGTCGTCTCTGGCCAGAAGCTCTACGGCGACGCGGATTCGCGCCAGCGGCGAGCGCAGCTCATGCGAGGCCCCGGCCAGCACGTTGCGCTGCGCCTCCACGAGGCGCTCGATGCGATCGGCAGCGCGGTTGAAGCTGCGGGCGAGGTCGGCGACCTCGTCCTTTCCCTCTACCTCCACACGGGCGGAAAGCTCACCCTCTCCGAGAGCGTCGACACGCTGCTGGAGGCGCTCGAGCCGGCCTACCAGTCGACGCACGATCGGGTAGGCGCCGACCCCGATGGCCAGGGCGAGGATGCCGATGACCGCCAGGCCTCCGAAGGTCCTGTGTCCGGGCGGCGCCACGTGGCGAGCGACGAGCCAGCGTCCGTCGACGAGGGGAATCGCCACTGTGAAGCCGGCCCCGCGCGAGTGCAGCATACCGCCGCTGCGACGGCCTTGCTCCACCGCGGGGAGCGGGGCGCCTACGGAAGCGAGCAGATTCCCCGCAGCCGAACGAACTGCCAGATGAACCGGGAACAGCTCCGCGTAGCGCTCCAGACTGGCCTGCAATTCCGCCGCCAGTCGGTCGCTTGGCGGCAGCAGGTCGGTGAGGACCACGCCCGCCCCTTCGATGAGACGGTGGTCCTCAATGGTGCGCGGCACGAGGAACCACCCCACCGCCGACAGCACGGCGAAGAGGAGGATGATTCCCAGCGCAGTCACGTAAATCTGTTGGTATAACCGCCGCATCACTCAGGCACCGCCATGTATGGCAGCGTCTTCGTCCTGAATGCGGGCGAAGACATACCCGGCCCCGCGCACGGTGATGACGCGGCTCGGTCGCTTGGGGTCATCCTCGATGGCGGCGCGAATCCTCGAGATGTGCACATCGATGCTGCGGTCGAAGGCCTCCAGTGTGTCTCCCTTTACGCGGTTCATCAGATAATCGCGCGAAAGCACGCGGCCGGCATTCTCGGCGAGAGCTGTGAGTAGATCGAACTGATAACTGGTCAGTGACCGGCTCTCACCATCGACGCGGACGGCGCGGGCATTGCGGTCGATCTCGAGCCTGCCGAATCGAAGAGCGGGCACGCTGTCGGCGATGGCGCGATCCCCCCGGCGCAGAATTGCCCGCAGTCGCGCCAGCAGCTCCCGCGGGTTGAAGGGTTTCGGAAGATAGTCATCGGCGCCGAGCTCGAGGCCAACTATGCGATCGGTCTCGTCGCCACGAGCGGTGAGCATGAGGATGGGGATAGCCGACTCGCCACCAACCTGTCGGCACACGTCGAATCCGTCCATGTCCGGCAGCATGACATCGAGGATGAGGGCATCGAAGGTGCCTTGGCGTAGAAGACTCAATCCCCGGGTCGCATCGGGGGCGGCCGTGACCTGAAAGCCGGCGCCGTCCAAGTACTCTGCCACCATTGCGGCGAGGCTCTCGTCATCTTCGATGATGAGGATTGGTGTCATTGGATCACAATCAGGTGGGCCGTGCGTGCGAACGCTTCCCGGGAAGCTCCCGCACCGGCATGGCCCTCCTTACTGGGAGGATCACCGACTGCCTCAATGCCGGTGTCTGTCGACGTGCTCCATCAGCTCCGCCCGCTGCTCGGGTGTGAGCACCTCGGCGATATCCGCCATGGCCGTGACCAGCTTGCTCGAGGCGGCGTCGGCCAGCTGCAGCTCGGCTGCGCGGATCTCGTCGATGGTCCCGCGGTTGATGGTCGTCTGGGAGAAGGCGTCGCTGTTGCTGCGATGCCGCTGAGCGAGCTCGAACAGATCGTCGACCGAATTGCGCACGATCGTCGTGACCTGCTGCTGCTGCTGTTCGCTGGCATCGACTCTTCGGAGCATCCATTTTGCCGCCGATTCGGCTCGCTCGCGAGCTTCTTCAGGGTCGTCCATATGGCCGCGGTGGCCCCAGTGGCCGTGACCCGAGCGCCAGCCATGGCCGTGGTTGCCGTGGCCGCAACCACCGCATCCCGCCATGAGTGTTCCGGCGAGTCCGGCCAGGACTACGCCGATTCCAGCGGCCAAAAACCTCTTTCGCTTCCTCCCCGTCCCGGATTCCGTTGAACCAGTCATGTCGCTGCTCCTTTCGTCAGCTGCGGCATTGCAGCTTACGAGGTGTAACGTAGAAGCAGCCGATTTCGGCAGTTTGTCGCCGGTGTAAAGTTATGTAAAGAGGGGGTTAGCGGCCGGGATATGGAGGCTACGCGAGATCGGCGAAGACGCGAGTGGCTGCTGCCACTGTCTCGTCGATCAGGGCCTCTGTGTGGGCTGCGGATATGAAGCCGGCCTCGAATGCCGACGGCGCCAGGTAGATTCCCTGTTCCAGCATGCCGCGGAAATAGCGCTCGAACAGAGCCGTATCCGACGTCTGCACATCCGCGTAGTTTCGCACCGGGTTGCTATTGAAGAACAACCCGAGCATCGACCCGCAGTGGGACACCACGACGTCGATGCCCGCATCGTCAGCTGCGCCTCTCATACCCGCGTGCCAGCGGACGCCGAGCTCCTCGAGCTTCGGGTACGGATCCTGTTCCCGCAGAGAGCGCAGAGTCGCCAGGCCCGCCGTCATTGCGAGTGGGTTGCCGGACAGAGTCCCGGCTTGATAGACCGGACCGCTCGGGGCGAGTCGCTCCATGATATCCCGCCGGCCTCCGAAGGCACCCACGGGCAAACCGCCTCCGATGACCTTCGAGAAGATGCTCAGGTCGGGCGTGACGCCGAAACGCTCCTGGGCGCCGCCGAGCGCCACCCTGAAACCCGGTCATGACTTCATCGAAGATGAGGACGATGTCCCTCCTCGTGCAAATGTCGCGAACGCCCTCGAGGAAGCCAGGAAGTGGCGGCACGAGGCCCATGTTGCCGGGCACCGGCTCTAGAATCACTGCTGCGATGTCGCCGGCGCCGATGCTTTCGATCGACTTCTCGAGCAGCTCGAGGTCGTTGAACTCGATGCTCGCAGTGAATCTGGCGATCTCCTCCGGAATGCCGGGGGATCCGGCGATGCCGAAGGTCGCCACGCCGCTGCCGGCGGCGACGAGGAGGCTGTCGGAATGGCCGTGGTAGCAGCCGTTGAACTTGATGATGTGGTCGCGACCCGAGAATCCGCGAGCGAGACGAATGGCCGTCATCGCCGCCTCGGTGCCGGAATTCACCATCCGCACCATTTCTACGGATGGTACGACCTCGACGATGAGTTCGGCGATTTCGACTTCGATGTCAGTCGGCGCCCCGAAGCTGGTGCCCCGATCGAGGACGGACGCGAGGGCGTCTATGACGGTGGCGGGGCGATGACCCAGCACCATCGGTCCCCATGAGCCGACGAAGTCGATGTAGCTGTTGCCGTCCGCGTCGGTGACGGTAGCGCCATCGGCGTTTCGTATGAAGAGCGGCTCGCCGCCGACGGCCTTGAACGCCCGAACCGGGGCTGTTGACCCCACCGGGAATGACCTCGGTCGCGCGACCGTAGAGGGTGCGGGATTTGTTGGACACGAGTCCGATATTCTCCGTTTTCAAAACGGGCGCGTCTTGGGCGCTCGTCCTTTAGCGTCCCTTGAACATGGTGGCCCGGATGAGCTGGATGTACTGATCGGCCACCATGGCGCGGAAGCCGCGACCCACCAGGTCGGACTGCAGCGCCTCTGCCGATCTGCCTCCCATCATCTGCTGGAAGATATAGCGGCATACATGGTTCGGAGACGAGTTCACGGAGAGCTCGTCGAGGCCGACGGCAGCTGCCGACTCATCGCCGATCTGGTCCAGCAGCTGTTCGGAGGAAAGGTCGTCAGAGGTCGAGGCGGCACCTCCCTTCTGCGGGGAACTCTTTCCGAACCAGCTGCGGAAAACACCCATCAAAGCAGTTCAGTGGCGCGCTGGAGCCCGTTGAAGAAGTCGCTTTGAAGGCGAGGCTGAGGCATTGCGGCCGAGATCAAGGCGCGCGAGTGGAGCTGCATTGAGGGGAGATGCAGCGAAAGAGCGCAACGTAGAGATCGGCCGCAAGGGCCAGCCGCAGCCCAAATGGGCGGAGCACAGGATGTGCTCATCAACGGGCTCCTATGCTGTGTTTCTCGAAATACCTTTGGTGGTACTCCTCGGCGCGATAAAACTGGGGCGCGGTCTCGACCTGAGTGACGATCGGGTTCGCAAATCGTCCTGAGCTTTCAGCCCGATCAATCGAAGCGCGCGCGGCGGCCTCCTGCTCTTCACTGTGAGAGAATATGACCGACCGGTACTGACTGCCCACATCGGGTCCCTGGCGATCGAGGGTCGTCGGATCATGGACGCTCCAGAGGCGATCGAGGAGTTCGTCGTAAGTGACACGCCTGGAATCGTACTCGATCTGGACGACTTCGGCGTGGCCAGTCCTACCAGTGCAGACCTGCTGATATGTCGGGCTCTCCACGGTTCCTCCGGCGTACCCCGCCGAGACGTCGGTGACTCCGTCCACCTGCCGGAATGCATCCTCGACGCCCCAAAAGCATCCGGCCCCAAACGTAGCGAGTGATCCGCTCACGTGCTCTCTCCTTTTCTTCGTCATCCGTCCGCACGTTGGAACTTCACGTGTCGTTTCAAAGAAATCAAGCCCGTCCGATGGCGTGGAGACCCTCTTTGTCGTTCATTTCGCCCCCGGATTTCTTTTTGGCAGCTCGCCCTCCTCGCTGCTCCCCGCGCCTGTCCACGGTATGAATCAGTTTCTCCCGGGCCGGGCCCCCCTGCCGGATGGTCGCGCCATGCGGCGGCTGGGACTTCGGCTGTTCCTCATCTCTCTCACCGTCTTCTTCACAGCGGCACTATTCGTCTACGTCATCACCGGAATGGACAGACCTGCCGGCGAGGGCGACGACCCCGTCATCCCGACCTTGATTTGGGGATCTACCCTGTTGTTACTTTTTTCGGGGGTTGCGATAGAAACGGCTGCCCAGTTGGCGAAACGGGCGATGCTGGAGCGCGCCCGGCGATGGCTTGCATTTGCGACCCTACTCAGTCTGGGATTTATCGCCGTCCAAGCCGTGGCAGTGGCGCAGTTGATGGAGATACATCGAATAGAGCTGACGAGGCCCATCATCGGGCTCTCGGGGCTGACTTCCGTCCTCATCATCATACATGCCGTTCACGTTGCCGGCGGCATGGTTCCTCTGACCCTGCTCGTGAGCAGGGCGCTGCGCGATCGCCTGAGCCTCGAGCACATTCCGTCGATCCGCGGCTGCGCCACTTACTGGCACTTCCTCGAGATCGTCTGGCTCATTATGCTGGCCGTGTTCTCGCTCGTAGCTCGGCCTCCAGCCGGCTGAGTCCATTGTAGAAAACCAAGGGCAGCTCGAGGAGTCAGGAAATCAATTTGCGCAGTTCCTCCCCGTTCTCCTTCCACCAGCCGAACAGGATCGCCATATCTGTGCCGATGCAGAAATGCCTGACACCCAGATCGAGATAGTACTTTGCCTCCTCGGGGGAGCTGATTTCCGCGCGCGGCTGGACCCCCATCTCGAGCGCTTTCGCCATCACTTCGCGCTCGACGGCCTTGATTTCCGGCGAGCGTCCCTGGCCGATCTTGCCACTGCTCATCGAGAAGTCTGCCGGACCCCACTGGATCATGTCCACCCCCGACGACAGCATCTCCTCGAGTTCGTCGACAGCCGTCTTTTTCTCCACCATCAGGACGACGACGATATCCCTGATCATGTCCAGGTAGTCTGCTGAGCCCCCGTATCCCATGAAGGTGAAGCGCCGCGATACCGCGCCGAAGTTTCCGCCGTCCTCGGGCGTGTCGGGGCGTGCGATCGCGACGCAATCCCGGGCATCCTGCGCGTTTCTGCAGTCGGCGAACAGGACGCTCTCGAACCCCGAGCCGATGGCGCGCTGGGCGATGAAGGAGCGCGGATCCTGCTCAACCTTCACCATCGTCGAGAGGCCGTGCAGCTCTGCCGCGCGGCAGAGATCGTCGAAGGTGAACAGATCCCATGGGGCGTACTCGGCGACGAATTCGACATAGTCGTACACACCGGTGTGTCCGACGGCCTCGATGATTGAGGGCCAGGTCGAGTGAACGTGGGTGCCGAGTGTCGGTTTCCCCGCCTTCAGCAGCTCGCGGAATTTGTTGGGTTTGATAGCCCTACCTCCTTGGTGTGTAGGTGTCGGAAGCGTGCGTCTCAGCGAGTGAGGAACTTGATGCAGACAGGCGCGGGCAAATTCACCACGTGCCCGGTTGCCGTAAGTGCCCCATCCGCCTCGTCGATGCGGAAGGTGACGATGCTGTTGCCGACATGGTTTGCCGCCAGCACGAAGGTGCCCGACGGGTCGAGCCCGAAGTTGCGCGGCTGGCTCCCCTGGGTGGGTTCGTGACCGATCAGCGTGAGGGTTCCCGACGATTCGTCGATGGCGTAGATGGCGATACTGTCGTGGCCGCGGTTGGATCCGTAGAGAAATTTGCCGGTCTTGTCGATGTGAATATCCGCTGTATGGCTCTCTTCGGTATATCGATCGGGCAGCGTGTCGATCGTCTGTATTTCATTCAGCGAGCCCGACTCTTCATCGAAGCCGAAGGCCGTAATCGTGTTGTCGATTTCGTTGATGACATAGGCGTACTTCCGACTCGGATGGAAATCGAAATGGCGCGGTCCGGCGCCGGGAGCGACCGAGGCCCACGGCGGCGAGTTCGGCACAAGTTTTCCGGCAGCGAAATCGAGCTCGTAGATGAGGATCTTGTCGAGTCCGAGATCCGGTGCGAAGGCGCGGCGATTCGCCGGGTCGATGACGATGGAGTGGGCGTGCGGTCCTTGCTGACGGTCGGGATTGGCGCTGCTACCCTCGTGCTGCACGAAATCGCTGGCCTCATCCAGCAGGCCATCGTCGCGAATCGGCACCATGCAGACACTGCCGCCACCGTAGTTGGCGACGACGACGAAAGCGCCGCTCGCGTCGACGCTGCAGTGACACGGTCCCGGGCCGACGCTGGAAACCGTATTCATCAGTGTGAGCGCTCCGCTGTCCGGGTCAATAGCGAATGAGTTGACAGTGCCTCCTTCGCCTTCGCCGCCTGACTCGCCAATGGCGTAGAGGAAACGTCCGTTCGGGTGAAGCTCCAGAAAGGACGGATTCGTCACCCCTGCCACCGCGCTGGTGCGCTCGAGCTCTCCGGTTGAACTCATGCGGTAGACGTAGATCCCCTCGCTGTCGTCGCTGGCGTAAGTACCGACGAAGACGAACATCTCTCCTGCTGATGTGTCAGTCATTTCTTGATGTCTCCGGATTCGACGAAAGCTCGATGCGATAACGACTGCGGACCAAACTGGAGCAGCTACACTATATCAAATCATCTCAGGCCACAACTATCCTACCCCCTCCTCCTCGAACACCTCCGCGACGCTCTCGCCGATGACATCGACGGCGGTCTGGACTTCGGATTCGTCGATCGTAAACGGGGGCGAGATGGCGATGTGGTCCCCGGATGTCCCCTCAACCAGGCCGGGGGCGCCGGGCATGATCAGGACCCCTTTGTCGAAACAGCGGTCGACGATCCTTGAGGTGACGCCAATAGCGGGGTCGAAGGGGGCACGCGAGGTCTTGTCGGCGACGAACTCGATGCCGATGAGCAAGCCCTTGCCGCGCACCTCCGCTACGTGCGGCAGCTCCTGCAGGGGCAGGAGTTTCTCGAGCATGAGATCCCCCATCTCGGCGCACCTGGAGACGAGGTCGTTGGCGGCGATGTACTCCTGGACGGCCAGGGCCGTGGCGCAGGAGAGCGGGTTGCCGCCATAGGTGTGACCGTGCACGAAGGCGGAGGCCTTCCCGTAGATGGTGTCGTAGATCTTCTCGTGGGCGATGGTGGCGGCAATCGGCGTGTAGCCGCTGCTCAGACCCTTTCCCGTGGCCATGATGTCCGGCACCACGTCCCAGTGCTGAATGCCGAAATCGGTGCCGGTTCGTCCGAAGCCGGTGACCACCTCGTCGACGATCATCAGGACATCGTAAAGATCGCAGATCTCCCGAATCCGCGGAAAGTAGTCGTCGGGAGGAGTGACCCCGCCGGCGGAGGTTCCCAGAATCGGCTCGGCGATAAATGCGGAGATGGAGTCACTGCCCTCCTGTTTGATGACACGCTCCAGCTCGTCGGCGCAGTCGAGGCTGCACTCGTTGCGCTCGGCGCAGTAGGGACACCTGTAGGGGTAGGGCGGCGTTATGTGGGGGAAATCGAGCAGGTAGGGAACGTAGTCATCTCGCCAGCTCGAGCGCCCCGACATCGACAGGGCTCCGATCGTGTTGCCGTGCCAGCTCTGCCAGCGAGAAATCACCTTGAACTTGGATGCGTTGCCGCGCTCCAGATGGTACTTGCGCGCCATCTTCATGGCCGATTCGGTTGCTTCCGATCCACCCGAGACGAAGAACACCCTGTTGAGCCCGTCGGGAGCCAGATCGGCGATCCTGCCGGAGAGCTCGATCTGCGCCTCGCTCACAAACCGTCCGTAGGCGAAGCACACCTTGCGCGCCTGTTCGCTCATCGCCTCGACCACCTCCTCGACGCCGTGGCCGATGCTGACCACGTGAACGCCGGCACACGCGTCGAGATAGCGATTGCCATCTGTGTCGAAGAGGTACACGCCCTCGCCGTGAGAGATGCAGGGCCATTTTCCCCTCAGCGTCCTGTGAAAAATTCGCTCTGCGTTGACACTCATGGTGTCGGTCATGGACTGCTCTCGCGATTCCGAAGGGGGTTCAGATCGCCCACATGTCGGCCTTGCCACTCGGAGTCGGCAGATTGAGCGGCGAGCGCGCCCGGTAGCCCGGCCCCAAAAAACTCCACAAATGATCGAGTGCGTGCTGGTTCCAGTCAAAGAAGTGATCTCTGCCGATGTACTCGAGGGTCCCTGATTGTTCCAGTACGTCGATGAACTGTTGCCTGGCCCGCGTGAAGTAGACGTCCACGTCGCTGGCTCGCACGTTCTCCACGACTCGCCGCAGGGTCTGCTCACCGGTCGCGTCGATCTGGTTTATGCTGCCCGCGTCGATCACGAGGAATCGCAGTTCGGGCAGCATCGTGACCGCCTCAAGCACCTTGTCCTCGAAATAGCTACTGTCTCCGAAGTAGAGTCGTCCGTCGTATCGGATGATGGCGATACGCTCATCCAGGGCGAGTCCGTTTGCCTCGGCGTCCACGAGGGGGCCGTCGGCAGAGCGCGCCAGATAGGCCACGTTGGGACGCATCGTTCGGTGCAGGTACAGGATCAGCGACAGGCACACCCCGATCAGGATTCCGATATGCAACCTCGGCGCCGTGGCGAGAGTGGCTACGAATGTGACGAGCGCCACCACACCGTCACGATGCGACACCCGCCAGGCCGCGACTGCCGGCTGCGCTCTGAAGAGGCTCAGAACGGCAACCATGATGATGACGGCCAGGGTTGACAGCGGCAGGTAGTGGAACAGGGGCGTGAGAAAGAGCAAGGTGATCATGACGACGAAGGAGGTCACGAAAGATGAGAAGCCGGTTGCGGCACCGCTGTTGAGGTTTACGGCGGATCGGGAGAATGAGCCCGACACCGCATAGCTCTGGAAAGCGCTGCCCACGAGATTGGACAGGCCCTGACCGATCAACTCCTGATTCAGGTCGAGATGTTGTCTCGTCTTGGTGGCGATCGTCTTGGCCACCGACATGGCTTCGAGGAGGCCGATGAGCGTCAACGCGGCGGCGCCGGCAATCAGCTTAGGGATGACGGCGGTGTCGATCTGCGGAAACTCGAAAGCGGGCAACCCGGCCGGAATGACGCCCACGACATTGCCGTCGTAGCCGGAAATCCAGGCCACAAGAATGGTTGCGACGACGGCGAGTAGAATCTTCTCAAAGCGGTAGCGCAGCAGCAGGATGATAGCGCCAGCGATAAGGGCCATGCCGAGTGTCGGCCAATGACTGCCGTCAGTCGCGGCCGTGATGGTGCTCCACACAGTCAGGAAGTGATAATCCCCTCTCACGGTCTTCACGCCGAAGATGTGATGCAACTGAGAAGTGGCGATGATGATGGCGGCGGCATTCGCGAAGCCGGTGACGGCCGGACTGGAGACCAGGTTGACGAGTATCCCCAGTCTCAGGATGCCGAGGCAGAGGCGCATGGCGCCGACCATCAAAGCGAGGAGGATGGAGTAGGCGATGTAGGCCTCGGTCTGCGGCGGCGCCACCGACTGAATGGTGGCGGCGCTGACGAGGGAGGCCATCGCCACCGGCCCGGTGGACAACTGCCTGGAGGAGCCGAAAAAGGCGGCCACAACCGGCGGCAGAAAGGCTGCGTACAGACCGTAGACCGGTGGCAGGCCCGCCAGTTCGGCATATGCCATCGATTGGGGAATCAGGACCGCGGCGACGGTGACACCGGCGACGATATCGGCTCGCAGAACCTGACCGCTGCGTAGCTCGGGAAGCCATTGGACGAATGGAAGGAGACGCCGGATCACGCTGAATACTCGAGGCTGGTAGGAGGATGTTGGGAACCAAGTATATGGAATTTTCTACTCCTCCGACCGCCTCTCGGACCTGGCGACTATATTTGGAAGGTCGCGGCCACGCTGTGGTCGATGAATGGAGACGGTGAATGACAACAACGGTGGACATTCCGTGAGCCGCAAAACTCGGGTTGCGGTCCTGTTCGGTGGGCGCTCGGCGGAGCATGAGGTATCTGTCACCTCGGCCCGGTCGGTGCTGCAGGCCATAGACAGGGACAAATATGACGTCACCATGATTCCGATTACGAAAAAGGGTCGCTGGCTTCCCGCTGGGGACGCCTCGCGGGTGCTCGAGGCCGGTGTCGCCGAAGGCGACGAAGTGCTGCCGGCTGTATTCGACTACGCCGCCGGCACGACCTTGGGGTCATCCACTCCTTGTCGACCACTTGCTTGAAACGGTACACCCGACCGTCGGCAACCATTGTGTCGTCGGCGATCTCACACGCTTGCGCCAGTCGTTGAAAACTCGCCCGACCGATGTCGTCCAACCCGGCCCGCAGCTCTTCTACCGCCTGACGAAACGCGGCCGGTCTCCCTGGTTCGGATTGCACGCGATGCTCCCACCGGAGGACATTTTCCTGCAACTTCGTCACACAAGCGCTCAGATCCTGCGTATCTTCCATCCGGGACCCCCTTCCGGGTTTGGGCGTATGTCGTTACACCCAAAGTACATTCGTGCCCGGAGTTGGGGTCCCACTTCTATGAAAAAATGCGTAAATCAGAACCCACACCCTATATTTGGAAGGTCGCGGCCACGCTGTGGTCGATGAATGGAGACGGTGAATGACAACAACGGTGGACATTCCGTGAGCCGCAAAACTCGGGTTGCGGTCCTGTTCGGTGGGCGCTCGGCGGAGCATGAGGTATCTGTCACCTCGGCCCGGTCGGTGCTGCAGGCCATAGACAGGGACAAATATGACGTCACCATGATTCCGATTACGAAAAAAGGGTCGCTGGCTTCCCGCTGGGGACGCCTCGCGGGTGCTCGAGGCCGGTGTCGCCGAAGGCGACGAAGTGCTGCCGGCTGTATTCGACTACGCCGCCGGCACGGGTCAGCTCGCGGATGGCGGGGGGGAAGCTCCGAGCCAGGTCGACGTCGTCTTTCCGTTACTGCACGGGCCTTTCGGCGAGGACGGCACCGTACAGGGCCTTCTGGAACTGGCCGGGGTGGCCTACGTCGGGTCCGGTGTGCTGGGTTCGGCAGTGGGCATGGATAAGCAGATGATGAGGCGCGCCTTCCGCGCCGAAGGACTGCCCTACGTGGAGTACATCTCCGTGCTCAGAAGTCGATGGCGCTCGGAGCCGGCACTCGTTCGAAGTGAGATCGAAGACAGCATCGGCTATCCTCTGTTCGTCAAGCCGGCGAACATGGGATCGAGCGTGGGTGTCGCAAAAGCAAAGGATGCTGGCGGGTTGTCCCGCGGCATGGACGAGGCGTCAAGATACGACCGCAAGATCATCGTCGAGGCGGCCGCAGAGGACTGCCGGGAACTAGAGTGCTCCGTGCTCGGATACGAGGATCCGGAGGTTTCGATCGTGGGCGAAATCGTACCTGGAAACGAGTTCTACGACTACGACGCCAAGTACATCGATGATGACTCCGACCTCATCGTCCCGGCGCACGTATCCCCCGAGACGGCTGCAGAGGTGCGCGACCTGGCGAGAAGAGCCTTTCTCGCCGTTGAGGCTTGTGGGCTGGCGCGAGTCGACTTCTTCGTCAGTCTCGCCGATGGGCGTGCCCTGATCAACGAAATCAACACCATGCCCGGCTTCACGCCCATCAGTATGTATCCAAAGCTCTGGGAAGCGAGTGGAGTGAGCTACAGCGAGCTCATCGATCGGCTTATTCAGCTGGCGCTGCAGCGACATACCGACCGACAGGACATGACGGCGGACCGGTAGCGGTCGCATTGAAGGGTGAGCGATGAAGGGACGGGTATTGGAGAAGGGCACGCTCAGCAACGCCGTTTCTTTCTGCGTTCTCGCCGCAGGACTGGTCCTGACCACACGAGTCGACGCCACGGCGGCGCCGCTTCTGTATACTCTGGGTCCGTGGATGCTCGTGGTGGGCTTGTTCGGCTTCGCCGGCGGCATCACGAACTGGCTGGCCGTCAAGATGCTCTTCGACAGGGTCCCGCTCCTTTACGGCTCGGGTGTCGTCCCGGCTCGCTTTCGCCAAATCCGCCAGACGATCAAGAATTTGATCATGACCCATTTCTTCGACGAGGAGTACCTGCGCCGCTTCTACGAAGAGAACGAGGAACTGTTCCCCACCGCCGACCTCGAGGCGAAGCTGGTAACCCTGCTGCGATCGGAGGAGGCCGACGGCGCCGTCGCGCGACAGCTCGAGCGGCTCAAGGGTGGGCCGTTCGGCATGTTCATCGCTCTGGCCGGCGTGGATATTCTCAAGCCGATGGTGCAGCAGTTCCTGGAAGGCCTGGCGGTCGATCTGGCGCCGACCCTGAAAGAGCATCTTCGCGAAAGCACACTGGACGTGGGTGCGCTGCGCCAGCGGGTCGACCTCCTCCTCGACGCGAAGCTCGAGGAATTGACACCCGAGGTCGTCAAGCAGATGGTCGAGAGGGTCATCCGCGAGCACCTCGGCTGGCTGATCGTATGGGGCAACGTCTTCGGCGGGGCGATCGGCCTCGTGTCTCGCGCCGTCGCCCACCAACTTGGGATGCGCGCGATCCCGTAGCTACCGAAGGAGTAGTTTCAGGTAGAAAAGCGGGTTCGTCAGCTCTTTCTTCGGCACCGCATTGGCGATCATGCCGCAGATTTGATCGGCCACGCTCTCTTCGCGTGCGGCTTTGCTGATGACGTAGTTCAGCAGCGGTCGGCAGCGACCCAGTGACTGCAGCCGGGCGCTGACTTTCAGTTCGTCGCCGACGGCGTCCCACAGGCGCTCGTCGTAGCGTCGCAGGAAATCCGCACTGTAGTCGTCTTCCTCGAGGGCTTCTGCGGCGACGTCGATGGCCAGTCTGGCCGAGTAGAGGGCATTGCCGATACCCTCCCCGGTAAACGGATCGATCAAACCGGCCGCATCTCCCAGCAACATCATGCCCTCGCCGAAACATTGCCGGTGCTTGCTGCCGACGGGTAGATTCCACCCCACCGGCTCCTCCAGGGACACGGCATTGGCGAAGCGCTCCTTGAAGGGAGGGCGACTCACAACGTGTTGCAGCGCACTTTTCAGATTTACGTCACGGCGCTTTATGTAGTCGTGGACCATGCCGATCCCGACGTTGGCGGTGCCATTCTCCAGCGGAAAAATCCAGAAGTAGCCCGGTAGGACTTCATCGACGAAGTGAAGCTCGATCTGATCTGTCAGCCCCGAGAGGTTGTCATAGTACTGACGCAGGGCGACGACCCAATGCCGTCCATCGTGCTCGTACAGTCCGGAGCGGCGAGCGACGATGGAGTTGAAACCGTCACAACCGAGTACGAGCCGGCCACGAAACTCCACTTCACCCTCTCCGCCGGCATCGCGGGCCGTCTGTCCCCGAATGCCGCAGACCCGATTCTCATCGACGATGAGGTCGCGCACGGAGAAACCCTCGACACAGTCGTCGACGGCATCGCGAGCTTCTTCAAACAGAAACGCATCGAAGATCTTCCGGCGTATGACGAAGCCCTCCATCGGCAGCACCTTGCCGGTGAGCAGGTCTCGGTGACTGTGTCGGCTCAGGTGGATGCGGGCGTCGGTGTGGCTCGGGGAGCCGAAGAGAACGTCGTGGATGAGGGCGCCGGGCAGCTCTCTCACGCGCTCGAGCAAATGGAGCTCGCTGAGGATGGAAATGGCTTTCCCCGACAGCGCGTCGCCGCAGATCTTGTCGCGGGGAAAAGTGTCGCGGTCCACCAGCAGGGTCTTCAATCCCCGGCGGCGAGCGTACAACGCCGCAGTGGCGCCGGCGGGTCCCGCGCCGACGATGATGACATCGTATGTGTCTCCGTTGGATCCGATCAAGACGTGCGGTTCGCAGTTTTAGTGAGTAGAATCGCGGTGGAAGCCACGGTGAACAAGGTTACGACACAAAGCTGTCCCGGGCCATCTTGCCAAGTGGTAAGTCTTCTGTACATTCTAATCTCTGCGTTTGCGGCCTCGATCAGTAACAGAGTCGTAGAATCCACCATAAAAGGGAGTACGGGACACCATGGCGTCAGATTCCGGCGCGACCGTGACGAGCGAAGAGGCGAACGTCGAGGAGCGCTCGTTTCAGACGGAGGTCCAGCAGATCCTCCAGATTCTCATCCACTCGCTGTACACCGACAAAGACATCTTCCTCCGCGAGCTGATCTCCAACGCCTCCGATGCGCTCGACAAGATCCGCTTTCGGTCGCTCACAGATCGCAATATCGTCGACCCAGACGCCGAGCTGGAGATATCGATCGACGTCGACAAGAGCGCCGGCACGCTCACCATACAGGACACCGGTGTCGGCATGACGCGGGATGAGGTGAACGAGAACATCGGCACCATCGCGCATTCTGGATCGGCCGAATTTCTCAAGAAGCTGGCGGACGACGAGGAGGACAAGGTCGATCTCATCGGCCAGTTCGGAGTGGGCTTCTACTCCGTGTTCATGGTAGCCGAGCGCGTCGTGGTGACCACGAGAAGCGCCGAATCCGGCGCCGACGCGGTCATGTGGGAGTCCACCGGCACCGGCAGCTACACCGTTTCCACGACGAACGACCGAGAGACCCGGGGGACACAGATCGCCATCTACGTCCGCAAAGACTGTGAGCAATACCTCGACGCCCACCGGCTGGAGGGCATCATCCGCCGTCACTCAGACTTCGTGGCCTACCCCATCAAAGTGGCCGGCAAGCAGGCAAACGAGGCTTCGGCCCTGTGGGCCAGACCCAGAAGCGAAGTCACCGAAGAGCAATATGTCGAGTTTTATACTCACCTTACCGGCGACCACGAAAAACCGATCGCCTGGGAGCACATCGCCGTCGATGTGCCGATCCAATTCTACGCCGTTCTCTACATACCGCAGCAATCGCCGCTGGAGCTGCTGTTCGCACCCGAGCCGAAGGTATCGCTCAACCTGCACGTGAAGCGGGTCTTCATTCAGGACGACTGCAACGAGCTGCTGCCACTCTACCTGCGCTTCGTCAAGGGTGTCGTCGACTGTGACGATCTCCCCCTCAATGTGGCGCGGGAATCGCTGCAGAACAACCCGGTGATGACGAAGATCCGTCAGACCCTCGTGCGCCGCGTGCTCAGACTGCTCGACGAGACGGCTAAGGACAGACCGGCCGACTACCACATATTCTGGCAATCCTTCGGCATGGTCCTCAAAGAGGGGGTCGCCAGGGATTTCGAAAACAAGGACGAAGTTGCAGGACTGCTGCGCTACGTGTCTTCCCTATCGGGCGAGCTGGCACAGAACGGCGGTTCGGGCAGTGGCGATGCCGATCCAGTGGCCGGCGCAGACCTGGTATCGCTTCGGGACTACATCGACCGCATGCAATCGGACCAGGAGGTAATCTACTATCTGTCCGGAGACAGCAGAGAGGCGATCGAACAGAGTCCCCTGTTGGAGGCTTTCCGCACCCGAAGCCTGGAAGTGCTCTACATGACCGAACCCGTGGACGAATGGGTGGTGAACTCCATTCAGGACTTCGACGGCAAGAAGTTTCAGGCTATCGACGCCGAGGATGTCGAATTGTCCGAAGAGGTCAAGCTGGAGGGCGTCGAGGAGGACAAGGAGCGGACCGTCGAGCTCGTCAGCTTCTTGAAGAAGGAGCTCGGGGAACGGGTCGGTGATGTCAGGGAGTCCCAGAGGCTGCCCGGAAGCCCCTGTGCGCTGGTCACCCCGAAGGGTGGAGTGAGTCAGACGATGGAGCGCCTCATGAAGCTGGCAGACGAGGAATTCGCCCCCACGAAGCGCATTCTGGAGATCAATCCCCGGCACCCGGTGATCGTCAATATCGGCGAGCTGCTCCGACAGAGCCGCGAATCCGCCGAGCTCGTGGAGTGGGCCCACTTTCTGGTCGACTACGTGCTCCTGCAGGAGGGTACGGTGGAGGAACCGCAGCGCATGGTGCAGACCCTCCAGAAGATGATGAGCGCCGCCAGCGAACACGCCCTGGGGCATCCCTGAGAAGGAATGAGGCCAACGTGACGACTGCACCGAGCGTGTCAGCGGCCGTGACCGGCGACATCCGCACGCGGGCCCGTGGTGCCCGCGCTGCGTCTCGCAAACTGGCGATCACTCTCGCCGATGTGCGCAACGCCGCCCTGGACGCCGTGGCCGAAAGACTGGAGGCGGAGCGCGCGCAGATTCTCGAGGCCAACCGACGCGATATGACGGTGGCCACCGAGATGGTTGAAAAGGGCGAGCTGGCGCAGCCGCTGCTGAAGCGACTCGATATGAGCGGGCCCAAGTTCGACAGTGTCATCGAGATGGTGCGTAGCGTGCGCTCGCAGGACGACCCTCTCGGAGAAACCCAGCGCTCCACCGAGCTGGATGACGGCTTGCAGCTCTTCAGGGTGAGCGTGCCCATCGGCGTCCTCGGCGTCATCTTCGAGTCCCGTCCAGACGCTCTCGTTCAGATCTCGTCGCTGTGTCTCAAGTCGGGCAACGCCGTGTTGTTGAAAGGAGGCCGCGAGGCGGCGGAAAGCAATCAGATTCTGGCCCGGATCGTCGCCGACGCTGCCCGGTCAGTTGAGGGCGTTCCCGATGGGTGGTTGACGCTCATGGAGACGCGGGAAGACGTGCGGGAGATGCTCGATCAAGAAGAATCGATCGACCTCATCATCCCCCGCGGCGGCAACGAGTTCGTCCAGTACATCATGCACAACACCCGCATTCCCGTCATGGGTCACGCCGACGGCATCTGTCACGTCTACGTCGACCGACACGCCGACATGGACAAGGCGGTGCGCATCGTCGTCGACTCCAAGACGCAGTATGTTGGTGTGTGCAACGCCGCCGAGACCCTCCTCGTTCACAATGACGTGGCCGAGGCCTTCTTCGAGCGCGCCATCGGCGTCTTGACTCGGGAGAAGGTGCTCATCCGCGGCGACGAGCGCACCGTGAAGCTGGCGGGATCTCTCGGAGCGGTGACACCGGCAAAGCGCGAGGATTGGAGCACTGAATACCTCGATCACATTCTGTCGGTGAAGGTAGTGGACAGTCTCGGAGAGGCCGTGGATCACATCAACAGGTACGGCAGCGGCCACACGGACGCCATCGTCACCGAAGCATCGGATGCCGCCGCTTCGTTTCTGCGCGGCGTCGACTCTGCTTCCGTCTTCCACAACGCCTCTACCCGGTTCGCCGACGGCTTCGCCTATGGGCTGGGAGCGGAGGTGGGGATCAGTACCGGCCGGCTGCACAGTCGCGGCCCGGTAGGGCTGGAAGGGTTGACGATCTACAAGTACATCCTGGAAGGGACTGGCCAGATCATCGAAGACTATATGGGGGAGGTGCGGCGGCCGTACACCCACCGTCGGCTCGACGCTGTCTGGCAACGGGGACTCGACCAGTGAACGAATCATCGGATGTCAAACGCCACATCTTTCTGTGCGCCACCCCGACCAAACCGAAATGCCACTCAGACGACACCGGTGCTCAGTGCTGGGACTACCTGAAGCGCCGGCTTCAGGAGCTCGGCTATGGAAATCCGCGCCAGGGCGGCATTCACCGAACGAAGGCCGACTGTTTGCGCGTCTGCGAGCGCGGTCCCACCGTCGTCGTCTACCCCGAAGGGGTCTGGTATCACTCCATGACGGTGGAGAAACTCGAGCGCATCATCCAGGATCACCTCATCGGTGGAGAGATCGTCGAGGAGTACGTCAACCCTGCGCCATTTCGTCAATTGGACTGAGCCGATCGACCTCGCCACTAGAGATAATTTTTCCAGATGAGTCACAGCTCGACCCTGATCGACAGCTCCCAGATGGTCGAGCGCATTGTAGCCCGGGGATTCGAAGACGGTCGCGTCGCCATCGATACCGAGCTTCTTTGGGAGCGGACCTACTACCCCCGACTCGCCATTGTCCAAATCGCCCTATCGGAGGAGGAGTGGTATCTCGTCGACGCGGCGATACCCGACATTCTGGCGCCTTTGGGTCCACTTCTGGAAGACGTCTCCGTCGTCAAGATTCTCCATGACGCCGCCCAGGATCTTGCCGTGCTCCGACGTGCCACCGGCCGTTCTCCCAGATCCATCTACGATACCCGGGTCGCCGCCGGTTTTGCCGGTCTCAGTTCCACCGTCTCCCTTGGCACACTCCTTTTGGAGCTGATGGAGGTGGAGTTGCCGAAGACGGAGACCCGCACCGACTGGTTTCAACGTCCCCTCACGCAAAGCCAGATCGACTACGCCGCCGATGACGTTCGATTTCTCGTCGCGGCGCAGCGCGTGCTGACCTCCCGGGCCCGCGACCGGGGCGTCGAGCAGTGGCTGAGTGAGGAACTGGCCATGCTCGACGACCCGGGCCTCTACGCAGAGCGCGATGAGCGCCTGCAGTATGAGCGTGTCAAGGGCAGTGGTCGACTGACGCGGCAGCAGCTGGCCGTGCTGCGGGAGCTGACGGCCTGGCGCGAAGAGGAAGCGCGACTGCAGGACAGGCCTCGAGGCCGTATCTCGTCGGACAAAATGTTGTTGCGGCTGGCGACCCGACCTCCTCGCACTGAGGAAGACATGGAGACACTCAAGAGCTTTCGCGGCGCCAGACATCGACGCCACCGGGCCGACATTCTGCAGGCAGTTGAAGTCGGGCTCGCCGTCGGGCAAGAAGACTGTCCCCAACCGCCACCGCGCTCCCGTTTCGACCGAACCTTCGCGCAACGAGCTGACTCCGCTATCGGGCTGCTCGAAGAGCGCAGCGCTCAACACCGCATCGACCACGCGCTCGTGGCCACGCGCTCGGAGGTCAGGGCTCTGCTGAGAGACGGCGGTGACGCCAAATCAGAGCGACACCGGCTGCTGAACGGCTGGAGGTGGGGGTTTCTGGGGCGAGACCTGCTCGAACTGGCGCGGAACTCTGCTTGACAGCCAGCTCTGGCCGACCCGATAATCCGATAGGTGTGTATGGGCAATCCGGAGTTCATGCGCAAGCAGACGCTAGCAGCGTACGAGACCGGATGGGATCAGTTGAGCGGCGACCCGGACCTGCGCTCGCGCTTCTGGCAGGAGGAGTCAGATCGGTTTCTTGCCGAGGAGGAGCTCTGCATCGCGCGCGAATGGTTCAGGGGGAAGAATGTGCTGGAGGCTGGCTGCGGCGGCGGGCGCTGGACCTACGCCCAGCAGAAACTCGGTGCCAACGTCACCGCTTTCGATGCCACTGCCGCCGGCACCGAGGTCGTGCGCAAGACCGTTGCCCGCGGTGAAACGCGGACAATCCGGGCCAATGTTTTCGACCTGGATCCCGAAATTACCGACCGCCGCTACGATCTGATATTCTCGTGGGGTGTCCTGCACCACACCGGCGATACGCGGCGATGTATTCAGATCCTCTCCGAGCTGCTCGCCGACGACGGCCTGCTCTACATCTACCTCTACGGCAGGGATACCTGGAGCCGCTGGCGCCGCCTCTGGGTTCCCGCAGTGCGCTACCTCACGCTGCCTATCCCGGCGAGAACGCGTTTCCGTTTTTTCAAAGCGATGCTGGGGGAATACAAGGCTGGAGTGGCAATGGATGTCCTGGCCCCGACAATTGCTCACCGCCATACCCACGAAGAGGTGGACCAGTGGCTGGAGGAGGCCGGATTGAGGCGCCGCGTCCGTACGATTGGCGACACCGAGATTCGACGCAAAGCGTGGCGAGATCGGTGCTCTGCCGAAAGTGCTTTCCTGCCCGTTCCGGAGCCACCCTATTGGTATGATGCCTGGACCGTCGAGAATTACAACAATCTGAGGCGCCGGGACATGTACGACCCCGGGCGAGAGGATGCCGACGGCGTAGACTGACGACGAAGGCGTACTGTCCGCAGTGCCGAAGTGCTTACTCAGGCCAGGCCAGGCGCTTCCATGAACTCCTCGTACAGGGCTTGCTCTCGCCTTTCCATCTCGCCGCCGTCCAGTGTCAGTGCGCGCTCACGGGCGCGGCTCCCCAGCTGCTGTCGGTACTCCGTGTCGTCGCTGAGTCGCACGAAGGCATCTCGAAACCCCTGCGGCGCGATATCGACTCGAATACCTGTTCCACCCATGATCTCCGCCAGGGGTGGAATGTCTGCGGCGACGACGGGTAACCCGCACGCCATCGCTTCGAGTACCGGAATGCAAAACCCTTCGAATTTGGTCGCGATGGCGAAGACATCAGCCCAATGGTACTCGGCCTCGATCATGGCGTACTTCACGCTCGGTTTGAACTCGATGCGGTCCGCCATTCCGTAGCGCTGCACCAGCTGGTGCAGGTGCGCCGCGTACTCCTCGCTGTCACTGCCGACCAGCCGGAACTCCACGTCCAAACCGCGAACCGCCTCGATCAGGCACTCCTGGTTCTTCTGCTTGTTGAGCCGGCCAATGCACAGCAATCGCAGTGGCCCTGGTGCGCGCTCATGTTCTCTGGGGCTGAACTTCCGTGTGTCGACGCGGTTGTAGATTATTTCCACCCTGCTGGCGCCGTACTTGCGGGCGTAGTGTTCGAGAAAACCGGTCACACAGATGACCGATGCAGTACGGGGTAGCGCATAGCGCTCGAACAGTCGTGAGGCGGCGTAGTTCTTCAGGTAGGACATGATCGGCACGACATCCGGATAGCTGCGGATCTCGTCGTAGTCTCCGTGGAGGGAGGTGATTACCGAGATACCGAGACGCGTACCGATTCGACTGGCGTAAAACGCGGGAACATGGGCGCCGTGGGCGCGAATCACTGCCGGCCGCAGCTCGCGCACCAGCGCCTCGGTGCGCGCCAGGTGGATCGGCAGGGTCGCGATGGCGCGTGCGTACGTGCCGAGCGGGTGGATATGAAGCTCCGCGTCGCCTACCAGCTCCTGCACCTTGCTGGGCTCCACCTCTTCATCGGCAAAGGAGCAGATATCGACGCGGCTGAAGATGTTTCCCGGATTCCAGTAACGCGGCTTGATCTCACCTTTCCTGGCATAGCGGATAATCGGATCGCCGGGAAAGACGACCAGTCTTCTGTCAGTCACGTGGAACGGCTCCCCTCAGCTCGGCGCCCTTCGCGGCGCACCAAAAAAAAAGCGGCGCTCCTGGCTGGAGCACCGCCGTCCCTGTCGATTCCGCAGTGTTTCGGGCTCAGCGCCTGCCGCCCCCGAAGCCGCCGCCGCCACGCCCGCGCCCTTTGTCTCCGCGCCCCTTGCCGCGCTCTTCCTTGACGCCGCTGGCCGCCAGCTCGGCGAGACGCTCCGCCTTTTTCTGCCGGCGGATGCTCTTCTGACGATCGATCTTCTTTTGCACGGAGGGCTTCGTATAGAACCGCTTGCGCTTCAGGTCGCGCATCAGCCCGGTTTTCTTCGTCTTGACCGAAAACCGACGCAACGCCTTCTCGAAGGGCTCGTCCCCGTAAATTTCGACGCTGAAATTGATCACTCAGTCTCCTTCAGTCTTCTCTTCAGTTCTCCAATAGAATAGAGCAAAAGATATGACGGATCCTGTCGTGGAGCAACTCGGACACCCTCTAACGTGTACCCTGCGGCCATTTCTACAATTTTATAATTATATATTTATCAACCTGTTACGCTATAAATCAACCGCCGACGAGTTCAGAAATACGTCGCGGCGCTGAACAGCAGCGCCGCCCCTTTGCCCTGATTCTCGAAGGCGTCCCTCGTCCAGTTGCGCTGGTAGTCGAGCTTGAACACAGTGTCCTCCTGGGGCCGGAAATTGGCTCCGAACGTAAGCCGGCGGTGCGTATCGCCATCGCCGTCGGTGTCGAAATCGACAAGCCCGTAGCGCACCACTCCGGTGAATTGGGACCCGGGCATCGCTGCTACCCAGTTGCGACCGCCGTGAGCGTTCAGCTGCAGGTAGTACCCCGCCTGGTTCTCGGCGAACAAGCCACCGAGGGTTTCGGGCACATCAACCGAGGCGCGGGCGTATTCGCCCAGCAGCTCGAACCTGCCCGACGTCAGCTCTCCATCCAGGGCAAGCAGGGACAGGCTGCGCTTGTCATCCACGGTCAGATCCTCAGGCCTTCCACGTATTGTAGGCTCCGGTGTGGAGGGAGGCCGCCACCTCCCAGAATGATTGCGGGCTCACGGCCACGCGGCCCACGAGCGCCGGCCTGTTGTTGTTGTCCTCGAAGTTGCCCTTGCCCGCTGCGATGCGAGTCCCGTCCGGGTCTCCCACCAACACGCCGTCGTCAAAACCGTTCACGCCATACACTTCGTAGGTGATGCGCATCTCTCCAGACGGGAACAGTGCACCGTAAAACCCCATACCTACCTCGGACAGCGTCGCGGGGATGATCTGGGTGCTCACCAGTGGTCGGTCCGTCAAGTCGTTGGCCGGCGAATCGTGAGCCAGATTGAAGCGGCCGAGTGGCAACAGAAGAATGCCGCCGCGGAAGTTCAGCGAGGGATGAATCTCGAAGTCGAGCAGGGCTGCCTCGATCTTGATTTCCTCACCCCCCTCCTCGAACTCGAGCTCGGCGGCCACTTTCACTCTGTCGGAGACGGGCGAGTAGGCGAAGAGGTTGAAGCGCTTCATTTCGAAGGTGAGCTCCTCGGTGACTCCGTCTTCCCGCTCCCAGCGCCAGTGGGCCTCGGTGTAGCCGCCGAGGCTGGTCCGGGCGAGGCTCGTTATGAAAGGCTTGTCTGTTATTCCACCGGCCACGAAGGGGCGCGGACTTGCTCCCGGGCTCTCCTGCGCCTGCGCTGAGCAGGGGACCAGAGTCGTCGTCAGGACCGTCGCAACCAGCGACAGTACAGCCTGTCGTGTTACCATGGTTTTCATCCTTTCTATGAGCACCTGGATCCGTTTCACAGAGATTTCAGGAAGGCCACGAGGTCGCGCTGCTCTGCCTCGCTCAGGGCGGCGTACGCGTCCCGGGACGCCTGAGCTTCGCCGCCGTGTATGATTATCGCGTCGTGCAGACTGTTTGCCCGTCCATCGTGCATATAGAAGGCGTCCCCGCCGAGAAAGTCCTCGACGAGCCTCGTTCCCCACAGGGGTGCCGTGCGCCACTCGGTGCCGGTGGCATCGCCGTCGGGCCTATCGTCGGCGAGTTCTGGACCCATGTCGTGAAGGAGGAGGTCCGAATAGAGGTGGGCATCCTGCTCGCTGAGCTGCGGTATGGAATTCTTGCCGGTCGTCAGGAACGGTATGTGGCACGAGGCACAACCGCTGCTGGCGAAGGACGCCTCTCCACGCGTTACCTCGGCGGTGATGTCGCCGCGGTCGGGCGGTTGGAGCAGGCGTACGTAGAGCACGGTCTCCAGAACCGTCGAGGCGGAAAGCTCCGGGTCGGCGACCTGATCACCGGTGGCGACGCCTCCGGCCTGTGGGTGCGGGTTTTCCTCCGGGATGAAATCGCTGGTGATTCCGATATCCCCATGATACGCCTCCGCCACCTGCTGCAGGAGTGAAGAGACCTGGGCCTTGCGCGAAAACCGGCCGAGCACCTGGCCGGAGCCGCCACCGACGTATGCTTCTGACACGTAGTCGGGCGCTGTCACCCAGTTCGGACGTCCCGAGATGCCGTCGCCATTTACGTCATCCGGGTCATCGCGTTCCAGGATCGTCTCCTCCGGAATCGCCTCGATGAGACCGACGCCGAAGACGGGCGGGGGCATGCGAAAGGAGGTGTTCGCGCCCAGCGGAACCTCTTCGAGCGGGACGCCGGGAATGGCCTTGTCCTGGTGCTGCGGGCCCCCCTCATCGAATGCGAGATCGGGGCCACGGCTGAAGCGAATGAACCCCAGGTCCCTGCTGCCGCGTCCGTCGCCGGGATGGCAGCCGACGTTGTTGAAGATCGGGCCGAGCCCTTCTTCCACCGTGAACGCGCGCTCGAAATTCTCATCCCCTTCGGCGAAGGCGAGGTTCAAATCGTGAGTCATGCCGTCAAAGGGAGACTCGAAATCATCGCCTGCCGGCGGTGTGCCCGTCATGATCGTATCGCACGCCGCGAAATTCGAAGCGGCAGCGAGCCCGGCGAGCCTGACCAATTCAAAGTGTTTCATTTCTGCCTCCATCTACCAGAAAAATTAGTTGCAGCTGCAACAGCAATTAGTCTAGGCTAAAACGGCACGCAAGACGCACCAGCATTTTTTCAATAACTTGTGTATAAACAGTTTCTTATAAGAAGAGAATGAAGTCGGTTTGGGATGGAAGAGCCAAAAGTGGACAGCGTTCTTGAGCGCTGTCGTGGGCCGAGTTATCTTGATGAGACATCGTCATGGCGGTCAGCAAAAATCAGGGGGTAGGGCATGCAGTTAGGTACCACGTTCACCCGGTTCGTTAGCCAGGAGCAACGAGCCCATCCACAAGCAACGGGTGAATTCACGAAACTGATTTGCGAGCTGCTCATCGCTGCCAAGATTATCGCCCGCGAAGTCAACAAGGCCGGGCTCGCCGAAAATCTGGGACTGACAGGTCGCGTAAACGTCCACGGCGAGGAAGTGCAAAAGCTCGACGAGTTCGCCAATGCGACGATCATCGGAACCACCGATCACACGGGACATCTGGCGGGGATGGCCTCCGAGGAGATGGAGGATATCTACCGCATCCCGGACAAACATCCGCGGGGGAACTACATTCTCCTGTTCGATCCCGTCGACGGCTCCTCCAACATCGATGTCAACGTCAGTATCGGCACCATCTTCTCTGTGCACCGAAAATCGAGCCAGGGCGGTGTCACGAAAGAGGACTTCCTGCGGAAAGGCTCCGAGCAAGTCTGCGCCGGCTACATCATATACGGATCGAGCACGATGCTCGTCTACACCTCGGGCCAGGGTGTCCACGGCTTTACCCTGGACCCGACCATCGGCGAGTTTCTCCTGTCCCACGAGAATATCCGCATTCCCTCGAGGGGGAAAATCTACAGCGCCAACGAGAGCTACTACTCGGGCTGGCAGCCAGGCGTCCGGCGCTACGTCGACCACCTGAAAGAGCACGACGAAGCCACCGGGCGGCCGTACTCGGCTCGCTATATCGGCTCCCTCGTATCGGACTTTCACCGCAACATGCTGAAGGGCGGAATTTTCATGTACCCTCCCGATGAAAGATCGCCCCGGGGAAAGCTGCGGTTACTCTACGAGGCGTCGCCGCTCGCCTTTATCGCCGCTCGAGCGGGGGGCAAGGCCAGCGACGGCCAGACGGAGATCCTCGACATTCAGCCGCAAGGGCTCCACGAGCGGGTGCCGCTGTTCATCGGCAGCGCCGAAGACGTCGATACCGCCGTCGAATTCATTCAGGGAAAGAGATAGCGAGGAGGCAGCACCATGATTGCGAAGCAGCTGGCGGCCACGGCAAACGAGCTGGTGGCGAAAGGCAAGGGAATTCTTGCGGCCGATGAGAGCGGCGGCACCATCAAGAACCGTTTCGACAGTATCGGTGTGGAGTCGACGGAGGACAATCGACGAGCCTATCGCGAACTCCTCTTCCGGACTCCCGGCATGGAGGAATTCATCAGCGGCGTCATCCTCTATGACGAAACCATTCGTCAGTCGGCGGCGGACGGCACGCCACTGCCGCAGCTGCTCTCCGACAAGGGGGTCATCCCGGGCATCAAGTCAGATGCCGGCGCCAAGGACCTGGCCGGCTTCCCGGGCGAGAAGGTGACCGAGGGCCTTGACGGTTTGCGGGACCGATTCGCCGACTGGCGCAAGCTGGGTGCCCGATTCTCGAAGTGGCGGGCGGTTATTCAGATCGGCGACGGACTTCCGAGCCGCTGCTGCATCGAAGCGAACGCCCACGCTTTGGCGCGGAATGCGGCCCTCTCTCAGGAAGCGGGCATCGTTCCCATCGTGGAACCGGAGGTGCTCATGGATAGTGCCCACGATATCGATTGCTGCGAGGAGGTTACCGAGCACGCGCTCGTCGTCCTGTATTCGCAACTCCACGAGCACGGCGTCGCCCTTGAGGGAACCCTGCTGAAGCCGAACATGGTGCTGTCCGGCAAAGACTGCCCGCAACAGGCCGGCGTCTCCGAAGTGGCCGAGGCCACTCTTCGCTGCTTCCGCAGAGGGGTGCCGGCTTCCGTGCCCGGCATCGTTTTTCTGTCGGGCGGTCAGACGCCCGAGCAGTCGACGGCACATCTCAACGCGATGAACGCGCTCGGTGACGCGCCGTGGGAGCTGAGCTTCTCGTACGGCCGCGCCCTTCAGGAGCCGGCCCTGAAGGCCTGGAAGGGACAGGCGTCGAACGCCGAGGCGGCGCAAACGGCGCTTTCCCATCGGGCCAGCTTGAACGGTTCGGCGAGGTATGGAAGCTACACAACTGAAATGGAAGCTGCGGCCTGATTGGCGCGCTGATCAGACCGCTTCGGGCTGGCTCCGGGATTTGAGATCGGCGATGACGAGCCTGAGTTCTCTCATGTCCGGATCCATGAAGTGAAGATGCAGGGTGGTTGCGTCCGCGCCCTGGTCGCGGTGAGCGGAGACAACGCCGGCGGTGAGTTCGGAAAGGACGAAGTGACTGTCGGCGGACCAGAAATCCACCATGTCGCCCTTTTCCACATCGAGGTCGACCTCGATAGCGGCGCCACCTTCGCTGATGTCTACGAGCTTGCCGGGGACAGACTCCAGGTTGTCGAAGATATCCACCTCCGCGGGGGGCTCGTCCTCGATGAGTGACACGACTTCCTCTGTGAGCTGCTTTTTCTTCGGCGCGACCCAGATCGACAGATCCGCCTCCACCCTGACGTATTCGCGCTCGTGGACATCTGCCTCGCGCATGCGTCGGAGCTTGTCCACGATGCGGTCGAGGAGTTTGATTTCACGCTGGCGACGGGCGATCCGCTTGCCGAGATCGGCCATGAGGTATTCACGGCCGCTTGCGGCGGTGAGCAGATTGTGGGGAGCCTTCGGTGAAAGCCTCCCGGCAATCCGCTCGAGTGTTTTCGTCTCGCCGAGTTTGAAGCCGAAGGCGGCGGCCCGCTCCCGGAAGTCATCCAGCTGCACCTTCTGTCTCTTCTTGCGAACCGCTTTTACGCCACCAGAGCCTGAGGTCGAGCGAATGAAGTTCAAGGCGATGAGGGCGAGCACTACCGCGATCGCCGCGTAGAGGAACCACGTGAAGTACCCGAAATCGAATTCTTGAAACTTGACGTAGCCGCCCTGGCCGTAGGCAGCGGCTGGTATGCTGCACAGTGATAGAATGACGGCGTGCTGGGTGATCGAGCGAATATTCATAACGTCCCCTGAAACGCGGCAAAGGGATTCTTCTCTTACTAAATATATCGACCTTGGGACTGGCTGAAATGAATATCGCTTCATTCGGAGCTCGTCTCTTGGCCAAATATGGGGTGTTTTATCTGTATTCTGGTACCTCTCCTCGAGTTGCTTCAGTGACTCGTCAATAAATGGCAGATTTACCGAAGGAATTCACCGATAGACTTCGGGAGATCGTTCCCCTTTCCCGCCTGCAGGATTGTCTCGATAGCTTCTCGACACTGCCCGCCACGACCTTTCAGGCCAACCGTCTGAAATCAGATCCTCACTCACTGCGCACCGAGCTGGAAACTGACGGCTTTTCGCCAACGCCGCTGGACTGGAAGCCGGACGCGTTCCAGGTCCCTCATTCCGAGCGCCACAGGCTGACCCGATCGGCCGCCTGCATTGAGGGCAGACTCTACATCCAGAACCCCTCCAGTATGGTCCCGCCGCTGGTACTCGATCCGAGTCCGGACGAATGGATTCTCGACCTCGCCGCTGCACCGGGCGGAAAGACGGTTCAGCTTGCCGGTCAGATGGGCAATCGCGGTCGCATCTCTGCTGTGGAATCCGTGCGATCGCGTTTTTTCCGGCTGGAAAGAGCGCTCGAGCTGTACGGCGCCGAGAATGTCCAGACCTACCTGAAAGATGGAACCGCGGTGTGGCGGTCCTGCCCGGAGCTGTTCGATCGCGTCCTGCTCGACGCACCCTGCACGTCCGAGGGGCGGTTCGACGGAAGCGATCCGGCGTCTTTCGCTTACTGGAGTATGAAAAAAATCAAGGAGATGAGTCGCAAGCAGAGGCGATTGATGTTCTCGGCAGTGCAGTCGCTCAAGGCCGGGGGCGTCCTCGTCTACTGCACCTGTACGCTTTCGCCGGAAGAGAACGAGCTGGTCGTCGACGGCGCCCTGAAGCGATTCGGCGACTCACTGCATCTCGAGCAGGTTGCCGCACCAAACGGGAGCTCGCTGAGGGGGCTCGGCCGCTGGAGAGGGAAAGAGTTGCACCCCGATATGAGCCGATGCCTTCGCATTCTCCCTGACGGGATCATGGAGGGCTTCTTTATCGCCAGGATCGAGAAGACTTCCTCTACGATCAGTCTTGCAAACCACGCTCGATGACAGAGCTGACGCCCACCAGAAAAGTCCTTCCAGGTGCGGGCTCGAAGAATCTGTCTCGGAAAGCGTTCGGTACGACAGAGCCGTTGTAACGTTTGTCGAGGAGGTTATCGACACCGAGAAAGACATCGAACCCCAGCTTCGCCGTCTTCAGACTGATGCGCAGATCCGTCACCAGGGAGCCGTCATTGACATAGGCGGCTGTGTCGCTGCCGCTTTCAGCGCCGGGCGCCGGACCGTTGAAGTCGTTGGCGAAGTAGTCGCTCACCCAGCGCAGGTCGAGCTTTGCGTAGAGCCCCAGCGGGTGGTTGAGTGAAATTGCCGCGTAGACGGTTTGCTGCGGGACGCCCGGGACCTCGTTGCCCGCCAGCTGGAACGTCTCCTCCGCACCCTCCCCGGCGCTCGAGTCGCCGGGAGACTCCACTGCAAAGTCGTCGAATTGGAAGCGGCTAGCCGTCGCCGCGAGTTCGAGAGTGGCCCGATGATTCGGCCTCCAGCTCGCCTCGAACTCGGTCCCCGAATTGCCGGCACGACCGGCGTTTCGAAAAAAGATCTCATCGCTGTCTCGAACCTGAAACGGTATCAACATGCGCTCGACTTCCAGATCGAACAGAGAAAGGCTGTACTTCAGGTGGTGGTGATACCAGACTCCGCGTATCCCAATTTCCCTGTTGTGAATGACCTCGGGCTCGAGATCGGGATTGAATCCTCCCTCGCCTGACGGCCTGTTGCCAAGCTCGACCGTGGTCGGGGTCTGAAAAGCACTGGCGACATTGCCAAAGAAAGTCAGGTCGCAGCGCGCGATGCTCTGCTCGGGGTTGATTGTCAACCCGGCCATCGGACTGAAGCGGGCCATGGTGCGGTGACCGGAATAATCGATGCCATCTTCGCCAAAGCCGTCTTCGACCTCGAAGCGGTAGCGATCGTAGCGACCGCCGAGAGTGAGGCTTGCTGCGTCGAGGAATGACAACTGCAGCTCGGCAAATGGGCCAATGCCGAGTACCCGTTCGTCCTGATTCAGCTGCCGGTCTCCGTAGCGCACGTTGTCGAGCCGCTCTGACGCAGCAACGTCGATCAATCCGTCTTCGAGTCCGAGATTGGCGAACTCCTGACGCGTGTCCGACTGTGTCTCGACGTCGATTCCGGCGGTCCAGAAAAGCGGTGCGCGGCGCACTTCCTCTCGTCGGCTGTACGCAGATCGCAATCCTGCTGCGGTGCGCTCGAGATCGATGATGCGGCCGGGAATCGGGTTGGCGAGCGACCTCTTTAGACCGTACACGGTCACCTTCAGGTGCGACGAATCGGCGCCGGCGCGATGGAGGGTCAGTCCCGCCTGACCCTGGCGAACCTTTTTGAGCGCGCCTTGCTGCCTGACGAAAAAGCGGGCAGTTCGTGGCTCGGCATCTGCATCCCCCCTGGACAACGAGCTCGGGTTGAGAAGGTACGGGGCATCGTAGAGGTTGAGGATGGAAGTGAGCCAGAGTCGCTCGCTCAGGCGATGTCGACCGACTGCATTAAAGCCCATCGAGCGGGCCGCCGCGTGATCGCGATACCCATCACTGTCGAGAGAGTTGGCGCTGGCGAAGAGCATGTGGGCGCCAGTCACGTGGCTCGCGGCAACCTGAAGTCTGCGTAGCCCGTACGATCCGAAGACGACGCGCGGCTCGAAACTGGATCGAGTGTCGAGAGACCTATGCGGCGAGCGGGTGTGGATGTGAACGACGCCACCGCCGGCGTTTCCGTAGAGTGATGAGCTGGCACCGCGGATGACCTCGATGCGACCGGCCGAGGTCAGATCGAGGTTGCTCAGCTGCGACTGGCCATCTGGCATGGTCAGAGGGATGCCGTCCACGATTATCCGAACGCCGCGCACGCCGAAGCTGGCGCGGCTGCCGATGCCGCGAATGGAAAGGCGGTCCCCTTGCGACAGGTTGTGTCGATTGCCCACAACAAGCCCTGGAACCTGCTCCAGAACCTCGTCGAGAGAGATACCGGGTTCAGGCTGAAATTGCTTCAGGTCGATTGAGGAAACGGCGTACGGAGTCGACTGCTGTGGTCGCGGCACGCGCGTGGTGGTGATGGTGACGGGCGCGAGACGATACGGCTGCTTGTCGCTTCCGTGCAGAGAGTCGGGGCTGGCGACGGACTCAGGGTCTGATGCCCCGGCCAATCTCGGGATCACGCAGCATGCCGCGAGGTAGACAAAGCTGGGCCGCACGCGCATCAAGAGCGGCGAAAAGCTGCCGGTAGCGGCTCCCGCTTTAGTAGCCAGGCCGGCGGAATCCTGTCTGATGACAACGCCACGATGCCTCCGACGATCGCACAGGTTGTATCGCAGTCTCCGCCACCAAGCGCCGTCGTCCACAGAGCTTCTTCGTAGTTGTCCAGGTTGTGTGCCGCACACCAGAGACAAAACGGTACGGTGTCCTGGGCGGACACACGTTGACCGCTGCCGAGGTTTCGAGCCGCGCTCGCCGTCTCCCCGGCCGGCAACCGAATCGCCTGTCGGATTCCGTCGTGAGTGCAGCTGTCTGGCACGAAGTGGAGACAGGCCTCTATGAAGTCAGTCCCTCGCGGGCATTCGGTCGCCGCTATGGCCGCCGCCGCTGCGACCGCCGCGGCACCAGCCTGGCCCTCTGGGTGGGCGTGCGTAATCGTCGCGGCATCTCGGGCCTGTTCAGCGGCCAGCTTCGGCTCACCGGCGAAGAAGGCGCCGATGGGTGCGGCTCGCATGGCCCCGCCGTTTCCGTACGAGCCACCGTCGAACAGAGCCGGTGCAGCCACCCGCCAGTCCTCGCCTTCGCCAAGCCGGGTCAGCAGCGACGCCGCTCCTCCGGCGTAGCCGCGGTGTGGGTCCTGCGCATAGCGACGGGCAAAGGCGGCAGCGAGGTCGTCCTGATCGATGTTGCCGTGCTCGACCAACACCTCCACGATCGAAAGTGCCATGTGGGTGTCATCGGTCCAGGGCCACGGACCCGGAGGCAGTTGCTCGGAACCGGCGGGAGGCTGCCAGAAGAACAGCTCGCCAAAAGCGTCGCCGACAGACAGCCCTTCGAGGCTCAGGAGCGCCGCCTCCGCACGGGCAGCCACCGTCCTCCTCTTCCACGTCGCCGTCGTAGTCTGAATGAGAATGTCCCGGTTTGAGAGTGGGAGTCCTCGATGTTTCGCATTGGCGACCCACCGTGCGATTACCCGAATGGAAACACCTCAGGCGCTATATTATCGGGTACCCGAAACGCGAGCAAGGCCGATGCAACTGGGCTACAGAAAATACCTCTCGCTCGCCCCGCTCATCCCGGGACTGCTGCTGTGGTCCTGTGGAAGGCCGGGCGATTCTCTCGGGTCGGAACCGGTAGAGCTGAAGGTGGAGTTCGAGATACTGTCAGCCCCTCAGTCGCCGGCCGAATCCGTCCTCGTCGACAGCGTTCGGTGGCAGCCCTTGAGCTTCCGTCATCTCATCGAGTCGGACGAGCTGGAAATCGACGGATCGTACAAGATTTGGTTCCGCAGCGTGAGCGACCGGTCTCTGTCGCTGCGATACGATCTGCGTTTCTTCGACCGGGATGGCTTCTTCGTCGATCTGTTCCACCCATTCGGCCTTCCTCTCAGGTTCGGGCCGATGGAGAGCGTGGTCGATGAGGGGGCGTTCACCATCAGGTCCGCCGAATTGCGCCACATCGACGAGGTGACGACGATGCGGATCTCGGCGAGGATTGCCGCGGAAGACAGCCTGGAAGCGCCGAGCGATTGAGTGACCTAATGAAACAGGCACCTGCGGGAAGCCGTGAAGCTCAACAACCGTCCCTCAGACGAAAAAGATGCAAATAATGCACCAAAGTTAAAATTGCGTGCGAATGCAATTTTCGGCCGCCCTCAGGACTCCAGCTGAGCCATCACCCCCTGTCCTATCCCGAATCCCCTTCTGTCTCGAACGACGGCGCACGTACGCCCGTGACATCAATTGGCAAATTATTTTGCCAATTTGCCAATTTTATTTGCCAAAATGCTACGTTCCGATTGTGAATGGGCGCTTTTCGTGGAGGTTCCCGATCGTGTGCGCTATTGGGGCCTTATACCTTCTTTTTCTCTCGCGGGGTAGGGCCGGCAATCTGGGCAACATTGTCGAGACAGAGCTGGTGCTCCAGCGCCCCAGGGTTTTCTTGGACACATTAGAGGGTCCACATGGACCTGAAAGGAGTGTTCGAGATGACTAAGCAGAAGAAGGGTGTTCGGGTCGGCCGATTCTCCGCTCGTCGAAAGCAGGAGGCGGTGTTGCGCCTGCTGCGTGGGGAGGACCTGGAGGTCCTGTCCCGGGAGTTGGGTGTGATGGCAGCCACGCTGAGTGAGTGGCGCGAGCAGTTCCTGGGTGGGGGTGAGTCAGCTCTGCACAGCCGTACCCGTGATGAGCGGGATGAACAGATCGCCCGCCTGAAAGCGAAGGTGGGGGATCTGACGATGGACAACGAGTTGCTGGAGTCCAAGATCCATCGCCTGGAGGATGGACTCCCTTTGGCATCCCGGAGGTCGAAGCGATGAGCCAGACCCAGTCGCCCTCCAGGAAGCGGCCGTACAGGCTGCAGCGTGTGTGTCGGGTCTGGCAGTTTCCTCGCTCCACCGTCCACGAGCATCGGCGTCGGGCGGCTCTGCGTCCGGAGGAGCGTCTTGAGCGGAAGAAACGAGGTCCCCAAGGGCCGTGTACCGACGATGAGCTAGCTGAGAAGATTCGCGAGTTGCTGAAGGCGTCCCCCTTTCACGGGGAAGGCTACCGCAAGATGTGGGCCCAGCTGCGGGCGCAGGACATCCGCACCTCGAAGGAACGCGTACGCCGTGTGATGCGCGAGCACGGCCTGCAGGTGCCGCAACGCGCCGGCCAGCCAAGGGGCCCGCAAGCACACGACGGGACGATCACCACCGAGCGACCAGACCAGATGTGGGGAACCGACTTGACCACCACCGTGACCACCGGCGAAGGCACAGCTACGGTCTTCGTGGCTGTCGACCACTGCAGCTCGGAGTGCATCGGCATTCATGCAGCGGCCACAGGCGACCGTTTCGAGGCCCTGGAGCCGATCCACCAGGGAGTCCGCGAACACTTCGGCGGCGGCGACAAGGGTATCGCCGGGGGGCTGCAGCTGCGCCACGATCATGGCTCTGCGTACATGTCCGACCACTTCCAGAAACAGATCGACTTCCTGGGCATCGAGTCGTCGCCCAGCTTCGTGCGTGCCCCGGAGGGCAATGGCTGCTCCGAGCGATTCATCCGCACCCTCAAGGAGAATCTCCTGTGGGTCCGATACTTTGCCACGGTCGAAGAGCTCCGTCTTGCCCTGCTCGAATTCAAGAGAGTCTACAACGAGAAGTGGCTCCTCGAGCGACACAACTATCAGACGCCAAACCAGGTGCGCCGGAGCTTCCAGCAGGAGTTGTCCAAGGCGGCCTGACCATCCGTCAAATCAGTGTCCAGAAACCCAGGGCTTTACAGTGCCGTTGGAAAGATAGTGCCGGGATTTGAGTGACCTAACAAAACAGGCACCTGCGGAATCCATGGAAAAGCTCCGCAGGTGCCCGTCACTTGTACTGCTTAAAACTGGCGCACCCAGTAGGACTCGAACCCACAACCCCCTGATCCGAAGTCAGGCGCTCTATCCAATTGAGCTATGGGTGCCTTCGGCGTGTATGTGTTTGGCGCACCCAGAGGGACTCGAACCCCCAACCTTCTGATCCGTAGTCAGGCGCTCTATCCAATTGAGCTATGGGTGCGTGGAGACCTCAGATCTGTTCCGGCGCGGAAGAAAAATAAGCCGAAGTCCTCAATTCTGCCAGGGTCGTTGCGACAGCTGTGGTGGAGCGCCGAGCGCCTCCAGGTACTTGTAACCGCTACCCGTATTGAAGAGCACGATCCTGTCTCCTTCGTCGATGAGCTTCTTCTCCTGCAACCGGCGCACCGCCGCCAGCGTGGCCCCTCCTTCAGGGCAGGCGAAAATGCCGGTGTGACGCGCGAGCTCGTGCGTGGCCGCCACGAGCTCCTCATCGGAGACGGCGACGGCGCAGCCGCCGCTTTGCCGTAGCGCCGACAGCATGAGGAAGTCGCCCACCGCTGCTGGTACTCTCAGCCCGGAGGCGATGGTGTGAGCATTCTCCCACGGGCGTGCAACCTCCGCACCTTCCTCGAAGGCGCGGACGATCGGGGCGCACCCCTCGGCCTGGACAGAGACCATCCGCGGTCGGCGCGAGTCGATCCAGCCCATGCGTTCCATTTCGTCGAAGGCCTTCCACATGCCCACGAGACCGGTACCGCCTCCGGTGGGGTAGACGACTACGTCCGGCAGCACCCAGTCGAACTGCTCCGCCAGCTCGTATCCCATCGTCTTCTTGCCTTCGAGTCGGTAGGGTTCCTTCAGTGTGGAGACATCGAACCAACCCTCAGCGGTCTTGCGTTCGGCCACGATCGCACCGCAATCGCTGATGAGGCCGTCCACCAGCTCTACGTGGGCGCCGCAGCTGCGGCACTCGACCTGAAACGCCGCCGGCGTGTCGGCTGGCATGAAGACGTGAGCTTCGAGATTGGCGGCGGCGGCATACGCCGCCAGCGCCCCCCCTGCGTTTCCGGCTGTCGGAATCGCCAGTCTTCGGGCGCCCCGTGCAACTGCCGCGGTGACCGCCGCCGAGAGGCCTCGTGCCTTGAACGAGCCGGTGGGGTTGAGCGATTCGTCTTTGACGTAGAGCGATCGGAGCCCGAGCTCCCGGCCCAGACTCTCCGCGTGGTGCACGGGGGAGAACCCCTCACCGAGTGAGACTATCTCCGCCAGCGCGCCGGCTTCATTTGATACCGGGAGCACCTCCCGATAGCGCCACATGTCTTCGCGCCGTCCGCGGAGTTCGCTCTTGCGTAGCGTCCCTTTGATTGCGTCCAGATCGTAGCGGGCGAGGAGCGGCGCGCCCTCGTCCGAGAGGCTGTGCAGCTCGTCGGCGTCGTAGCGTTTGCCGCTGCGGGAACATTCGAGATGCGTGAGATAACTCACTGTCTGTAGAGCCCTTTCGAGTGGATGTACTCCTCGACACTGTCGGGCACCAACCAGCGAACCGAGAGCCCGTCGCGCAGTCGACGGCGGATATCCGTCGACGAGACCTCAACCACTGGCGTTTCCACGAGCAACATTTGCTCGGCGAGGTCCGGATCGGCGGCGCGATCGCCGGTGACTCGAGAGCCGACGACGACGGTGCACAGCTCCAGGATTCCGGCCGGGTCGTGCCACGTTGCCATGTCGGCGACGTTGTCGGCACCGACGATGAGAAACAAATCGGCACTGGGGTTCAGTGCGCGCAGCTGTTTCAACGTGTCGACGGTATACGACTTTCCAGGTCGCTCCATTTCGACGCGGCACCCTTCGAAGTGATCGACGCCCTCGATCGCCAGCTCCAGCATCGCCCACCGATCATCGGCGCAAACGATATCGACGCGATGGTCTTTGTGCGGCGGGTCCGCCGCCACAACGAAGAGCACCGTGGTCAGAGACAGTCGCTCGTAGACGAACTGGGCCAGCAGGAGATGGCCTGTGTGAATGGGATCGAAGGTGCCGCCGATGACGCCGAGGCGTTGCACCGGTCATTCTCCTGGGGGTTGATCGAGATCGGAACGCCATATCAGGACGTCTCGCCTGAGCTCCTCATCCTCGCATTCGTCGATTACCTGGTCCCAGTAGAAGCGCGCTTTGTCGATGTTGCTGTCCCTTCGCTCGACGTCACCGAGTTGCGCCATGCCCCGATAATAGATCCACGACACGTCGGGATACTCTCTGAGCAACAGCTCGTAGGTGATCCGCGCCGCCTCCAGGAACCCCTGCCTGCGGTAGAGGTGAGCCGACTTGAACTGCTTTTCGGCGAGCCGCTCGCGACAGGCGGCGATCCGCTCGCGGGCGTCCCCGACGAGTGGGCTGCCGGGGTTGTCGTCGATGAATCGGTAGAAGTGCCGGAGCGCTTCGTGAGTCTCCTGTTGGTCGAGTTCGGGGCGGCGCATCTGAATGAAGTACGACTCGGCAGTCTGGAATTGGGCCTTTGCCGACCAGCGACAAGTGGGGTAGGCGTCCACGAGTCGCTCGTATTCGAATACGGCGTTCACGTAGTCTTCCATCTGGAAGTAGGCCTTGGCTAGAAAAAACTGGGCGTCGCAAATCAGGACCGACCCCGGAAAGTTGCTGACGACTCGCTGGAAGTGTTCCACCGCCTCGAAGTATCTCTTGCGCTCGAGCGCCCGCTGCCCCTCATCGAAGGAATATTGAGCGCCCCTGAGATTCCGAGCTTGATTCTGGCCGCCACACGACGCCAGCAGCGCCATCAGCCACAGCAGACTCACATATTTTTGGTAGGACCTTGGCATTCCCGCTCACCGAACGACTGTCGTCGTCCTTCTATCGTTTTGAGAAAAAAAGGTAGACCAGCGTTCCAAGGAGGGTTGATACGATCGCCGGCTCGACGAACTTGCCCCAGCTCTGCTCCTCCATCTCTGTGTTGGCGAATTCGTAGCGCGAATTCTGGAGCACTTCGAGTCTCTTTTTCGGAATTCGGTCACCCACGCGCTCGCTGGCCTCGTGCTGCCACAGCACCTCCCCATCGACGAAACGGCTCACTTGCAAGTTGACGGAGATGCGACACTCGCGCTTGATGTGATCTCCCATCAGTCCGGACCAGCCCAGAATACCGAGGTCGATAATCCGGTAGGACAGGCGAGCATCAACGCCTTCCGTCGACGATGAATCGATAGTGACCTCGAAGCCGCGGCCGAGCATTTCCTCCACCAAAAGGTGCTCGACCAACCAGTTGGCATCGTGCTCCGACTTCGGCTCGATCAGTAGCGGGTCATCCGCCGTCAGCCCCACCTTACCGGCTTCGAGATTGCGAACGGCTTCGTCCACCACCGCTTTCGCCGTCTCTACCAGCAGGTCCATGTTGGTGGCTACTGGCTCGGCGCCTCCCAGACGACACGGGATCGTCGCGGCGAAACACACGAAAAGAATCGCCACGCTCACGCTGGTCCGGGCTCGGGGGCCGGTCCTCATATCGACGTTGCCGGCCACCGCTGAGGTGACGAAGCTGCAGACAAAGGGAGTCGGGGAAGGATAAGCCAGATCACCTTGGACCCTTCAGGTAGGTCATCTCCTTCCGAGCCTCGTCGAGGTATTCGCTTTCAGGGTATTCGTCGAGAAGCTTCTGGAAGGCCAGCAGGGCATTGTCCTTCTCGCCCAGCGCGAGATAGCAACGAGCGATCTTTAGCTGTGCGTCGTCGCTTTTCTCGGTCTTGGGATAGGCGAACACCTTGGTGAACTCCGTGAGAGCCTGACGAAACTTGCCGAGACCGTAATAGCACTCCCCGGTCCAGTACTGGGAGTTATCGGCCAGGTTGCTGTAGGGTGCCATCGTCAGGATCTCTGCAAACTGGCCCAGGGCCTTGTCGTGCTGGCGGTTGCTGTAGCTGTCTCGGGCGATGCGGTACTTGTGTGGCGCGTCGAATTGACTTGGTCTGAACACGACGGGGTCCGGTGATCTGGGCGCCGCGGCGCCGGCTCCCAGCGTGTCCAAACGGCCAGCGATGGATCCAATCCGCGCCTGCTGCTGCTGCAATTCGCGCTGCAGCTGTGAATTGCTCTCCTCGGCGGAGCGGAGGCGCTCTGCCATTGCCCGCTTTCGCTCGTAGGAAGCGTCGACGGCGCGTTTGAGGGCGTCGATCTCTTCGCGCAAATCAGCGGTCTGCGACTCCTCCATGTCCGCCGGACGTTGTCCGGCGCAGGCGAACAAACCCAGACCCAGAGTTATTGCTAGCGCCGCCACTCGTCCCATGCTGCTATTTGCTCTCGACGCGAAAGACGAGGTCCTCGGGAGGGTTGGCGGCGAAGTCTTCGCAGCGATCGGCGTAGAGCGCTGACGGCCCGTCAGTAGGATCGACTTCGAGAGCTTGTTGGAAAATCTTCTGCGCCTCAGCGGACTCGAATTTTTCGTAGGACTCCAGGCCGCGATTGAAGAGCTCGAGGACGTTGCTCTTCTGACTGCTCAATTCCCCCTTCCGTTCCAGCACCTCATAGGCGGTAACGGGCTCTTCCTTGCCGACCACCCGAATGAAGTCGAGCCGGCGAGTCTCGACGATATCGTCGACCGCCGTGTGAATCGCCTCGTTCACCATGATGCCGGTGCCATACAGCTTCTGGCCGCTCTCGAATCGCGCCGCCAGGTTCACCGTATCGCCCATCATCGTGTAATCGGTGCGCGCCCGTGAACCCATATTGCCCACGACCATCGGACCGGCGGTGAGCCCCATCCGCACATGTGCGAAAATTCGCCCCTGTTTATCCCACCGGTCCCACAGTTCGTAGAGCGCCGGCGGCAGCGATTTGTCGGCTTGCCACCTCTTTCTCGCCTCGACCAACGCCCGTTGCTGGTCGATACAGGAGAGGCAGCCGCGCACGGCGTGATCGTCCATGTAGACGGGGGCCCCGAAAAAGGCGAGGATGGCGTCGCCCTCGAACTTGTCTATGGTTCCGCCGAAGTCTTCGACGATTTCGCACATCTCGCTGAGGTAGTCGTTGATGAAGCCCACCAGCTCCGCGGGCGTGAGGCACTCGGAGATGGTGGAGAAGCTGGCCACGTCGGAGGAGAACGACGTCATGACCCTCTCTTCGCCGCCGAGCTGATTGATCATGTCGGGGTTGTTCATGATCTGATCGACGACGGCCGGAGCCAGGTAGTGCCCGAAGGCACCCTGCACGAAATCCTTCTCTTTCTCCTTGATGACATAGCCGTAGATGGTGATGGCGAGGTATCCCACGACGAGAGTCGCCATCGGCGCCACGACCTCCATCCAGTAGAGGGCGTGAGTGAGGGCGAAGAAGGCGACCAGGATGTATAGGATGACCGCTGCGCCCACCAGGAAAGCTCCTGCGAGCACCCTCAGGCGGGGAACGACGAGTGACAGCAGAACCCCGAAGGCGAGAATGATGACTGCGTCGACCCAGAAGGGCATTCGATGAATGAAGAGCCCTTCTACGATGGTGTTGACGACGCTCGGATAGATCCCGACCATCGGGTAGTCGCCCTGAAACGGCGTCACGTTGAGGTCCTCCGTTCCGGTGCCGGTGAGACCGTAGAACAGGACCTTGCCAGCCACGCTCTCCGGCGTGAGCAGGTTGCCCTTGTACATGCTGAGACGGAAGTAGTATAGCGGCCTGGAGCTTTGGGGCACGGTGCCGTCCACCAGCAGTGAGCGGACGAACTCGGCGCTCTCCGCAACGAGTGTTGGATCGTAGTCCGGAAGAGCCCGAAGCAGATCGGTGACAGCGGTATCCTGATTCTCAGCGAGCAGGTCGGCGAGCCGATTGTTGAGGGCGATCTGTTCGACCATCGCCACCTGCTCCTCATTCGGGTCGCTCATACCCTTCTTCTTCCAGAACTCAACTGGATCCACGTCGCCGGAGTGCTGCTGAACCTCCTGCTCGATGAAACGAGCTCTGAAATAGCTGATGATCGATTCCTGGATCTTTGCCGGTTCGTCGAACCCCTCTTCGGCGAGTGCACCCATCAGAAGGTTGGGATCGCGCGCATAGTGCGGTTGCTCGCTGACGATTCGCTTGAGGCGGGTGAGGATCTCCTGCTTGGCAGCCCACCGCAACCCGATGTGGGGAAAGTGGACGAATGTCTCGTCCCAGCGGCCGACCCAGTTGACGATCATGTTTCCTTCATCATCAATCGGGATGTCGATCGTCCGGCGGCCCTCCGACGTCTGCGCGTTGGGGAGGCGTACGTGCTCGCCCGGCGTCACCTCGACGCTGGAGACGGGAACTTGGAGGTAGTCGCAGGCTGCCACGAGCGGCAGTGCGGGAAACAAGTCGTCGCCGTATTGATAAACGAGCGGGTAGCGGCGCCGCGTTCCATCGACATCAGCGACGGTCTGGGCGAAGGCGAATCCCCTCGCCGCGTCACGGAGGATCTTCAGTGGCGGAACGAAGTCTTCGATCCGCGCGATCGTGCTCGCCGCGGGAGACATGCCCTTGGGGAGCTTGGGCGAGTTGGCGCGAATCCATTGAAGCGCCTCTTCCTTGTCGGGGGTTCGGCCTACTGTCTCGTCGCCCCACACCGTGAACTGAGCGAGATAGACATTGTCGGCCGCTTCGATGGTTTCTTTGAAATGGCGGTCGTAATCCGCGTCGCGCAGGAGCGCCGCGACCGAAGCGCTGTCGATGCTCGACAAACGCGAGATCTCGCGTTCTGAGACCACGCGCGAAGACGGCTCCGTGAAGTAGACGTCGAAAGCGACGGCCTGGGCACCGAACTGACTCAGCACCGATATGACATCGAGATATTTGTCGCGAGTCCAGTCTTGGTACCTACCCTCTGCCTCGATGCTCTTGTCATCGATGTCGATGGTGCCGAGGCGCGGGTCCATGGGCGGCATGCCGAAAACACTGTTGCGAATGTTGAGTCGCCAGTCATAGCTGAGCAACTCGGCGCGTTCGTAGGCCTTCGTGAGCGTAAACAGCAAGACGAGGATCCCCACGAGGGGTCCGATGAGTCGTTCGAGAGCTGAGGCTCGGTTCGCTTCGGCGGCCATCGACAGATCCTGAGTATCTGGATTGACACACGTACGACGGCTGTCAGCGACGCTTCACGCCGTGACAGATGGGTGGGTCAAATTATAATGGAGGAGCGGAAAAATGGCCACACTGAGGGTAGGGGCATGACTTGACCGTCATAAAAAAAACCGGCCGAGTTACTCATCGGCCGGCCTTCACAGCTTTGGAACCGAATGAATTCACATGATCGAGGTCATTCCTCCGTCATCAACCGGAAGAATCTACTTCAGCGCCGCGAGCCTGTCCCGAGCCTTGCCCGCGAAGCCGCTCTTGGAGTGCTCCTTGGTAACCTGGCCGTAGTAGTCAGTGGCCTCGGCTTTCTTGCCGATCTTCTCGTAGCATTGCGCGATGAAGAACTTCTGTTTCGCTACATTGGGTCCCTTCGGGCTCTTGGCGACCGCCTTCTTGAGGGAATCGATCGCCTTGCTGAGCTTGTCCTGGCTCGGATAGCGCTTGGCGCCCTTGTAGTAGAGCTTGTCGAGGACCTGGTCCACGGCGCCGCGCACGCCGGCGACCGTCACCGTCTTCTGCAACTGGAGCGATTCCTGTTTCACCATATCGTCCACCTGGGTCCATATGGTGTTCATCCAGTCCTCGTCGAAGGCCTTCGATTTTGACTGCTCAGTACCAGCGGCTTCGGTCGCTGCCTCCTTTTTCTCTTCCAAAGCGCTCGTGGAGATGGCGCTCAATGCGATAAACGATGCCGCGAAAGCGAGTGCAAACAGTTTCATGATTCTTCCCTCCTCCTCGTGGCCTGCAGCTGAATCGAGAATTGTCTGAGACGAGACTTTCAGTCTCGTCCCTCTGCTGATATCATCGGAAAATTCCGCTCAGTTGACCATGACCGGGATCACAGTGACCGGGAATCTTTTTTTGATGATCTGGATCACATTTAGATATAGTCGAGGCCATGGTCCCCCTTAGCAGCCTGTGGTGAAAGTCGGTGATTTTCTTGCGGCGCGGATGAGGAGCCTCTCCTTACCTTTGAGCATCAACCTTGCAGGGGAGATGCTGTCATGGCGTTGGGAAAACGGAAGCGCGCGAGCCAAGCTCAGCTGTGGGTGGCGACGCAGCACCTGAGGGCTCCGGGACATCCTTTTTACAAGAGATTGAATGAGGTGCTGGACAAGCACGGATTCGACGAGTTTGTGGAAGAGCGGTGCACGACGTTTTACGCCGAGGGCGCCGGTCGGCCCGGCATCCCGCCCGGGGTCTATTTCCGCCTGCTCATGATCGGCTATTTCGAGGGCATCGACTCGGAGCGTGAGATCGCCTGGCGCGTCGCCGATTCGCTGTCGTTGCGGGCATTCCTCGGCTACGAGCTCGACAAGGCTACGCCCGATCATTCGACGGTGTCTCGCACGCGCCGGCTGATCGACTTCCAGACGCATCATGAGGTCTTCGAGGGGGTGTTGAAGGTGCTGGCCACATCGAACCTGCTGAAGGGGAAGACGCTGGGCGTCGACGCCACGACGCTGGATGCCAACGCCGCCATGCGCAGCATCGTGCGCCGGGACACGGGCGAAAGTTACGAGGAGTTTCTCACGAAGTTGGCCAAGGCCTCGGGCATCGAGACGCCAACGCGAGAGGATCTGGCCAGAATCGACAAGAAGCGCCCGAAGAAAGCGTCCAATAAGGACTGGGAACACCCGCACGATCCGGATGCCCGCATTACCAAGACGAAGGATCGTCGCACCCATCTGGCGCACAAGGTGGAGACGGCGGTGGACATGGACACCCAGGCGATCGTCGCCGTGAGTCTGCCGAGTGCCGATGAAGGCGACACCGAATCGCTGCCGTGGATGCTGGTGCGAACCGAATTGAACGTGGAGGCCGTGTCGCAGGATCCCGAGGCCAGGAAGCATCTGCATCCCAAACCGTTGTCGGAAGTCGTCACCGACAAGGGGTATCACAGCAACGAGGTGCTGGTCGATCTCAAAGCCAGTGCCATTCGCAGCTACATTTCCGAACCGGATCGCGGGCGTCGAGATTGGAAGGACAAAGCGGAAGCACAACAGGCGGTGTATGCCAATCGCCGACGCATTCGCGGCAACCGCGGGCAGGCGCTGCGGCGTAAGCGCGGCGAGCTGCTCGAACGCCCGTATGCTCATCTGTTCGAAACCGGCGGTATGCGACGGCTGTTTCTTCGGGGCCGACAAAACATCCTCAAACGCCTCGTCATTCACGTGTGCGGCTGCAATTTCGGCCTCCTCATGCGCACCCTCTTCGGTGCGGGCACTCCGAGGGGTATGAGGGAGGCGTTTTCCCTCATTTCGTCTCTCATCACTCAGGTTTTCGCGCCTTGGCGCGCTTTGTCGCCGCCCGTGGTTCAACTCTCGGGCACTGCTCGATTTTCGTCGCCATTGGCGGCAACTCGCACCACGAATCTCAGGCCACCCCAAATCTTCCCAAACGGGGCTTTAGCCACGGGCTGCTAGGGGCTGCGCAGAAATTAGTTGGCATTTAGACAGGTCGGATGAGGCGGTTGAATGGTGTAGTTCCATTGCGGCAAGATCGCGTCGTGTTGAATCTCGATCTGGCGGTAGAGTTCCGTGCTGATCTTTTTGCCGGTGTCGTAGCGTTTGCGGTTGAGGGTGGCATCGACCGTCAGGCCGGTCTTTGTGGTGGTGGTGCGCAAGTAGTTGAGGATGAGCGCATAGGACTCCAGCGGCACCCCGGCCCAGTTGAGGCTGATGAAACTGAAGAGGCGGTGGTCGATGGGATTCCACTTGGAGGCTCCCGGCGGATAGTGACAGACCGTGACCGGCAGAGAGTAGCTGTGCACCAGCCGCTGGGACAGACAGTATTTCCACAGGTGCGATTGCGCGCTGTTACTGCCGCCGGTATCGCAGAGGATGAGCAACTCGCGCATATCGGGGTGATGATACCAGCCGTAGGTGGTTAGCCAGGTTTCGATGGCGTCGACGGCGAATTCGGCGGTGTCGTGAGAGGTGCCGACGACGACCGTACCGGCGTTCCTCTGCGGGTCGTAGATGCCGTAGGGCAGGGCCACGCCAAAAGACTGAGAGCGAAAGTCGTGGGTGAGCACCTCCCGCCCCATCCAGCACCAGGTTTGCCCGGGGTTGAGGAACAGACCCACCAGCTCGCGTTTCTTGCTGTCGACGCTGATGACGGGCTGGCCCCGGTCCTCAAAGCTTGCCTTGATGGCACTGAGATGACGAAACTGCTGGTCGCGCTGCGGATGACGGGTCTCCCCGATGCTCTTGCGGTTGCGCTGCAGCGAAAAATTGAGTCGCTTGAGGCAGGCGGCCACGGTGTTCGGGCTGGCGGCGACCCCTTCGGCGGCCAGCGTCTTGCTCACGGAGCGCGTGCTCTTCCTCGACCACTTCAACCCGGTCATGGGATCACCGGCCGTGTCGTCGACCAGCAGCGCCTCGATTCGGCTCATGAGTTTTTTTTAATGCCGGTCGCCCGGCTCCCACAGCGCGGACGCGATCTATGGAAACGCCACCGCTGTGCAATTCCTGCCGTCCCCGAGCCACGGTCTTGACGTTGAGCCCGGTCCAACCCGCGACGATGGTGTCGCCGCCGCGACCCAGACGCAGCGACTCGAACCCGGCATACAGACGCCGCTGCTTTTCGTTGAGGGTCGCCAGAAAGGCCTGCAGGTGGGGACGCAGGTCGGCCTCCAGACCGAGGCCCATGAAGGAGACCGCTTCGGCCTGCACCTGCTGCTGGCGGTGCGCCAGTTGCGCGGAGCCGTCGTGCACCGAGACGTACAGGTACTCGCCGCCGATCTGGTGGCGCAGCACCCGTCCGCGACGATACAGGCTCAACAGCGCGGCGTGCACCCGCACCCCGAGCACATCCTCCAGCTCGGCGGACACCCAACCGCCAGCCGCCGCGTCCACCAACTGCGCCATCGTCTCCACCAGCGTACCATGACGCGAAAACCGGATGCCCGTAGAGGACCACAATCCATGGCCATCCCAGCGTGCGATACGCTCCAGGGTGTAATACCTGCCCGCATGAGAATAACTGCTGTGATAATCCAGCTGGCGCAGCTTGCGCAGCGCCGTCATCTTCACCGGCGTACCCAGGGCTGCCTTCACCTGTGCCAGGTCGAGCACCTTGCGCGCGTCGAAGGCCCGCACCAGCTCCTTGGTGGCGTATCGAATCGGTCGCATATGTTACCTTTGGGCCTGGTAGGAGCGGTGTATATACACAATAGTAACATAACGACCAGCCAGGGGCAATGGGACCCCGTGAGAATGAATACCGCCGATACAACCAACCCATGATTATGTGCTTTCTGATCTCAACAATATCCTCATAATTAATGGACAGCTACTAAGAACGCCTGCCGCGACAAACCCGTTCCTCAGCGGACGTTCATTCCCCAGAGAGCAGATCGAGATAGCCTTCATATCTGACGTCCATTTCGACGACCTGGCGATAGATGACCGCCGCTTCGTGACGACGTCCCTGGAGATAACGAGTGATAGCCATGTTGAGCCGAATCCCGGCGTTACCCGGCATCAGTTCCTCGGCTCGCTCGAACACCGCGAACGCCTCGTCGTACTCTCCCCGACGGGCGAGAACGACGCCTTTCGAGTTGAAGGCGTCACCCATGGCGGGGTCCGCGGCGATGGCCCTCTCGAGCCGCTCTAGTGCCTTGTCCCATTCGTCCTGCTGCAGGTAGCGCACAGCGATCGCGTAGTTCTCGTCGGCCGATTCCGAGGCGGCCAGAAAGTCGAAGAGACCCTCGTAGGCTTCATCCTGGGCAACGACCTGTTGATACAGAACATCCGCCGTCTTCGGATCCCCCGACAGCTGGTAACTCAGGGCCAGATTGAGTTGAAACCCCATCTGGTCCGGATCGAGCTGAGACGCCTGATCGAAGAGCTCACGTGCCTCCAGGTAACGGCCCTGGCGGCACAGAACGACGCCCTTGGCGTTGATGGCATCGGCGAACTGGGAATCGCTTTGCAGGGCGAAGTCGAACTGCTCCACTGCCTTGTCGAGTGACTGCTGCCGCAGATAGCTGACACCCACATCGTAGTATCCCTGGGCATCGCCAACCGTGGCCATAAAGTCGAACAGCTCGGCGTATGAGTCGTCGAGGGCGACGACGCCTTCGAACATGAGATCGGCGGTCTGGCGCTCGCCCTTCAGGTAGTAGGCCAGGGCGATATTCATGCGGAATCCGTTGTTCTCTTCGAGCTCCAGTGCCTCGCGAAACAATTCCAGCGATTGGTCGTATTGTCCCTGCTTCGTCAGGATGACGCCGATGGCGTTGATGGCGTCGGCGTAGTCCGGCTTCATACCCCGGGCGCGCTCCAGCATCTGGAGAGCTTTTTCCAGATGGTTGGCGCGCAGGTAGGCGACGCCCGCATCGTAGGCGCCGTCGGGCGTATCGAGGGAGGTGACGGCCCCGAGGGCGATCTGATCGGTCCGCTGGTCGAAGTAGGCGACGTCCCGCGACAGCAGACTGTCGACGGAATCGGGTGCCGGGAGGTCTATCGATACAGCTGGCAGCACCGCCGGTTTGTAGGTCTGCAGCCACTGCTGCACATACACTTCATTGATCAGTTTGCGAGCCTTGAGCCGCTTGTATTCGGCCACGCCGTTGCGCCAGGCGTCGGCGAAGGTGAAACCGAACATCGTCGTTTCAACGGGAATCCACACCCTCCCTTCCCACACCACGTATTCGGCCGAGCTGACGAAATGATCCTCGGCTCGGTCGACGGGAATGCCGCTGTCGAACATGAGATAGATATGGCCCTTCCCCGGATCGTTGGCCTCGAGGAAGGCGGTATCGATGCTCAGGTTCTCGAGCAGCGAGGCGTAGAGAACGGTCAGGTCGTCGCAGTCCCCGATCTTCGTGTCGACCCCTTCCTCCTTGTAGAGCAGCTCGCTCGGATACTGGACGGTGTCGAAGATCGTCTTGTCATCGGAGACGTTGGCGAATGGGGTTTTCTGATCGGCCTGGTAACTCAGACTGTAGACGCCCATGGCGTCGAACAGGACGATGGCCTTGCCGATGTTCGAGCGGTTGAACTTGCGCGCCAGCAGGCCATCGTATCGTTGCACAAGGCCGCGCGCCATGCCGGCGATGGCCAAGTCGGCGGGGGTCACGAAAGCGGCTGCCATTCCCTCCACATTCCAGCTGAGTTTTCCCTTGCCGGCGACGTAGACCCGCTCGAGCTGCTTCTCCACGACCTGCTCCCGCCGGTTGCGGGTGTAGGCAACCTGGACGATCGGTGTCACGAAGTTGTCGAAGTAGGCCTCGGACTCGTTGAACAGGTCCTGATCGAAGGTCACCTTGAAGCTGTACTTCTCCGTGCTCTGGGGCGGCAGCACAACATTTTCGGTGTGGGGGATGCTCATCATCTTCGGCAACAGAACCCTAACGACGGCCTCGATCGGCCCGGCGGCGGAGTTGCCGATGACGACATCCAGAAAATCGGTCTCCTCGTAGTGCCGGTACAACGAGCGGAACACCGGGTTCGGCCGAATCGTCGCATCCTTGATTGTGACGACTCGCGGATTGTAGGAAAGCGAAAGAGCCGTGTAGTGAGTGGCGTCGAGAATCGGGTGACGCTCGAAGGCGTAGTCGAGCTGGAGAAAGCGATACTTCACCCCCAGTCCGAAGCCGGCTGTGGTGGCATCGCCTCGACTCTCCGGTGTGTCGAGCTCAGTCTTGAGTCCAGCCCTCAGAGCAAGCTGGCCGGCGATCCAGTACTCGGCTCCCAACCGGGCGTGATCGTCGATGTCGGCGGCGACGGTGAGGCCTTCGATCGGCTTGTGAGCCAGACCTATGCGGTACCGGGCTTCGAACATCTCCTCGCTCAACCCTCCCTCGTGCTCCACCGAGGTGCCACCGAGGTCTTGGACTGACAGACCGAGCCTGACGCCGTACGGCAGCGGCACGAGCAGACCGACATCGAAGCCCGTGCCGGAGGCGTTCATGACCGACGTCCCGTCGAGATCCGCATCCTGGCTGATGTATTTAGCCGTGGCACCGATAGAGGCGTTGCCGACGTACGGCTTCAGTCGCTGAATGCTGTTCCGGTAGCCGTAGGCGATGCCGAACTTGCTGTGCCCCGACTTGAGTCCGAGACCGCGGCTGACATCGTCGAAACCGCGGTAAAACCAGTCGATACCGAGGGCGTGGTTGTCTGATACCGGCAGGACGTAGCTCAGATACGACTCGTTGAGTCCCAGGCCGAAACGATCGGCATAGGACAGGTCGAGCTCCTGACGCTGCAGCGAAGCGATGGCGGCGGGGTTCAGGTTGACGGCGGTAGCGTCGGAGCCCACGGCGACGAAGGCCCCGCCCATGCCGATGGCTCTGACCCCCAGATCGGGCTGCTTGGAGGTGGCGGCGGAGACGGGCAGCGAGAGCAGCAGCACGGTCACCGCTGCCGCACTCACGGCGCGACAGCGCGGTGCTGGATTCGGAATCCCCTTCTCAGTCTTGAGGTATCGAGGCACCTTCAGCGTCCCTATGGCTCTTTAATCGTTATCTGCTCGCCGCCTGAAACCGGTCCCTGTATGGGCGCCGTCTCATTGCCCGGGTAAATGACCTGAACATTGTATGGTCCGGCAGGAGCTCCGAAGATCACCTCGGCCGGGCCGCTCCCGGGCAAGACCTGTCGGTAGGCCACCAGCACAAGTGAATCCGGTTCGTTCGCGTCGAACAGGCGCACCTGGGCACCGAGACCGAAGAAGTTGTTGCCTCCCGTCTCGGGACCCTTGCCGCGAACGAGGACCTTGATGAACAGTGAGTCGGGCGTCTCGTTGTGGAGGAGACTGTTGCCAAATCCAAAACCGTTTGTTCTGTAAATGTCCGGGGCGCCGTCGCCGTCGAAATCGCCCCATCCTGCAGCAAGGTGAGGGGTGAAGACGGCGGCGATTCCCGCCTCCGCTGTGGCGTCTCGGAAGGTGCCATCGCCGTTGTTGGCCATGAGGGCGTCCGGCTGCTGTTGCCTGTCGGCTCCGGTGGCAAGGTAGAGGTCGAGATTTCCGTCCCCATCGTAGTCCGACCACGCTGCCATCGACGTCAACCAGCCGGAGCCCACCTCGCGCACATTCGCGGCTTCGCCCACATCGACGAATGTCTCGTCCCCGTCGTTGCGATACAGGCTGTTGGCGCCGACGTTCGCCACGAAGGCGTCCATGTCGCCGTCGTTGTCGTAGTCCCCCCAGGCGGCGCTCTGGCCGATTTCCTTGTTGGCGACGGACAGGGCGCAAGCGATCTCGGAGAACAAACCGCTGTCGCTCAGATCGTTGCGGTAGAGGCCGTTCTCCTGCTCTCTGTTGACGACGTAGAGGTCGAGATCACCGTCGTTGTCGTAGTCGACCCAGTTGAAGCCGTTCGTATCCCGGCGGTCTCCGACGCCCACATCGAGCACCTGAGCAAAGGTGCCGTCCGCATTGTTGCTATAGAGCTCATTGTCGTGGTAGTACTTCCCTACATAGATGTCGAGATCGCCGTCATTGTCGTAGTCGCCCCAGCCGGACGATGTCTCATTGCCGCGCTTGTCCAGGTTGATGGAGGCAAGGCTGCGGCCGACCTCGGTGAAATCAGCGGCCTCGTTCTCGTAGAGAAAATCCTGAACTGAGAAGTCGGTGACGTAGAGGTCGAGGTCGCCGTCGTTGTCGTAGTCGCCCCAGGCGGCCGACGTGCTGTTGCCGTCCTCGATGTCGATACCGAGTGCGACCGCCGTATCGGTGAATGTGCTGTCGCCGTTGTTTCTGTAGAGCTTGTTCGGGGGGATGATCGTTGCGGTGCCCCAATTGGTGACGTAGAGATCGAGGTTTCCGTCGCCGTCGTAATCACCCCAGGCGAAGTTCGTGCTGAACAGGCCCGGGTTGTCCACCCCGGCTGCAACCGATATGTCGGTGAGCGTCTGCGCTTGGAGGCCGGCGGCCATGAGGCCGCAGAGAGCTACCGCTGCGAATCGCCTCATCTGACCACCGCCACTACTTTCTCGGCTTGCTCGCCGGAGGCGGTGACGACGACGATGTAGAGGCCGCTGGCGACGACTCCACCATCTTCGTCGCGCCCGTTCCATGGTATCGTAAGGCGGCCCTGGCCATAGGGCTGGTCGCGCTTGATGACCCTCTCGAGTCGGCCGGAGGCGTTGTAAACCCGCACCGTGACATCTGCGGGACTGCTGAGGTCGAAAGAGACGTCAGTGATGGCTCTCAGACCCCCCGCTGGTGAGAATGCGCGCGGCTGGCAATCGAGGTCTCGGATTTTCGCGGTACCCACAGCGGCCTGCGTATCCACGAACAGGCCGAAGGTGCTCAGTTTCAGTTCCTTTACTGAAGTGGCCACCTGTTTCAGCGCCGGCTCCGATGTGCCGCCGACCCGTAGCCACTGCCCTTCTGTCAGTTCGAAGATCCCCAGCTCGCTCGGGTTGTGTTCGCCGAGGTCGCCCAGGTCGTAACGGAAGGTCATGGTCACCGGCTTGCGCAGCGCGCTCTCGCCGATATTCATCTCCCAGGCGCTGCCGACGGGAACCGGGTCCTCGCCTTGTGACGGTGCGGCGGCAGAGGAAACGGTTTTCCCCGCCGGCTGATCGGCGGCCGGGCGAATGATCACCTCCACCTTACCGATGTCGCTCGGCAGCGCATTTGGCGGGAAGTAGAGCTCGACGCTGCCCTCCGCGTTGGTCACGGTGCCGCCCGCTGCCGCGTCGGGCAGCTCTCCTGCGGTCTGAAAAGTTCCGTCGAATCCAGTCTCCGCTCTCTCGCCGAGGACCGAGCGATCGATGACGAACTCGTATTCCGTGAAGGGCCGGAAGCCTCCTTGAGGCGCGAAGTTGACGATCGTCTGAGCCGGATCCTCAAACCCGAAACCTGTGATTGGCGTCAGCTCGAAAGGCGCATCCGGGTCCTCCTGTAGATCGACGATACGTCGAGCTCTGAGCTGGAAGCCGGACTGGTCGGCGGTGGCGACCGGTCCCGAGAATACGATCCGCACTGGGGGGGATGTCACAGACACTCCCTCGGCACCGAATGGTGGATTGGCTTCGACGAGCGTGGGCAAGTCGGTGAGAAAGGTGAATTGATCGTCGGGTCGATTCGCCAGGGCCCCCCCGAGTCGAGAGCTCACGACCACTTCATAGGAACTCCCCGAGACGAAATCGACTTCCGGCAGACTGGCTGTAAAAGTCTCGTCGACGTAGATGAACTCACCGTCCTCGAGCGCGATCGGATCGCCACCGCGGCTCAGACGGATGTTCTGCGAGTTGACCAGGTCGCGTTGCAGCGCGGCGGAAAAGACGATCTCCACACGTCTGGCTCCGGCGGCGATCGAGGTGCCGTCGGTCGGCGATGTGGAGACGACACTCGGAACGAGCGTCGCGAATCCCAGGCGAGTATCGGTGCTAGCGCGCGGGCCGCCCAACCGGGCGCTGACGACTACGTCGTACGCCGATCCCGGAATCAAATCGATCTGGGGCAGGCTGATGATGAACTGCTCCTGATCGTACAGGAACTCGTCCTCGGGCAGAGAGAGGGCTGCACCACCCCGCGTGACCGTCACGTTTTGGGAGTTTATCAGATCCTCGTCCAACGGATCGGAAAAGGAGAGTCGAACCCGGCGAGGGCCAGCCGTTACCTCGCTGCCGCTCTCGGGCTCGGTAGAAACCACTTCAGCCACCCGCGTGGCGAAGCCCCAGCGGAAATCGTCGGTTGCTCTCGGACCCGCTACAGAGCGGGTAATCACTACCTGATAGGAGGTGCCACCCCGCAAGCGGCCGGCCGCGGGCCCGAATGAGAGGGTACCCGCCTCGCCGTCGAAGACCGGTGCCGTGATCTGCACGGACTGACCCTCGCCCAGCAGCCGTACATGCTCAGCTAGCTCTTCATCGTCGATGTCGGTGTCGAAAACGGCTGCGATCGTCCCTTCGAGTGCGGAAACAGCCGAATCAGCAGCGGCTGGCGCCACGCTCACCGTATCCGGTATCGCCGTCTGGAATGACCACGAAATCGGCTGGCCTGCCCCGAGTGGTCCGCTGACCGATGAATTGATTTGCACGACGTAGCCACTGCCGACCTGCCAGCCGGTTGCGGGCGCGAATCCATAGCGACCCTCGCCACGATCGGTCGGATCGTCGGCGCGCAGCTCAAGTGGCACGCCCCCACGCGCGAGGCTGAAGTTGCCGGCGCTCAATTGGTCTTCGTCGAGGGGCACGCTGAACTCGATGACCGCCTCTTCGAGGCCGATGGTGACGTCATCGGCCCCCTCGGTAGGTAGCACCGAGACCCGGCTGGGCACGGCCGTGCTGAAACTCCAGCTATAGTCTCCCACTGCCTGTCGCAACGGACCTCCCACCACCCCCGAAACGACCACCTGGTATTGAGCCCCAGGGCGCAGGCCTTCTGCAGGTTGAAACGACAGCACTCCAGTTGTGGGGTTGTATTCCTCCTCCGTCGCATCGATGGCGCGCCCCTGCTTGAGGAGCGTCACGCTGCCCGACACTGCCTCTTCGTCGAGCAAGCCGTCGAACCCGATCGATATCGATGGATCAGCCGCCGACACCGCAGCGTCGCCGTCGTCCGGGGTCCGTGCGGTAACCCGGGGCACGGCGGTGCTGAACGACCAGGTGAAGTCGCCCTCGGCCACCAACCGCAGCGGCCCGGCGAGCGAGCCAGAGATCGTCACGTCGTAGCGGGAGCCTGGCTTGAGCGCTTCGCCAAGATCGATGGAAAGGGTGTTGGACGTACCGACGAATAAAGCGTCGGCGACTACTACTGAATCGCCCTCCCGCCTTACCTGCACCGCATCAGCTTCCTCCAGTAGCGACTCGATGAGGCCGCCATCGAAGGTGGCGATTATGCGCCCGTCATCGATGGCTACGCTCGCGGTTCCGTCCGCGGGCTCGGTGCTCACGAGCTGAGGTACGTTGATGCTGAAATTCCAGGATATGGCGTTCGCCGGGCGATTGCCGGCCAGGTCCTCTACGGCGGCTGACACTTCGACGCTGTACTGCGTCCCTGGCAGGAGACCCCCGGCCGGAGCCAGGACGACTGTATTGTCATCGGCGCTGTAGAGGGGGGCATCGGCCAGCGCTACAGGTGAATTTCCCGCGGTGATTTGGAAGTTGTCGGCGACGACAGTCTGCTGATCGATGGGCTCTGAAAAGGTGATCCTGAGCCGTGTCGTCGAATCTGGCACGCCAACGGCGGCGAACCCGGGCGCGGCTGAGCTGACCGCAGGCAGCTGTGTGTCGACTGAAAACACGCCGGTCGAATCGAATGGCACGAGCGTGTTTCCCTTGATGTCCTCCAGACCCCTGACAGAAACTGAAGCCGCTCCCGACGGCATGGATTCTGCAACCGTCAGCTCACCGGTCCATGTGAGCCCGGTGTAGCGAACTGTCCGGAACTGGAAAGGCTGTCCGTCGATGGTGGCCTCCACCAGAGGTTCCACATCTTTCTCCACTCCCGAATGCTCGTCGAGGAACTCGAAGGCGACGGTCACCGTCTGATCGATGCCAAAATTGGTGGTGTCGGATTCGCTCTTGCTTTTGTTCAGCGTAAGCCTGTCGATAGTCGGCGGGATGACATCGACTATGAAGTGGCTTTCTGCGCTCCAATCGGAACGCGAGTAACCCACGTCCACTGTCTGAACAGACCAGAAGTATGTGCCGCTGACCAGTTCACCGACTGAGCGGACCAGATTGTGGCCGGCGTTGCCGGGGCCCAGTGGCAGTTGGCCTGAAATGACCGAGTCCCCTTCCGAGGTCCTACCAAGCCGAAGATTGTAGGTGAGGCTCTCCACCGGCGGAGCACCATCGTCCGAGGCGGGAAGCCAGCTCAGGGTCACCTCGTCGCCTGCGTCCTCCGCCCGCAGTCCCGAGGGGGCGGATGGGGGCACGTTGGAGTTGAGTTGCTGCGCCGTCAGATTGTCATTGACGGCCGTCGAGGTAGTGGTACCCGAGCCGGACGAGAACAGGTCGAGATCGCCGTCGCCATCGGCATCCGCCAAGGTAACGGCGCTGAAGTCGACCCCGCGCAGAATGGGAAAAGCGTCGAGCGCGAATGCCGAGTCGGGAGCTGCCTGACCTATCGTGTTTTCATACACCCTGAAGATCTTCTGCTGCTGGCCGATGTTGCCGACCATGACGAGGTCGAGATCCTGGTCGTTGTCGTAGTCTCCCCAGGCCAGATCACCCCCCTGGATGCCTGGAAGATCGACGTCGTCTATCTCTGCGTAGGTACCCGTGCCGTCGTTGGCGTAGATGGCTGTCGAAGGGCCGTCGCTCGCCGTCACGCCTCCGGCGGCGAGATCCAGATCGCCGTCGCGGTCGTAGTCGCCGAAGGCGAGGTCGCTGGATTCCATTCCGGGGAGATCGTTTCCGGTGTCCGCGAAGCTGACGGAGCCGCTGGCGAGATCGTTGCGATAGACGGTGAAGTCTCGAACTCCGTCGGAGCTTACGCCGGTGACGGCCAGATCGAGATCACCGTCGCCATCCACATCGCCGAACACAGATTCGCCATTGTTGAGGCCGGTCAGGTTTACGCCGAGGGTGTCGAAATCGCCCGCGCCATCGTTCGCCCAGATCTCGGTGAACGAAAGCTGGGCGCCAGCCTCGGTCGCGCCGCTCTGACCCATCAGAACAAAATCCAGGTCGCCGTCGTTATCCACGTCGCCCCAATCGACCGAGCTCTCGGACAGGTCGGGTCTGAAGCGGATCGCCACTGCAATCCCGGCGTTGTCGGTGCCGCCACTGGTATCGGTTCGATACAGGAAGTTCGCCCGGTTGCCGATTGCATCCTCGCCTGTGATGAACAGATCGAGATCGCCGTCGCCATCGTAGTCGCCCCACGCCAGGTCACCTTCCTGAAGGGAGACGATGTCTGCATCCACAAGCGTCAGCGTGCTACCACGATTGACGTAGAGCAGGCTCTGGGCTTCGCCGCTGCGATTGAGCCCCATGATGGCCAGGTCGATGTCCCCGTCGTCATCGTAGTCGCCCCAGCTCATGGCCGACTCCTTCAGGTCGCGGATCCGCTGATCCGAGGAGACGAACCGGGTCACGACGAACGGGTCCTCCTGGGAAAACGCCGACCGGGTGAAGGTTCCGTCTACTGACTGAACGCTCCAGACGTAGGTGTCGGGTGCCAGAGAGCGGCTCAGCACGTAACTCGTTTCGAACCCGGCATTGCCCTGCCCTACGGACAGCGAGGCTGATACGATGTCTCCCGCGCCAGCCTCGGTGCCGATGCGGATGTTGTAGCTGATTGCATCCGATTCACCGTCGCTGCCGGGACTCCAGCTGAACAGGGCCCGGGTGCTGGTGACCTCCACGGGATTGAGGCTCGCAGGCGGGTTTGGGGCCGTGTTGATCGTGGTGACGCCGAGATTGCTGTAGAGAATCGTGCGACTCTCACCCGACTCGTCGACGCCGCTCGTCACCAGATCGACTCGGCCGTCGTCATCGTAGTCAGCCCACAAGGCGAGCCCGCCGGCAAGGCCCTCCAGATTCTGCTCGATCGACACGCCGGTAACAGACCCGTTTCGATTCTCGAACACGTGGGCTTCATAGTCGGAGACGATCGTCCGGCCCGACACGGCCAGATCGGGATCGCCGTCGTTGTCGAAGTCGACCCAGTCGAGCTGACCGCCCACGGTCTGGAAGGCGTTCAGCGAGAAATCGGTGTCGCGATTGAAGGTGCCGGCGGGCCGGTTGCGGTACAGGTACAATTGGAGAGCGCGGTTCCACACCTCGTCGTGGCCGGAGATGGCGAGATCGGGATTGCCGTCACTGTCGTAGTCGGACCAGGCGAGAGAGCCCCCCTTTACGAGTGAGTCGAAGGGCAGGGATATACCGGAGTCCAGGGTCAGAGTTCCGAGTGGATCGTTGACGTAGAACTCGGTGACCCGCCGGATGCCTCCATCGGCGATGACATTCTCACCGGAAATGGCGAGGTCGGGATCTCCATCGCTATCGTAGTCAGCCCAGGCGAGGTCCCCGCCATGGACGTTGATGATCGCTTCGCTGTTGAGTTCGTCGAGCCGCAGGGCCCCGTCCTCGTTCCGGTAGACGTGGGTGAGGGACGTTCCGATCTCCTCCATTCCCGAAACGACGAGATCGAGGTCGCCGTCGGTATCGTAGTCGACCCAGCTGAGGGCTGCGTACCGCACGCCCTTGAAATTCGAATTGCCGTCGCCGTCCACCTGGCTAATGTCGAAGGATAGCAATCGATCGGCGCGTTCAGTGCCCTCTTCGTTCAGGTAGAGGCGCATGCTCTCCTCGCCGTCGTCATCCCAACCGGCGATGGCGAGGTCGAGATCGCCGTCGCTGTCGTAGTCAGCCCAACCCAGATCGCCGAAATAGACCCCTGTCAATCGCTGGCTCTGGGTCACGTCCTCGGCGAGTAGTGCTCCGTCATTGCGCAGAACCCGGGCGATGCGTTCACACTGGCCGTCGTCGGCGACGACCTCGCCGATGAGTGCCAGATCCATGTCGCCGTCGCTGTCGTAGTCGCCCCACCCCGCCTGCCCCGCCCAGACGCCGGGCAGCTCGAGTCCCGAGTCCTGCAGGTTCTGAGATTGCGCTTGAGAGGAGACGATGACGACCGTGAGCAGGCTCACTGCGATCGGCCAGATGCGGGCACGCGAGAGAAGGCGTACGCACCGCGGTGTAGGCAGTCCGCCCAAACAGTATTGCACCGGGTCGACTCGACTGAAGTTCATGTGAAATGAGGGGAAAACAGCCGCGCGATTCGCGCGGCCGCTCCAAGATAGCAAACGCCCGGATGCGCGCCAATCAAAATCGCCGCACCGAGCGGATGCCGGCCGTTCCAGATAGTAGATAGATAGTGGCTACAGAAGCTCGACGTCCTGCATGTCGACCTGCAAGGCGACCGCTGTGCCGAGCACGGAGACATTCAATACCAGACGAAAGGAGTCCTTACGCCGGGAGATTTTTCCCTGCACGCCGACGAGAGGCCCCCGAATGACGCGCACCTTGCGACCCCGCTTCAGCTCGGGATAGAGGGTCAGCCCAGCTCCCCTGCGGCTCGCCACGTAGATGCTGGACAGCTCCTCGAGGAGCTGCTTCTGATCGACGACCTCGATCCACTGCACGAAGTAGCCGCTGCGCATGAGATCGAGTCGCTGGGACGAATCGCAGCTTCCGAATATGTACCCGGGGAAGAGCGGCACCTCGAAGCTGTAGCGCCGTTGCCCTTTGCGTTTTCGAGGTGTGCTCAATCGTAGCGGCAGGTAGTGGCGCAGCGATAAGTCCTGCCAGACGCCCGCCGCCTTCTTCTCGCATCGAGGCCGGGTGTGGAAAGCGTACCACGCGCGCTCGGACTCGGTTGCGAAAAGACGGGAGGCCTCATCCTCGGGCGCCTCCTCGGTTGCGCAATCGACAGCTGTAGCGCGATTCGTTTCCGTCATCAAGGCTCTTACGCAACGTCTGGCCGGCGACTAAGAGAATGGCCTCCCATGGCACCATTGAGGCTCCACAGAAGACCACTCGATCCGAATAACTGGGGTGAGTGACGGGAATCGAACCCGCGGCCTCCAGGGCCACAACCTGGCGCTCTAACCGACTGAGCTACACCCACCACAAGGCTGCTCGGCGGAAGCATTTCACATCAAAACCGGACCACCGTCCAAGCAGTCGAAGACCGTTCTCTCAACACTCTTTGTGACTGGCGTGCCCAGCAGGACTCGAACCTGCGACATTCTGCTTAGAAGGCAGATGCTCTATCCAGCTGAGCTATGGGCACTTCTCTAACATACAGCGGGACCTGAAGTTACGGCCCGATTCTACTAAGAAACGGTACACCCCTGTCGAATGCAAGAGGAGTGGGAGTGGCTGATCTGCAGCGAATGGTTTGGTGATCGAAAGCGGTGACAGACGATTCCCAGGGGAGCGCTACTCCGAGCCGCGCGCAGACCTTCCTGGTCTCATTCTGCTCCATCTTGGCGTAGCCGTTCTTCCCGAACCAGGACATGCTCATCGGGAGGCGGATTCATTTGAGCTGCGGGATATAGCTGGTCGGGGTGGTCGGATTCGAACCGACGACCCCCTGCTCCCAAAGCAGGTGCGCTAACCGGACTGCGCTACACCCCGACGGAAATATGAAAGTACGGACGGTGGATGAGGCCGGCAACGCGGTGCGGCGATGCGAATCAGCCTGCGGGCGCGGGCTGGTGGCGAGCTGCTTCGATCTCGTCGCGCAACGACTCTGCGGCGCGACGGGCGGCATCCTGGAAATCACTTCCATCGGAGGCGTAGATGACCGAGCGCGAGGCGTTGATAATGATGCCGCCGCTATCCGGAGTGTCACCGTAGAGAACGGCGCTTTCCACATCGCCGCCCTGGGCGCCGACGCCGGGAATCAAGAAGGGAAGCTCCGGCGCCAGGGCTCGCAGGTTTTGCAGCGACTCTGATTTGGTAGCGCCCACCACCAGTCCGACGTTTCCATGCTCGTCCCAGTCGGCTGCCTTTTCAGCGACGCGCTCGTAGAGCGGGCGTCCGTCAACATTCAGGGTTTCGAGATCTTCGGACCCCGGGTTGGATGTCAGACAGAGAAGAAACACGCCCCGGTCCGCATACGAGAGGAAGGGCGCCACCGCGTCACGGCCCATATACGGATTTACCGTGAGCGCTCCGGCTCCGAGCTCGTCGAACATCATGCGGGCGTAGCGCTCGGCGGTGTTGCCGATGTCGCCTACCTTGGCGTCGACGATAGCTGGGATGTGATTGGGAACATGCTCCAGAGTCGATGCCAGGGTCGACCAGCCGCTTTCGCCCAGGGCCCCGTAGAAGGCGAAGTTCGGTTTGTAGGCACACACGAGATCGGCGGTGGCATCGATGATCGCACGGTTGAATTCGAGCACGTCGAGTCGTCGGCCGCGGCCGTTGCGGGGCAGTTTCCCGGGATCGGGGTCCAGCCCCACACAAAGGAGGGAGTTATTGGCGCCGGAGGCAGCGGAGAGTTTCTCTCTGAATCCGGGTTTCGTCTCCACCTCAGAAACCGCCCTCTCCCATCTCCGGCTCAACGGGCTCGGTTTCCTCGAGCAGCTCGTCGATAAAACCGTCGTCTATAGGCTCTTCGTCGAGGTAGTCCCTTGCCGTTGAGTCGACGAATACCGATTCGTATCCACTCGTTTCGACAGATGGAGGCTCTGGGCCGAGGATGAAGATCACGCGGCACTGCGTCAGGAAATCTCCTTCCATGTCCGCCATCCTCGCCCTGACACCGCTGTCCCTGCTGATCACGACATCGCTGTTGTAGAGTCCGGAGAGGGCGACGGCTTCGACGACGAAGGGATTGGCCTCGGTGCCGCCGATGCGGTCGCTCGATGCGGCGCGGGCGATATCCTTGTCGTAGCCGACTATTCCCAAGCGCACGGCGTAATCTCTGTCTACGTGGTCGGCGCTGTAGATAACCCGGTCGTCGGTATCGATGATCCGCGGCGACATACTTGGTGTGAGATCCGTTCCTCGCGCATCGACGATCAGTCCCGTGTACGGTTCGGGTGGTACGAAGACGAGAAGCGAATCCGATTCCGTCAGCTCGAGCGACGGCAGATCTCGCGCCGGCGATTCGGCCGATGTTGAGTCTGGCAGCGGCAACACGGCGTCGGCCATCTCGCCGAGCAGATCCAGCTTCAGGGCGATACGGAAGAGTTCGCCCTCCTGCTCTCGACTGCCCGTGAGAACTCGAGCACCTTTGACGATGCCTTCGACTCTGGCGCGGATCGAGTCGTCGCTGACCATCGCCATGCTCACCGTGGTCTGACCATCAATCTGGACCTCCCCGATGATCTCGAGGAGATTGCGGTAGGCGACGAGCTTGGCAGCGCGAAAGCCCATCAGCCTGGCACGCACCGGATTGGCTTCGGCGGGAGCTGCTCCCTCGCCGTAGACGACGAGGCTGCTTTCAGTCCAGTCGAGGCTGCCCTCGATGCGACTCCTCTCAGAGGACTCGACTTCGATCGTCTCAACGACGTCCTGGCCGTCGACGGCATTCGCTGCAGGCGTCAGCGTGGCCAGGACGAGGAGGAAGGCAAGTAGCAAGAGGGAATCCTTGGGGGAAAATGGGACAGCGGAGTGGCTCTGTAAGCCGAGTTCTGTCCGCGCCAGGCGCGGGGCGATCATTCATCTGGGGTCGCGGTTGCCCGCGGCCTCCGTGCGGCCTACCCGGGAGTCGACGAGGCGGACCACCTCTCCTCCCCTATTTGGCCTTGCTCCGGATGAGGTTTGCCTTGCCGTCGCCGTCGCCGGCGACGCGGTGAGCTCTTACCTCACCCTTTCACCCTTACCGCCCGGCTGACGCCGAAGCGGCGGTTTGCTTTCTGCTGCACTTTCTGTGGGGTCGCCCCCCCTGGGCGTTACCCAGCATCCTGTCCTGTGGAGCTCGGACTTTCCTCACCCCGACCTGGCGGGCGTCCCGAAGGTTCCCGCCGGCCGGCAGCGCGATCGCCCGAGCCACTCCGCCGTCAACATCGATCGATCGTGTCTGCATGGTCCAGTTGTAAGGACCGCGAGCGGCCTCGACCGCTACGAGGACTCCTCGTCCCAGACCAGGATTGCCCCACAGCTCTCACAATTCAGGACCTGATCGTTGCGGCGGGCATTGCTTTTCTGCTGCGCCGGGAGCTGTCGATAACAGACGCCGCAGGAAGCCTTCCTCACCGCGGCGACGCGTAGTCCTCGAAAGCTGCGGCTGCGCTGGTAGATACCGATCAGATTCTGATCGATGCCCCGCATGGCTTGATCACGGCGCGAATTGACGCCGTCGACCTGTCCTTGTATCGAGTCGAGCTTGGACTGCAGTTCGTCGATGACCGATTGCTGAGCTTCCCGAATCTCCTCGAGGTCCTGCCCCTCGATTTCCGTCTGCTCCTGCGTGGCCTCTGCGGATTCGATGATTTCGAGAATCTCAGTCTCGCATTCGGACATCTTGTTCTTACAGGACTCTATCTCGAGCTGAAGGGCGTCGTACTCCTTGTTGGTCGTGACTTCCGCGAAGCGTGCCTCGTGCTTCTTGAGATCCTCCTTGGCGCTATCGAGCTGTCTCTCGAAGTGTCGCTGCTGCTTCTCCAGCTCTTCGGTCCTGTCGGTCAACTCCTTGAGCCTCAGCTCAGCCTGATCTATCTCGCTCCGCCGCTGGGAGATCTCCTCTGGGTATTGACTCTTCGCTTCTTCTAGCGCCTGCAATTCCCGATCCACCTCTTGTACTCTCAACAACTGCAGTAGATCGTCCTTCATATGTAGCACCGCCTCACTTGGGGCAAACTCGACATCCGCCACCAGCTCCCTTCGCGGGCTTGGCGTGGTGTACGGATACGAAAAAGTGCACCCCGCGGGTGCACCTCTCTTCAGCGAATCGTTTGTCTCGGTCACTCATAATGAGATTAAGAAAACTACTGCGTTTGCTGTGTCGGTCAACCCTTGCGAGCCGAGGTATCGTCCAGTTGCTCACTCGGCATTCGCTCTTCGAATCCTCGCGACTTCTGACTCGGCACTGTCGGCTGCGGCGTCGCGCTGTAGCTCTCTCAGAAGTGCCGCCAGGTCCTCAAGGGCCGCGGCGCGTTCGAATGGGTCGCCGACGTGAGCGTAGATTTCGGCCGCGGTGCGATACATCGACAGAGCCTCCTGGTGGCGCTGCTGCACGTCGTAGAGCACGCCCAGGGCGTGATGGGTCCTGGCGAGATGACTTCCATGACCGGTGCTCTCGGTCTGGATCTCGAGGGCCTGTAGGTACATCCCCTCCGCTTGCTCATAGCTGTCGTTGATGTACAGATCGAATGCCCGCGCGTATAGCATGAGGCCCATTGAGAGCGCTGCCAGTGAGTCGGCGCGAACGCTGTCGCCGCGGGCGCTATAGGTCTTGCCCAGGCCTCCGAGAGTGTACGCCAGGAAATCATCGTGAGGCTCGAGCGCAGTGATTCCCTCGTCCTTCATCGACAGGATCTGCAAGTAAAGAGATTCGGAGCGCGAGTAGTCTTCGCGGGCCAGGCTGAGGTCGGCGAGGCTCGCCAGAGTGCCGACGATCAAGTACCCGGGGGCGTGATCGGCGTCTTGACCGTTCGTCTGAGCCGTCAGGAGGCGCTGGTAGAGGCTTTCGGCTTTTGCCACTTCACCGCGAATCGCGTGGACGCGGGCAAGTCCTCCCAAAACCCTGGCAAACTCTTCGCCGGTTGCCAGCTCCTCACGGTCCGGAGCTCGCTCGATGGCCGCGGCGGCGGCTCGGTAGTGCCTGGCGGCGGCGTCGAATTGACGTCGCTGCGCGGCGTCCTCGGCTGCCATCAGGCGCTGTCTCCAAGCCTCGTGTTCGCCCTCCGAGCTCCCGTCATCCCCACCGCAGGCGCAAAGGGCGCACACACTTGCGAGAGCAAACAGCAGGCGGTTGGAGAATGCTCTGTCCCGCATTGTATCGAATACGCTGCTGGCGCTTCTGATTCGACCCGTAAAAAAACCCCCGGAAAGCGGCTCTCCGGAATCGTGCCAGCTCTCCAAGGCTCAGTTCATGGTGACGTGAGCTATGGGTGACGTGAGCTATGATGGTGGGCGATACTAGATTTGAACTAGTGACCTCTGGTATGTGAAACCAGCGCTCTAACCAACTGAGCTAATCGCCCATTTTTTATCCGCGATGAAATTAGATCTCCCCCGCGGCCGCTGCAAGAATCGTCCGCGACCGGGACAGACAATATAGGAGCCCGCGGAGCCCGTATCTAACGGTCTCCTATACCAGCTGATGCGCTCGTTCCTCCTTGAATACCTTGACTACATGCCTGAGGGCGTTCGCCGTGTGTTGGATATCGTCTCCCGTGTGGACGGCGGAGACAAACCCCCCGGGCCAGGAGTTGACATCGACGCCCTGCGCCAGCATTCCTGAGCGGACTTCCTGCGACAGCGATGCCGGAGCCCCGTCCTTCAGATCCTTGTAATGGAGCGCTCCGGCGAGGATATCGTCGGCCGTGACGTCCAGATCATTGTTGTTGGGGAAAATGTGAAGGTCGGAGGAGATGCCGTAGACGACCCAGTTGACGCCCTCGTCGCGGATGACCTCTCTCAGGGCGTCGCGCAGCATCGCTCCATTCCGTGTTGCCCTCTCCACGATGTCCGTCGTCTTGATGAGCTCCAGCTGCACCCGTCCGGCGGCGGCGGACAGCGGGTTGGCGTTGTAGGTCCCGAAATGGGCAATACGGCGCTCGGTGTTCCACTGTGGATCGTCCCTCAGCGTCAGCATGTCCATGATCTCGGCGCTGCCGACGACGGCGCCACCTGGCAGGCCGCCCGCCACCACTTTGGCCAGGGTGGCCATATCTGGCTTGATGCCGAGGAGTTCCTGGGCACCTCCGCGGGCGACTCGAAAACCGCAGATCACCTCGTCGAATATGAGCAGGACGCCGTGCTGTTCGGTCACTTCCCTGAGCTGCTTCACGAACTCCGGCGGCGCCGGGACCTGCCCGAAGGCAGTGCCGGTGGGTTCGAGGATGACGGCGGCGATGTCGTCAGTGCTCTGAAGAATCTGGCTGACGCGATCGATTTCGTTCGGAGGACACATGACGATGTTGCTCGCCATTTCCGGCGTGATACCCGCCGGCAGCGAGCCGTCATAGTGAGAGGTGGAGGCGAAGGCGACCTGATCGTGCCAGCCGTGGAAATGACTTTCGAATCGGAGGATCTTGTTTTTTCTCTTGAAAGCCCGGGCAATGCGAAAGGCCATGAGAGTCGACTCGGTACCGGACGACGTGAACCGGACTTTTTCAGCGCACGGCACGAGCTCCGTGATGAGGTCGGCCCACTCCACTTCCATCTCGTGGGATGCGCCATAGTGCGTTCCGAGGGCGACCTGCTCCCGAACGGCCTCGACGATTACGGGGTGGCTGTGACCCATGATGAGGGCTCCGTGTCCGCCGAAGTAGTCGACGTACTCGTTGCCGTCCACGTCCCATTTGCGCGATCCCTGCGCCCGCTCCACGAACGGTGGATAGGGGTTGTGCAGTCTGGAGTCGTGGGTGACGCCGCTGGGGAAGGATGCGAGCGCCCGCTCGTTCAGGACCTGAGACTTTGGCGTCTTCTCTACGTACTCGCGGATCAGCGTTGATTTGTGCTCACTCATGGGTTCCTCCTGCAAGAGCCGTTGCTCTTTCTCCTCCATCTATCCACAATGACAGCGGAATTAATAAAAGGTCATAGCGCCCGTTTGCCAATCCAATTAAGGAAAGGTCCTCGAAACGCCGGGCGTCGTTCCTGCCAGTTGATTCTTTTATCGGGATCCGAGAGTTTACGTGCAGGCATCGGCGCTTCCCGCCGGTCGACCATCCTCCCCCATCTCCGCTTTATCGGCATCGGCCGGCGATTGCTCCCAGGCCTTCGAGGTCTTCGTGTACGTGGGATCGATTCTTGCCACCTGAATGGAGCTAGCGGCCGCTGAACGGCGTTGTAACAGCAGGGGGTGTGACAAAATGAAACAGATATGTGTCGAAACGGGCTCGCGATGAGGGCGCACGACCGCATCGATCTAGAGGGAGGTCTCAGGAAGCTGGGCCTCGCGGAGTTCCGCGGAGGCCAACGGCAGGCAATCGAGACCCTGCTCGAGGTGGGGCGGCTCCTCCTCGTCGCCCCCACCGGGGGAGGGAAGAGTCTGACGTATCAACTTCCGGCTGCGTGTCTGCCGGGCACGGCCCTCGTCGTGTCGCCCTTGATATCGCTCATGCACGACCAGGTTCAGGCTCTCGAAGAGCGCGGCGTCGCCGCGACATACCTTGCCGGCACGCTCGACGGAGACCAGCTAGGACGCCGCATGGCGGCGGCGGCGCGCGGAGCCTTCAAGCTCGTCTACGTCGCCCCGGAGCGCCTCGCGCACGAGGGTTTCCGCGCCATGCTCGCGAAGCTCCAGTGCTCGCTCGTTGCCGTGGACGAAGCCCACTGCATCAGTCAGTGGGGGCACGACTTTCGCCCGGAATACATGCAGATCGGCGAGTTGCTCGAGCAGCTTCCACAGGCGCTCGTGCTCGCCTGCACGGCTACGGCGACGCCGGTTGTGCGCGATGAGATCCTGGAACGGCTTCAGATGCCTCCCGATACGCCGCAGATACTGCGCGGTTTTGCCCGTCCCAACCTGGCGCTGCGGGTTCGCGAATCCGCCAGCAAGGCTGAGCGCCGGCTTCTCGTTGACGTTACTCTGCACAAAAGTCTCGGCGAGCCGGGCCAGGCGGATGGCACGGCAATCATCTATGCGCCGACACGCCGGAGCACGGAGCAGGAGGCAGATCGCCTGCGGCAGGCCGGTTGGGTCGCCGCCGCCTACCACGCCGGAATGGACGGTGGGCACCGAGAGCAGGTACAAGGAGCATTCGCCGGCGGCGAACTGGAGGTGGTGGTGGCGACGAACGCCTTCGGAATGGGGATTGATCGCCACGATGTGCGCTGCGTCATGCATCTGGCCCCACCGGACTCGCTCGAAGCCTACTATCAAGAGGCCGGGCGGGGCGGGCGCGACGGAGGAGATGCGATCTGTCTCCTGATCGTCTCGCCGGGCGACATGGCCCTGCGCCGGCATCTCATTGAGAGGGACGTCGAGGGTCGCGAGCCCGACGAAGAGACGGTGCGTCACAAATGGAATCTATTTTTAGAGCTCATGAGGTGGGCGGAAGGCGGCGGCTGTCGACACGACGCCATCCTGCGCTACTTCGGCGACGAGGCGGAGACCCTGCACGGCTGCGGTCGCTGTGACGTGTGTCTCGAACTCGCCGAGGATCATTGCGATCCCGAAGAGGTCAGCACGATCGTACGCAAGGCCCTCTGCGGAGTAGCCCGGATCGATGGACGCTTCGGAATTCAAGCCGCCGCCAAGCTTTTGCGCGGCGCTGCCGACGAGCGTCTGCAATGGTCGGGCCTGGAGCACACGCCGACATTCGGAGTGCTGGCTGACCACCCGGAAGAATGGCTGCTCAGGCTGCTGCGACGCTGCGTCACAGCCGGATGGATAGACTTTTCCGGAGGAGAGAGGCCCGTGGTCGTCCTCACCGAGGAGGGCCGGTCGGTCATTCACGCCAGGCGGCCGGCGCGACTGCTGCTGCCGCCGCTGGCGCGAGCGCTGCCGACAGCGGGGTCGTCGGCGCAAGTTCGGCGGAAGAAATCCGGGAGTGACTTCGACAGCGAGCTCGACGAGTCGGGAAGGGCTCTCTTTGAGGCCTTGCGCGCATATCGCATCGAGACCGCTCGCGAAGCAAAGGTGCCTCCCTACGTCATCGCCAGCGACCGCACCCTGCGCGACATCGCAGCGCTTCGCCCCGACAGCATCGAGGAGCTCAAGCTGGCGCACGGAATAGGACCGTCCAAGGCCGAGAAGTACGGCGAAGACCTGCTCCAGCTGATCAGGACAGCCGACCGAAGTGAATAAGGCGGTCGTCAGCGCATGTGCTCACGACCGCCTCTTACGCCTGCTCGATAGTGGTGGGCCCAGTAGGACTCGAACCTACGACCAACGGATTATGAGTCCGCCGCTCTAACCAACTGAGCTATGGGCCCTTCTGTCAGAGCTGGGATAATGAAGCTAGGGGACGCGGATTGACGGTCAAGGCCGAATCGCGAGAGGCCTCAACTGTGAAAGATTTGCTACGAACTCCTCGCAGTCGCTGTCAGTGGGTTCCCAAACTCTGGCGGGCCCGGATGAGCTCCGCGACTTCGGCGTTGATGCGGGAGACATCTCCGTCCTGAGAGTCCTGCACGGCTTCTCGAAGCTCCCGTCTCGACTGCTGTATCTGACGGGTCAGCGCCTCCTTCTGGAAACGCAGGATATGGTCTTGCCACTGCTCTCGAACATGGGACTCGTCGAAGCCCTCCATCGCACACAGCGAGATGAGCTGCGTCAGCGACTCGTCTTCGACGCCGCTCATCAGCTGGGATAGATCGAGGCTGTCCGTGTCGCCATGCTCTTCGAACAGAAGTCCTGCAAGGCGGCAACACCTCGCGTCGGTCATGTCGTTCGGCTCGAGTTGTTGCGCCGTTGGCGCGATGAGCTCGGGATGAAGCAGAAGGAGACCGAGGAACTCCCGCTCCGTTCTCGGCGGATCGGGCAACTGCTCTGACGGCGCCTCGCCGGGCTCAGGGCGGCGTTGGGGGCCGCGCTGCAGCGAGCGCTGCACCGTCTGCCGCAGGGCTTTCTCGTCGATGCCGAAACGTTCCGCCGTGCACCGGAAGAGGTGATCGAGGCGCACGGGCTCCCGGCACCGGGCAAACAGGGGTTGTACCGCCTGAACGGCTCGATCTCTGCCACCCAGGCTCCGCAGATCGAACTGGTGCGCGAGCTTTGAGAGGAAGTAATCGAGCGCCGGCTCGGCTGCCTCGATAGCGGCCTCCAGCGACGCTCGGCCTTCCGCGCGCACGAATGAGTCCGGATCGTGATCCCGGGGAAGCGACACGACGCCGGCATCGACCCCGGCTGCGAGCAGCACCTCGATGCCGCGCATGGCAGCCGTCGATCCGGCGGAATCTCCGTCGAAAAGCAACACGACCCGGTGTGTGTAGCGCCCCAGCGTGCGGCAGTGCTCTTCTGTGAGGGACGTGCCCGATGAGGCGACGACGTTCGGGACTTCGTGTTGCACGAGACTGAGGACATCCATGTAGCCCTCCACGACGATGGCGCAATCTCGCTTGCGGATGTCGTCGCGCGTCGAGCTCAGCCCGTACAGAACAGAGCTCTTGTGATATATGGGAGTCTCGGGCGAGTTGAGATATTTCGGCTCGTCATCCGATGCGAGCGCGCGGGCGCCGAACCCGACGGTTCGGTCGGACAGATTGGCGATGGGGAAGATGAGGCGATTTCGAAAGCGATCGTAATGACCGGGGCCCCTGCGGCTCGGCAGTGCCAGTCCGGCCTTCTCGAGGAGCTCGGGTTTGAAACCGCGGCGATCCGCCACTGGGAGGAAGTCCGTCCATCCGCCCGGGGCATAGCCGAGGGCGAAGCGATCGATCGTCTCGTCCGCGATGCCGCGCCGGCGAAGGTAACCCAGCGCCGCGGCTCCCACCTCCTGACCCAGCATATGGTGGAAGTACTTCTTCGCCAGCTCGCTGGCCCTGAAGAGCTGGTCGGCGACCTCGCTCTCACCGTCACCTTTGCGAGGCAGCGGAATGCCAGAGCGGTCGGCGAGAAAGGAGACGGCTTCGACGAAGCTGACTCGATCGACTTCCTGCAGAAACGTGAAGATGTTCCCCCCTGCACCGCAGCCGAAACAGCGATATATCTGCAGCTCCGGATTGACGCTGAAAGAGGGAGTCTTCTCGTCATGGAAGGGACACAGACCGAAGAAGTTCCGACCGCGCTGCTTCAGCTGTACGTGCTCCGATACGACGTCGACAATATCGGCTGTCGAACGGATGCGATCGATAGTCTCTTCGGGGATGCGGGCCATGGGAGGCGAATGCTGCGGGCCGTTGGCGGCTCGCCGGGCTCGATGCGTTTCGGTTAAGCTACCTTGCCACTGTTACCCAGTCAAAAGGAAGGGTGACAACCACTGGTGGTGTCATCGATCCAAACTTTACCCCTCCCGTTGTGGTTGGTCGAGCATTTATTTAACAGGCTTCATGGAACCGTCGCAAGCCTGCTGCACCGCGGGAGTCGAGGCTGCCTGATTGTCGGCGGACGCGTGTGGTGTCCTGTATCACAGTCCGATCTTGCCGAGAGGCGTATCTTTCACATCGTCTTGTTGTCCGATCTGTCCGCCCGGGTGGCTGGTAGTGACAGCGGGTGTGCGGACGTAACTCAATACGTGGCAACCGGTTGTGTGTTTTCAGCGGCATCGAGGGCTTGGGGGGAGATTTTGTTGTCCGGCCGCCTCCGTTGGCCGGTCGCGAGCTTTCCAATAGGTTGCAGACCAGGGTGAAATTTGGGTGTTTCGCCGCGAACGGGGAAGTCTACAAGAAATTCCTTGACTTGGGGTGACAATGCCCTAAATTAAGCACGCTTTTCCCGATCTATATGAGAAGTAAATCCTGTTCTCGACTTGAGTTGGGAGAATTCGACCACGCGCGTTGAAACGGCCGCGCGCCGCGACGGCGTCAAGGTGTGTGCTCCACGATTGACAGTTTAAATGTGTCTCAAAGTGAAATCGACGAGGAGGATAAGGGATTATGTCGAGAGGTAACAAGATGTTCTTAACCAGCGCTGGGCTGCTGTTTCTGGCTGTGGCAATCATGTGGGCGAACCCTGCGGCGGCACGCTCAGTCACGGGTTCAGTTGCAGCGGTGGACAACGTAGCTCCCGATCCTCCGGCCAGTGCGGAAGCCTTCCCCGGTGCGGGTGGTGTCGACGTGTCCTGGGAACTGTCCCCCTCGGAGGGAGTGCGCCAAACGGCAGTTGGTAGAGACTTCACGTCGTTTGGCACCTTCGCCAACACGCGCGACGTAACGGGCTACAATGTCTGGTACAGCGAGAGTGGAGCTGACTTCGTGGCAATCCCGGGCGCCAGTGGCGGCCCCCCGACTGTAGGCCCTGGCGTGAGCGCCTACCTGGATGAGGGCGCCGTTAGCGGCCCCAGCTATGTCTACAGAGTGACGGCCTGGGACGGAACGAACGACAGCGACCCCACCGAGACCGGTCCGGTGAGTCTCGGCCCGCCGCCGGTGCTCATCATGGCGACGGACGACATCGATCTCGGCTCGGTCGGCCCTGGCGGCACCAGCTCTGAGACCGTCACCGTGACGAACGATGCTGACGACGCCGAGGCCCTGCTGTTCGTCCGACTCGAAGTGGAAGGCGACGGCTTCAGCGTCTCCGACGAGTCGATCACCGTCGCCGCGAACGCCTCGGGTACCTTCGACGTGAGTTTCGATGCGACGGGCGTCGGCGACCTCAACGGCGACTACGTGGGAACCCTGACGGTCAGCACGAACGACCCGGATCCGGATGACCGCGTGGTCGAGATTGGTCTGAGCGCCACAGTCGCAGGTGGCGTCGATGTGGCGAGCGTTTCGCTCAGCGCTGAGTCAATCAGCTTCGGCCAGGTTCTTATCGACGAGACTTCGGACAGGACACTGACGATCACAAACAATGGCGGCCTCGACCTCGAAGCGACACTGGCGCTTGCCGGAGACTCCGAATTCACGATTTCTACCGACATGGCAACCGTCGCAGCTGGTACCACCGCTGACGTGACTGTGACTTTCTCGCCGGTAGCGGAAGCGACCTCTTCTGCTACACTGACTGTTTCGAGCAACGATCCCCACAATCCGACTCTCGATGTGTCCCTGTCCGGTAGCGGCGTGACCGAAATCGTCGGGCCAGGGGTGGTGCAGGTCACAGTCCAGGACGTGCAGATGACCTTCGCCATGGATCTGAACCTCACGGATCAGATGGCCGTGGACGATTTCACGGCCGCTTTCAAGACGGCACTCGCCGCTGAGCTGGGCATTTCCGTGGACAGAATCATCAACATCACTCTCACTGCGGGCAGCACGATCGTCGACTTCCAGATCATCGAGGATGCTGACCCGGCGAGCACGGAACCTTCCGCTGCTGCTGCGGTGACCGCTCTTGAGACTGCAGTCACTACCGATGCGACGGTTTTCTCGGGTCTCAATCTCGGTGATGCCTCCGGCGTTGCAGGTGTCGCCATGGCAGTCAGCATTCAGCCGGTCGACGACAACGGCAACGCGATTCTGGGTTGGTTCACGCGCGGTGGCACGTCGGTCAGCTTGGATGACTTCTTTGCCTTCGACGATGCCTTCGGCAGCGCTGTCGGTGAGCCATCCTTTGACACCCTGTTCGACATCGCCGGTGACACGGCGAGTGACCCCCCCGACGGCTCTGTCGGATTCGGTGACTTCTTCCGCTTCGCCGATGACTTCGGCAAGACGGTTGCCAACGCCGCTGATGTCCAGGCGTTGCTCGGAATCTGACCGAAAAATCATCTCTTTAGCCATGTCCCCGCTACCAGGGGGCAGGGTTTTTTTGTGCGGTGTCCCCGATCAGTCCTGTTCAGCGTGGGATGGGCCGATGTGGGGTGCGGCTCGATGAGTGACGGGGATCACGGCGCCGAACCCTCCCGCCGGGTATGGTTCACAGGCACTCGCTCGAGGCAGACTGTCGACCTTCAGGGGCGACTTTTTTCTGCTTGACCTTCGCCTATCGCCAGTGTAGCTTTTCACTTACGCCAATTCGTAGAGGCGGGAAGATCCCTCTTTGAGAGGAGGCAACGCCGATGGAAAAGTCGATTCGTATCGCCGCCGGTCTGGCCCTGGTAGCTCTCGCATTCCCCGCATATGCGGCTGCCGCCGTTTCGCAGCCTGTGCGGTCCGTTGACAACATTCCGCCCGAGCCGGTGACCGACCTGGTGGCTCTGGGCAGCGAGACCGGGGTCGTCCTCACCTGGAGTCTGTCAGTCGACGACGCTGTCTCCTTCACCCCCTTCGGCGATGTCATCGTGCCGCGGAGTGGGGTGCAGGGATACCGCATTTACAGAGAAAGCGACGTGCTGGGCGAGGAGCTGATCATCTCCCTCGCACCTGGCGTTTCCGAATTCATCGACGCCGGCGCCGCGGGCGGGGTCACCTACAAATACTCTGTCCGTCCATTCGATCTGGACAACGAGACGGACGTCGTAGTGGCGCCTGGCTCAGCCGATGACCTGGCCAGGATCGTTGCCCTGGGCGGGGCACCCTCAGTCGTCGTCGTGGTCAGCGTCATGGGGTCGATGACCTTCGATATCGACCTGGATTTCGATGATCAAGTCGTCGTCGATGCCTTCGAAGCCGACTTCATCGCACTCGTGTCTAACGAGCTCGGCATCAGTCCCGACCGAATCAGGATCGTCGAGATCAGGGCGGGCAGCGTCATCGTCGATTTCGAGATCCTCGAGCCGCCAGAAGGGATCGAAGAGCCCGCAGCGGCAGACGCTTTGTCGACGCTCATAGCGCTCGTTGAAGACACTGAGACAGATGAGTTCGTGACGCTGGCTCCTGTTCTTTCGATTGAGGATGAGACGACGAGCGAGGCCGTCGTCATTCCCAAGCCGGTGGATCCCGATGGCGACCCGATCCTCGGCTGGTTCACCCGCACAGGCGGCAGCGTCAGCTTCAGCGATTTCTTCGCCTTCGCCGATCACTTCGGCGAGACCTCTGCCGACGACGGCTGGGATGCCGCATTCGATATCGTCGTCGACGAGACGATCGACTTCAGCGACTTCTTCAAGTTTGCCGATGATTTCGGCAAGACGGTGGCCAATGCTGTGGAGATACAGGGGCTGCTCGGAAACTGAACAGCTGCCCTCTCTCGTCGTGCAAAAACCCCGCCCTTGCTATGGAGCGGGGTTTTCTTTTGCGCCGTCCACTGTCATGTTGCTCTGCCTCGCCCTTGCGGGCGTGTCGCTGTGGCCCCAGGCGGGCGCGACACGTGTCATTTCGGCGGTCGTCTCCAGCACCGACGACATACCACCTGCACCACCATCGCACATTCAGGCAGCGGATCGGCCAGACGACAGTGGCGGTCACGTCGTCGTGACATGGGTGCTGTCTCCTGATGACAGGATCGTGTTTGTCGCATTCGGCTCCGGCTCGGTCGTTACCGCCGCCGGTCCAGCGTCAGTCTTCCGGAGGCGGGGCATTTCGGATTACAGCATCTATCGCCTGCTCGTGGGCGGGGTTGCCACCCTCATCGGAGAAGTCGCCGCAGGCACCGACCGATTCGTCGACGGCAGCGCGCCGGACAATGTCGCGCTCCGCTATGAGGTACGTTCCTTCGATGACGCTCACGAGACAGCCCCGGAGCTGGTTCCCGGATCGCCGGAGGATCTCGCCCGTACCGCGGTGGCCCTCGACAATGCCGCTCAACCTGTAGATGAGAACGGTCTGGTGGTGCAGGGATGGTTCAACCGCACAGACAACAAAGTGGGACTGGATGATTTCTTCCTGTTTGCCGACCGCTTCGGTCGAATCGAGGGCGAGATCTCCTTCGATGCCAGATTTGACCTCGATGGGAACGCGAGAATCGATTTCGAGGACTTCTTCATTTTCAGCGACAACTTTGGCAAGACGGTGGCCAATTTCGACGAGATCTCAGGGGAGAGCGGCTGAGGTATCGAGCCCATCCCAGGGGTGAAACCTCTTGACAAGCGGCGTCTTTCTCTATAGCTTGTTTGCGATACCTGCAAGACAGTTATCCTCAGTCAAATCCGCAGGGTCTTCGGCGATGTCTCCCGACGGCCCGCTCGCACTTTCAACCACCACCGCCTCACTTCAGCTTTATTTCATCAGACTGGACTCCACCGTTTAGAATAAAGAAGTACCCGACAATACATCGATGACGCACCGTCGGCTTCGTTCTCGGGAGACGATCGGGGATGTTCCCCGCCCCCGTGGTGCGAACTGATGTTGGAATTTGTTTGTAGCCGGTTTCGGGGTAGAAGATAGAGCGCCCCGCAGCGCTGGTTGGCTCTTGATTCGACCAACCACCACTTGACGTTCCATCGCACAAAGCGCAAAGCGAAAGGTCATCCATATGCCCCCTGAGCGAACGAAGCTGAACATCGTTGACCTCCAAGCGATGAATATCCTCGATCAGCACGAGCTCGCGAAGCAGCTCGACGTACCGGAGTTCCATGCACTGCGGAAGCAGGAGCTCATCTTCGCCATCCTGAAGGCACAGACTGAGCGCAGCGGGCTTCTGTTCGCCCAGGGCGTCCTGGAGGTACTGGAGGAAGGCTTCGGCTTTCTGCGCTCACCCAGTTACAACTATCTCCCGGGACCCGACGACATCTATGTCTCGCACTCGCAGATCAAGCGCTTCGCCCTCCGCACCGGCGATACCATATCGGGCCAGATCCGACCCCCGAAGAACGACGAGAAGTACTTCGCCCTCCTGAGAGTCGAGGCGATCAACTTCGAAGATCCTGAGGTCACAAAATCGAAAACCATCTTCGAAAACCTGACAGCGCTTCATCCCGATGAGCGCTTGGGCCTCGAACACGATCCGAAGGACATGACGACGCGCATTCTCGACCTCCTGTCCCCGATCGGGAAGGGTCAGCGGGGGTTGATCGTCGCCCCTCCCTTTACTGGCAAGACAGTTCTGCTTCAAAAAATCGCCAACGCCGTTACTCGCAACCACACTGATGTGATCGTCATCGTTCTGCTCATCGACGAGCGCCCGGAAGAAGTGACGGATATGCTCAGGTCAGTCAATGGCGAGGTCGTGAGCTCGACCTTCGACGAGCCCGCCACCCGCCACGTGCAGGTGGCCGAGATGGTGATCGAAAAGGCGCGGCGTCTGGTCGAGCACAGGCGGGATGTGGTCGTCCTGCTGGACAGCATCACCCGACTTGCCCGGGCCTACAACACCGTCACGCCCCACAGCGGCCGTATTCTCACCGGTGGCGTGGATTCGACGGCCTTGCAGTGGCCGAGGCGATTCTTCGCGGCTGCCCGCAATGTCGAAGAAGGCGGCAGCCTCACCATCATCGGCACCGCTCTGGTGGATACGGGCAGCCGCATGGACGAGGTCATTTTCGAGGAGTTCAAGGGAACGGGAAACATGCAGGTAACCCTCGATCGCAAACTGAGCAACCGGCGGACATACCCCGCCATCGACGTTACAGCGACGAGCACCCGCAAGGAGGAGTTGCTCATGACCGAGTACGAGCTGAACCGCTCCTATGTCCTGCGGCGCATCCTGAACCAGATGGGCATCACCGAGGGGATGGAGTTTCTCCTCGAGCGGATGCAGAGCACCAAGTCGAACGAGGAGTTTCTCAAGGTAATGAACGAGTAGCGCCACCGGGCCCGCAGGGGCCAGCCGCAGCTCAAGTTGGCTTTTTATACGGGCTCCTAAGTTGCGTTTCCCCGTCGCGGCGTTAGATTTACCACCCATCAGACCTCACGACCAGCAGGTGATTCGATTATGAAGAACGACCTTCATCCCGACTACAGTCCGGTGGTTTTTCACGACGTGAGTAGCGATTTCAAGATACTCACGCGCTCGACGGTGACCTCGGAAGAGACCATTCAGTGGGAGGACGGCAACACCTACCCACTCGTAAGGGTCGAAATCAGTTCGGCCTCGCATCCGTTCTACACCGGCAAACGCCAGCAAATTGCCGAGCGCGGCGGGCGCATCGAGCAGTTCAGGCGGCGCTACGGAACATCGGAGCCGGCTGCAGACACCAGCTCCGAAAGCGCGCAAACGGATAGTGTCGAGGCGAATGCCGAATCTGTGGAGCCCGCCGCAGAGTCCGTACCATCCGAAGCGTCCGCTGCCGCGGCGGACGCTTCCGGCGACACCGAGACCTCGGCGGACAGCTAGTTCTACGACGTACAAGTGGTAAGACCCTGCCGCGAGCAGTTGGTCTTACCATTTTTTTGTACCTGCCATTCGCGGTCTGCAATCGCCTCGCGACCCTACCTGGTCGCATTGGGAAATCGTGCTCGACAAACTCGCCGAAATCCAAAAACGCTACGAGGGTCTGAACGAGCAGCTCGCCGATCCTAAGACTGCGACGAATCCGTCCCTGTATCAGAGGTTGGCAAAGGAAGTCGGCGACCTGCGGGATATCGTGGCGAAGGCCCAGAGGTACCGTGAGTGCGTCGAACGCCGCGAAGAAGCTGAGCAGATCATCGCCGAGAAGGGGGGAGACGCTGAGCTAGTCGAGCTCGCCCATGCCGAACTGGAGGACGTGCAGGGAGAGCTCGAGCACCTCGAAGCGGACATCCGGGTGCAGCTCATCCCGAAGGATCCCAACGATTCCCGCAACGCTATCGTCGAGATCCGCGCCGGCGCCGGCGGGGACGAAGCGGGTCTGTTCGCCGCCGATCTCTACCGCATGTACACACGCTACGCCGAGCACCACAACCTGAAAGTGGAGGCGCTGTCCTCCAGCACCAATCCCTCAGGTGGATTCAAGGAGGTCGTCTTCATGGTGTCCGGTGGCTCGGCGTTCGGCGATCTGAAATTCGAAAGCGGCGTCCACCGGGTGCAGCGAGTTCCCAAAACAGAGGCCAGCGGCCGCATCCACACATCCGCCGCTTCGGTGGCCGTTCTGCCCGAGGCGGAAGAAGTGGAAGTCGAGATCGACGCCGAGGATCTTGAAATCGATGTGTTCCGGTCGAGTGGTCCGGGTGGGCAGAGCGTGAATACGACCGATTCGGCTGTACGCATCACCCACAAACCCTCCGGTCTAGTCGTCAGCTGTCAGGATGAGAAGTCGCAGCTCAAGAACAAGAACAAGGCGATGAAGGTTCTGCGGGCGCGCCTCTTCGACATGTATCAGACGGAGCAGAACGAGAAGCTTTCCCGGGAGCGGAGGCAGCAGATCGGCAGCGGCGACCGCAGCGCCAAGATCCGCACCTACAATTTTCCCCAGGGACGGGTCACCGATCACCGCATCTCTCTGAGTCTGTACCGCCTTGAGGGAATTCTCGAGGGCGAGATCGACGAATTCGGTGCAACAATTGGCGTCCGCCCAGCAGGAGCAGGCGCTGTCCAACGCCGGGCCTGGCCCTGAGTCCGGGTGAGCAGGCACCGCAACCGCAAGCCCCCTCCTGGGACGCTCGACCTGCTCGTCGAGGCGAATAGGCTGCTCGCCTCCGCGGGGATCCGGGACTCGCAACTGGAGGCGGAGCTGCTGCTCGCCTCGGCCCTCGGAACGAGCCGAGGCGACCTCTATGTGCCGCCGGGGAAAGACCCGACGCAGGCCGAGGCGGAGAGGTTTCTCGACTTCGTCGTGCAGAGGATGGCGCGGGCACCGATCCAGTACATCACCGGTGAGGCAGCGTTCCGACACCTCGCCGTGCTCGTCGGCGACGCCGTGCTCATTCCGCGACCGGAAACGGAAATCCTGGTCGAAACAGCACTCGAGTTCCTCGGCGCTCGAAACGCGTCGACGCTGCTGGAGCCGGGCTGTGGATCTGGAGCAGTTGCCGTATCGCTGGCCTTCGAGTGCGCGTCAGCGCAAATCGTGGCCACTGACATCGACCAGTCGGCCATCCGTATTGCGCGCGAGAATGCGAAGCGCTATGGGGTCCGGCAGCGGATCGGTTTTCTCTGCGGCGATCTGTTCGCTCCCGTCGGACGCGCGGCTCGCTTCGACGCGATCGTGTGCAATCCTCCCTATGTGCAGAGCTGCGAGCTCGCCTCTCTCGACCCGGAGATCCGCGATTACGAGCCTCACCTGGCTCTCGACGGCGGGCCGGACGGCCTCGTGTTCTTTCGTCGCATAGCCGCGGAGGCGGCGAGCCTGCTTGAGCCGGGAGGTCGCTTGCTGCTCGAGGTTGGCGATGGCCAGTCCGCAACGGTAGTTGAGCTGCTGCAGCGATCGGGTCGCTACACCGCCATCGAGGTGCGCGACGATCTGAATGGTATTGCGAGAGTGGTATCCGGCCGCCGAGACTGACCGGCAGTCCCTCTTGTCGCGGTTTGACTACAGTTCCGTCACCAATTCGCACACCGATACATCCCTTCACCGGCCTCTCGCCTTCAGCACAGGCAGACGTAACTATCAATTATATCAGCTGATTGGGCCGCAGTAGCTCGGGGCTCCGATTGGCGTGGTACGATCGTTGTTTCTGCTCTCTGCGAGCGACCGCAATGAGGCGATTGCTCGGGCAGCTTGGCGACGGCTGCGCGGACTTCGATTCGACCCCAGGCGGGGTTCGGGTGTGCGAAAACTTACTTGACGACTGCACATAAAAATACTATCTTTTTGTGCAGTTATCAGGGTCGTGAATCCCCAGAGGAAGTTTCCGACAGCCGTCGCGGCTGCCTCTCCCATTCAACAGCACGACGACTCCCACAGATGGCGATTGCCGATCAGATGGGGGCGATACGAGGAGGAATTCGAGTATGGTATCGGCAAAAATCGATGCACGCGGCAACGGCAAGGACAAGGAGAAGGCAGTCGAGGAGGCCCTTGCCCAGGTAGAGAAACAATTCGGCAAGGGTGCCATCATGCGGCTCGGGGAATCTTGTGTGGTGGAGGTGGATGCGATCCCGACGGGGTGCCTTTCCCTCGACGCAGCCCTCGGAATCGGCGGCATACCGCGTGGGCGAATCATCGAAATGTTCGGTCCCGAATCAGCCGGCAAGACGATGTGCAGTCTCCATATGGTGGCCGAGGCCCAGAAGCGGGGTGGCATAGCCGCCTTCGTCGACGCGGAGCACGCTCTCGATGTGTCATTTGCCCGCAAGCTGGGTGTCGATGTAGAGAATCTGCTCGTCGCGCAACCGGATTCCGGGGAGGAAGCCCTAGAAATCACTGATACACTTGTCCATAGCGGGGCCCTCGATATCATCGTGATCGATTCGGTAGCAGCTCTGGTGCCTCGGGCGGAACTCGAGGGTGAGATGGGCGACGCCCAGATGGGTCTTCAGGCTCGCCTCATGTCGCAGGCGATGCGCAAGCTGACCGGATCGATTCAGAAATCGAGAACGACCGTCATTTTCATAAATCAGCTGCGCATGAAGATCGGCGTCGTGTTCGGCAATCCCGAAACCACCACCGGAGGACGAGCTCTGTGTTTCTACGCCTCGGTGCGACTGGACATTCGCAGCATCGGCAACATCAAGGATGGCGATGAGGTGATCGGGCGTCGAACGAGGATCAAAGTGGTCAAGAACAAGGTGGCCCCACCATTCAAAGAGGCGGAGTTCGACGTTCTCTTTCGGGGGGACGATGCGGGAATTTCCAGGGAAGGCGACCTGCTCGATCTCGGCGTAAACAACCGGATCATCGACAAGAGCGGCACCTGGTTTTCCTACGGCAGCGAGCGCATCGGGCAGGGACGAGAGAACGCACGTCTCTATTTGCGGGAGAATCCGGAAGTCGCCCAAAGCATCGAGACGGCAGTGCGCGAAGCCCTCAACATATCTGTCACCCCGCCAACGGCAGGGTCTACGCCAACGGCGGGGCCCGAACCCTCGAAGACGAATCCCGATGCGACTTCGATGGCGGGCAATGGCGAAAACGCTGCAACCAAGGCGACTCAGCAGAAAGCCGGCTCTCGCCGATCGGCGACCAGGAAAGAGACCGCACTAGCTAAAAACTGACCTTCCTCACCCCACATTCTCTCTCCCCTCTCCTTGCGAGGCGGCCGGCAACGGCCGATCCGGGCTCGCAAAAACAAGGGCTGCTCCGACAACGGGAGCGGCCCTTCACTTTTTAGCGCTCGGTGGATCAATTAGATTAGGGACCGAGGCAGATCAATGGATCCACGTTGGGTTATCAAGAAGGACGAGTGGTCGGAGGAGAGCGCCAACGCGCTCCAATTCTTCGAAGAGCTGTGGATCCTCTTTACCGTTGAGGAGCTCCTCAGACGCTTCCCCGTCATCCTGGAGTACTACCTCAGAAACGACATCCAGAAACGCGTCGACAGCTCGGCGTTACACACGAGCCAGGCGGATTTTCACATCGAGACCATCGTCAACTACCTGGAGACCTCCGCCGAGGGGGTCTTCGTCCTCAAGCGTCACCTGACACCGGACATGGTGAAGGACCGAATCATTCTCCTCAGAGCGTTCGAAAACACAGCTGCAGAATGACTAGAGAGCGATCGGCTAGATAGACCCATGGCCCGGCTCTCATGGTCCCCCCCTTCCTTAGCTGCCTGCCTTTTTCCTCTTCGGATCCTGCCCCCTCCTGTTGAACGCAGCCGCGGCGGCCCGTTCGGACTCGAGTAAAGTCTGGTCCGGCAAGCGGTTGCCCAAATAAAAGAAAGCGCCTGCGGGGAGCGCAGGCGCTTTCTTCTGCTTCAGCGTGACCGAGTTATTAGCTGGCAATTACCGCGATCTGCTTGGTCCTGGCGTTCTCGGCCTTTGGCAGCGTCACGTTCAGCACGCCATCACCGTAGGAGGCCGAAATCGCCCCGGCCTCCACCAGGCCGGGGAGCTGAAAGCTTCTGGTGAAGGCGCCGTAGGATCGCTCGACGCGGCGCAGGTGCTTCTCTTCCGTCTCGCTTTCCCGTTTCTTTTCACCGGCGATCGTGAGAGATCCGTCGGCGACGGTAACGCTCACTTCCTCCGGTTTCAGGCCGGGTAGCTCCGCGGAAACGACGATCTCCTCATCGGTTTCCGAGACATCGACGGAGGGCGCCCAAGCGGTCTGAAAACGCTTCCCGGATGTCGGCGCGCCCCAGAAACTGTCGAGGACGCGGCTCAGGTCGAAGACCTCGTTTGGGGGTTGCCAGCGAATGAGTGCCATGATCGACTCCTTTCGTTTAGACGATGCGTATGGTGTTGTTGAGTGTCGATGGCGGAAGGATCGCAAAGGCTGTGCCAGCGCCTTTCAGAGGGACTTCCATGGTTCGGGTCCGTGCTATGACTGCCATAATGGCAGCGTTCCGTGTAGATCAACCCATGAATCGACAGCGAACTGCCATTTTGTCCTCATGGCGCGGTGACGGATTCTGGTAACATCCACACCCCACCGTTCGGGCGGGATTGATGCTGATTGAGAGGTTTGCGGGCTGGTCGCGGTCGGTCGAGTGATCAGCGTAGCCGGAGGAACGGAGGCGGCTACTCCTCTTCCTGTACAGGGCCGCGCGTGTGGGACGGATCAATTTCCCTCTCGCGGCATCTCTCAACTGCTGTCGATGGTCGACCTCGTCCTTGAGCCCCCTTCAGATCCTGCGTCAACCTGCTATTCTTGCCAAGACTATGAAGGAGAGTCTCCATGGCAGTCATTCTACCGAGGAGTTAGGTGAATTCCAACCCCTATTTCCTCGCAGTCAGTACTTGTACGGACACCGAAGCCGTGTTGAGAGGTCCTGATCAAATTGCTACTTTGGGCGTTCCCGAGGCGAGGCCGTTGTCGCAGTGGTAGTCCAGGTGCGCGTGAGAAAGCCCCGGAAAGCGTGCATCCATTTCCAGGGCTTCTCGTGCGGATATTAAAAATGGTGGGCGATACTAGATTTGAACTAGTGACCTCCTGCATGTCAAGCAGGCACTCTAACCAACTGAGCTAATCGCCCGGCGCGAGAAAATCTATCCTCGCCGATGACCAGGGTCAACAGCGTGCGTGCATCCTTGAAGATCTCCGTCGTCTCGTATCAGAAACACGCCCGCTCCGATTGCGAAGAGGCGGCGGCCGAGTACATCAAACGAGTGAGCCCGCATGCGGAGATCGAGCTTCACTCGATTCGCAAATGGACCTCGGCGACAGGAGTGCCGGAGAAACTGCTGCAGAGGGGACGGCTGATAGGTCTGTTCGTTGACGGAACTGCCTTTACGTCAGAAAACATGGCGCAGCGGCTGCAGGAGCTTATGAACAGCGGCCACTCCCGCCTCGTCTTCCTCATCGGGGGTGCGGAGGGTATGCCAGAAAAGGCCGCGCAGCAGGTCCATGAGCGCTGGTCGCTGTCGAAGCTCACCTTTTCACATCAGATGGCCAAACTCATTCTCCTCGAGGCTCTTTATCGCTCTTTCGATATCCTGCACGGGGGCAACTACCACAAATAGGCGTCGAGACTGAACGGTCGCGGCGTCTGAGGCCTCACCTGCAGCAGCTGTGAGGCCTCAGAAGTAGCTCAGAACCATCTCCCAGAGGCTCATTCGAGTCACTGCCTTCTCGGCGACGAGGTCGACCTGAGCGAGAATGCTGTCGCCGATGCTGACTTTCAGCAGGCCGAGCTTTTGACCCTTTTCGATTGGCGCGGGATGCTCGGCCGGCAGTTCGACGCTCCGCGTCAGCAGTTGCCGCTGCCGTGTCGTAAGTACGGCTATGACTGAATCTGAAGTGACCGCCGTGGCCTCCGGTTCCACGCCCCACTCCAACGCCACGTGCCCGAGGGGCTCGCCCGCTCGGACGAGATCGACTTTGGAAAAGTGGTTGAACCCCCAGATCAGTAACCGGGCACTTTCCCGATCGCGCGTCTTTTCGTTTGGACAGCCCATCATTGCGGAGATGAGGCGCATATCGCCCCGTCTGGCCGTAGCGACCAGACAGTAGCCGGCGCGCTCGGTGTATCCCGTTTTCAGTCCGTCGAGCCCCTGGAATCTGCCGAGAAGCTTGTTTCTGTTGTAGAGATCGAACTCGCCGTTGCGAAATGTCGTGTAGCGGACTGACGACCATGCGACAATGCGTTCGTGGTCGACAGCCGCACGGGCAATCATGGTGAGGTCACGCGCCGAGGAAAAGTTGCCGCTTGCCCTCGGTGTGTCGTCCAGTCCGTGGACGTTCACGCAGCGGGTGTTCTCGAGACCGAGGAGTTCGGCCTTGCTGTTCATCAGGTCAACGAATCCGTCCACCGAACCGCCTAGGTGCTCCGCCACGGCGACGCAGGCATCATTCGCGGACTGGATGACGATAGCCTCCATCATTTCGCCGAGCGTGAAGATCTCTCCGTGTCTCAGGTACACCTGCGATCCGCCGATTCGACTGGCCCACGCCGAGGTCAGCACGGAGTCCGACAGGGAATACCGCCCGTCGGCGACGGCGTCCATGACGACGAGTTGGAGAAGGAGTTTCTGAGTGCTGGCAGGCGAGCGACGGGCATCCGCATCGTGCTGAAAAAGGACGGACCCCATCTCGTCCTCGATCAGAATGGCAGAAGCGAACTTCGGATCGTCGCCCACCTTGAAGGTAACGGCGCCGAGGGGAGGCGGGGTTGAGAGCAGGCTACTGGAGATACCACACGCGGTGAGAAGAAGGCGGGCGTGGGTCTTGGCGGGGCAGTTCAACGATCGCGGCACCCGTGTCAGTTCAGTGACGGATCTTCGGGAATGAAAGACATGGGCGCGTATTTACCCCCGAGTGAGTGGAGGGCCTCGTGCCACACCTGGCCGGGCTCCTCCGAGAACACCTGTTCCACATCGCCCGGGCAGAGCACCCACGCTCCTAGCGCGATCTCGGCTTCGAGCTGGCCCGGCGACCAGTCCGCGTATCCCAGATAGAACCGCAGCTGGGCTTTGTCCGAATCGGAGGCAGAGGTGTGCTCGCGCAGCGCGTCCAGGTCACCGCCGGCATAGAGTCCGTCACAAATCTGGGTGCTCTTCTCGCCGAGTTGGTCGACCCTGTGCAGAAAGATGAGCGACCCCGGATCTACTGGTCCCCCCTGAAAAAACATCCCGCTCAGTGTGCCTCCGCTCTCCTTAAGCCCCTTCGTAAGATTCTGCAGCTCATCGCTCGAATAGAGATTGGCACGCTCTCCCAGAGGCCTGTTGATGATGACGCCGAGGGTGTACTCGTCCGGCACGTGCTGCAACAGGAGAACGACGGTGCGGGTGAACGTTTCTTCCTCGAGGCCGAGCGAGGCGATGAGAAACGTTCCGGGCTCGAGTGCTGCGGGCATGGGACTCCTCGATGGTTGAGACTCTGGCGGCCTTTCTGCGCGGGTGACGAAGATAAAGTACGCGTGCAGGCATTCAAAGAGGGGGCAACGTCTACTGTCAATAGAGTAGGTGCCTGCCGCGCAGGTCCATGAACGGCCGGCGCTCGGCCTCCCATTCGAGCGCCAGGTCGGCGACTTCCGCCCCCGCGTCGAGGGCCAACCGGATTCGGTCCGTTCCTGCGAGCTTGTCGAAATTGTGGATCCCCTCTTCGGGAATGCGCCAGGCAAAATGCTCCGGCCACCTGCGTTTTACGGCGGCCACCGCCTCGAAGCCGGTAGTCACCGGGAGGAAATTCGTCCGGTCGACAACGTGGAGCTGAGCGCCGCCACACGACTGGCCCTCGTACTTGCCGAAGGCAGGCACGAACCGCACAGGACGAAAAGCAGCTCCGGGCAACAGCAGACTGTTCAGTTCGTCGGCGAGGCGGAATCCGTCAATGAATGGAGCTCCGACCTGCTCGAAGGGACGCGCCGTGCCGCGTCCTTCGGAAATGTTTGTTCCCTCGAAGAAGCACATACCCGGATACACGACGGCAGTCTCTACACTGGGCATGTTTGGTGATGGCGGCACCCACTCGAGGTGAGTCTCCTCCCAGAAGCAGTCTCGCCTCCAGCCCGCCATTTCCACGACGTTGAGATCGGCCTCGACTCCGGCGTCTTCGTTCAACAACCGGGCCAGCTCGCCCAGCGTCATGCCGTAGCGAACCGGGATTGGATGGATGCCGACAAAGGATGCGAACGCGGGATCGAGAACGTTACCCTCGACGGCCGCGCCGATCGGGTTCGGTCGATCGAGGATGACGAAGGGGATCGCTCTCTCAGCGCAGGCCTTCATGGCCAGATAGATGGTAGATACGTATGTGTAAAAGCGAACGCCCACATCCTGGATGTCGCAGACGACAACGTCGAGCTCTCGCAGCATGGCGTCGCCTGGCTGCCGCACCAGCCCGTAGAGGCTGTAGACGGGTACTCCGGAACCCGCGTCGCGCTCGGTGTCGACCCTCACACCGTCCTCGGAATCACCCCGGAAGCCGTGCTCCGGTCCGAACAGCGCACGCAACTCCACGCCCGACGTGCGGTGCATTCGGTCGGCTGTCCGTTCCATGTTCGAATTCACACCGGATTGATTGGTAATGAGGCCCACCCGCTTTCCTTCTACCAAGTGGAAAACCTCATCGAAGAGCCGCTCGTTCCCCAGCTGTATCGGCACGCGAGAGAGGGGTGAGTGGTTCAAGGGTGATGCGAGGCAGTGCGCTCTACTCGCCGCATGACAAAGGCGATGCCCCCGAGAAGGCTGGCGATGATTCCGGCTGCGTAGCCGAGCAGCGACATGGCCAATGCGGCGCTTTCAACCGATCCGATGGAGCTGAAAAGCTCCACCATGATGTTCTCTCTCACACCGAGGCCGCCGATGGAGATCGGCAGCGCCGCAATGACGGCGGCCACGGGTTGGAAGGCGACGAAGAAGACGACTTTCACCTGTAGCCCGACGGCCAAACCCGCCGTCCAGTAAACGAGTATGCGGCAGAGCTGAACACCGAGTGAAACCGCCCAGGCGCAAACGAGCAGAGGGACTCGATGCCGGTATAGGACGATGCTGCGGCGCAGGCGAGAGACGAGCTCGGCGATAAAAGCTGGGAGCAAGGGAACGATGAGGCGGTCCTCCAGAAAGGTGCCGGCCCGCCGGCTCAATCCCATGGCCAACAGCAGGACGAGGCCGAGCCATACCGGAAACAGGGCGGTCACGAGCTGGGAATCCCTGACCTGGCAGACGCACACATAGGCTATCAGCGCCAGAGTGCAGGTTGAAAAAAGCCCGATGAATCGATCCACGAACGTCGCCGGTCAGACGTTTCACGTCGTAGATCCTGAGCGCGTCGCCGCCGATGTTGCCGAGCAGGACGTTGTTGAAGAACACGCCGATCCAGTAGAACACGAGACTCTGGCGAAAGCTGATCTTCAGCGTCTGACCCCGCAGCAGCAGGTGCCACTGGACAGCGCCGAGGGCGTTGCTGAGCGCGAAGAGCAGGACCGCCACGGCGAAGAGACCGATGTCGGTGGCGGCGAAGGCGTCGCCGAAGCCCTCGAGATCGGCCTTTGACAACAGGTACCACAGGAAACCGGCACTGACTGCGATCTTCAGTCCGACGTTCGCTGCGGCCCTCATTGGGTCGCGTCCTTCCCCATGATCGAGACTGCCGTCCGCCTACGAAAGACAAAGTACTGGAGCAGAATGCTCCCGGCGTAGATGCCCTCCGTATTGCGATCAGCGCTGGCTCGCGCCAGGGCTCTGCTCGCCCGCCGGCGGCGGTGCAGATTGGCCGGATGAGTGAGAAACCATAGGAACGACGCCAGTGGCGCCGGTACCAACCTCCACGAACCGCTGGCGAGGTAGAGCACAGCCGACAGAAACTCCAAGCAGAGGCGGAGCGGCAGCAACCACACGAGTCGCGCTGCAGGCAGGTTCTTGTATAGCATGACCAGGTTGTTGCGGTGGTTGAGGTAGGACTTGGTGTAGCTATGAGACGGCAGCGAAAAACCCGAGTGGTGGATGACGACGGAGTTGGGCACCGCCATGATTCGGTAGCCTGCCAGACGCAGCCGCCAGCACAGATCGATCTCCTCGAAATGCATGAAGAAGCCGAGATCGAGCAGGCCGACCTCGCGCGCTGCCGCGACGCGCAGAAAGAGAGCGGAGCCGCAGGCCCAGAACAGAGGAACTGGCTCGTCGTACTGTCTTTCGTCGGCCTCGAGGTAATCGAAGACGCGCCCGCGACAGAAAGTGTAACCGAGGCGGTCGATATGGCCTCCGCCGGCACCGCTGTAGTCGAACATGCCTGTCTGACTGGCGGACAAAAGTTTAGGCTGGCACGCGGCGACCGTGGGGTCGGCCTCCGCCATCTCCACGAGCGGTCGCAGCCAGTCGGAGGTGACCCTCGTGTCGTCGTTGAGCAGCACGGCGTAGCGCGTTGACGTTTCGGCAAGGCCGCGGTTGCAAGCCTGACTGAAGCCGAGGTTGCGCTCATTTCTGATGACCTCTACCTCGGGGAACTGCTCTCGCGCGGCGCGAAGGCTCGGCGCATCAGGGCCATTGTCGACGACGATGACGCGGATGGGCGAGCCGCTGTGCTCGAAGAGGGATTCGAGGCAGTCGACGAGTATCTCGGCACTCAGGTGAGGGATGATGATCGTGACGGGTTCGCTCACAGGTCCCGCGTAGCGCTCTCGGTTGCGGCGGAGTCCTCCTCCACATCGAAGACGCCGTCTTTAGAGCCCTCTCGTTTCTGAACGGCGTTCATCAGGACTTGCTCGTCCCTGGCGGCCGAGTCGGTGGCACCGTACTCGGCCTGATAATCCCGGATCAGCTGAAGCGCGTCGTCCAGTTTGCCGCCGGCCTGCAGCGTAGCGGCCAGCTCGCGATAGGCGTCATAGCGCTCTGGCTCGCGAACGATGATGAGGCGATAGACGCGTTCGGCTCGATCGTACTCTCGATAGGTGCCCAAAAGGATGCTTCCCACCGCCAGCGCGTTTTCGTAGGTAGCCGAGGAGTGGTGTCCGTATGTGCTGAGCAACGCATCGCCGGCGCGTTCGAGAAACTCGGCGCCGATTGCGTGCGAGCCAGACTCCCGGTGGTGCTCGCTCGCGGAGTAGAAAATCTCCCAGCTGAGGGGGATGGTGTCGGATGCCCATCGAAAGAGGACGGCGAGATCGTCGGGGCGCTCTTCCGACTTGTATGCCTCCGCGAGGCTGAGGACACAGGCGCGGTAGTTCCCCAGGAGGCGCGTCGTGTTCTCGTCCTTGTAGATCTCCGGGTCGTTGATACCGCGAAAACGGTACACCTCGAACATGTTTCGCTCCAGAGCCTCCGTCGCCGCGCCCGTCACCTTTTCGGGGACCAGCTTCATCGTCATCCCCTGCATGCTGAGGTAGGGATCCAGGTCGACGCGATTGTTGCCTGCCACGGTGATGGCGAAATGGATAGGGCGCTCCCAGGCGTTCCACCCCACGATGCCGATGACCATGACATCCTGCACCCGCAGCACGTCGTGTCCAGCGGACGCCGACACCTTTACGTCCAGTCCCAGCTCGGCAAACTCGAGCGGGGTTTTCGGGGTGGGCCAGGCCCTTTTGTAGAGGTCGACCATCTGGGTGTCGGTGAGGGTGGAATCGATGTAGGAATCAGGCAGCCTGATCTCTACTTTCGGCTCGCGATCGCGCAGCTGTTTGATGTACCAGTTCGTGTTGAGCAGACTCAGGTTGACGACCCGAATGTCGCGCCGGATTCCCTCCACTTCCTGCAGGAACCAAAGTGGAAACGTGTCGTTGTCGCCGTTCGTGAACAGAAGGCTGTTCGGCTCACAGGTCTGCAACAGGTTGTAGGCGTAGTCGTAAGCGATATGGTCGCCGGTGCGGTCCTGGATGTGGTAGAGTTTGGCGCCGATTCCAACCGGCAGCGCGAGCCCGAGGCAGGCGACACCGATTGAGAGTGGCCGAGCCAGCGCCAGACTGGTGCGGGCGTATTCCACGAGACCTACCCACCCCAACCCCATCCACAGGGCGAAAGCGTAGAACATGCCTCCGAACACATAGTGCCGCTCTCGCGGCTGCGGGTCTTGCATGTTCAGGTAGAAGGACAGGCCGAACCCCATAACGATGAGGAGCGCAGCAAGAGCGGCGAAGCGGCGCCAGTCCTTGACCGCGTGCCAGATGAGTCCTCCTAATCCAAGGGCGTAGGGGATGAGTGAAACGGAGATGATGTGGGGTACGCTCTCGGTTGCCCAGCGGAACCCCACCTCCCGCGACAGCAGAGGGAAGGGGAACTGCTGAAAGAAGTACTTCATCTGCTGGTCCCACAACTGATACACCCGCGAGGCGCGTGGCTCGAGCATCGACAGGAGCATGCTTTCCGACCCGTACTGCTCGCGATTGAGAAATTTGACGAAAGCCGCCCAGGTCTCCGGATCGTTTTCGTCAATCGCCGGATTCAGGCCGGAGCGGATGAAGAGCGCCGTGTAGGTCGAGTAGCCGAGGGCGAACAAGACTCCCGCTCCCACAAGGATGGCCAGAGCCCGCTGGTCGGACTGGTAAAGATGGTAGGTGAGCCAGGCTCCGGCGCCGACCACGGCTATATTGGTCAGTCCGTCGGCATCGAAGAGGGCTTCGGCGATGACGACGGCCGCACCGGCGCCCGTGAGCGCGATGACGGTGGGACGCAGGTCGTGATGGTTGACCCAGACATGGGCGTAGAAGACGATGGCAGCGGCCGCTGCCAGTCCGCCGATCAGCTGGGCTGACTCGGGATGACTCGCGAAGAAGGTGACGAAGAACAGTCCTTCGAGGCCGATGCCCACGGCCACCAGTACGAGACGGCGCAACTTTTCGTCAGCGAACCAGACCAGGATAAGCAGGGCCGGGATGGTGAGCAGACACAGCATGTGGATGCCGCCGCCCAGGCCGAACAGGTAGGCCAGCAAAAAGAGCCAGCGATCCTCGAGGGCGCCGTGCTGCGTACCGTCCCAATAAACGATGAGCCAGACGCCGAGGGCTGCGAAGAGGATGGAATAACCGTATACCTCAGCTTCAGTGGCGTTGAACCAGTAGGTGTAAGAAACGGCCAGAGACAGGGATGCGACGACAGCTCCTAGGATGACGCTCACGTCGCGGTGGTCGCCGAACGGTTCGAGCGCCCGCCCTCCCAGGGTCCGTCTCGCCAGCGATACCGTCGTCAGGTAGGTACACCAGATTGCTATGGCAGACGACAACACGGACATGAGCACGACGCGCCACGCCGGTTCACCGACGGGCAGTAGTGAAAAGAGTCTGCCCAACAGGACGTAGAGTGGCGCCCCGGGCGGATGCGGCACGCCGAGGATATAGGAGGACGCGATGAATTCACCCGTGTCCCAGAAGGACACGCCGGGCGCCATCGTTTTGAGGTAGAGCAGGAAAGTGAAGATGAAAACGCCGATACCGACGTATCGATGCACCCTTACAATTGAAGCCATAGATCTCCCAATATACCAATGCGGGAGTTTTTGCGGCTACTCATGCACGAGGTCTACAGAACCCCAGGTGCTCGGATCGTGTGCCAGATGGGGGTCGCGGCTCACCGACCACGACTGCGTACCGCAGTCGATGTCCCGGAGAACGTAGTTGAAGCCGAGTCGCTCGAACTCCCGCGGCTGAAATCCGTTCATCCCCTCCGCTGGAAGGGCGACTTCCATGCGATAGCTGCGCGTCAGGCGACGCAGGCCGACTCGAATCGACTCCTCCGGGCAGGGCGGCGCTTGCTCCCGTGCCTTGTCGATGGAGGTCTGTCTACCGATTGGACTCTTGCCGTCGCGGCCGCTACCGCCCGGCGTGAAGAAAAAGTGGTGACAAAATCTATTGGCCCGGTGGCTGTCTTTGACATCCCGCGTATCGATCCACAATTCGAGGCAGTCACCATGCCAGTAGTTCTTCGGATCGATCTTGTAGTTCTTCTTCCGAGGCACTTCGACGGCGAAGTAGAGGCCGTCGTCGTTCCACCCCATGTAGACGTCGGCGAAGCTCGCCTGACCTTCAACTCCCATGAGATCGGGAATGCGGAAGGAGTCGTCCCAGTCGCGCAGATTGCCATCGACAACAGGGGCGGCTTCCCGGTATCGACAACGGAACGAGAAACTGAAAAAGGCGCGCTGCGGAACGCTGAGGTTCACGTCTTCACTTCACCTCCACCTTCGAATCCGCGGCGAGCGCAGCTTTGAGGATTCGTCCGGTATGGGACTGTTTGCGGCGCGCCACCTGCTCAGGCGTTCCGCATGCGACGACGGACCCGCCATCGTCACCACCCTCGGGACCGAGATCGATAACGTGGTCGCACGACTTGATGACGTCGGGGTTGTGCTCCACTACGACGGCGGTATTTCCCGCGTCCACGAGGCGCTCGATAACCTCGAGCAATCGTTGAATGTCGGCGAAGTGCAGGCCCGTCGTTGGCTCGTCCATGATGTAAACGGTGTTACCGGTACCCGGTCTGGCCAGCTCAGCGGCCAGTTTGAGCCGCTGTGCCTCGCCACCCGACAGCGTGGTAGACGACTGGCCGAGGCTGATGTATCCCAGGCCGACATCTTCCATGACCTGCAGGCGCTGGCAGACGGCGTGGACGTTGGCGAAGAGCTCGATGTTTCGACTCACTGTCATTTCGAGGACGTCGGCGATGGAGCGTCCCTTGAAGCTGATCTGCAGCATATCGTTCGTGTAGCGCTGTCCCTGACAGGCATCGCAGCGGACCCACACATTGGGCAGGAAGTGCATTTCGATACACCTGAAGCCCAGTCCCTCGCAGGACTCGCAGCGGCCGCCGGCGCGGTTGAAGCTGAAACGCCCGGCGTTAAAGCCGCGCATCCTGGCCTCGGGTAGGCGAGCGAAAAGCTGGCGAATCAGGTCGAAGAGCCCCATGACCGTGGCGGGGGTGCTGCGCGGCGAGTGGCCGATCGGTGATTGATCGATGTTGATGACCTTGTCGACGTGCTCGATTCCGCGAATCTCGTCGCAGTCTCCGACGGAACGGGAGGAGTTGGGCGAGAGGCAGGCCGCGAGTCCGGCGTGAAGGATTTCCTCCACCAGCGAGCTCTTGCCCGAGCCGGACACACCGGTGACACAGACGATCATGCCGAGGGGAATCTGCACGTCCACGTTCTTGAGATTGTTCTGCCGGGCGCCGATGATAGTCAGGTGCTGTTCGTTGCCTTTCCGGCGACGACCAGGCACCGGGATAGTCAGCTTCCCGCGGAGATAGGCGACGGTCTTCGAATGGTGATTTCCCGCTTTCCGAGATTGCCTCAGCTTGCCGGGTGGGCCGCTGGCGACGACTCTGCCTCCCTCAGTGCCGGCGCCTGGTCCAAGATCGACCACATGGTCCGCCGCTTCGAGGGTGTCGCGGTCGTGCTCGACGACGACGACGGTGTTTCCGAGATCCCTCAACTGCTCCAACGCCCGCAGGAGCCTGGCGGTGTCTCGCGCATGGAGACCGATTGTGGGCTCGTCCAGGAGATAGAGTACCCCGGTCAGGCCCGAACCGATCTGACCGGCCAGACGAATGCGCTGCGCTTCGCCCCCCGAGAGAGTGCCGGCTCGCCGTTCGAGCGAGATATACCCCAGCCCGACGCGATCGAGAAAACGCAGTCGCGTGCGGATCTCCTGCAGCAACTCGCCCGATACTTCGGCTTCGCGATCGTCGAGTTCGAGCGACTCGAAGAACTCGAGACTCTCATCGATCGGCCAGCGGAGGATGTCGACGATGGTTGCATCACGCAGCTGCACGGCCCGACTCTCCGGCTTGATGCGGCTGCCTTCACAGGCCGAGCACGGCACCTGGCGCAAGAGGCCCTTGTAGCGCGGCGCGCTGCGGGCGATTCCGTCCACCGTCGGCAGTAGGCCTCGATATCTGAAGCCGATGCCGTTGTCGAGCGACAGCGTGCGGTCGCCGGCTCCGTAAAGGAGATGACGTCGCCCTTCGGCCGAAAGTTCGGCGACTGGTGCGTCCAGGTCGAAGCCCAGTGCCTGCCCCGCCACCTCGATTGAACGGGCAAAGTCGCTGTCGTCGAGCGGTCCCCATAGCGCCACCGCTCCCTCTCGAATTGAGATGCGGAGGTCGGGGATGAGAGCATCCCGATCCAGCCCTTCGCCCGTCCCCAGGCCATCGCACACCGGACACATGCCCTGGTGATGATTGAAGGAGAAGCTCTGGGGCGTGAGTGGATCGAAACTGCGGGCGCATTCGGGGCAGGAGAAACGGCGGCTCAAGCGCTCCTCGCCATCTTCTCCCTCTGGGAGGGTGTCACCTGGAGCGCTGAGGATGACGAGCTCGCCTCCAGAGAGCTCCAGGGCCCGCTCCACACCCTCGGTCAGGCGAGATCTGTCCCTGGCGCGTACCGCGAGTCGATCGACGATGAGCTCGACATGGTGGCGGTGTCTGCGTTCGAGCTCGATGCGCTTCTGCAGCTCGTGAATCTCGCCGTCGATGCGGACACGGGCGAAACCGTCACGCTTGGCGCGGGCGAGCAGTGTTTCGTAGCCCCCGTTGCGCCCCGGTTCGAGGGGTGCGAGCAGGTATATGCGGCTGCCCTCGGGCATGCGGAGAATGCGATTGACCATCTGTTCGGCTGTCTGCGAACCGACTGCTACGGAGCAGCGCGGGCAGTATTGCGCGCCGATTGTGGCGTAGAGAGCACGGACATAGTCGTACACCTCTGTGACGGTGCCCACCGTTGAACGAGGGTTTCTGCTCGGGGCCTTCTGCTCGATCGCGATGGCCGGCGATAGACCTGTGATGCGCTCCACTTTTGGCTTTTGCATCTGATCGAGAAACTGGCGCGCGTAGGCGGACAGCGACTCCACGTAGCGACGCTGCCCTTCGGCATAGATGGTATCGAAGGCGAGGGACGACTTGCCTGAGCCACTCACTCCCGAGACAACCGTCATCTTGTCCCGCGGGATGCTGACGTCAACATTGCGCAGATTGTGCATGCTGGCGCCGACGACCTCTATGTTGCGAATCCAGCTGTCGCCGCTGCGACTACCGCGGCGGCGACCATTCGTCCGCTTTCTGGAGGATGCGTTGCGCCGTCGCCTCGACTGTCCGAGAACGTCCTTCAGGATCATCCCGGTGTGCGATTCCTTCACCTGCGCGACCTGCTCCGGCGATCCCGCGGCCACGATGCGCCCACCGATCTCCCCTCCCTCCGGACCCATATCGATGATGTAGTCGGCTGTCTTGATGACCTCCATGTTGTGCTCGATGACGACGACCGTATTCCCCTGCTCCGCGAAGGTGTGGAGGATGCGCAGCAGCTTGTCGATGTCGGCGAAGTGGAGGCCGGTGGTGGGCTCGTCGAGAATGTAGAGCGTGCGACCGGTGCTCCTGCGACACAGCTCCTTGGCGAGCTTGACGCGTTGCGCCTCGCCCCCGGAGAGGGTCGGAGCGGGCTGGCCCAGTTTGATGTAGCCGAGGCCCACGTCGTGCAGCGTCTGCAGGATGCGCTTGATGTGAGGGATGTTGGCGAACAAGTCGACCGCCACCTCCACCTCCATGTCGAGGACATCGGCGACGGAGTAGCCCTTGTATCTTATTGTCAGAGTCTCGCGGTTGAAGCGACGGCCCTCGCACGCCTCGCAGGTTACCCACACGTCCGAGAGGAACTCCATCTCTACCAGGTTGGCTCCGTTGCCGTCGCATGCCTCGCAGCGACCGCCGCGCACGTTGAAGCTGAAGCGACCCTGTTTGTAGCCGCGGACTTTCGAGTCGGGCAGTTGAGCGAAGAGCTGTCGGATGGGTGTGAGGGCGTCCGTGTATGTCGCCGGGTTCGATCGCGGCGTGCGCCCGATCGGCCTCTGGTCGATGCGGATCACCTTGTCGAGGTGCTCCACCCCTTTGATGGCATCGTGGTGTCCGGGCTCGGTCTGGGCCCGGTGAAGGGTGTTGTCCAGGGACTTGAAGACGATGTCGTTGACGAGCGAGCTCTTGCCGGAGCCCGAAACGCCGGTCACACAGGTAAACAGACCGAGGGGGAACTTCACCTCGATATCGTCGAGGTTGTTGTGACTCGCGCCGACGACGGTGAGCCATTTATCATTCGGATTGCGACGTTGTGCCGGCACCGGATCTGCTCGGCTCCGGAGAGATAGCCTGCCGTGACCGACTCGGCGCAGGCGGTGACCGCCTCGGGAGTACCGCTGACGACGAGCTCGCCGCCTCGCTCGCCGGCACCGGGACCGAAATCGACGAGCAGATCGGACTGGCGCATGGTGTCCTCGTCGTGCTCGACGATGACGACGGTATTGCCGACGTCACGCAGTCGCTGCAGTGTGTCGAGGAGGCGGCGGTTGTCCCGATGGTGGAGACCGATGGAGGGCTCGTCCAGGATATACAACACCCCCACGAGGCCGGAACCGATCTGGCTCGCCAATCGAATGCGCTGCGACTCGCCGCCGGAGAGCGTGTGAGCGCCCCGGTCTAGGGTCAGGTAGCCCAGACCGATATCCACGAGGAGATCGAGGCGTCCGCGTATCTCCTTGAGGGCGTCTTCGGCGATGATGGCCTTCGTATCGTTCAATTGCAGACACTGGAAGAAATCGCGCGTCTGGTCGATTGGCAGGGCGGCGAGCTCCGGGAGGTTGTGTCCCCCGATGAGCACGGACATGGCCTCCGGGCGAAGGCGCCCACCCTGGCAGGTATGACAGATCTCAGAGCTTGCGTACGCGCTCAGCTCCCGGCGGGCGCGGGGATTGTCGCTGTGAAAGCGCTCCTCCACCCATGCAAGGGCGCCGTCGTATCGATCCTTGTGCGACCAGGTGCCGTTCTGTCCCTTGTAGAAGAACTCGAGCTTTTCATCGCCGAGGCCGTGAAGGAACCCGTTCTTCTGGGCGCGGCTGAGGCGGCGCCACGGAGTTTCGAGGTCGAATCCCAGGTGTTTGGCGGCACCTTCGTAGAGGTGCATGCGCCAGCGATTGCTCGTGATGTCGCCCAGCGATTCCACGGCGCCGTCGAGGATCGACTTGCCCGGGTCGGGAATCATCAGCCGTTCGCTCATGACGACCTTCGAGCCGAGGCCGCCGCACCCTGAGCACATTCCCTGCGGGTTGTTGAAGGAGAACATCTGCGGCGTCGGCTCCTGATAGGAGATACCGCAGTTGGGACAGTCGAAGTTGGCGCTCAGAAGCCGATCCTCGCCGCCCTCCATTGACACCACGAGCGTGCCGTCGCCGATGCGCAGGGGCGCCGTCCACGGCTTCGCCGAGCCGGCTGCCGATGTCGCCGCTCACGACGAGGCGGTCTATGACCAGATCGATGTTGTGGCGGCTGTAGCGATCGAATTCGGGCGCCTCTTCGATGTTGACGATCTGGCCATCCACCCGCACTCGCAGGTAGCCGTCCTTCTGAAGCTGCTCGAACAGCTCGTGATACTCCCCCTTGCGCTCCTGCACGAGGGGTGCCAGCACGTGAATGCGGCTGCCCTCGGGCAGCGACGCGATGCGACCGGCGATCTCGTCGCGAGTCTGGGCTCCGATCTGGGAGCCGCACTCCACGCAATGGGGCGTGCCGCAGCGAGCGAACAGGACGCGGAGATAGTCGTGCACCTCCGTGATCGTCCCCACGGTGGAGCGGGGGTTTGCGCCACCCGATTTCTGCGAGATGGAGATCGTCGGGGCCAGACCGGTGATTTGATCGACGTCCGGCTTTTCCATCTGCCCCAGAAACTGGCGCGCGTAGGCCGACAGGGAGGCGACATATCGCCGCTGGCCCTCGGCATAGAGCGTGTCGAAGGCCATAGAAGACTTGCCCGACCCGCTCACCCCCGTGAAGCAGATGAGCCGGTTTTTGGGCAGCTCGATATCCACGTTCTTGAGGTTGTGGACGCGTGCGCCCCTGACGAGGATGTTGCCGGTTTCCATTTAAGAATCGAGGGAGAGAGGGCGGCGACGAGGGAGAGAGGGCGGCGACTTGGGGTCGCGGGGAAAGCCGAATTTTTGAATGTATTGCGCCGTGAAGACCGGAGCAAGACTGAAACTCGCGCGATTGACCGGCGCGGCGGCCCCCGCTACTATGGCTGCGGCCGGAGCAGCCAGAGGATAAACGAGCTGAGATGATCAATCTGGGCGTCAATACGGTGCTGTTCGCCGGGTTCGACCTCGAGATCGCGATGGAACAGATCGCCTGGGCGGGCTACGACGGCGTAGAGCTGTCTGCCATCCAGGGGATGTGTGAACATCTCGATCTGGATGAGCACGACAGCCAGATCGCCGACATCAAGGGCCTGGCGGAGCGCTTCGAGTTGGAGCTTCTGGCCATGGAGGTGGCGTCGCTGGATGAAGCGCGACTGGCGAAGGCCTTCGAGGCAGCCTCGAAGCTCGCCATCCCGATCGTCAATGTTTGCCCGGGTGGAACGAGCGGCGATGAGCGGGAGTTCGAACGTCAGATGGAGGTGTTGCAGGCGATGGCCGAGCGAGCCGAGTCCTATGGCGTCACCCCTGTGCGCCAAGGCACATGTGGGCCAGTGCATTCACGACACGCCGACGACCCTCGCGGCGATGGAGCGAATCGCCTCGAAGGGGTTCGGCGTGGACATGGACCCGAGTCATATCTACCGCGCCAGCGGCGGAGAGGACCCGGCTGAGGCGCTGCAAGCGGTCATTTCGCGGGTGTGCGGCACGTCCATATTTCGCGACTGCCGCGAGGATCTTCGCGCCACTGGGGGCGGGCCTGGCGCCCCCGAAGACCAAACCTGTGGCCGCGGCGGCATCGACCTGAAAGCCTACGTGAGGGTGTTGAATGAATCGGGACTCGACGTGGCGGCCAACTTGGAGATCATAGGAGCGCGAGACTACGAGCTCTCGAAAGTGATGGCGATTGCCGCCGAGAGCAGAGGCTACCTCAACGCCTGCCTGAAGGCGTGCGACGCACGCTGACTCCTCGTGCTCAGGGCCTTTGTCGCCATCGAGATACCCTCTGCCCTACGCCGTTCTCTCCATGACACGTCCCTGGAGATCGGCTCTAAATGGGCCGACAACGCCGTGCGTTGGGTCCCGCCCGAGAACATCCATCTCACACTTCGATTTCTTGGAGACACGAAAGAGGGGCAGGTAGCGGCGCTGCGGTCGGGACTGGACGAGATCGCCGACGACGAGAGTCCCTTTGCTCTTCAGCTCGACCACACGGGAGCATTCCCGAACCTGCGACGTCCGCGGGTCATCTGGGTCGGGCTCGTCGATGCGGAAGAGCGGCTGCCACCGCTTCAAAGGCTGGTGGAACGCCTGGTGAGATCTCTGGGCTGGGAGCGCGAGCGCGGCAAGACGAAATACTCGCCGCACGTCACTCTGGGGCGGGTCAGACCCAGGTCACGGCCACCGGGAGAAGAATGGTTCACGCGGCCACCGGCGTCGCGTTTCACCGTGGAAGGACTCAGCCTCCTCCGAAGCGAATTGAGGCAGAGCGGCGCTAAGTACAGCGTGCTACACCGCGCTGAATTTCACTCACGGGGTCTGAAAAGTGCGAACGAGCTCGTGTAACCGTGGAGATAGGTCGATCCTCCAACCTGACCGAACTCGCCCCCACAAAAAAAACCGCCGATCGGGACCTCGCCGATGTGGTCGGTAAACTTCCCGGAGTCGTGATTGGGCATTCCGAAGAGGTTCCGTCCGCGGCCGGTGCAAGTGAACAGCAGCGCGCCGGCGGTCGCCGCTGCCGGTGAGTTATCGCGATATCGTCGCAGCATGAGGTCGAGGTCCTCTGCAGCGGCATGTCCGTCTCTGAGGTGGAACTGGACAGTCTGGCCCGGGCGCAGCATGTCGCCCACGGCGATGATGTTGTTTTGCTGGTCAAGCCTCATGACGTTGCGGATGAGAAAATCCCCGCGCCCGAGCTCTTCCTTCAACTCGGTCGAGGCAATGCCGATGTGAGGAGCGCGCTTGAAGAGCTCCTGATCCTCGGCCTCGAGGGAGTGATAGAGCTCCACGAGCACCTCGACGGCCGGGCGATCGTCGAGCTCGGTGAGGTAATAGCCGCTACAGCCGGTGACCGCCAGGGGCTCTCCGATCGGGCGGCACCCCTGGGCCACGACTGTGTCCACGGCGATGTTTCCTGAGAGGGCGACGCCGACACAGCCGGAAGTGAACACCTCGGAGTCGAGCAGCAGGAAGTTCCCCTCCATGACCGACGCGAGGCCGCCGATTTTGGCGGAGGGGGGGTAGGCGAAATCGAGGCCCATCAGAAGAGGGCGAGGGTCGAAGGCGGCGGCACCGCCTGGATCGGCCAGCAGCATGAAATGGGGCGTCGGACTGGCCGGAACGCCCATGAGTTCGATCCAGTTCTCAGGGCCGGTGTCGAGATCGGGCAAATCGCCGGCTTCGATGCGCAGGGGGCGGGCCTCGACTCCGGGCAGACTCGCCGCGATCATCGAGAAGGCCGGCCCGTCTTCCACTTCGCGACCCCCGCCGATGACGCCCGATGCCGTGCAGCCGACAAACGTCCCCGGAGACAAGTGGTCGGCCACCAGCTGCGGAAGCTTGCCGAGGCCATCGACGTAGTCGGCGGTAAGAAAGGCGAATACGAGGTCGGCGCGATTCTGTCCCAGTTGCTGGGACAGGTCGCGCTTCAGCTCCGCCATCGCGGCGGTTACATTTACCTCGGAGGACAGGGCTGAGGCCCATAGCATCTGAGTTCCCACTTACATTACCCTATCGGCCTTACGCTATCGACTTCACTCTAGTCTGAATATACGGTTTTCACCCGCGACATTGTGTCGCGCTGTCGCGCCGACACTCTTGTCGCGCGGCGACTTACGTCTCGGCCGGCGACTCGAAAGGGGACGCACTCATGCTCTACAAGGGCTTCTCCAGGACAATCCTCGTGATCGGTGACAATCCGATCGGAAGGAAGACGATCAGTCGAAACCTGGAATACTACGAATACGAAGTCCTGGAGGGCACCCGCGCGGAAGGCCTCGAGCTCTTCGGCGACCGTCACTACGACGTCGGTCTGGTGATCCTGGATGTGAAGGCGGGTGACTCGCCTGATGAGACGCTGACCGCGCTGCGAGAGATAAACCCCGATGTTCAGATTGCGCTCTGCGCTGAGTTGACGCCGACGGAGAGAAAGGGGGGTCTGCAGGGAGTCGCGGGGATCGTCCGCAAACCGGTGCAAATGAACAGGCTCCTCGCCGTCGTGCGCTCGGTTTTGAAGGAGGACGACGGCGATCAGGTTTCTTGAGATCGCACCGCACGTGCCGGAGAAAGGTAGAGCGATGGAACGAGTGGCATTCGTGATGGAAGTGAAAGAGGGGGAGGAGCGGGAGTACGTCCGGCGGCACGATGAGATCTGGCCCGAGATTCTCGTCGATATAGAGAAGGCCGGCATCCATCAGATGAACATCTTCATGCACGGTCGCCAGCTCTTCCTCTACATGGAAGTAGAGGATTATCGGAAGGCCGCGCGCATCCTCGAAGCGAGCCCCGGTTCGGTGCGCTGGGAAGAGTACATGGCTCCCATCATGCGAGACGCCTCGGGCGAAGCATACGATCCCGACAATCCGTATCCCGACGGGCTGCCCGAGGTGTTCGCCTGGCGCCGCGGCGAAATGGCGTGATGAGCGATAGTGGTCCGAGTTGGGCTCCGCCTTCCGTATGGCTAAATTTCAGATGGCCATGACGATCCCATGACCGGGCGCCCGTACGAACGAGACTGAGGAGACAGCGATGGTGGACGCCGAGAGCTTGAACGAACCCGAGGAGAGGGACGATTGTGAGATTCGGAATGAGCCCGAGGGGCGTGACGCCGAAAGTCCCCACGGGGAATCGCGCCGGGACTTTATCAAGAAGCTCCCCTATATCGCTCCGGCGATCGAGACATTCTTTCTGAGCGAAACGGCGTACGCGGGCGGCAGCAGCGACAGTGAATCTGGTCAACCCAGCGGTCAACGGCAGCAGCGTCGCCGACGCATCTCACCGGTGCCGCCGGACAGGCAGAAGGGCCGGGATCGTGACGACAGGGACCGCGGAAGGGATGACCGCGGAGGCCGCGATAGGGACGAGGATAGGGGCAGGGGTCGTGACAGGTAGATTCCCGAGATGGGCCGTTGCTAGTAGACGTCGGCACCCTCGTCGAGAAGGAAGTCGATCGGTGTCAACAGCAGTGGCTCGCCGTTGTGGTCGAGTCGAAACTGCAGGTACTCCATGATCGCCCTATTGCGTTGCGCCGTGCGGAAGTCGCTTTCCCGACCGAGCGCGAATCGAGGGATGAACATGCTGTCGTCGAAAATCTGAGGTCTGGGGTACTCGACAATTCGGAATGGCGCGCCGTCGGGAATTCCCGCGCGTTCGGCGGCAATCGTCACTGCCTTGTCGAGTCCGCCCAGCTGATCGACCAAGCCGTGCTGAAGGGCTGCCCTGCCAGTCCACACCCTTCCCTGCGCCACTTCCTCGATTTCCTTTGTTTCCTTTCCCCTCGCCGTGGCGACCTTGCCGACGAAGCCCGCGTACAAAGTGCGAATGACCTCCTCCATCCGCGCTTTTTCCTCCTCATCGAGGTTGCGGTCCGGTAGCTGGCCCAGGAGTGGAAGGCTCATCCCGAAGCCGAGGTCGGCGTGACGTCCCGCCTGTACGCGGTCCGTCGAGGTACCGAGTTTTTCTTTCAACCCTCGATCGTAGATCCAACCTCCGATGACTCCGATGGAGCCGGTGACCGAATTCGGCGCGGCCACTATGGGTTCCCCGTACATGGAGATCCAGTATCCTCCCGAGCCGGCGACGAATCCCTGGGAAACGACGACCGGTTTCTCGCCTCGGCACTTCTGCAGTGCATCACCGAGAATGTCGGAGGCAAGGATATCGCCGCCGGGAGAAACCACGCGCAGCACCACCGCCTTTACCATACCGTCCTCTGTGACGGCCCGTATGTCCTTCACGAGGCGCCTGGCGCGAAGCCCCTGGTCCATGGCGACCAGCCCCAGGGCGTATACGACGGCGATGCGCGGCGGCTCGCCCCAGCGGTCTTCCACTGGTTCGACGTATGAGTCCGCGCTCACGAGCGAAACCACCACTCACCAGGGATGCGATTGCCTCATCTGAGCTGTCCCAGCGTCCCACACTGTCCACGAGGCCGTGCTCGAGCGCGTCCTCGGGCAGGAAATGGGTGATTTCATCGACGAGACGGTCGAATTCGTCGGCGGACATTCCGCGATCCCGAGTGATCTCCTCCCTTGCCAGCTCGTAGAAATCGTCGATGAGGGCCTGCGTCTGCTCCCGATCTGCGGCGGACATGTCGCGGCGGGTCAGTGACTCGAAGAGCGATTTGTACTTGAAGAAGCGCCACTCTTCCACTCCGAGCCCCAGCTTCTCGAGAGATCCCCGTATATAGGTATGTCCAGCGACGAACCCGTCGAGCTCGATGAAGCCTGCCGGATCCAGGACGATGCTGTCGGCGACGCTGGCAAAGTGATAGTGCCGCAGGTCGAGTCGATCGGCGTGGACGACCACCTTCTTTCCACTGTCGCGAAAGGATCTCAGCGTCTCACGCAGCTCCCAGGCCTTCTCCCAATCCACTCGCATTCCGGAGATGTTCACAACGATGCCGGCGATGGCGGGGTCGCGACGCGCCCGATCGATGAGTTGGTGGAGTCCCAGGAGTGTGCGGGAACGATCGAACAGGCTCGAGCGCCGATGCTTGATCGGGCCGTACAGGTTCAGGTCGAGATATCCGGGCACCCGCCTGAAGGTGTTCAACGCGCTGCGATACTGCTCACCCATGCGCAAAGCGAACAGGTTGCGAGTGCGATCGCGCCCTCGGTCGTGTCGCGCCTGAGTGGTGAAGCCCATGCGGCCCACGTTGAGCTCCAGGCCGAGGCTGACCGTGCGATCGTCGAGAAAGCGGCCCGTCAATTGCAGCCCGGAGAACACGGTCACGGCGCTGCCCGCGCTCCAGAACGATCCCCCACCGGCTTCTTCCGTTCGCTTGGCGTAGTCGGCGAACAGGGTTAGGCGGTCCGTGCCCAGCGGCCGCGCTGCGGCATCGATCACGCCCTCCCCGGCCGACAGTGAGAGCTGCGTGGTCCAGCCCAGGCCGAGTGATGCGTAGCGTGACGGCCGCAGAAGAGCCCCCAGGACAAAGACGCGCTTGGGCCTGACTTCCGCCGCACCCCCAGACGACCATCCGTACGAGACGCCGCTGCTGAAATTGCGATCTCCGCTCGCCAGCGACAGCCGGTACTCATTGAACCTGTCATCGCCCAGTTCGCGGCGAATGAGACCGAAGCCGAAATGGGGCACGGCACTGAACAGCCCCCACTGATTGACGGCAGTGCTGCCATCCGCCTCGTCAAACCACGCGAAGACCGACTCGAACCCGTCAAGGTAGGTCAGTGTGGCTGGATTGATGTAGCCGTACAGGCCCGCTTTGCGGCTGGCTGCCGAACTCTGGAGAAATTCAGTCCGCGACTCGTAAGTCGAAAAGGAGGAAGTGCCGCCTGACGCCGGGACTGAACCGAGCACCGCGCAGAGCAGACAGGCGATGAAGCTGGTTCGACGGTTGTCCGACGTGCGTTCCGTGACCATCTTAGCCCGGTCGTCAGCCACATTTGCGATGAGGGGAGGCCGACATTGGACACTGTGCCCAGGCTGCCCGACGAATATCTGGAAAAGGCAAAGGATATGCTGTCGAGGCACCGTACCAGGAAGAACTGCAAATCCTGCTTCGATCGGGGATACCGTGGGATCAATCAACTGAATATGCTCGTCACCTGTCACAAGTGTGTCGACGGCGACGCGGTGAGTGAGGAGTGGCGGGCCTTCGTCCGCGATACGCCGGCCTTGGCCGAAACCTACGGCGACTACTTCGAGGAGGAGGAGGAAGACGAGACGGCGTGACGGCTGTCACGCCTCGACCTGCTGCTTGAAATAGTCGAGATCTCCCTCGCCTTCACGCAAAATCTCGATCTCGTCATTCAGCAGCGAGATCACCGTGGACGGCGACATCGGGACTTGGCCGCACTCCATGATGAGATCCACGGAGCTCCCCAGCTCAGACTCAAGCCTGAACGGATCTGTCAGCGCCTCCCCGTCGCTGCGATTCGCGCTCGTGCTGATGACGGCGTTACCGAGCTCGGCCACCAGAGACAGGGGCACCGGGTGGTCCGGAACGCGGATTCCCACCGTCTTCTGCTTGCTCTGCACCATGCGCGGCGTCTCCTTCGTCGCCGGCAGCACGAAGGTGTAGGGTCCGGGCAGACAGCGTTTGAGAATTCGATAGGCGAAATTGGAGACGCGAGCGTAGCGGCTGATGTTGGTGAGATCAGCGCACACGAAGGACATGGGCTTCTTCGCGTCTCTGCCCTTGATACGGCGGATCCGCTGGACCGCTGCTTTCTGTGCGATGTCGCATCCCAGTCCGTAGATCGTATCGGTGGGGTAAATGACGACGCCGCCACCTCGCATGACCTCTACGGCACGCGAGACATGACGTCTCTTGAGATGTTCCGAGTCGATGTGCAGTATTTCCGCCATGGCAGACGCGTAGTATAAGAACAAGACGATGACACATACAGTCATAGGAACCGCAGGACACATCGATCACGGCAAGACGTTGATCGTCAAAGGCCTGACCGGGGAGGACACCGACCGAACGCCTCAGGAAAAGGCGCGCGGTATCACCATCGAGCTCGGTTTCGCCTTTCTCGGAGACGAGGCGACCATCATCGACGTGCCCGGTCACGAGCGCTTCGTGAAGACGATGGTGGCCGGTGTCAGCAACATCGACATCGCCCTCTTCGTGATCGCCGCCGACGATGGCGTCATGCCCCAGTCGCGCGAGCACCTCGATGTCCTGGAGCTGTTGGGTATACCGCGCGGACTCATCGTGCTCAACAAGATCGACCTGGTGGATGATGACTGGCTCGAGCTGGTGGAGGAGGACATCGGCGCGCTCGTGGAGGGCACGTTTCTCGAAGGAGCCGATGTCCACCGGGTTTCCGCGCTGTCGGGAGCGGGCATGGAGGAATTGAAGAGCGCGATTCTCATAATGATCGCTCACACGCAAACGAGAAGGACCGAAGGGCCTTTCAGACTGCCGGTGGATAGGGCCTTCTTGATGAAGGGATTCGGACTCGTGTGCACGGGAACCGTCCTATCGGGTCGTCTCCGAGAGGGCGACTCCGCCGAGATGCTGCCGGCTGGCTGTCAGATTCGCGCCCGTGGCCTGCAAAAGCACGGTCAGCCGGTTGAGGAAGTGGCAGCCGGCGACAGGGCGGCGATGAACGTGCCGGGCGTCGAACGGCGGGATGTGGGGCGCGGACAGATGATCGTCGAAGCGGGCGTTTTCGAGGCGACCCATATGCTGGATGTGCGGCTCGAGCTCGTTTCGTCGTGTCCCAAGCCCCTTCAACAGCGCGCGCGCGTACGGCTCCATCTGGGAACGGGAGAGGTGCTGGCTCGGGTCGTGCTGTTGGATCGCGACAAGCTCGCGCCGGGAGACAGCGCTCTCGTGCAGCTCCGGCTGGAGTCTCAAGTTGTGGCAGTTTGGGGTGATCGCTTTGTCATCCGTCGCTATTCACCTGCCCTGGCCATCGGGGGTGGCCGCGTTCTCGACCCGCATCCGCCGAAGCACAGGGTTTTCGAGGCGGAGGCGGAGGCGCAGCTGCGCGCCCTCGAGAGCGAGGACGTAGTCGAAGTAGTGGAAGCGCGATTGCGCGCTCGAGTCAGCGGCTTCGCGAGTTTGCGGTCGCTTGCCGCCGCCGTCGGGGTTGACGAGGACCTGATGGAGTCGATTGCGAAGGCTATGACCGAAGGTGACAAGGCGGTGCGATGCCACATTGACAACGCCCACTGTCTCGTGTACGGCGAAGCCTGGCGGGAGCTGGTGGCGGGAATCGAAAGGACGCTGGAGGGCTTTCACTCCGCGAACCCTCTCGAGACAGGTCTCAATCGCGAGGAGCTCCGAAATCAGTTCGTGCCTCGCGCCGCCTCCCTCTTCGACGTGGTGCTGCAGCGTCTGGTCGAGGAAGGTCGCATAGCGCTGGATGGAGCACTCGTGCGAGGATCGCAGCACCGAATCAGCTTCACTGAAGATGAAGAAGAACTGCGCCAAAGGATCGAGCGGGAGCTCAGGGCCGCCGATCTCTCGAATATGCCGGACCCTCGGGAGTTGTCACAGCGGCTCGAGGTGGAGGAAAAGAGAGTGGATGGGTTGCTGCGCGCACTGCAGAGCCTCGGAATCATCACCTACCTCGACGACACGCTCGTCCTGCATGCTGACACCCTGCGCCACTTGAAGAAGACGTTGCGGGATCGCCTGGAGCAAAAAGGCGAGATCACAGTGTCTGAGTTCCGCGAGCTAGTCGGCAGCAATCGGAAATACGCCCTCGCCCTGCTGAACCGTTTCGACAGCGACGGATTCACTCAGCGCCGGGGAGACGTGCGGGTCTTGAGGTAGTGTCTCCGATGCGCTGGGATTTCGCCGCCCTCCGGAGCCCCGGTTCTGCGGGTTTTTTTGTGTCTGGAGAACCGTTAGGTTATTCCCCTCGAAAGCATACCGGAGGGGATACATGAGCGACTACTTCGACGGAAAGATCGCGGTGCTGACCGGTGCTGGAGGGGCAATTGGCGGCGAAATCGCCAAAGCCCTGGCAGCCGAGGGGGTCCGCGTCGCCATCTGGGATATATCTGAGGAGGCGGCGACGGCAAAGGCTGATGAAATCCGGTCACTGGGTGGCAGCGCGTTCGCGATGCAGTGCGATGCGGTGTCGAAACCGAGCGTCGATGATGCTCTGAGTCAGACAGTTGACGCGTGCGGCACCATCGATTTTCTCGTCAACGCTGCGGGAGGGAGCCATCCGAGCACGACCACGACACCCGACCTCGAGTTTTTCGACATCGAGCCCGAATCGATGCGGAAGGTCATGGATCTGAATTATCTCAGTACGGTGATTCCCTCCCAGGCTGTCGGCCGCGTATTCGCTTCCAGGGAGGCGGGCGCTATCGTCAACATCACCTCGATTGCCGGCAGTCTGCCGGCGACTCGAGCGCTCACCTATTCAAACGGTAAGGCGGCGGCGGACAGCTTCGTGCGCTGGCTTGCCGTTCACATGGCTCAGACCTATTCACCGAAAATTCGAGTGAACGGCATCGCCCCCGGCTTCATGGTGACGAACCAGAACAGATTCCTGCTGTTGGATGAAAAGACGCAGAAGCCGACCGAACGGGGCCGCACCGTCCTCGCCCACGTGCCCATGGCCCGCTTCGGCGATCCGACGGAGATCCCGGGGACGGCACTCTGGCTCCTGTCAGACCAGGCGACCTTCGTGACCGGGGCGGTCGTGCCCGTGGATGGCGGGTTTACGGCTTTCTGCGGGGTTTAGGCGAGTTACTCTGCGGAAGCGTCGCCGGCGATCTGGTCGACCGGGTTGGCGACACTCGAGGCAATGTTCGACAGGTGCGCGCTGGTGCGCCGCAGATATCTCAGTGCGAGTGGATACAGCATAGCTCCGGTTCCCCTCTCGCCGCCCTTCACCGCCGCCTCGAGCAGCTGATCGGTGCGCCCCTTGATCTGCTCATGGGTACTCATCACCGATCGCGCTTCTTTCGCATCGCTTTCCCTCAATGCCGTGAGCGTTTTGTCGAAGAGCGGTACGATCATGGCGTGTAGCTCGCACACCTCGTTTCGGTAGGCGGAACCATCCGGCAACTCGAATCCCGTTTCACGTAGCTCGATCAGACTCTTCGCGTAGTCTCCGATGCGCTCGACGTCGTGGATGATGCTGAGCAGAGCGAGGCTCGCGGGCAGATCCTGACTCGGGTTCATGGTGAGGTGCTGAAGGATCATACGTCGAACCAGCCGCTCGCCGCTGTTGATCTCGGCGTCGTCGCGATCGAGGTCCGTCGCCGGTGCGGCACCGCTGATGACGATGTCGCAGGAGGCACCGAACATACGCTGCACCACGGAGAGCATCTTCAGCGTTTCCTGCACGGCGTCGTAAACGAGGGTCGGTCGCTTCACTGTCTGTATGATTTGCCTGAACACGGCTCTACCTCCACAGGTATATCAAGGCGAAAGGAATCAGGTAAAACACCAATCCCAGGTATACGAAGGCGTATACTCTCGACCTGCTGGTCAATTCGGCGAGGCCGCGAGCCATGGCCATGGGGATTCTTCTGATGAATTTGAAGGGATAGATGATGGCGATCCCGGTCAGGTTGAAGCACAAGTGAGCGAAAGCGACCGTAACGGCAGCTACGTTGCCGGTAAGGGCGGCCAGCATGGCCGTCACCGTGGTTCCAACATTGGCTCCAAGGGTGTAGGGAAACACCTGCTCGAGCGTCAGCACTCCGGCGCCCACGAGGGGCACGATCATCGACGTCGTAATAGAGCTGCTCTGCACGAGTACGGTCATAATTGCGCCGAACAGCATGGCCACCGGGGCCGCGCCAAAGAGATAACGATGCAGAACGCGCTCCGATCGCTGAATGACCACTCCCTTCGCCAGGTCCACGAGAAACTTGAGGGCCAGGTACATCAATATGATGGCGACGATGAGACAGAGGACGGGACTCTCGCCGAGCATCCCCACCAGCATCTCTATTGCCGGCATGGTGATCGTCTTCAACGGACTGGCGAACTTCATCCCGCCGGCGCCCTCGAAGGCA
>CBDBIJ010000111.1:0-12165 GCA_965205655.1 Candidatus Latescibacterota bacterium
AGGGCGGCGGCGAGGGGCGTCGGCAGCAGATGTCATGGCTCGGTACTTGCCTGGGCTCTATGAGAGTAGAAAAAAGTTGGACAGTAGTTGTCCTCTTGACAATAGTCAAATTGGCTTGAATATTGCGACGAAACGCACGGAATGTAACGCTTTGCGACGGTCGGGCACCGTGCGTTGAAGGGAATTCGTCATTGGGAGACAACTCCGAGACGACACACACCGAATCAGCCCTGGTCGTGGGCGTCTCTCTTCCGGGCATCCCGGCCTGGGAGGCACGTGATTCGCTCGACGAGTTGGCGCGCCTCGCGGATACGGCGACACTCGATGTCGCCGAGACGGTTGTCCAGGCGCGCAAACGGATCGATCCCAGGTTGTATATCGGCAAGGGCAAGGCCTCCGAGCTCAAGGAGCTGGCGCAGAAGCACGGCGTCGACCTCATCATCTTCGACAACGACCTGTCGCCGGCCCAGATGCGCAATCTGGAAGAGGCGACAGACGTGCGCATTCTCGACCGCAGCGGTTTGATCCTCGACATCTTCGCTCTCCACGCCAGGACCAAGACGGCGCAGGTGCAGGTCGAGATGGCGCAGCTCAACTACCTTCTTCCCCGCCTCACACGACAGTGGACGCACCTTTCGCGCCAGGCTGGAGGCGGCGCCATTCGCGGCATGGGGGCCGCCGGCGTACGCGGTCCCGGCGAAACTCAGCTGGAGACTGACCGGCGGCTCATCCGCGGTCGCATCGGAGCCCTCAAGCGCGAGCTTCGGCGCATCGATTCTCAGATGAGGACGAGCCGCAAGGGCAGGGCCGATCAGTTTCGCGTCGCCCTCGTCGGCTATACGAACGCCGGCAAATCGACGCTCATGCGCGCCATGTCCGGCGCCGACGTTCTCGTCCAGGATCGTCTTTTCGCCACCCTCGACTCCACCACGCGAGCCGTGGAGCTGACGCCCCATAGAAAAGTTCTTCTCTCCGACACTGTGGGATTCATAAAGAGATTGCCCCATCACCTTTTCGCCTCCTTTCGCGCCACCTTGCAGGAGACGGCAGAGGCCGATCTGCTCCTTCATGTTGTCGACATGAGTCATCCGCACTTCGAATTGCAGATCGACACCGTGACGGAAGTTCTGTCTGAGCTGGATGTGCAAGACAAGCCGATGATTCTTGTCTACAACAAGATCGATCAGGTCGCGAGCGGCGACGAAGAGCTCCAGGTGAAGGCCTTCGCCGATCAGGCGGGGAAGGTGGCGGTGTCAGCCCTCACCGGTGTCGGGCTGGAAACGCTGAAAGAGAAGATTCTCTACTACTGTCACGAGGGTGATGTCACTCTCGAGCTTCAGATTCCCCAGAGTCAGGGCCGCCTGCTCTCGCAGCTCCACGAGCAGGGAGAGATTCTGGAGACGTCCTACGACAACAAAGATGTGAGGCTGCTCGTCCGGCTCGACCGCAGCCGGGCCGAGCGTCTCAATCTGGAACGATTCGCGTTGACGTAGAGGCAGAAAAAAGTCGTCACCGCTCCAGCTTCCCCTCTTCCACAGCGCGCCCGATCATCTCTTTCGCGTAGTCCCACAGTGCCGGCGCGCCCTGGGCGATGTGCCGGTTGCGGGCGATCACCCGCTTCTCCCGCACGCCGTTTCGCCTCCAGGTCGCGCCGCCTGAGTGGTAGTTCAGCAGCAGCGGCTGAAGTCTGTCGAGGGCGTTGGCGTAGCGCGACTCTGGCGTCTTCCTGTGTTCAAACTCCTCCCACAGGGCCCGAAATTCCCCTGCTTGATCGACGGGAAGCAGGTTAAAAGTTCGCTCCGCCGCCTGGCGCTCTCGTTCCTGTCTGTCTGACTGTCCCGCCTCGTCGTAGGCGAACGTGTCACCGGCATCGATCTCTACCAGATCGTGTATGAGCAGCATCTTCAACACTTTCAAAACGTCGAGACCGCGAGTTCAACCAGTCAACGCAACACCTTCGTCAACGCAACACCTTCATTGAAGCGTTCTGCGGGTGAAACGAACCCCAACGTCTTCCGCGGGCGCTGGTTCAGTTGAAGAGCGACTCTGTTCAGGTCGGCTTGGGAGAATGGCGACAGATCGGTCTTCCTCGGGAAGTACTGTCGAAGAAGGCGATTCGTGTTCTCATTTGTGCCTCGTTGCCAGGGACTCTGAGGATCACAGAAATACACCTCGACGTCAGTTGCGATCGAGAACTCCTTGTGCCGAGCTAGCTCCATTCCTCGATCCCAGGTAAGGGACAACCGCACCGCGGAGGGGAGTCGTTTCACCTGGCTGATCAGCGCTCTGACAACGGTCTCGGTGTCTTTGCCGTTGAGCTTCACGAGCATCGTGAACCGAGACTGCCGCTCCACCAACGTGGCGATGTGCGTGTTGTTCGACCCCGAGATCAAGTCTCCCTCCCAGTGGCCGGGAACGGCGCGGTCCTCGATCTCGGCAGGCCACTCGCTGATGGATACGGCGTCGACGATCCGGCCTCTCGGCTGATCGCGTGTGCTTGCCTTCTTGGATCGCCGCATCATCCTTCGCGTCCGCAGATGCGCAATGAGGTCCTTGTTGAGTGCCCCGCGTGCCTGGATGAAGAGAGTTCGATAGATCGTTTCGTGGGATATCTGCATATTTCCTAAAAGCGCATACTCCCGCTTCAGCCATCCCGATATCTGCTCAGGTGACCACTTCAGGCGTAGCTTGTCCGCCACGACTCGCCGCAAACGAAGATTGGATGCGAGTCGGCAGCATTTCGGCCGGCTGGCGCGCGTCCAGGCTGCTTGGTCGGCGACGTTTGCTCGGTACCTTTGCCGCCCGCCATTGCGGGCAATCTCTCGGCTAACCGTCGAGGGTGCACGCTCAACAGCGGCCGCAATTATTCGTATCGATTTTCCCGCAGCGATACCTCGAGAGATCTCTTCACGCTCTTCCCAGCCAAGAGCCCATCGAGAGCGTCGACGCGGCATTGGTACGATGCCCCCATTGGCGGTGATGACACCATGAATCGACGCCGGATGCTTCCCGAGCGCCCGACCAATATCGCTATGCGACTGGCCGCTCTTCCATCGACGCCATACCTCCGACTTCTGTGACGCGGACAATCCTGGTCGTCCCATCTGAGCCATGTGCAACATCTCCTATGATTAGATTAGTGGGGAGAATGTTGCATTGACCGATTGAGTATACCACTGCTGCCTTTGGCGTACCCCTGGAACACGATTGCCATCAGCCCGAGATGCCAGGAATGCTCGGCGTCGTTTTCGCGGCGCCTGTCCCGCATCAGGAGCGTCTGACGCATCACCTGCTTGAGCTCGTCCGTCTCGACGACAAACTCCAGTTGATGCTGCAGCCTGTCGGATTCAGCGCTCATCCCCCAACTCCGGTTCCGCTTCTGGTTCGACGACCGGATCGTTCAGCCTATCCTCCAGCTCTTGCTCGACCTGCTCCAGCCTCTGCGTCGCCAGATCCCGTCGCTTCTCGTAGAGGGGCGATGGCGTTCTCATCGGTGGCGTCCCTCGCCTCTCGGGCAGCGAATTCCAGCTCTGCCAGAGCCTCCTTCCTCCTCTCCTCGAGACTCCCCAGCTCCTCGTCCTTGGTCTCGTACAACTCGAGGGCGTCGACACTCAGACCCCTCTCTGTCATCATCTCCGTCTTTCGGCGCTGATAGAATGTCTGGATTCCCACGAGGGAGCTCCTGCGCTGTTGCGCCGCACCCAGTGCACGTCGAACTCTACCCCGGATTGCCTCCAACCTCTCCAGCTCCTTTTTGAGGCTTGAGATCAAGTTCGCCGCCACCACTTTGGCGATGATCGCGGTGAGGAGGGTGATAGAGCTGATCAGGATGACATCCCCGGACAGCGAGTCCGGGGTCACGGCTTCCGTAGGCATCGTGGCTGCTGCGGCTATAGGCGGATTGAAGGCGTGGGAATGAAAGTCGAGGATGCGCTGGTGTCCTCAACGGTCCTACAGCGAAGATAAAGCTGACCCCGGAGAAAAGTGGAGAACATTCTGCCGGACCTTGGCAGCACGGATTACTCGATGGTCTTGCGATACGCCAAGGCACTCTTAGAGACTGCGGCACGCATTTGTCATTGCCGTCACCGAGGTGGCTCAGTCGAGCGTGGATGTCTTTCGGCAGTTTCAATTGTCAGGAAGCGCAAAAAACGGATTCTGTTCGAGATGACAATGATTCTGGGCGTCCACTATATGTTGACGTGTGCGAAGGTGCCTGGGGATCTGTCAGCACTTCAGCTGTTTCATAACACACTGTTGTTATTGGCCTTACGTTCTTGATTGAGCGCGCAGTTTTTGTATCTTCATACCAGTACCCTGAGCAGGAATCCGGGTTTGCCAGCACATTTGAGGGTGTTCAGTCGAATTGGTCGGACCAAATCGGAGGATGACATGACCACTATTGAGCAGCGAGTAAAAGTCTTGGAACGGCGGCTTACGAGACACAGAAATCTGTGCATGGGATTCGGACTGTCCCTGGCGGCATTGTTATTTGGAGGAGCGGCGCGCCTCAAACCCGCAGACGATCTCAGATCCGGAACCTTTGAGGAAATTGGGATCTTTGACGTGGTCCGGGCAAAGAGAATCGAAGTCGTTGACGAACGAGGTGCACGGCTTGTGTTTGCTGGCACTGATGAAGCGGGAAATGGGAAGATAGATGTTTACTCCAGGACTGATAAATTGGGTGTGGTGCTCGGATCTGAAGACGGGGGCCAAGGATCTCTTGAAATCTACTCCAACGGAAGCCACGTCGCTGTTCAGGCCGCAGTCGGTGAAACCGGAGGTGGCGTCCTTAGCGTCAACTCGAGTACAGGGCATCCTGCAGCTTTTGCCGCAGTGGACGACGCAAACACTGGATTTATGGGAATTTCCTCAAGTCAGGGGATCCCGGTGTATTTTGCCGCCGTCGATCAATCGGGCAACGGAACCCTCGGAGTGTATTCTAAGGAGGGCTATCCGCTCGTTTCCGTAGGAGCTGCGAAAACGGGGAACGGTGTGGCGGTCAACTTGTATAACGGAAGCGGCGAGAGGGTCGTGGGCTTGAGTGCGGATGACGATGGCAACGGCATTGTTGAGACCTGGGACCGAACTGGGGCGAGTCAAACGCCGAAAATGAAATAGAGACTGACAGATGAATCGAATCGTGCTTCTCATCATATTGCTGCTACTGAGCTCTTCGCGTGCCTATTCAGAGTTCAATCCTCCTCGTATTATTCAGATCGTTCGTGGCGGCCGCGACACAGGCGCTCTTCTGGACAGCGCCGCACGCACGGCATTACAGGAACGCACCTACTATCTCGATCGGGGCACGGAAGCCAATATCAAAATCGGGAATGTCCTGAATGTGTATCGCCAAAAGGAGGTAGTGCTCGGCCCGGACCAGACACAGTCTCTGCGGACGTTTATGGGCACAATGGCCATAATGGCCTCGGAGGAGGGGATCTCCGTGGGACGGTTTACACCGGATTTCCGGATCGCTTCGAACCCCATGATCCAGTTCAAGACGGCTATGAAGGGGGATTCGGTCGTTCCGAAACTAAAAATTGACTCCAGCGTGTTATTCACTCCCGGTCAAGCCGGTCTCGCAACAGCGGCCCAACAGGAGTTAGAAAAGGTCGCACAGTTTGTACAGAATTTCTCACCCTCCAAGGTGATTATCGAAGGCCATACCGATTCCGATGGAGATGAAACCGCCAACCAGACTCTCTCGGAAACGCGGGCCGAGGCGGTCAAAGACTACCTGATAACTGAGTACGAGTATATTACCGCAGATATGGTTGTGGCTCAGGGGTATGGAGAAATGCGGCCGCTTGTCAACAACGACACTCCCGAAAACAAGGCGTTGAATCGGCGCATCGAGATCGTCGTGTGGGAGTGACGGGAACCACAAGGAGATCCTTATGAACACTGTCGTGAGATACTCTCGAGTCATCCTGCCCGTTACCCTGCTGATTCTGTCTCGGTCGCGGTGTTGCTGTACCCGGCTGAAAAGGCGATATGGATCTCGCCTCGATTGGGCAGCCTTTCGTCAACCACCGCGCTCACTCGCTCCGTGACCGTCCAGTCCAGTTCGATATTCCAAAAGGGCTCGCCGCTTTGAAAAATTGCAGATGAGGCTGTGCCCCATACCGGCGACGCTGTACCCGTAAGCCAGCCCGCGCTCCCGCCGATGGTGTTGTCGTAGGTATAGCTGTTGAAGAAAACTGTCTCGAAAGTGGCATCGCCGAACTTGTAGAGCGCGTATACCCGATCGGGCGAGCTCTGCTTGTCTACCGCTACCGTGGGGAAGTAGAAAGTGGCGTCGGTATCGAGGGCGGGGTTGGCAGGTGAAGGATCGAAGTCGTCTATGTCCGCTCCATGATTGGACTGATCCCAGCCGCTTGCGTCCGCACGGTCCCACAGGTCGGCGAGCAATGTCTTGTGCTCGATGTCGGAATTCGCCGGTGTTCCGCCATCCTCATGGAAGTAGACGACGTGTAGAACGTCACCGGTGCCGATAGCGATGTCTGGCCCCGTCTGTCGGTCCCCGTCCGGGGCTATGCGCACACCACCACTACCTCCTGCCGCACCCGCCTCGTCGACTGATTCCATGGTGAATGGGCTCGTTTGACGATTGACCTTCGTCAGCATGACGTCATCAGTACCGCTGGCTCCTCCGGTGCTGGCACCGCGGACATACGTGATGAAGATGTTGTTCCCGTTGATCGATGGCCATCCTGGGGAAAAGCGGCTACGCTGCCCTCGGTGTCCGTGGTGTCATTCGCGACAACGGCTTTGTTTTTCGGCAGCCACGTGGCCCCTCCGTCTTCGGAGTAGTTGAAGTACACGTTGTCGGGATTGGTGGAAAAAGCCGCCGTGTTACCATCGGCCCTGTCGTTGAAGGCGTATGCAACTCTGGGGTTCCCCCGGCTATCGACTTCGAGATCGAGGGTCGAAAAGGAAGGACCGCTGCCGTTGACAGTGAGAATGTCGAATCGCAGACTGCCCGACACGCTGACGGCACCCGTAAAGCTGCTTCCGCCGTCGCTGCTGCGGGCGTATCGCACATAGTAGACTGGGGTCGTTACCGGAGCGACCACTTCCTGTGATATCCAGGCGAGGTGGATGGTCCCGGCGTCCGAGACGGCGACGTCGGTCTGCAGGCCGTCCACATCGCTGGTCTCGATCCGCCGCGCTGTTTCGAGCCTGTGAAAATGGCCGTACACGGGATTCGTCGGCGTGGCCGCCTGGTTCAGGTCCGCCCGAATCGTGACGTTCGCGCCCTCGACGAAATCCCTCTTGACGGTGCTGTCAGAAGAAGAAAAGCCGGTGGGTGTCCTGTTCTCGAAAATCGGCAGAGCCCCGTCTGCGCCCGAGCAGAGCGCCAAGAGGCAGACGGTGAGCCACGGGAGCGCTGACGCCCCGGTCGGCAGCGGGCACGCATGGGTTGCCCGTCCGCCGTTGCCTTTCCTGACGACGGCGTCTCGTCCGTTTCTGAGTCGTACAGCCATGTACCCGGACGGTACCCGGGCAGCTCTGAGTTTTCACGGGTCCATTCCTTCGGAGCGTGCGACTCCCGCGTCGTGCGAGAGGGCTCTGACACGTATCCGAGGGTCATTTTAAGCAAGATCAATGCCATTTTCCTTGGACGATGGAAGAGCCAGAGAGGGAGCCGCCGCCGTGAGCGAGACCCTTTCCCATCGACCGTCCTGACGCGGAAATTTCTTCCCCCGCGCCGGCCTTTTGTTCCACTTATATGGCTCCGTTGCCGGCGGATATGGTCGCCTGCCACTGCTCCCTGCCCTGTCACCAGATGGCACACCTTTTGCCAACCCCGGTGGTGGAGAGGACTACCAACCCGTCGGCCATCGATGGCGGTCTCCAGCCGCCCGCCGCGGGTGCCAGCGAACAGAGCTAACATGGCGCGACACATTTCTTCAGCTGTCATCTTCTTCCTCCTCATCCTGCAGGATCCCCTCCTGGCAGCCGTTCTCGAGCTGCGCCAGAGTGGGACCGAGGCCTCCGAGATCTCCGTCCTGGTGGGCGACGAGATCGAGGTTGAATTGTGGGTGGATTCCGAGAACCAGCTTCTCTCGGGAGCGGCTGTTTTTCTCAGTTTCGACGAGCACGTGTTCGAGCTCGTCGGCGGCGACCGTGTGCCCGCTGAAGCCGGCTTCCAGCCCTTTGCACCCGGCGAATTCCTGCGTAGCGGTGAGGTCTTCCGAAACGCCTTGCTCGACCCTTCAGACCCGGCTGCGGCTCAGGCCGGTTCACAACTGGATTACAGCATCGTTCGCGCCGATGATCAGGGACGCGGTACAACTGCTTCCTTCAAACTCCGAGCCAAGGCCCCAGCGGCCGGCAGTGGCATCCGCATCGACGAAAGTGGCATCCGAGAGACCCGCTACTTCACGCCCGACGGCAGCCATCAGCCATTCCGCTTCATCACCCCACTGAACGTGACGGTGGAGGGCATCGGTATCGACGGCCTGCCCTCCGAGCTCGTCCTGGCGCGGGGCCAGGTGGACAGCACGACCTTCTGGCTCGACGACGTCATCTTCGACCCCCTTTAGATCCGCGAAGCATCGAATGGTCCCTTTCGTCCGTCGGTGCGTTGACGTTGGAGAGGAATTTCGAGACGAACCGACTGATCCTCGTCGCTCCCGAGTCTGAGTCCGGGTGGGAGCGCCTGACGCTCACCGCGACGAATCCCGATGGCCAGTCGGTCTCGACCTTCGTCGACATCTACGTGAATGCGGCCCCCGATCTCCCGGATCAGCTCGACGACGTCGCCCTTGAGGAAGACGGCGTTTTCGAACTGTCACTCGACGACGTCGTCGACGATCCGGACACACCGACCCACAAGCTCGTCTGGACGGCTACATCGTCGCCTCAGCTTTCTGTCGCGGTCGAGGGCCCCCCTTACATCGCCCGTATCCGACCGGCGCAAAACTGGAGTGGCGATGGACTGATTTCACTCGTCGCCAGGGACGAATTCGGGTTTTCGGACTCCACCGTCGTCCAGGTTTCAGTCGGCCCCGTCAACGACCCGCCGCTGCTGCTCATGGCGCCGAATCTGCGAATTGTTCGAGGCCGGCAGGACTCCAGCCTCGTGTTGAGCGACTTGCTGTTCGACCAGGAAGACACCCCCACCGATCTGCGATTGAGCTGGAGCGGCGAGGAGCGCTTGTCGCTGGAGTTGCGCGGTGACCGCCTTTTCGTCGCCGCGCCGATGGATTGGCAGGGGACCGAAACGATTCAGCTGCAGGTGGAGGACTCACAGGGCCTGACCTCGACTGCTCCCCTGACGGTGTCGGTCGTCGCTTCCCTTGCGCCCGTGATCGAAGACCCGCCCGAGCGTCTCGGCTTGAGCGTCGGCGAGATCTCCGTGCTCGACCTGAAGCAGCTTGTCGTCGACCCCGACGATCAGCCAGCCGATCTACGTTGGAGCGTCAGCGGTCAGGCGCTTCTGGAGGTCCAGCTCAGCACCTCAGGGGCCGCCCGCATCGAAGCACCAACGGACTTTTCCGACGTCGAAACCCTGACGTTCACCGTCACCGACCCCAGCGGAGAGTCGGCCTCTTTTCAGCTGTTGATCTTCGCCGCAACTCTGGCGGGAGAACCCTTCATCGCGCCGATCCCCACCCTCGAGGTGCCCCAGGGTGGGGTCGATGCGTCCCTCGATCTCGACGACTTCATTCTCGACACCGATCACGATCCCGAAGAAATGGAGTGGTTCACGCCTGCCGTCGACGGCGTCGATCTGCGCGTCGATCCCATTACCCACGTGCTCAGCGTGTCGGTAAGCGACTCGGCCGCTGTCTCGTCACTGGCTCTCGAACTGCGGGTCGTCGATCCCGACGGTCATGAATCCACCCGATCCTGGTCGTTGCGCATAGTCGGCACGGACGGCAGCGAGCCCATCGCCGTGCCGCCCGCTCCAACACTGGCCCCTCTTCCCTCCCTCACGATCAAGGCGGGTGAATTCGACCAGTCGATCATTCTCGACGAGTACGTCGACGGCGTCGATCCCGCAGTTTTGAGTTGGGAGATCACCGGCAATGAGCACTCACAGGTCTTTGTCGATCCCGAGAGCCACACGCTCACTGTCCTGGCCGATGCCGATTGGAGTGGGTCCGACGTCCTCGTGCTCCGCGGAACTGACCTGGCCGGGAATACGGTCGAGGGTTTGGTCGGCGTGGAGATTCTCGCTGCCGAATTCGAATTTGCCCTTCCGGAGCTCACTGAGATCTCGGCGTTCGCCGGCGACACCTCCATCGAGCTGGATCCGAACGTGCTTGTGACCGGTGCTAATCCCGCCGAGCTGACCTGGGAAGCGCGGGGGTCGCAGCCGATTGCCGTGACCTTCGATCCCGACACCGAGCGATTGGTCCTGACTGCGGCCGGCTTTCACGAGGACACCGAGGAGATAACACTCGTCGCACGAGAGGAGGAAGGCCGTGAGGTCATTGGTCGAGTGATTGTTCGAGCCCATCCCGCTGACGGTTCCCACGGCGTCGAGATACCGAAGCTGCGCGTGGCGGTCGTGCCGAACGCCGTCCAGCCCGACTATCTCGACGTCTTCGTGGTCAGCGACATCGAGCTTTCGCGTTCACCGAGATTACGCGCCCGCGAGTCTGATTGGTCCGACCTCACTGTCTCGGGAGCTGCCCCCGGCATCTGGCACGGTTCCTACGTTCTCAGGCCGGGTATTGAAGGTGCTGTTGGCCTGCTTGCGCTGGCGATGGATGAGCAGCAGGAAGCCTTGAAAGCGACCCTCGACCTCTCGGTCGGCACGGCGCTCCCCGCCAGTGCCAAGACAGTGAGCGCCGCCGGTGCCAGTGTCCGTTTCGAACCCAACGCCTTCTCCCGTGAGGCCGTCGTTGCTCTCATTCCCACTCCCGTTGGCAACGCCGGCCCCGAGCTCACTGTCGTGGACGGCGGCTTCTCCGTCCATTCACCGCAGTCCTACGAGGGCAGCGGCTACATCACAATCAGCGTGACCGCTGACGCTGCGCAGGGCCGACTCGGCCTCTACCGCTGGGACAGCACCGAATCTCGTTGGATCCATCTCGAGAGCGATCTGACCGGTCACAGCTTGCGAGCACCCCTCGAGCGGCTCGGCCGCTTCGCCGTGCTGCTCGACGCCACGTCACCTCGATTCGAGGGAGTGGACGCGGAGCGCACAGAGCTTCGCCTCCGTTGGAAAGACGAGGGCAGTGGATTGGGTGCGGCCACGGTGTGGGTGGATGCCGATCGGGAACTCCCGGCGTCATCCTATTGGTGGGAAGGGGAACTGCTCGTCGTCGACACCGGTGGCTTGTCCAGCGGCGAACGGAGGATCAAAGCTCGTATCTCTGACAAAGCTGGAAACGCGACTGTTGTCGAACAGCTGGTTTCCGTCGCGGCCGCCGCAACACCTGGCCGCTTCGCGCTGCATCAGAACTACCCCAACCCATTCAACCCCTCCACCGTCATCCCCTTCACGGTTCCCGCTGAGCATCGTTCGCACGTCCGGCTCGACGTCTTCAACATGGCGGGCCAGCACGTGCGCCAGCTGCTGAGCGCGGGCTTGCCGTCGGGACGGCACGAGCTTGTTTGGGATGGCATGGACCGGTCTGGACGACAGGTCTCTTCCGGCGTCTATCTGTATCGGATCGAAACAGCCGGAACGATGCAGGTGCGCAGAATGACCCTGCAGCGCTGAGCTGCGCTGCCATCCTCCGCCAGCATACTACCGCATTGCCCGCGGGCTCTCCCGGCTCGGGTGTGCAGCTCCCTATTCCGATCGCCCCAGTTCCACGATCTGCCCGTCCCGCGTGACGATGACCTCCGTGCCGGTGCCCGCCGCCAGGTGTTGCGCATCGCGGGCTATCGCATCCATGCACGCGTCGTCGCTTTCGGGGCTGTGGTGGAACAGCGCTACTGTCTTGACTCCGGCGGCCGTCGCTTCCCCGATCGCCTCGACGTAGTCGCTGTGCCCCCATCGTTGCCTGTCCGGGTCTGGTGGATCCGGCGCGTCCATTATCCACAGGTCCGCGCCCTTCGCGAATTCGTGAAGTCTCGCATCCACCGCCTCGTCGCCAATCTCATGGTCGGTGGAGTAGACGAGCGAGTTCCGCCCAAATTCGGCCCTGTAGCTGTAGGTCGTCGTAGAGTGGTTGCACTCGCAGCGGTAGAGGTTGA
>CBDBIJ010000112.1:0-9589 GCA_965205655.1 Candidatus Latescibacterota bacterium
TCGAAATGGAGACGATGTTCGCCGACCGATGCCGCGACAAGGACCTGGCTTTGAAGGTGACGACCGTCCTCCGCGGCAATCCGGTGCTCGGCGACGAGAACAAGCTGCGGCAGGTGTTGATCAACCTACTGGGTAACGCAGTCAAGTTTACCGGGCGCGGTGAGGTCGCGCTGAGGGCCAAGCGGCTGAGCGACAGCAGCTACGCTTTCGAAGTGCAGGATACCGGCGTCGGCATCGAGCTTGAACGGCAGGAGGCGATCTTCGAGCCGTTTGAGCAGGAGTCGAGTGGAGGAGCCCTGGGTGGCACCGGGCTCGGTTTGTCGATCTCGAGACGGAATGTCCAGCTGATGGGCGGCCGACTCGAGGTCGAATCGGCGCTCGGTCAGGGCGCTCGGTTCTTCTTTCATCTGAACCTGCCTCCCGGCAAGGGGCTGCCCGAGCCACCGGAGTCAGAGCGCTGGTCCGACGTGCAGCACCTGGTCCCGGGATCCAAAGTAGAGGCGCTGGTCGTCGACGACGACGCAACGAACCGCGATATCCTCAGGCAGATCCTGGAGCGGATAGGTGTCGAGGTCGAAACCGCGGACAGCGGCCATGCCGCACTGGAGAGAGTCCGTGAGATGAACCCGGACATCGTCTTCATGGATATTCGCATGCCCGTCATGGACGGTAGCGAAGCGCGGCAACTGCTGATCGACGAGCACGGGATCGACTCGATGAAAATCGTCGCCGTCTCCGCTTCGGTTTTCGATCACCAACGCAAAAGATTCCTGGAAGAGGGATTCGACGGATTCATCGACAAACCTCTGCGCACGGAGCATGTTTACGCGTGTCTGAAGGAGCACCTGGGGAGCGAATTCGTGCGCGGAACACAGGAAGACAGCAGGGTAGAGCACGCGGCGGAGGCGGACTGGACCGGCCTCGAGCTTCCACCCCAACTGGCCGACGATCTCTCGGAGGCGACGAGGAGGCAGAGTGTCACCGAATTGACACACCACCTCGAGACGGTCCAGCAGCTAGGAGATGCGGGAGCGCGACTCGCCGCTCATCTGCGAGAGCTAGTAGGAAGGTACGACATGACAAGCGTACGGCACGCCCTGGAAGAGCTGCAGAAATCATGATCCTCGAGGGCCGCCAGGACTAACCGGGGGATAAGACTCATGAATGAGATAGAGCTGGACCTTCATGGTTGCAAGGTCCTACTCGTCGACGATACTCCAGCTAATCTCGACGTGCTCGTCCAGTCACTGGACAAAGAAGGCTTCGACATTCTCGTCGCCTCCGACGGCACGACTGCGCTCGAAGTGGCGGGGTATTCGAAGCCCGACCTCATCCTGCTGGATGTGATGATGCCGGGAATCGACGGGTATGAAACGTGCCGTCGATTGAAGAGCGATGCTCAAGTCGCCGCGATCCCCGTGATCTTTCTGACGGCTCGCGACGATTTGCCCGGCATCGTCGAGGGCTTCGAATCGGGGGGAGTCGACTACGTGACGAAGCCCTTCAAGAAGGATGAGGTGCTGGCACGCATCCGCACCCATCTCGAAAAGGCGATTTTGGCGCGCAACCTCGCCGAGTTGAACGAGCGACTGGAGCAGAAGGTGAAGGAGCGCACGCGCGAGCTGCAGCTGAAAGTGAGCGAGCTCGAAGGCAGAGATCGCATCGCCGAGCACATGCTCACCGTGCACTCAGTCGAGGAAACCCTGGCCGTCGTTCTCGAAGTGGTTACGGGCATACTGGGAGTCGATCAGGCGGTCATATACCTGTCTCACGATGGCGAGCTGAAGCCGGCGGCGGCTATCGGCCTGCAGGGTGAGGAACTCAGCGAAAGGAGGGCCGACCGGTTTTCCAGGGAGCCATCGCTGTCGGAGGCGCTCGCCACCGCAGAGAGACGCATGCTGCCGGTGCGTGTGGAGGCCGATCAACCGGCAGCTCTCGTACCGATCGTGCGAGGCGGGCCGATGCTGGGCGTGATCGAGGTGGAAAACCCGCGCAACCGGAACCCCATTACCGATGGAGATCTGCGCACTCTGGGAAGTTTCGCTCTGCAGGCCGCAGTGGCGATCAAGGATGCCCAGGTGCACCTCGACCCGGCGGAGTGGTCGGATCAGCTCGATGAGGTTCTGGAGCTGAATGAAGAGATGGAGGAAGCGGAACGACTCGAAGGACTCGACCGCTGAATCGGTGAAACTTCGCATTCCCATAGAGGAACTCACGGTTGGTATGTTCGTCGACGCAGACGTCTTGAGCATACTGAAGGAGGCGAAAATTCGTCACTTTCTCGACCTGCGCGATGCCACCTATCGCGAACAGACCAGCCGACGGATGCGGCTGAAGAAAAAGAGACACGAACAGGTAGCCTTCGCGGGAGGTATGTTGCTGGGCCGCAGAAGGAGCTGGAGGCGCTGCTCGACATCGGGCTGCTCGAACTCACAATCGACACGGACAAGAGCGACGTGGTGCCGGACGTTCAGGAGCTGAAGGAGGAAAAAGCTCGGCGAGATGATCAACAGGGCCCAGATGACGACGTCGACGTCGACAGTCTCGACGAATCCGTATCGCTTTCAGCTTCGACGGCGGAGCCAGAGACACCGCAGCGGGCACGTCGCATCGATGTCGGATCGACCGACCGCAGGCGAAACTTCGGACCGAGCAACAGCGGCTGGATGAAGGTCGAAGTAGACCGTGAAGAGGCGGAGGGAATTCTGCAGGTCATAAGCTTCGGCGGAGATGCGAGCCTGACTGAGGATGATATCGTCGAATGCCTGAACAACGAATACGGAATCAATAAGCTCGACCAGGAGATGATTCAGCGCCTGGCGAAGCAGGCGGCGTCGGCGCCAAACAGGGTCATCCGTGGTCATTTCACGATTGCCCGCGAGCTCGAACTCGACTATTCGGCCATCGGCGAGATCGAGTACACCTGTCTGGAGGACGTGCCCGCGGATACGGCACTTCAGTACGGAGAGCTGAAGGAGGCCTTCTCGCACAGGACCCTGTCCGAGGTCATGGGGAACCCACCTCTGGTGCGCGTCGTGCTGCCGGGCGAGGAGCTGGCGGTTTTCATAACCGAGGATGAAGACGGTCTCGAGGATGCGGCACCCGATACGCTGCTGCGAGCGGGAGAGAATGTGCAGCTGATGGATGGACGCTACATGTCGTCGATCCACGGGTACGTGTGCATCATAGTCGACGAGATATCAGTCATACCCCCGATTTGGGTGTCACCCGATTTCATGGAGGCGCACTACATCCGCTATCCGCACGTCGGACCCGAGCCGATGCTGACGAAGGAATGGCTGCACCAGGTACTCGACCACTTGGAGGTGCGATTTCGGATTCAGGGAGGACGAGATCGATCGGCTTTTAGAGGAACCGGTGGGTGAGGCAAGCTCGATCCTTCTTGCCAAGGGGACGCCGCCACAGCCAGGTACGGACGCGACACTCTACCTTCCCTTCGAAAAACCGAGGGGAGTTGTAGAAGAAAATGGCGGTGGCAAAGCATCGGAGAGCATGACCCGCTACAATGCGGCGATGGTCAAGTCGAACGAAATGCTTGCTGAGCTCACGTCGGCGAACGAGGGCTCTCCTGGTCAGGATGTGACCGGGCGGGAGTGCAGCGTCTCGCCGGGAACGGATATCACGCTGATGTCCGGTGACAACGTACGGACGGAAGAGCGAGGGCAGCGGAAGTACTTCTACGCGGAGATCGAGGGCCGCGCCCATGTCAAGAATCAAGTGCTAAGCGTGCGCACCGTCTCCTACATCGACCGCGACGTCGACGGCCCTCTCGAAATAGAGCCGGGCAAGGATGTCTGCATTCGCGGATCAGTTCGTTCCGGTGCCGTGTTGACCGGCAGCGGCAGCATAGCTATCGACGGCGTTGTCGAAGGGGGGGCCAGGATCGAAGCAGAAGATGACGTAGTCGTGGCGAAGGGGATCATAGGAAGGGAAACGCGGGTGCTCTCACGGGGAAAGGTGGAGGCCGGCTTTGTGCAGCACGCATCCCTCGAAGCCAAGGACGACGTGACAATCACTGACTATCTCGTAAACGCGAAAGTAAAAACAGGTGGCATTCTCAAGATTTTCCGGTGAGAGCGAAAGCGATCGCAGTGGCAGCGCGGTGGGAGGCGAGATCATCGCCAGCGGTGAGATCGTCGCGCGCCGAATAGATTCGGCTCGAGCACCCACGACACTTGCTGTCGGACCCGATCCTGGCATCTCGGAGCGCCTGCAGAAAGCCGATCAAGCCGTGGAGTTCTGCCGCAATAACATGCTGCGCATCTTCCGAACGCTGGGCATCAGCGAGATCGACGCCACACAGTTCAAGCGACTCATCGAGTCGAGCCCGCCGCACAAGCGCAAGCCGATAATGGAGCTGCTCAACCAGCTGAAAGCTCTGGTGGTGACGCGATCGGAATCGTTGAATCAGAAGAAGGCGCTGCACAGCGAGCAGGAGCAGGCGTACGAAAAAGTCGAGATCCGGGTCGAGGAAGGCATAGACGCAGACGTGCAAATCCGCATAGGTGACAAGACACTGACGCTGACAGAGGCTATGTCCGGAGCAGTGTTCCGGCGCGAAGGCGACAAGATCACGGCTGAGGAGGAGGTGTGAGCGCGGATATGGAAGCGACAGGCGTGCGGGTGCTTCTGGTGGATGATCAGGCTTTGGTAGCAGAGGTGGTGCGACGGATGCTCAATGCGGTAGAGGGCGCGTCGTTCGAGTATTGCAGCGAGTCACCGAAGGCTCTGCGGACAGCCAGGGAGGTGGAGCCGACGGTAATACTGCAGGACTTGGAAATGCCTGAGATCGATGGCTTTGGGTTGCTGCAGCAGTACCGCGGCGACAGTGTGCTCGGGGACGTGCCCGTGATCATGCTGACGGGCAAGGAGGAGGCTGAGACCAAGGCCAAGGCGTTCGCGCTGGGGGCGAGCGATTACGTCGTGAAGCTGCCGGACCCGGTTGAGCTGATGGCCAGGATTCGCCATCACTCAGCCGGATACATCAACCTGCGGCTGAGGCGGCGATCGGAGGACGCGTTGAGGGCAGCGGAGGCGGCTGCCAGGCAGGCGGCCAAAGAGGCTGACGCTGCCAACGCTGCCAAGAGCATTTTTCTTGCCAGGATGAGCCACGAGATCCGCACCCCGATGAACGCCATTCTCGGTTACACCCAGATTCTGTCCACCGAGCCCAACCTCACGGACAAACAGCGCAAGGCCGTGGAGACCATTCACAGCAGCGGCGAGCACCTGCTTGGCTTGATCAACGACGTGCTCGATCTCGCCAAGATCGAGGCCGGGCGCGAAGAGCTCACCCCGACCAATTTCGACCTGCCCGGCCGCCTGCAGGCGATCGGGGCAATGTTCGAAGTTCGCTGCCAGCAGAAAGGTCTGGAGTGGCGGCTGGAAACCGACCTTGCAAACGCCGCGGTGAGGGGAGACGAGAACAAGCTGCGACAGGTGCTGATCAATCTTCTGGGAAATGCGGTCAAGTTCACCGTCGAGGGTGAGGTCGCCTTGCGGGTGAAGTCGCTGGGCGAGGATCGCTATTCATTCGAAGTGACGGACACCGGTCCCGGAATTCCGCAGAAAAGTCGGGAGGCGATTTTCGAGCCGTTTCAGCAGGATGAAGCCGGTGTTCGACACGGCGGCACCGGGCTCGGTCTGTCGATCACCCGCAGCCACGTCGAGCTGATGGGGGGGCAACTGGATCTCGCATCCGAGGTGGGCAAAGGGTCCCGGTTCTCGTTCTCGCTGGCGCTGCCGGATGCGGACACGGCGGTCGCAGCTGAGCCGCAGACGGTGATCGGCCTGGCGGACGGACGCTCGGTTCAGGCGCTGGTCGTCGACGACATCATGTCTAATCGCGATGTGCTCAAACAGCTGCTCGAGCGTATCGGCGTCACCGTCGACGTGGCGGAGAGCGGAGAGGAGGCACTGTTGATGGCTCGCGAGCGCAAGCCGGATATCGTGTTCATGGACTTACACCTGCCCGGTATGGATGGCGTCGAGACGCGAAAAAGGCTGACAACGGAGCACGGAGCGGACATCGCGGTTGTGTGCGTGACTGCGGCCGTGTACTCGCACGAGCGCGGGCAACTGAAAGAGCAGGGCTTCGACGCCGTGATCATGAAGCCGCTGCGAGCCGAGGAGGTTTACGAGACGCTGCCCGCCTTTGTGGGAGTGGAGGTCGTCTACGGCGACAAACCGTCGGCGTCGCGGCAGCCTGTCGCGGATCCAGCGGTATGGCGAGATTTATCGGTGCCGGACGATCTGGCAACCGCGCTCAGCGATGCGGCCGAGAGACATAATGTCTCAGAGCTCAACCGTCGCATAGGAGACCTGGAAGGGCTCGGCGAAGCGGGCAAGCAGTTGGCGGAGCACCTGCTCGCGCATGAGCAGGCGCTTCGATATGGAGGGAATTCGCGCGGCGCTCGAGGACGCTACTTCTCGAGCTCGAAATCGAAAGTCAGGGTGACGACTGCCTTGTTCCGATGACCTCGTGCCAACTCGGCTACTTTGGCTGGGGTACCATCCGAATGTAGGGCAGCGGTGATTGCCAGCCGTCCGGGTAGATCTTCTCGGCCTCCTCGTTCGACACTGTAGGCAGGATGACGACGTCGTCGCCCGGCCTCCAGTTTACCGGGGTGGCCACTTTCTTCTCGGCGGTGAGTCGGCACGAATCGAGCAGTCGCAGGATTTCGTCGAAGTTGCGGCCGGTGCTCATCGGATAGGTGAGCGTGGCCTTGATCTTCTTGTCGGGCCCGATGACGAACACCGACCTCGCGGTGGCGTTGTCCGCCGGGGTCCTGCCTTCGCAGGTATCGCCGGCTTCAGCCGGCAACATGTCAAAGGCTTTGACGACCTTCAGCTCGGGATCGCCGATCAACGGATAGTTGAGGGCGTGGCCCTGTGAAGACTCGATGTCCTTCGACCACTTCCTGTGGTCGCTGACCCCGTCGACGCTGATCCCCAGCACTTTGCAGTTGCGCTTCGCGAACTCTGCCTGCAGACCGGCCATAGCGCCGAGCTCGGTCGTGCACACGGGCGTGAAGTCCTTCGGGTGCGAAAACAGGATCGCCCAACCGTCACCGATCCACTCGTGAAACTCAATCGTGCCCTCGGTCGTGTCGGCCGTGAAGTTTGGCGCCTCGTCGTTTATTCTCAGTGCCATGATCGCCTCCTTGTTTAGATGTCACAGAGGAATATGATACACTTTGAGACACCAGACAAGAGAGGACGCTGTAGTGGGTGCGGTCACCAGGCCTTCTTGAGAAGATCGCGCAGCAGGATAGTCTCTGAAAGATTGTCCACATCGGGAACGACGTCTTCATCCATGCGGACGTACTCGACGCCGATGAATCCGGAGTAGTTGCTGCGCTTCATCGCCTTGATGACGCGGGCGAAATCGATCGTGTTGTCGGCGAGTGTCGTCTGCAGCAATCCCTTGCGCGCGGCGCGAGCGTGGAAGTGTGAGGCGTGTTTTACAAGAGGTTCGACGGCGCTGTCGGGCTCGCCCTGCGTGGTGTAGTGACCATAGTCTAGAGTGAATGTCAGCCCCTTCGTCATGCGCGCCAGCCGGCCGGCGAGTTTCGTGGTCGGCGTCAGAGACCACATGTGGGGCTCCACCGAGAACACGACGCCAGCAGATTCGGCCTGCTCGACACACCAGACGAGCTCATCGCTGCAGCGCTGGAGCGAGTCTTCGAACGGCTCCCGTTCGAAATGAATGCCCGGTAGAGAGGTCATGTGCCTGGCGTTGCATCGAAGCGTGAACTCCAGCGTTCGCGAGAAGATGTCGCGCCACTTCCGTCGCTGCGCGGCGTTGGGGTGATTGGGCGCCATCTCGTCCAGCGTTGAGGAGGGCTGCAGAAAGATGTCCGCGAACTCCAAACCGCGGTCACGGACCTTGGCGCTGAGCACGCGTGCGGCGCCGGCGACGTCTTTGACGAAGTCTTTCGGCTGCAAGTGTGAGCGGTTTGCGAACAGGCCGATGTCGACGCCTTCGAAGCCGAGCCGGGCAATGAGACCGAGCGAGTCGTCGTGCGGGAGTAGCGGAAAGCTGAAATCCGCGCATGAGAGTTTGAGTCTGGCCATTGGTTATTCACCGCCTTCATGAGTCACGGCAGCTCGACGCCGAACGCCTTGAGTTGCTCCTCGACTTGCCGGGCCCAACCGCGATTGGCAGCGGGGCTCGCCGGACTCGGGTGGAGGATACTGCCGATCCCGACATCGTCGCCGAGCACGGCTCTGGCGCGTTTCTCGCCGAACTTGCCGACGCCGAGAACGTATGACGGAGCAATGAAATCGACGATTCCGGCGAGGGCGCGATCGCAGGCTTTGAAGAGGGGAGAGCGCTCGGCGACCGGCAGTTTGTCGGGGGTGCGGTTGCGGCCCGAGTCCTCAAGAAACGCGAGGGGGCAGTAGTTCCAAACGAAAAAGCGGCTGAAGAAGACTTCGGGCGTTCCGAAGCGATCCTTCGCCCACCCCCAGAGACGCTGGCCGCTCACCTCGCTGCGCCCGCAGTCAAAGCCCTCGATGGGACGTTTTGGATGCTCGCTTTTCGGCTTGCGCACGCCGCTGTCGATTCCGAGCCAATCGCGCACGAACCCCACCTCGCCGAAGGGGACGCCGGTCTGGACCATGCCCCACGGTCCGGGGTTCATGCCGAGAAGGATGACCTCAGCCTCGGGCAGGCAGTAGCGAGTGAGATAGTCGCTGTGAGCTCCGAAGGCATAGTCGAGGGGATTGTAGACGTGGGTGACGGGAGGGTCGAAACAGCATCGATTCGCCGCGCGACCGAGCGAGCGGGCGATGGAAACGGGTGATGAAGCGCGCTTCACGAAAGGCTGTAGATGCGGAGGGCGTTGTCGCAAAGCAGCTTGCGCTGCTGCTCCTCACTGCGCGATGAGATGATCTCCAAGAGAGCCTGGACCCATTGCTCGAGCGAGGCTCGAATCGTGCAAACGGGCCAATCGGATGCGAAGATGACGCGGTCGGGCCCGAAGGTATCGAGGCAGTAGTCGATGGCGGGAGCCAGATTGGCGGCCGTCCAGCCTTCGGGTGCGCGGGCGACGATGCCGGAGATCTTGCATATCACATTATCGCGTTTTGCGTATTCCGCCATATCTCCAGCCCACTGGTCCCGAGTATGCGAGAAGGGATTCTGCTGCAGCTCCTCCACGGATGGTGAGACGGCTCCTGAGACGACCTGAGGATCGGCGTTGCCGCAGTGATTGATGATGAACTGCGTGTCGGGGCAACGGTCAACGAGGGCGACACCGTCAGATTGTTCGGCGGGGCGAAGACAGATATCGAAGCTCAACCCCAGCTGTCCGAGAAGCTGGACTCCCTCGACGAAACGGTCGCCGAGACATTTGCCGGGTTCCGCCTCCGGCGGGTGGAGAACGAGCCGGATGCCCTTGATGTAGGGATTCCCTGCAAATCGGCGCACGTGCTCCTCGAAGTCATCGGCGGAGGGGTCATCGGCGATGACGGCCCCTGACATGGGGTTGTCGTTCCGTTCACACAACTCGATGACGTACTCGGCCTCGGCCCGGCGCTGAGCCGGCGACACATCAACCTCCAT
>CBDBIJ010000113.1:0-29312 GCA_965205655.1 Candidatus Latescibacterota bacterium
CGAGTTCAACCTGCCCCTCGATGACGATCTTTTCACGCTTCGTGGCCTGCGCAAATAGGATCCGTTCGTGAATGCCTCCAGAATCGCATGGCGCAACATCATGCGGAAGCCGCGGCGCACTGCGGTGACCATGGCTGCCGTGGCGTTGAACACGGCAGTGCTGATCTTCAGCTATGCAATGATGGATGGGATGATCGCCCAGTTGATGCACAGCTCTACCCACACTCACGTGGGCGACGTGCAGCTGCACGCGCCCGGCTACCTGGCTGATCGCTCGATCTACAAGAGCCTCCCAGAGCCGCAGGCGCTCAGAGAGACGGCCGAGAAAGCCGGCCTCGGCGTCACCTCGCGCAGCTTCGGTTTTGGCCTCGTATCGAGCGGGGCCAAGTCCGCCGGGGCGAGCTACTGGGGTATCGATCCGGTGGCGGAGAAGCGCACCTTCGAGATGGCGGGGAAGCTCGAGAAGGGCGCGTTCTTGAGATCAGTCCCCCAGTCGCAGGTCGTGATCGGGCGCAGGCTTGCCCGGAGCCTGAACGCCGAAATCGGCTCGGAACTCGTGGCCGTGGTGCAGGCAGCGGACGGATCGCTGGGCAACGAGCTCTACACAGTCGTCGGCATTCTGAAGAGCGTCGGCGAAGAGATCGACCGCGGTGGCATCCTCATGCACCGCGATGATTTTGACCGCCTGTTCGCCGCCGGTGGCCGGGTGCACGAGATTGCGCTGCTCGGCGATGGCGGCGCCGTGCCGGAAGAGATCGCCGCCCTGTACGCCGAGCAGCAGGAGTTGCAGTCGGTGGTGGCCGATACCTGGCGCGAACTTCTGCCGACGCTGAACGACATGCTCAACCTTTCCGATGCGTCCATGGGGATCTTCGCTTTCGTTTTTCTACTCGCCGCGGGGTTAGGTGTTCTCAACACTATGTTCATGGCCACTCACGACCGCGTGCGCGAATTCGGGATGCTGAAGGCGCTCGGTACGGCGCCGCTCCGCATCGTTCGGGACGTTCTCGCGGAAGCGCTGGTGCTCGGTGTGGCAGCCTCTCTGATAGGTGCCCTGCTCGGAAGTGCGGTGAGTCTGTATTACGAGACGACCGGCGGTATGGATCTGACGCGCTGGCAGGGCGAATCACTGACCATGTCCGGTGTGCCGATCGAAGCGATCTATCAGTTCGATCTACTGCCGGAGCGAGTCGCTACAGCCGTGGTCTCGATGTGCCTGATGTGCGTGGTGGCCTGCCTCTACCCCGCCGTAAAGGCCGCGCGGCTCGACCCGGTAAAAGCGATGACGCAGCAGTGAGAGTGAACCCGCTGATGGAAACCACTTTCGTTGTTCTGAAGATTTCGTGGCGCAGCATCTGGCGCAACAGGCGCCGCACGTGGATCACCCTCAGCGCCATCGCCTTCGGATTGGCCCTCGCAGTTTTCTTCATCGCCTTCGCCGACGGTGTCTACAACCAGTTGATCGGCGACGCCACCCGCATACAGGGCGGTCATTTTACGCTGGAGCACCCGGAATATCGCGATGCTCCGGGAGTGGACCTGTTTCTCGGAGATGTCGCCGAGCGACGCGCCAGGATCGAGGCAATCGAGGGGGTGGCGGGAACGAAGGCCCTGGTACTGGGTCAGGGAGTCGCCAAGTCGGGCAGCGGCGCCGTGGGTGTGGCGGTGATGGGAGTAGAGCCGTCGATAGAGGCAAAGACCTCTCCGCTCGCGAGGAAGATGACGGCGGGAGCGTTCCTCGAAGACGGCGACAGGCGGAAGGTCGTGATCGGCACGAAGCTCGCCGAGCGACTCAGGCTCGAGGTCGGCAAGAAACTCGTCATCACCACAAACGATTCCTCCGGCGAAATCGTTGAAGAGCTCTTCAGGGTCAAGGGAACCTTCGAGCTCGGCTCGGACGAGGTAGACGCCTACATGGTCCAGATTCCGCTGGGATTCGCGCAAAAACTCTACGGCCTGGGCGACGACGACGCTACTCAGCTGGCCGTGCTGCTCGCAGATGCAGACAGCCGGCCGGCTGTGATGGCTGCAGCGAGAGAGTTCATCCCCGATGGGGTAGCACTGCGCACGTGGGAGGAGGTGATGCCGGACCTGGCCAACTACATTCGCGTCGACCGCGGCGGCAATCGGATCCTCCAGGGTATCGTCGTCTTCCTGAGCCTGTTCACGATATTCAACACGATCCTGATGTCGGTGCTGGAACGCACCAGCGAGCTAGCGATGCAGCTGGCCCTAGGGGTCTCCGCTTCTCTGTTGCGCGTACAGATAGTAGTCGAATCCGCCCTGCTCGGATCCCTCGGGAGCTCGCTCGGCGTATTTCTGGGTGGGGCTCTGGGCTACTGGATGCAGGTCGAGGGGCTGGACATCTCGCGGTTCTACGGCGAAGGGGTCGACGTTTCCGGCTTTGCCATCGACACGATCGTTCACGCAGACGTCACGCTCGAACTCCTCGTTTCGATGTGGCTCACTGTTTTCTCTGCCACGATAGTGCTGAGCCTGATCCCGGGACGGCAGATCTCGAAGATCGCCGTGGCCGATGCTCTGCGTGGGTAGGGGACTGCGATGACTGATTCGATCGTGCGGCTTGAAGGGGTCGAAAAGGACTACGGGGAAGGGGAAGTGGTGACCCGTGCCCTCAGGGATGTCGATATAGAGATCCGCGTCGGAGAATTTGTCGCCGTCGCCGGTCCCTCCGGTTCCGGCAAGAGCACGCTACTCAACATCATGAGCGGGTTGGACCGACCTACCGCCGGCAGGGTGTTCGCCGATGGCGAGGATATCACCGGCTACTCCAGCGGTCGACTGAGCGAGCTGCGCCTGCGCCGCATCGGCTTCGTCTTTCAGGCGTATAATCTCATCCCCGTGCTCACAGCCTACGAGAACGCCGAGTATATCCTCATGCTCCAGGGTGTGCATTTGAAACAGCGGCGGGCGAAGGTGATGGGACTGCTCGAGCAAGTCGGACTCGGCGGCATGGAAGATCGCTTCCCTCGGGAGCTCTCCGGTGGTCAGCAGCAGCGCGTCGCCATCGCCCGGGCCATCGCCTCGGCCCCGGCTCTCGTCCTGGCCGATGAGCCCACGGCAAACGTCGATCAGGCGACGGCATCCTCGCTGCTGGACCTGATGGCTCAGCTGAACGAGGACCGGGGCGTCACCTTCCTGTTCGCCTCACACGACCAGAACGTTATCGATCGGGCGCGACGGTTGCTGACTCTCACCGATGGCAGAATCACGAGCGATACGTCTTCAACCAGCGAATCGATGGGATGAGGCCGATCCGAGTCTTCGTGCTGCCGCTGGCGCTCGGCTGGCCGGCGGCCGCGGTTGCCATCACCGAGCTTGGCGACAGCTGGCTGACTCTCGATGGCAACCTGCGCGCCACGACTGTGGCCACGCAGAATTACGACCAAGACGTCGTCTGGGGCAGAGACAACGGCTCGGACGGGCAGACAGACGTGGCCCTGCGCCTGGTCGCCACCGGTCGTCCTCGCGATCTCGTGCGCTGGGAGATGCACGTCGTACAGCGTTTGACATTGATCACCTCCCCGAGCGCCCCGGCCGGCTCGTCGACTCTTTTCGGTGCGAGCGGCAGTGCGATTCCGTACCGCACGGTGGACACCCGATGGGAGTGGGGGAAAGGCGAAGACGTCAACGCCTGGGTCTACCTGGATCGCGCCAACGTGAAGCTCGGCCTAGCCCAGGCAGACGTCATCATCGGTCGACAGGCGATCACCTTCGGCAAAGTCTACTTCTGGAATCCACTCGACGTTTTCCTCGCTTTCGGTGCCACCCAGTTCGATCGCGACTACAAAGCCGGTGTGGACGCCCTGCGCGTGGATGTGCCCGTTGGCGATTTCTCCGGCGCCACCCTCATCGGTGTGCCGGGCCATGTGGAAGCAGAGAGCCCGGCGCACACCGCTGATGAGAGCCTTTGGTACCGCAGCGCGCTGATGGCGAGGGTCTACTCGAACTTGCGCGAATGGGACGTCGCCGCGCAGGGCGGCAAGATTCTCGGCGGACATCAGATCGGAGGTGCCGTCGCCGGGGAGCTGGGCAGTGTAGAGGTACGTGGCGAAGCGGCCTGGTTTGCTGCTCAGGACGAAGGGTTACCGACAGGCGTGTTGCCTGCTCCCGTGATCGAGGACCATCTATCGGCGGTGGCCGGCACGGGCTGCAGCCTTGTCGGCGGCGACCTCCAGCTGCAGGCTGAGTACTATTACAACGGCGCCGCCCGAGGTCTGCGCCGCGAGCGCTTCGCGCTGATCGCCGCCGGGCATCTGCAGCATGTAAACCGCCACATGGTCGGTTCTGTCGCGACGTATCAGCTGCACCCCCTCCTCTTTGGATCCCTCGCCGCCTTATGGGGACTGTCGGATAGCTCGGGGCTGCTGCAACCTGGGCTGGTGTACTCAGCTGCCGATGAGGTCGATGTGGTCGCGGGGGCAGTCGTAGCTTGGGGTCTGCGGCCGACCGGAACAACGGTTGACGATTTCAGATTCCGCAGTGAATTCGGGACGTATCCAAATTTCTACTATTTAGAGACCAAAGTTTATTTTTAGGAGGAAGAAAAAATGACCAGTGGAGCGCATTCGGTCATCTATAGCGAGAATCCCGAGGCGGATCGCGCCTTTTTCCGAGACGTTCTCGGTCTCCCGAACGTTGACGTCGGCGACGGGTGGCTGATCTTCGGGCTGCCCCCGGCAGAGGTGGCTGTTCACCCATCGGACCAAAACAACGTGCAAGAACTCTATCTCATGTGCGATGATATAGAGGCATTCGTGGAAGAGATGGCCGGGCGAAAGGTCGCCTGCGATCCAGTCGAAGACCAGGGGTGGGGGTTGCTCTCGCGCGTTGCGCTACCGGGTGGTGGACAGATTGGCGTTTATCAACCGCGACATGAACGCCCGAGTGCCCCTGAATGAACCGATGGTCCGATCGCTCGCTCAGCCGGCCGGCAGGCGATACTTCGATGAAGGCGATGATGATCGCCGCGACCGTTCCGCTGATCCCGATCATGACCATGAGGTTGTGGCGCAGATCGCGGCGCACCTCCGCGAACTGTTGCGCCACTTCATTGCGAAAATCAGAGAACTCCTTGCGGTGACTGGTGAACTCCTGTGCAACGTCCCTGCGGAACTCGCGCATGTCCTGCTTAACGTCCTGCAGATCCTCGCGAAGGTAGGAAATGCCCCAGTGCATGTCTTCTGGCGAAGGTGGGGTTGATTGCGTATCGGCCATCGCTGTCTCCTGACAGATAGAGGTGGACCGCTAGATGGCCAAGTCCAGAGAAACTATCGTGCCAGCCCAGGACCAGAGTGTGAGCCGTGACCACCCGCGGCCATCCGTGGAGAGGATGCCTCACCTGCGTGAACAAATGATCACACACTGCATGGGAGCGCAAGCTCACCGGGTCTTCACCAATTCTTCCTTCCACCTCACGCACCCCCGGCAATCGCGGGCAAGAAGTGGACCTCGCTCTGTTCCCCCACTTTCTCGAGGAGTCCCAACTCGCCAGTCACCCCGTCGACGGTGACCGCCAGGCCGCGGGCAATCGTGTCGCGCTCGGGGTCGTAGAGTCTGGGCTTGATCCCGGGGAATCGAGTTTCCAGCTCATCGATGACCTGTCGGACCGTCGTTCCAGCGACTACGACCTGCTTCAGGCCACCCGTTAGCGGCTGAAGTCGAGTCGGTACCCAAACAAGCGCCATCGCCGAACTCAGGCTCCTCCGCCAGCAGTCTCGGCAGCGGGCTTGTCCAAGCTGTGACGCGATATCGCCGCCAGCACATCCGGAGGTTTCATCGGCAGTTCGTTCATGCGCACACCGATGGCCGCGTAGACGGCATTGGCCATCGCAGCCAGGGGTGGTACGATCGGTACCTCGCCGACGCCGCGCACCCCGAAGGGATGATTCGGGTTGGCGACTTCGACGATCACTGTGTCGATCATTGGCAGGTCGAGACTCGTCGGCATGCGGTAGTCAAGAAAAGTCGGGTTCTCCATCACTCCGTCGTCGTTCGTGAAGTATTCCTCATTCAAGGCCCACCCCACGCCCTGGGCTACCGCACCCTGCATCTGCCCCTCCACGTAGCTTGGATGAATCGCCTTGCCGGCGTCCTGGAGAGCCGTATAGCGCAGCACCGTCACCTTGCCCGTCTCGGGATCCACCTCGACATCGACGATGTGGGTCGCTATCGTCGGTCCCGCTCCTGAGGGGTTGACGCCGGCGCGGCCGACGATAGCTCCTCCGGTGGCCGCCGCCCTCAACGCGATCTCCTCGATCGCAAGCTGTTGGTCTCCACCGTTGTCGCGATGCAGAACACCATCGAGGTATCGTACCTGACCGGCGTCGCATTCCCAGATGAGGGCAGCGCGCTCGATCAGCTGCCGCTTCACGTCCTCGGCGGCGGTAATCGCAGCGAACCCCGTCTTGAAGGCGACGCCACTGCCGCCCGTGTTCGAGGTGAACCCCACCGAGTCAGTGTCAACGACCTCGGGCCGAACATCATCCGCGGAAAGACCTAGCGTCTCGGCGAACTGTTGCGCCACAGCGGTACGCGAACCGCCGATGTCTGGCGAGCCCTCGGCCAGATGTACGGTGCCGTCGGGATTGAGGACGGCTACCGCGCTCGACGGGCCGCTGCCATTGCTCCAGTAGCCGCTGGCGACACCGCGGCCGCGCCAGCGTCCTTCGAGAGGGGCTGAATAGTGCGGATGCTGGCGCGCAGCCTCCAGCACGTCGGCAAAACCTACCTTTTGCAGGGCCACCCCCGATATCAATCGGGTCCCTTCCCGGGCGCAGTTCCTCAGGCGCAACTCGATCGGGTCCACGTCGAGCTGCTCGGCCAACTCGTCGAGGGCCGTCTCCATGGCGTAGGCAGCAGCGGGTGTGCCTGGCGCTCGGTACGCCGATGTCTTCGGTCGGTTGACGACCACGTCAAACCCTTCGATGCGAGCATTGGGGATATCGTACGGCGAGAACATGCACCTCGCCCCTCCCCCCACGGACGACCCGGGGAAGCCCCCCGCCTCGTAGACCAGACAGGCCGACGCCGCTGTCAGACGGCCATCTCGCGTCGCCCCCAGCTTCACGTCGATGGTCGTGCCCGATGTCGGTCCCGTTCCCTCGAACACCTCCGTCCGTGTCATAGAAATCTTCACCGGCGCCATCGCCTGGCGCGCCAGCAGCGCCGCTACCGGCTCGACATAAGCCCGCAGTTTGGCGCCAAAGCCTCCGCCGATCTCCAAAGGCACGGCACGCACCCGCGATACAGGTACGGCGCAGACTTTCGCCGTCAGGTCCCTCACCGAAAAGTGTCCCTGACTGCTGCTCCACACGGCCAACCGACCATCCTCGTGCCACATGGCCGTGCCGGCATGGGGCTCTATGTATCCCTGATGGACGGCACCTGTACGGGTCTGCTTTTCCACAATGAGTTCGGCACGCGCAAATCCGTGATCCACATCGCCGATTTCATCCTGGAAGTGGTTGGCCACGTTCGGCGGCCATACCTCCAGACCGATGCTCTCCGGGTCCATAGTCGCCTGCAAGCTCTCGTGTAGAATCGGCGCGTCGTCAGCCATGGCATCTTCAGCGCGCAGCACGACAGGGAGTAGCTCATACTCCACCTCGATCAGGTCCAGTGCCTCTGCGGCCATATGCTGATTGGCCGCCGCTATAGCAGCGACGGCGTGTCCCTTGTACAACACTTTGTCCCGAGCCATCAGGTTTAGCAGCTGGAAGCTGGCCGGCGGCTCTCCCGGATCGGGGAAGTCACCGGCCGTGACCACCGCCCTCACTCCTGCCGCTGTCCGTGCTCCGTCGGTATCGATTCGCAGGATCCGAAGCGTGCGCGTGCGGGCTGCGCAGGATGGCGCCGTGCAGCATGCCCGGCAGCACCATGTCGGCACCGTAGCGCGCTTTGCCGGTGACTTTGTCGGCACCGTCATGGCGGATCGGGCGCTTGCCGACTACTCGGTACTCAATCGTCGACAGTACAGCGTTTGGTTCGTAGTCAGTCATCCAATCACTCTCCGTGAGTATCGCGCCTTCCCGGGGCGCGTGTGAAAGATGCCTCCGCCGGAGGCGGCGGGTCAACCGGGCGCGGTCTTTCAGCTGGGACGGGCTCCGAGTATATTCATGCCCCCGAACAGAAGCAGGAGAACAAACCACAACCGGCATAACCTCGTTGGAGTGATACCCTCATCATATTCGAGGCAGGAGATAATGATATGATCCAGAAATTACCATTTGGCAGGACGGGTCACGACAGCACACGGACCCTCTTCGGCGGCGCCGCATTCAAGCCCACGACCGAGCAGGATGTGTCGGACCGCACCCTGGAGGTGTTGCTCGAATACGGGGTCAATCACATCGACACGGCCCGCAGCTACGGCCGCGGCAACTCGGAGACTCTGATAGGCACCTGGATGGGCAACCACCGCGACAAGTTCTTTCTGGCGACGAAGACCGGCCATCGCACCAGAGAAGGTGCCGAGGAACAACTCGCCACGTCCTTTGAACAACTGCAAGTTGACCAGATCGACCTGATCCAGATGCACGGCCTGACCAAAGAGGAAGACTGGGAGACGGCAATGGGCCCTGACGGCGCGCTGGAGGCGTTGGTAGCGGCGCGCGATCGCGGCCAGGTGCGTTTCATCGGGGTAACCGGACATGGCCTGGTCACACCCAGCATGCATACAAGGAGTCTCGAGCGGTTTCCGTTCGACTCCGTTCTGTTCCCATACAATTATATTCTGGCGCAGGACAGCGAGTATGATGAGGATGTCCAGCGGCTGATAGAGCTTTGCGCCGAGCGTCAGGTGGCCGTGCAGATCATCAAGTCTATCGCTCGGCGTCCATGGGGGGAGCGGGAGCAGACCCGGGATCCCTGGTACGAACCTCTGGAGGAGCCGGAGGATATTCAGAGGGCTGTAGACTTTGTGTTCAGCATGGGCGATGTGTTCATCAACGCGGTGTCTGACGTGAATGTTCTGCCGCACGTGTTGGACGCGGCAGGTCGCACAGGGCCGTGTCCACCCGATGCTGATATGGCAGAGATGGCCCTGCGCATGGAGATGGCCACCATCTTCGAGGAACGCGAAACCGTATAGAGAGCTGGTTCGAGAAATGGCGATCGAAGAGGTGCCGATTATGAAACGCAGGTATCGGAATTTGTCGTTCAGGAATGCCGTCACCGCGGCAGTGCTGGTCTGGGGCTTCAGCAACGATCTCTCAAACGCTGAGCCTGGCGATGAGCCGAAGGCGGATTGGCCCCAGTGGCGTGGGCCGAACCGGGACGGGTTGGCACCGGCATCTCATATTGCCACGGCATGGACGGAAGCTGGCCCAAAGCAGGTCTGGCGGAAGCGCCTGGGTGAGGGGTTCTCCGGCATATCAGTCTCCGGGTCGCGGGCGTACACCATGTACGCCAAAGGGCACAACGAGTACGTCGTATGTCTAAATGCCGCCGACGGCAGCGAGGTCTGGAGCCGGCGCACCGGAGCCAATTTCATGGAGGGCCATGGCAATGGGCCACGTTGCACTCCGACAATCGAAGGAAACCGGATCTACACGCTGGGCGCGAGCGGCGAGTTGCTGGCACTCGAGGCGGAAACGGGACACGTCATTTGGAAACACAATCTGCGGAGGGAGTTCAGAAGCAAGCGGCCTACATGGGGGTTTATCTCGTCGCCTTTGGTGGAGGACAACATGGTTCTGGTGGAGGGGGGAGGATCGGCAGAGCGATCCCTGATGGCTTTCGATAAGGAGTCGGGAAACGCTGTGTGGATGACGGGTAGCGACCCGATCGGGTATTCCTCACCGATTCCCGTCGACGTACACGGGGTGCGTCAGATCCTGTTTTTCACTGGAGCCGCACTCGTTTCCGTGGCGCCGTCAAGCGGACAGATCTACTGGCGCTACGAATGGCCGAATGATCACCACATCAATCCGGCGACGCCGGTATTCATCGGTCCTGACCGCGTGTTCGTCTCATCCGGCTACGGCACAGGCGGGGCCGTCGTGCAGATAACGGAGACCGACTCAGGCCCGGGAGTCAGCGAAGTCTGGTTCAGTAAGAGGATGAAGAATCACTTCAATTCATCGATCCATCGCGACGGATTCATCTACGGATTCGATGACGCCATATTCAAGTGTATCGCCGCCGACACAGGCGAGGAAAAATGGAAGGCAAGAGGGTACGGCAAAGGCAGTCTCATCTTCGCCGACGGTCACCTGATCGTGCTCAGTGACGATGGGAAGCTGGCCATCGTGGAAGCGATTCCAGCCGCCCACGTCGAAGTGGCGAGCGCGCAGGTACTGAGCGGCAGGTGCTGGACAGCACCCAGTTTGGCTAGTGGGCTGCTATATCTCCGGAGCCTGGAGGAGATCGTGTGTCTCGACCTGCGGGGACGAACCTAAGGAGCACGCTCATGACATCAAACATCTACTGTCTCCTCGCGTTAGCACCGATCCTGGGGTCCCTGTCCTGTGCCTCCCAGATGCCGAAGCAGAATCCCGCGGGTCAGACGAAGAAACTCGTTCAGTTCACCACCCATGGAACCCACGATTGGAACCCGGACTGGTCTCCTGACGGCCAGTGGATCGCCTTTGAATCGTTCCGCAGCGGCAATCGCGAAATCTATATCCGGCGCGTCGCCGGCGGAGCCGCGATCAAGGTCACCGACCATCCGGCAACAGACGCGTTGGCCAGATGGTCCCCCGACGAGGGAAAGCTGCTTTTCGTCTCTACACGAAGCGGGAGCCTGAAACTCCACATTGTGGAGCCGTTCGAGGAAGGTATGCCGGTGTCGCAGCTCGGGACTGAGGCAGACTCCCTTGCCACCGACATCATCAACTGGTCGCCGGATGGCGAGGAGGTGGTTTACTGTGCCAGCACGGAGGGCAACTGGGACATCTGGGCCATGGCCGGTCTCGGGCGGACCCGCCCGCAGAATCACCGACAGACGCCAGCGCGATTACCACCCAGACTGGTCGCCGGACGGCCAGTGGATCGCCTTCTTGACGAACCGGGACGATGGCATATCCATCGCCGTGATCCCGTCCGCGGGAGGAGAGCCGATCGAAGTGGGGGCGCCCGGCAACCGGCCGCGATGGTCTCCCGACAGCAGACGGATCTGCTACCAGGGCTTCACTGAGTCGGGTAACCTCTGGACCGTTCCGGTGGATGGCGGCGACCCCGTGCGCCTGGTGGACAACGCCGACATCGGGCCGAGCGGAGGCGCGACCTGGTCCCCCGATGGTTCACAGGTAGCCTACGTGAGTGCGGACGGCGGCAGGAGAGAGATCTGGACAGGAACGACGGACGGCGGCGAGGCGGTGGCGCTGACATCAGGCGCCTCGGCAGCCGCGGGGGAGGCGAGCGTGCGCTGGTCTCCGGACGGAGCGCACATCGCCTTCGTGTCAGATGCGGGAGGGCAGAAGAAGGTCTGGATCGTCCCGGCTGCCGGTGGGAACACCCAAGTCGCTAAGCACAACCGCCGGGGAGGATATGTCCATGGCGTGGTCACCGGACAGCGAGCGCCTGGCCATCGCCAGCGGAACGCCGGAGGAGAGTGACATCTGGATCATGTCGGTTGAAGGAGGAACAGCGGAGCGGCTTGTTTCTGGTCCGGGCGCCGACACAGATCCGGACTGGGCGCCCAGTGGCGACCGAATCGCCTTTGCTTCAACGCGTCCTCATGGCGGCGAGGATGGAGGGTGGAACATCTGGGCCGTAGCGGCCGCTGGTGGGGCGCCGGTCTGGTTGACCGAGGGCCGCTTACCCCACTGGTCGCCGGACGGTAGCGAGCTGCTTCACGTGTTTGACAACGACGCGTGGACGGTGCCTGTGTCCGGTGGAGAAGCGGTAACCGTGTTGGCTCTGGGTGAAGAATCCATACGCCCCCGATGGGCTCCAGACGGGCAGTCCATCCTCTACTCGGCGGGTTTGCACAGCCAGGCTGATGTCTGGATTGTCGATGTAAGCGACATCGTGGGGCCGTGAGAGCTATGCCACGCAGAAACCACGGGCGAGTGACTAGGGCAAAAGCTCAGAGGATGTTAAATCTGCCTCGTCATTTCCAGACAGACCAGTTCCTCCCCATTGCGGACGTACAGTTTACCACCGGCGAGTGTCGGCGCGGTCCAACACTGGCCTTGCAGGACCTGAAACACGGCCTTTTCCCTGTATTCGGAAGGGACCGCTTCAACCAACACCAGTTTGCCCTCTTCACTGAGAACAATCAAATGTCCGTCGGCAAGAATTAAAGAGCCCTTTTCGAAGCCACGTGCTGCCCACTGCTCTTCGCCGGTACTCGCCTCAATACACTTCAAGATGAAGTTGTCGAAACCATACAGATAGTTTCCGTGCAGGACCGACGAGTTGAAATGATTCTTCATCACGCGACTTTTCCAAACATCCTCAGCCATTAGCTTGCCATCGGTTTCTTCGATCTGAAGAACAGCGGCCCCCACATCGTAGGAGGCGGAGATAAAAATTTTGTTTTCGGGAATAAAGATCGGTGTGGCCACAGTGATGCCTTCATGTACGGGCCAGTCATACTGCCAGTAAATCTGACCGTCCGCAGGCGCCACCGAAAGGAGGGTCTTTGAGGTTAGGAAAATGATCTGCCGAGTACCATTGAGCGTAACAGCAATCGGCGATGAATAGGCCGGTCCGGTCCGTATGGGAAGTCCATACCAAACGGCCGCTCTCTTTATCGAAGGCGACAATTGATTTTCCCGGCCTACCCCCGACTTCAACGAGCAGTAGATCGCTCTCAACAAGAGGCGAGGTGGAAAATCCCCAATAGGGGATACTGCTGCCGAACTGCTTCCTGAAGTCATGTTTCCACACCTTTTCCCCATCCTCTGCACGCAAGGCGTAGAGCTTGCCTTTCGCACTCAGCACGAAGACCAGGTCGCCATCGACAGTTGGCGTCGAACGCGGCCCGTTCCCATAGGCCTGGCCGAATTTGGAGTCCGACCGGAAGCGCCAGATTTCCGCGCCGCTGGAGGCATCCAGGCACAGCACGAACTCATCCGGACCTTCGCCCGACATCGTGTAGAGGCGCCCCTGGGCAATGGACACGCTCGAGTAGCCTTCGCCAATGGGCACCCGCCACAGGACTTCGGGCCCGCTCTCGGGCCAGCTTGAGAGCAGTCCGGTTTCAGCGGAGACGCCATCCCGGTTGAGCCCGCGCCACTGGGGCCAGTCGGCGTTCGCATCCTGACCAATCGAATGGGAAGCCGCGAATAGCACGACTGCAAAAAGGCCGCTCAAAGGGGAAAACTGCTTTCTGCTTTTCATTATGACCTCCTCGCATGACATGCGAGATTCCGTTCATCTGAATGAGCTCACACCACTTTCCGTGCCGATCCACATGCGCCCTTTCCCGTCCTGCACGAGGGCGCTCACCGAATTGTGTGCCAGACCCTCCCGGGCCGTGAATGTCGTAAAGCGCTCACCATCGTAGCGAGTTACGCCTCCACCTTCGGTGCCAAACCACAGATATCCCCCTCCATCCTGCACGAGCGATCCCACCCAATTGTGCCCCAGGCCCTCTCGCGTGGTGAAGGTAACAAGCTGTTGCCCATCATACCGGCTGGCACCACCAAGGGTACCGAACCACACATGTCCCTCCCGATCCTGCATGAGCGACCCCACCCAATTGTGCGCCAAGCCGTCTTGTGTATCGAAGGTGGTAAAACTCTCACCATCGTAGCGACTGACGCCACCGCCTTCCGTGCCGATCCAGAGATTGCCCTCCCTGTCCTCCAACAGCGACGCTACCCAATTGTGCGCCAGACCGTCTCGCGTGGTGAACGTGGTAAAACCTTTGCCATCGTAGCGGCAAACCCCACCCTCCGTGCCAATCCAGAGATGGCCCTGCCGATCTTGCAGAAGCACACGCACCACACCGTGCGACAGACCATCCTGAGTAGTGAAGGTGGCAAAACCTTCGCCATCATAACGACTGACGCCACCACCATCTGTCCCTATCCAGAGGTGCCTCTGCCTGTCCTCCAGAAGCGCACTCACCCAGTTGTGCGCCAGGCCGTCCTGCGCGGTGAAGGTCGTGAAGCTCTGACCGTCGTAGCGGCACACACCACCGCCGTGGGTACCGAACCACAGGTGTCCCTCCCGGTCCAGCAAGAGGGCGCTGACAGCTGCACTGGCGAGACCGTCCGTCCTGTCGTAGGTGCGCCAACGATCGGATCCCGAAGATGCCGCCTTGCCCGGTCCGGCAAGCACTACCTGTCCCGAACCTGCCGGCACTACCTGGCCGGATCCTGCAGGCACCGTTCGTCCTGGTCCTGCCGGCATGGAGTGAAGTTCGAAACGGTAGGCCATCACGCTATCTGTGCGAGACTGTCCAAAGGCCGACACATCCCGCAACATCGCCATCCAGCTCGAGTCTCCATTGAGGGCTGTTTCCTTTTCGGCGATTTCAGACCGCTTTTTCAGCTGGAACAGCCGACTAAAGACGCTGTCCGGAGTCACGAGCCGGCGCTCGGAAGCGGGCACAAGGCCGTGCTTTTCCAGGATAGAGCTGATCTGTTTTTCGTAGACTCCCTCAAACGTCTCCATCCGCTCAGGCAGCACCTGAAACGACAATCGCGCCAGAAAGGGCACCTCGGTCACGGCGAAATCCGCCTGCGTCTCCTCTGCCGCCCGCACAATCAGACCGCTCACCCGGTCCACTCCTCTGGCCCCCACCACTGAGGCTCGATAAGAGCCCGGCGCGACCCAGACCTGATAGCGGCCATCCGCACCGGTCCTTGCCCTGGCCCGCATCATACCCTCCTGGCCCTCCACGCGGATCTCAGCTTCGGCCCACGGCGATCCGTCGTGAGCGTGGGTCGCTCTACCCGAGATGGCGCCCAGGGCGCTAAGGTCTTCCGTACCATACCGACTGACACCGCCTCCGCTTGTACCGAACCACAAATTCCCCTCCCGATCCTCCAGAATGGGGCGCACCCTGTTATGCACCAGGCCATCCTCGGTAGTGAATTGCGTGAACGCCTCGCCATCATAGCGGCTCACACCGGCGCTAGCATGGCCAAACCAAAGATTGCCGTGCCGATCCTCCACGACGCTCCGAACGTCATCTTGCGCCAGGCCGTCGTCGGTAGTGAAGGTCGTGAACGCCTCGCCATCGTAGCGGCTGACGTTGTGGTTCGTCCCGAACCACAGATGGCCTTGCCGGTCCTCGACAATGTCCCTCACGTTGTTGTCCGTCAGGCCCTCTTTGATGGTGAAATTGGTAAACATCTGCCCGTCATGAGCGACTCACACCACCCAAGGTCCCGAATCACAGATTGCCCACTCGGTCCTCAAAAATGGACGACACCCTATTGTCCGTCAGACCCTCTCTTGTGGTGACGGTGGTGAACTCCTGCCCGTCATAGCGACTCACACCGGCGCCCCCGGTGCCAAACCAGAGACGGCCATGACGATCCTGGGCAATGGACCGCACGGCATTGTTTGCCAGGCCGTCGTCAGTAGTGAAGGTGACAAACTCCTTTCCGTCATAGCGACTCACGCCCGCTCCCGCCGTCCCGAACCACAGATAACCCTCCCGATCCTGCAGGATGGCGAGTATGTTGGCGGACGGCATCCCATCTCGGTCACTAAAGCTCTGCCACAACCCCTGCCGGAAGCCGGCAACGGCTGGTGCGGCCTTGCCCGCTCCGGCCTTCACCGTCTTGCCCGCACCGGCATACGCCGGGTGGACTATAGCTACACCAATCAATAGCAGGAGTTTCATCGACATTGCTCTACCTCCTTGAATCGATGTTACCGGATTCTGTCAGCTGCTGTTGCAGCGACCACTGGAGCCAGACCAGAAAAAGCGGCACCACCTGTTTGAGAGCAAGGACACTGAAATGACTGTAGAACTTCACGAAGGCGAACCAGAGGTCGAACTGCTCCCAGATGTCATATGCCTGCGGTCGAATTTCTGTGAGCAGCCGGCTCTCCGCCCACATGGTGAGGTCGAAGACGTGGAACCCGAACAAGAAAGGCAGTCCACTGATGAGAAACCCGCCCCGCTGTCTGTTCGAAACCCTCGGAACGACGGTCAGGGCAGTCAAATAAAGGACCAGGTTGTAGGCGAGAAGCCGGAAGGCGAGCAAGTGCTCCAGGTGTTTCGTCTCGTGCGTCACCCGCCACGTGACAGTGGGGAACACTCCCTCGAACGCGAAGCGGGCGCCGTGCGGCTCGATGAGATTGAGGAGTGCCTGTGCTGTCGGAACGACGAGTTCGGCGTAGAGCGGCAGCGCCGCAATCGCGATCAGGTTCCAGGCGGCGAATGCCAGGAGCAGCTTGAAATGGAAGCGCCAGGTCACACTGAGGATTTATGCAATCCCTTGAACCCGCTGAGCTGGGGAGCGGACTTTCTGACGAAGTGAATCCAGAACAACATGACGAACACGACCATGATGGCCTGGCCAATCTGGTAGTGGAAGATATCCATGTGTTGGGGAATCGTTGCCATGACCCACAGGAGCATGAGCACTCGCACGATGTTGAGAAAGAAGATGGGGGGCAGGTAGAGGAGGAGCGCCCTGCCACGAACGTGCCAGCTCACCGGAAAGGCAAGGATACCTGCCAGCAGCAGAAAGACCGATTCGATGCCGTTGCAGCCTCCTCGAACGACGATGGCGACGCCATCGTCGGCACTCAGCGTGACCGGACCGCGCTGACTGACCGCAAACGGCATGACGAGGTTGCCCACGTGAGTCGCAGCCGCCGTTACCAACGAGGTATAGGGGATGTCGATAAACTGCCCCGAATAGCGCTGCTCAATCTGGGAGACGCCGTTGAAGAGAGCGAGCAGCAGCAGGAACGTGACGGCGATCCGGAGCTGCTTGCGGCGGGGGAGTGAGATACCCGGCATTGGCTCAGCGGAGATACCAGAACACGAGAGCGATCATGGCGAGAGCGAGCACGATGAGCGTGTAATCGGTAAAAGTGGGCACGACCGACACGCAGGCCGAGAACTCGGAGGTGTCATTGACGTTCGTTGTGAGATCGGTCGCCGTGGCGGTGATGACGCTGCCGAGGGTGGCGGTAGTGGCAACCGTGACACTGAAGTTCACATCACCATTCGCATCGGTCGTCACCGCATTGGTGTTCGCCCCTAGCAGCCCGTGGCTAAAGCCCCGTTTGGGAAGATTTGGGGTGGCCTGAGATTCGTGGTGCGAGTTGCCGCCAATGGCGACGAAAATCGAGCAGTGCCCGAGAGTTGAACCACGGGCGGCGACAAAGCGCGCCAAGGCGCGAAAACCTGAGTGATGAGAGACGAAATGAGGGAAAACGCCTCCCTCATACCCCTCGGAGTGCCCGCACCGAAGAGGGTGCGCATGAGGAGGCCGAAATTGCAGCCGCACACGTGAATGACGAGGCGTTTGAGGATGTTTTGTCGGCCCCGAAGAAACAGCCGTCGCATACCGCCGGTTTCGAACAGATGAGCATACGGGCGTTCGAGCAGCTCGCCGCGCTTACGCCGCAGCGCCTGCCCGCGGTTGCCGCGAATGCGTCGGCGATTGGCATACACCGCCTGTTGTGCTTCCGCTTTGTCCTTCCAATCTCGACGCCCGCGATCCGGTTCGGAAATGTAGCTGCGAATGGCACTGGCTTTGAGATCGACCAGCACCTCGTTGCTGTGATACCCCTTGTCGGTGACGACTTCCGACAACGGTTTGGGATGCAGATGCTTCCTGGCCTCGGGATCCTGCGACACGGCCTCCACGTTCAATTCGGTTCGCACCAGCATCCACGGCAGCGATTCGGTGTCGCCTTCATCGGCACTCGGCAGACTCACGGCGACGATCGCCTGGGTGTCCATGTCCACCGCCGTCTCCACCTTGTGCGCCAGATGGGTGCGACGATCCTTCGTTTTGGTAATGCGGGCATCCGGATCGTGCGGGTGTTCCCAGTCCTTATTGGACGCTTTCTTCGGGCGCTTCTTGTCGATTCTGGCCAGATCCTCTCGCGTTGGCGTCTCGATGCCCGATGCCTTGGCCAACTTCGTGAGAAACTCCTCGTAACTTTCGCCCGTGTCCCGGCGCACGATGCTGCGCATGGCGGCGTTGGCATCCAGCGTCGTGGCGTCGACGCCCAGCGTCTTCCCCTTCAGCAGGTTCGATGTGGCCAGCACCTTCAACACCCACTCGAAGACCTCATGATGCGTCTGGAAGTCGATCAGCCGGCGCGTGCGAGACACCGTCGAATGATCGGGCGTAGCCTTGTCGAGCTCGTAGCCGAGGAATGCCCGCAACGACAGCGAATCGGCGACGCGCCAGGCGATCTCACGCTCCGAGTCGATGCCCTCGAAATAGCCGATCATGAGCAGGCGGAAATAGACCCCGGGCGGGATGCCGGGCCGACCGGCGCCCTCGGCGTAAAACGTCGTGCACCGCTCTTCCACAAACTCGTCGAATCCGTGCTTGTCCAGCACCTCATTCAATCTCTTGTAAAAAGGATGTCCCGGAGCCCTCAGGTGCTGCGTCGCCACCCACAGCTGAGCTTGGCTCGCGCGCTTCCGTTTTCCCAACGCCATGACAGCATCTCCCCTGCAAGGTTGATGCTCAAAGGTAAGGAGAGGCTCCTCATCCGCGCCGCAAGAAAATCACCGACTTTCACCACAGGCTGCTAGGAACGTCTTGCCTTCGCCATTGCCGGAGGCGTGACACGCGGCGCTCTCAAAAAACTCGATTCTGAAGTTGGTGTTGGGCGTACTGTCCAGGGAACCAGTGATGGACGTACTGCCAACAGTGTTGGCGGCAGTCAGCGCTGGGAAATTCTGAGTGTTGTTTGCCCCGCCATCCAGATCATTCGCGTCGTTGACGTCGGTTCCATTTGCATTGAGGTCGATGCCCCTGAATGCAGCCAGGTGGGTGTGAATGGAGTTGCCGAGAATGGCATTGCCAGTGCCGGAAAAGACCCTGACGCCGTCGTTGCCGTTGTTGGCGATTGTATTGCCGTCACCGGTGGCGGTGCCACCAACGTTGTTGTTCAATGAGTTGCCGGTGATGACGATGCCGTAGCCGCCGTTGCCGAGGGCAGTCGTCCCATCGGGTCGAGTGCCGATGAGATTGCCCTTGATAGTGTTTCCGTTGGAGACGGCCTCTATCCAGATTCCCGGCATGGCGTTGCCGGAGATGACGTTCCCCTCTCCCGTAGCCGAGCCTCCGATGGTGTTGGTCGGACTGGCATTGATGTTGATCCCGCGCGTGTTCTGAAATCGCTGCCGTACCGGTCTTGTTGGTGCCGATGTAGTTGCCCTTGATTACGTTGCCGGTGCTTCCTACCGAAAGGAAGACGCCGTAGTTGTTGTTTCCGGATATGATGTTGCGCTCGGCCGCCGTCGACCCACCGACCGTGTTGTTATCGGCATTGTTGATTTCAACGCCGTTGACGCCGTTGCCGAGATCGGCGGTGCCGTTGACGTCCGTGCCGATGAGGTTGCCCTGAATCAGATTACTGACCCCTGAGGCGCCGATAAAGACGCCGCCGGTCGTCTGGCCCGACAGCACATTTCCGGCCCCGGATGTCGTGCCTCCGATTGTGTTGTTGTCCGAGCCATCAATCTCGATTCCGTAGTCGCCGTTGGGCTGTGCTGTCGTTCCGTCGGCGTCGATGCCGATCCAGTTGCCTTCGAACGTGCCGTTGTTCGCATTCGTGTAGATACCGCTGGCCGGAAAATTGTTGATTATCAGACTGCGAACGGTGCATGCGCAGTCGAATTTTGAGGCCATCCTCACCGGCGGCCAGATTCGTACCGTCCAGCTCTATGACTGGAGTCGAATTCGTGTTGAAGTCCGAATCTGTCGAGCCATCGATCGTCACGGTCTTATTGACCGTCGGGAGTGGGTTGCCCACAGCCGGTTGAATGACGTGAGGTGTGGCGCCGCCTATCTCGAAGTCTATGCTGTGAGGACCGACGGTGTTGTTCGCCTCTGCAATCGCAGCTCGGAGCGTGCATTCAACGGGTGCTCCCGCATCGGCGTCACAAACACCGTCAAGCACTACATCAGCGCCGTCCCCGGTGCTGTCCACCTCGAATGTTGCGGCAGAAACGTGGTCGGTCCGGAGGAGGGGAGACAGAGTGAGAACGGCAACGATCGAGCACGTGCGCAGGGCGGTAGGCTCTCGAGCGATCATGAGGGAGACTCCCATGGTGTCGAAACTGCAGTGGCTCGCTAGCGGACTGGGTACGTACAGAATCAGCGGCCTAAAATCAAGGAGTTCGCGAAGGATACCGGGGTCCCAATTCGCAGAAGACGCGACATGACGCTGAGTACCATCCGCTGGTAAAGAAGCTACAGCTCGAGTTTTCGGAGTCGCAAGGCGTTTCCGATCACGGAGACCGAGCTGAACGTCATGGCGGCGCTGGCGATCATGGGGCTGAGAAGGAGTCCTACGAATGGATAGAGCAGGCCAGCGGCGATTGGCACGCCGAGCATGTTGTAGAGGAACGCGAAGAACAGATTCTGCCGAATGTTTCTCATAGTACTCTGGCTGAGCCTCCGAGCCCGAGCGATTGCTCTCAGGTCTCCGCTTACCACCGTCACTCCGGCGCTCTCCATGGCGACGTCCGTTCCCGTCCCCATGGCTATGCCGACGTGGGCCTGGGCGAGGGCGGGGGCATCGTTGATGCCGTCGCCGGCCATGGCCACAATTCTGCCCCGCTCCTGAAGCCGGCGCACCGCTTCTCCCTTCTGTTCCGGCAGCACTTCAGCCTCGACCTCGGTGATTCCCAGTTCCCTGGCGACGGCCTCGGCAGTGGCTCGATTGTCTCCACTGAGCATGACGATGCGGATCCCAGCCTCCTCCAGCAGGCGAATCGCCTCGGGCGTCGATTCCTTCACCGGATCGGCCACGCCGAGGATTCCCGCCAGTACTCCGTCGACGGCGACGAACATGACTGTCTGGCCCTTCAAGGCCAGTTCACGGGCGCGTCCCAGAAGGGGTGAGCGATCGACGGCATGCTGTTCGAGAAAGGCGTAGTTCCCGAGAGCGACGGAATGGCCATCGACAGTGCCCTCCACGCCCAGACCAGTATGAGACGCGAAGTCGCGCGGTGGTGAGAGCTCGATGTTTCGAGTGCGGGCGCCTGCGACGATGGCAGCGGCCAATGGATGCTCGCTGCCGCGTTCGAGGCTGGCAGCCAGGCGCAGCAGCTCTGACTCGTTCCATTCTGCTACGGGCTCGATCGAGACGAGCTCGGGTTTTCCCTCAGTCAGCGTTCCGGTTTTGTCGACGACGAGGGTATCGACTCTTTGCAGGACTTCGAGCGCTTCGGCGTCCTTGATGAGCACGCCAGCCATGGCGCCTCGACCGGTGCCAACCATGATGGACATGGGCGTGGCAAGACCGAGGGCACAGGGACAGGCGATGATGAGGACGGCGACAGCGTTCACCAGCGCGTAGGCCAGGCGCGGTTCCGGGCCGATGAATCCCCATACCACGAAGGTCACGGCGGCAGCGAGGATGACGGCGGGCACGAAATAGGAGGCCACGACATCGGCGAGCCGCTGAATGGGGGCTCTGGTGCGCTGGGCCTCGGCCACCATGCGGACGATCCGGGCCAGAAGCGTGTCGCCTCCGACGCGGTCGGCTCGCATGACGAAACTTCCGGTCGCGTTCACTGTTCCGCCGGTGACCCGAGTGTCCGCGGTCTTCTCGACCGGTAAAGGCTCGCCGGTTACCATCGATTCGTCCACGGAGCTGCTTCCCTCCACCACGATACCGTCGACGGGCACCTTCTCTCCCGGTCTCACGCGCAACAGGTCGCCGATCTCCACGTGTTCGAGCGGCGTTTCTTCCTCAACACCATCGCTGCGAACCACCAGCGCCGTAGTCGGTGCGAGCCCGAGGAGGGCTTTGATGGCGCTGCCGGTACGGCTGCGCGCGCGCAGCTCGAGAACCTGCCCCAAAAGGACGAGTGTGGTGATGACAGCCGCCGCCTCGAAGTAGATCGCGACTACGCCATCGGCGCCGCGGAAGGAGGGGGGGAAGATTCCGGGCAGGAGAGTGGCCACGACGCTGTACGCATAAGCGGTGCCGGTGCCGGTCGCGATGAGGGTGAACATGTTGAGGCTACGGTTGACGAGGGAGGCCCAGCCGCGCTGGAAGAAGGGCCAGCCGCCCCACACAACAACGGGCGTGCTGAGCAGGAGTTGGAGCCAGACAATCGTGCTTTCGCCGAGGCCGCGGTGCAGTGGTTGACCGGGCAGCATTTCCGCCATGGCCAGGACAAACACCGGCAGCGTGAGGAGAAGGCTGATCCAGAAGCGGCGCGACATGTCGAGCAGCTCGGGATTGGCTTCATCTTCGGCCGTCACGGTGCGCGGCTCGAGTGCCATGCCGCACTGCGGGCAGCTCCCAGGCTCGTCCCGCACGACCTCGGGATGCATGGGACAGGTGTACTCAGTCTTTGTGGCCGGGCCAACGGGAACCGCGGGCTCAAGCGCCATGCCGCAATCGGGACAGGAACCGGGCCCTTCCTGACGGACGTCGGGATGCATCGGGCAGGTGTGAATGGCGGCTGACTCAGCCCCGTCATTCGGAACAGGTTCGGCGCTTGGCGAGGGAGTAAGGTAGCGCTGCGGATCCTGACGGAAACGCTCGAGGCAGTGGTCGCAACAGAAGTAGTAATCCTGACCGTGGTGTTCGTAGCTGGGCGTATCGGCGGCAGGCTCTACCTCCATGCCACAGACGGGATCTATAGCTGCCATTGCGGTCCCTCCATCAGCCTGTGTCTTCGGCCGGTTCAGTCTTTCCGAGCTCACGGATGTCCTCGATTTCGATTCCGGTGAGACCACCCGAACCCCACAGAACGCCATCGACCCTCACCTTTTTGGCGATATACGGAAGCACGAGCTCGCGGGGATCGGAATGCCCCCCCGGAAGTATCAGGAAGAGCTCGCCAGTTCCGTTTTCCAGCAGCCCCAGCGGCATTCCCAACTCGGCACAGGTGAGCGCACACTTGAGATGCTCCGGACCGCGCGAGTCATGTCTGATGTAGCATGTAATGTCGATGATCTCGCCGTCGACGGTCCTTACGTCGATGTCCGGTTCCTCCTGCGGCTGTGAAGCAGGCGGCGATGCTTCAGAAGTATGTTTCTCCCCCTTGTGGGCCGTGGCGACTGCAACGCCTACTGCGAGGAGAGCGATTGTGACGTATGCCTTTCGTGTCAACGACATGTTTACCTCCTGGTAGCTGCTGCGTCCACCGTCGGACGCAGGCTCGTCAAAAGTTATCCCGCCGAATAGACCATCCCCTCCACAGGGCGTAGATGGCCGGGATGACGATCAGGGTCAGGATCGTCGAGGAGATCATTCCTCCAACCATGGGCGCGGCGATGCGCTGCATCACTTCGGAGCCGGTGCCGTGGCCCCACATGATCGGCAACAAACCTCCGATAATGGCGCACACCGTCATCATGATCGGACGAACGCGCAGCGCGGCCCCTTCGATCACGGCCTGGTGCAGGTCGCTCCTGCTGTTCAGCTGCTCCTCGCTGCGGCGCTTCTCGTATGCCTGGTCAAGGTAGGTGAGCATAACCACACCGATCTCCGCGGTGACCCCCGCTAGGGCGATGAATCCGACACCGACGGCGATGCTCATGTTGTAATCCAACAGATACATGAGCCAGATTCCGCCTATGAGAGCGAACGGCAGCGACAGCATGACGATGAGGCTCTCGGTCATATTGCGGAAGTTTAGGTAGAGGAGCAGAAAGATAATCCCGAGCGTGATCGGCACCACGACCTGCAGGCGCTCCTGGGCGCGCTGCATGTACTCGTACTGCCCGCTCCACACGAGGTTGTATCCAGCGGGCATGTCGATGCGCTCGAGAACGACCTGCTGGGCCCGCCGCACGTAAGTGCCCACGTCAATGCCCTTGATGTCGATGTAGATCCAGGCGTTGAGCCGGGCGTTCTCGCTTTTGATTCCGGGAGGTCCTTTGCGAAAGCGGATGTCGGCAAGCTGCTCAATCGGTATCTGAGCGCCTGTCGGTGTGGGAACGAGCACGCGTCTGAGGGCGGGAAGGTTATCCCGCAGTTCGCGGCCGTAACGCAGGTTGACGGGGTAACGCTCGAGCCCTTCCACCGTATGGGTGATATTCATGCCGCCTATGGCAGACATGATGACATCCTGGACATCGCCTACGGTCAGTCCGTAGCGTGCGGCCTCCTTGCGCCGGATCTCGAAGTCGAGATAATTGCCACCCGCAACGCGCTCGGCATACACGCTCAAGGTTCCAGGTATGTCCCGCACGACGTCTTCGATCTTTCTACCGAGCCGCTCCAGGGTTTCCAGATCGGGACCGGCAACCTTGATTCCCACCGGGGTCTTGATGCCGGTCGAGAGCATGTCTATGCGGGTCTTGATCGGCATCGTCCAGGCATTGGTCAAACCCGGGAACTGTATGGCCGCATTCAATTCATCGACCAGCTTTTGCGGCGTCATCCCGGGGCGCCACTCGTCTTCCGGTTTGAGCATGATCGTCGTTTCTATCATCGACAGGGGCGCCGGATCGGTGGCCGTCTCGGCGCGACCAATCTTGCCGAATACATTGTGGACCTCCGGGAACGAGCGGATGATCTTGTCCGTCTGCTGCAGCACCTCGCGCGCCTTCGTAACAGAGATTCCGGGGAGGGTCGTGGGCATATAGAGGAGATCGCCTTCATACAGGGGCGGCATGAACTCGGAGCCGATTTTCTCGAGCGGGAAGATTCGGTCCACATTGACAAGGGCCCGATATGTCAGGCTCCGGGGCTCGTCCGAGAACGCTACCACCTTGCTGGTGAAGGGGAAGACGGTGACGAACAAGACGAGGCCAGCCGCGACGATGACGGCGATCTTGTGGCGCAACACCCACTCGATGACCGGGCGGTACAACCATATGAGGAAGCGGTTGAGTGGATTCCTTCCTTCCGCCATGATCCTGCCACGGATGAAGAATCCCATGAGCACGGGTACGATGGTGATGGACAGCAGGGCGGATGCTGCCATCGCATAGGTCTTGGTGTAGGCGAGCGGCTTGAACAAGCGCCCTTCCTGAGCCTGCAGAGTAAACACCGGCAGGAAGGACAGAGTGATGATGAGCAGCGAATAGAACAGGGCCGGCCCCACTTCCTTCGAGGCGTCGACGATGATCTGCCAGTGATCCTTCGTGCCGCCGTCACGCTCGATGTGCCTGTGGGCGTTCTCGATCATGACGATGGCGGCGTCGACCATGGCGCCGATGGCGATGGCGATGCCGCCCAGGGACATGATATTGGCGTTGATCCCCTGCTGCTGCATGATGATGAAGGAGACGAGGATCCCGACTGGCAGGGTGAAGATGGCAACCAGGGCGCTGCGGAAATGGAGCAGGAAGACGATGCACACCAGCGCCACGACGATACTTTCCTCGATGAGCTTCTCGGTGAGGTTGTCGATCGCTCGCAGAATGAGGCCGGAGCGGTCGTAGGCGGTGTGGATGACGACGCCGGCTGGAAGTCCCGATTTCAGAGATTCCAGTTTTTCCTTCACGCGTTCAATCACGGCGAGGGCGTTCTCGCCGTAGCGCATGACGATGACGCCACCGACGATCTCACCCTCACCATTCCATTCGGCGAGCCCGCGCCTGAGCTCCGGTCCGAGCTGCACGGTGGCAATATCGCCGACGCGGATTGGCGTGCCGTTCACATCGACACCGACGGGCACGCTGCGAATGTCGTGCAGAGACTTGATGTAGCCGAGACCCCGAACCATGAACTCGGTCTCGCCCAGCTCGATGAGACGGCCTCCGACGTCGTTGTTACTCCGCTGGATGGCCAGACGCACCTTGTGGAGTGGAATGCCATAGGCCAGCAGCCTGTTGGGATCGACCGTCACCTGGTACTGCTTGACGAAGCCCCCGATGCTGGCCACTTCCGAGACGCCGGGGACGCTGGTAAGCTCGTAGCGCAGGTACCAGTCCTGGATCGAGCGCAGCTCGGCAAGGTCATGCCGGCCGGTGGTGTCCTCGAGGACGTATTCGTAGACCCAGCCGACGCCGGTGGCGTCCGGGCCCAGCTTCGGTGTCACTCCCCGCGGTAATCGATCGGCGACGAAGTTCAGGTATTCGAGGACCCGGCTCCGGGCCCAGTACATGTCGGTGCCATCCTCGAAGATGATGTAGACGAACGAAAGTCCGAAGAAGGAATATCCCCGCACGACCTTCGCAAACGGCACAGCGAGCATGGCGGTGGTGAGTGGGTAGGTCACCTGGTCCTCGACGACCTGAGGAGCCTGACCGGCGTATTCGGTAAAGACGATGACCTGCACATCGGACAAGTCGGGGATGGCGTCGAGTGGGGTCTTGTCCATGGCGTAGATGCCGGCCCCGATGGCCATCACCGTCACCAGTACGGTCATGAATTTGTTGTCGACGCTCGCCTGGATGATTCGCTTCAACATGCTCGTATCCGCGTCATCGATGTCCGGCGTGCTCATCGACCACCTCAGAATCTTCAGCACCGCTCATGGCGCTGATCGCAGCCTTCAGATTGCTCTCCGAGTCGATGAGGAACTGGGCTGAGGTGACGATCTTCTCTCCTTCGCGGAGCCCGGCCAGCACCTGATAGTGGCCATCGGCTTCGGCACCTACCTCGAGCTGACGAGGCTGGAAGCGTCCCTCGCCCATACTGACGACGGCGACGAGTCGCTCACCGGAGTGAATGACGGCCTGGACGGGCACCACGAGGGCGTCCTCCGCTACCGGTGATTGAATGGTCACGTTCGCGTACATCTCGGGCTTGAGCTCAAGATCGGGATTCGGGAAGCTCATCCGCACCTTTACGGTTCGAGTCTCGGGCTCAAGAAACGGATAGACGTAGGTCACATCGCCTTCGAAGGTTCTGCCGGGCAGATACGACAGCTGCACTGCCGCCTTCTGGCCTTCCTTCACCCAGGGCAGCTCGTACTCGTAGATGTCCGCATAGACCCACACCTGAGACAACTCGGCGATCCTATAGAGGTGCTGGCCCTGAGCGATGTGCTGCCCTCCGAATACGGCCTTGTGAACGACGATGCCCTGTTGAGGGGAGTGCACGGTCATGGTGCGAGTCACCTCGTGATTGCGTTCGAGCTCCTCGATCTGCCCGTCTGTCACGTCCCAGTATTGCAGGCGCTTGAGCGAGGCACCGAGTAAATCGCGAGCACCTTGCAGCACGTTCGAAGGCGCGGTGGCTTCGAGGCGGTGGCGGTAGTCGAGGGCGGTGAGGTATTCCTCCTGGGCGGCGACCAGCTCGGGACTGAAGATCTCGAGCAGTGGTTGGCCTTTCGTCACCATCTGTCCGGTGTAGTCGACGTGGAGTTTCTCGACCCAGCCGGCGACCTTTGTGTTGACGTCGGTCAGGCGAGTTTCATCGTAATCGACGCGGCCGACGGTTCGAATCGTGCGCCGGAGCGGCCTTCGTTCCACGAAGGCCGTCTTAACCCCGATGTTCTGGACAGTCACGGGATCGATACTCACCGTGCCCTGCGACCCCAGCTCGTCTTCGTAGACCGGAATCAGGTCCATTCCCATCGGTGATTTGCCGGGCCGGTCCGATGTGTAGCTCGGGTCCATGGGCGCCCGCCAGTACGCGGCCTTACGCTCTCCCGACGGGCGCTGGTCCGCAGCTGATTTGACCGCCACCAGATCCATATCGCACACGGGGCACCTACCTAGATGCTCCGAGACAACCGTGGGGTGCATGGGGCAGCGATAGATGAGCGTTTCACCTGCGGCCGGAGCATGCCCGTCGTCCGGAGCGAGCATCCACGATCCGAGCGCCATGCCGACGGCGAGCGCAATGATGATGATGATGATGATCTGTCTCGACATTTGATCAGTCCTCCTGGAACAGTCTCACACCGACGACGGCCTCCAGTGCGGCAAGCTTTTTCTCGTAATCCGTCAAGTGACGGTAATAGTCGATCTCGAAATTGAAGAGGGTTACCTGATTGTTCAGTAGGGTCAGGAAATCCACCTTGTCCACCTGATAGGCGGTGATGGCGGAGGCCAGCGACTGATCCGCCTGGGGAATGATGGCGGTCTTGAACAGGGCTACTCGCTCGCCGTGCATGGCGATATCGACGCACAGCTGCTGGACCCGCGTCTTGACCTGCTGAAGGTGGTCATGGTGTTCCGATTCCGCGGCGCGAATGCGGGCGCGGGTTTCAAGCAGCTTTTGATCCTGCTTGCGGCCGCGATAAATCGGAAGATTGAGCTTGACGCCGGCGGACACGAAGTCGCTCCCCTCAACCGGATCGCCGTCGAAGCTACGCTGGCGGTATCCCACACTGACGTCGAAATCGGGCTGGTACTCCTTGCGGGCAAGGTCTTCGGCCGCCCGCAACGAGCTGAGCCGTTCCTCCATGGCGTTGAGCATTGGTCGCTGTTCGATCGCAGTTCGTTGCAACGCCTCCGAGTCCTGGGCAAAGGCGGTCTGCACGATGGTGGGTGTGGGGCCGAGGGGCGCCTGAGGCGGGCGGTTCAACACGGAGTTCATCTCCGCTTCGACCCGCAGCCGGCGGTGGCGCGACACGATCAGGCGATCTTTCAGGCTCGAAAGCGAGACCTGCGCCTTGAGAACGTCCTGCTGCAGTCCTTTCCCAACGGAGTATTTCGTCTGCGCGATGCGGATGAAATCTCCGAGCAGGGCCTCGTTCTGTTCGGTGATCTCGATAGAGCGATCGAGAAAGACGAGGGTGAAATAGGCCTGCTTCACCATGTTCACTACGGCGGCTTCGCGGTCCGCCCAGGTCGCTTCGGCAGCTGAAGCCGAGTGTTCGGCCATGCGCTCTCTGGCATCGAGCTTGCCCCAATAGGGGAAGCGTTGAGTAATGCCCAGCTGCTTGCCGCTCATTGGCGTGCTGTCGAAATCGAAGTCGCTTGTGGGCACGTTGCTGAGCTCGAATTTCAGCATGGGATCCATGAGCGCGCCGGCCTGCGGAATGCGGGCTCGGGCCGCTTCGAGACGATGCTGGAGAACGACTAGGCTCGCATTGTTCGCCAGCGCTTCTTCGATGAGGGACGGAAGCGAGAGCGGTGCCTGCGCAGCCGCCGTCGCCAGCCAACCGATGAGCGACAGAGCTGTCAGAGTTATTCCTTGTGGCAGCTTCATGACTGAATCCTGTGATCGAATTCTGGTACTCCCGTGACGGCGCAAGATGGACCGGTGCCGCTGCGATGGGTACCGTGGACGGGGCATCTCTCCGTACGGAGCGCGGAGAGATGCTGTATTTCAGACGATGGTCCGGATGAGTTCCCGGAGGGGTG
>CBDBIJ010000114.1:0-46020 GCA_965205655.1 Candidatus Latescibacterota bacterium
AAACAGCGCCACCAGGTCGTAGCCTTCCAGGGAGCGCTCCTGGAATTCGGCCAGCTTGCGAGCCGTGCCCTTCACGTAGCGACGGGAGACCGACGAGCGTGACAGGCCGAACGTCTCCGGTACGGTCTCGGCGCAGTCCTCGTAGTTGCGAGTGGCGATACCCTTCAACACCTTCTGCAGCAGTCCTTCGTCCATTTTCCGGGGCGTCTGCAGGGCCTGGTAGGCGTCCAGCGCGACCTCCGTGTCGCTGTCGACGTTGCGTACCCGGGGCACCTCTACGGGTACCTTCTGATCACCCGGATATACCGATCCCCGCTGAGAGCCCCAGCGACGGTACGGCTGATCTGACTCCTTGCGTTGATACCGGCGCCCGGCCAATTCCATGACCGCCCTCTGCAGCTCTTCGGCCACCGCCTCCAGTCCGAGAGGGACCAGCAGCTGGATCGCCTCGATTCTAGCATCCAGATCCTCTGCCACAGCTCCTGCCGCTGGATCCACGGTGCCGATTTCAACCGTGCGTTTGAGGCGCTTCTTCCGTGCTGATAGCTTGCCCATTGCAGACTCCTTTCTTGTTACCCACACGAGATTCTTTCCAGGATTTCTCGTAAGAAGGTAACGATGGGGAGCCTGTGCTGTTTCAACTAAGATCGGGACCATGCCTGTAGATGTATAGCGGGTATATAGCAAAGAAAGGAACGAACCATGACATACCGAGCTACTTTCGCCGCTTCGACGAAGACAGTGTGGATCGCTGTGGCGCTGCTCACCGCCGGGGTAGGTTCCAGTCTTACCGCGGAGGAGGCGGAGAAAAGGGATCTGTCCCCAAGCGGCGACTCCAGTATCGTGTCGGCGAAGGCGGAGCTGGAAGTCGTCTTCGACGGGGCGTTCTTCACCGAGGGGCCGGCCGTGGCGCCGGACAACTCTGTCTATTTCAGCGACATTACCTTCACCGGACTCTCCGGCATGCAGGCGGGTCACATTTGGCGCTACGATCCCAAGACCGGCAAGACGAAGATCTTTCGCTCGCCGAGCGGCATGTCGAATGGCCTGAAGTTCGATGCTATGGGTAGGCTTCTCGCCTGCGAGGGGGCCGATTTCGGTGGCCGGCGAGTGACGCGAACCGATTTGAGCACCGGCAAGACGGAGATCATCGCCGGGCTGCACAATGGGCGCAAGTTCAACGCCCCGAACGACGTCACCCTCGACGAGATGGGTCGCATTTACTTCAGCGACCCGCGTTACCTCGGTCACGAGTCGGTCGAGATTGGGGTTTTCGCCGTTTACCGCATCGACCCAGATGGCTCCATCCACCGAATCATCACCGATGCCGGTAAGCCGAACGGAGTGGCGGTGGCGCCGGACCAGAGGTCGCTCTACGTGGTCTCCAACGACAATGGCAGCATGGGGCTGCTGATAGCCTATGGAGATGCGGGGGCGCTCGTCGCGGGCGATCGGTCCCACAAGGGTCGCATGGCCCTGCTGGCCTACGATCTCGCCGGCGACGGCAGCGCCACCTTCCGCGAGGTGCTTCACGACTATTCCCCCGAGGATGGTCCGGATGGTCTGGTGTGTGACACGGACGGCAATTTGTGGGTGGCGGTACGTGACGTGACACGACCAGGGGTCATCGTCTATTCGCCGAAAGGAAAAGAGCTGGCCTACATTCCGACGGAATGGGTGCCAACGAATGTGGCCTTCGGTCGCGGCAAGCACAGTAAGACGCTTTACGTGACCTACGGCAATAGCGCCGCCGAGGGACAGAAGTCGGTCCTGGCGCGGATCAAAGTGAAGCGCGAGGGGTATCAGCTGCCGACGCCCTAGCAGACAAGGGAGACGTGACATGGTCAGCAAAGAGATACAGGACGCCCTGAACAAGCAGATCAACGTCGAGTTCAGTTCGGCCTATTCCTACCTGTCGGCCGCCGCCTACTTCGAAGCGATCAACTTGAAGGGCTTTGCTCACTGGATGCGCATACACTATCTCGAAGAGCGCATGCACGCGAACAAGATCTATGACTTCATCGTCGACAGGGACGGGCGCGTGGAACTTCTCGCCCTGCCGGCGCCGCGCAAGGAGTGGGGGTCGCCTCTCGAGGCGTTCGAATGGGCACTGGAAAGCGAGCGCGCCAACAGCGAGGCGATATACAGGCTCGTTGAACTGGCGACGGAGAAGCACGACCACGCGACTCACGCCTTTCTGCAATGGTTCATCAGCGAGCAGGTGGAGGAGGAGGCGATCGTCAACGACATGCTCCAAAAAATGCGACTCGTCGGCGACAGCAACGCGGCGCTGTTCCTGATGGACCAGGAGCTGGCGCAGAGACGCTTGCCGACAGAAGCGGAGTCGGAAACCTCCGGGGGCGAATGAGAATCAGTCTGAAGGAAGCCGAAAATCAGGTATTCGCCGTATTGGGAGCCATGCCGCCTTTCGGCAAGCTGTACGGAATGGACACGTTCGTGGCCGAAGCACTCGCAGAGGATGCCGAAATTGCTTTCAACGCCGGGAATCACACGGAGTTGATCAGAATGGCATACGGCGACTACGAGCGACTCGTCGATCCGGAGGTGGCGGCGTTGACGATAACCTGACGCGCCCGTCACCGGATCGTCATCGACCCTCTTGAGCACGTTGACTCGGGAGGGTCTTTTGCTGCCGCCAGACTCGCCGCCGGCCGGGCCGAAGACGGTAGAGATGAGGGCGCTATCTGAGTACATTCACGCACGGGAAGCCAATCCTCTTTCAGAAACTGTCATGGCTGCACAACTGGCAAAGAAAACGAGCGTAACTCGGCTCGATGCGTTTCCTCGCGAGACGTCGGATGAGGTCTTCAGAATCCTGAACGAAGACGGCAGTTGTGAGCAGGAGTATGCGAGTCTCGTTCCGGATGAGGTCCCGTGGCCTCGTGGTCGCGGCTGAACCGCCTCTCATCGATGCCCTCCGATGAACTGGGTGGACTTGTGGCGCGAGCGATACAAACGCCAGGTCGCCAGCGCGACGCGCTGACAGCGGGCATTTATCTGCCCTCCGATCCCGAGGAACCGTTGAGCCGCCTCGAGCGCGCCCTTTCGCTTACCCATCACAGCGCGGCGATCGACGCCAAAATCAGATCTGCCATTCGGGCCAGTACGCTCCCTCGGGACAGGCCGGCGCGACTGGTGCAGCAGGCGATTGCCGTTGACAGCTTCGGTCCGGAAGAGTACCCCGGAAGGTCACAACACTGAGAGGGTGATGAAGGCGCTCGTATTCGAAGAGCACGGCGACGCCGATGTGCTGCGGTACACAAACATCGAGCAGCCGCAGCCACACAGTGGCGAGGTCGTCGTCGAGTTGAAGGCAATGGCGTTGAATCACCTCGACATCTGGGTGCGGCGCGGCTGGCCAAGCCTCGAACTACCCCTGCCCCACATCGGCGGCGCAGACGGAGTCGGCGTTGTCAGTGCCGTGGGAGAGGGTGTCGACGCGAGCGTGAAACTCGGCACGCGGGTGGCCATCTGCCCCGGATTCGCCACGGCGGAGGACGAGTTCACGCGCCGAGGTCAGGATCCGCTCAGTCCATCGTACAAAATTCGTCGCGCAGAATCTGGAGATTCGGCAGGTGATGTACCTGTGAAATGGCGCCGCACCCGATGACGCCTATGCGAACAGTTGCCATGGTAAATACCGATCCTCCCCCTTCCGTCGTCGTCGAATCGACGGGCGAAGGTATGTCACGGCGAGTTGGACATCAAGATGAAAGCGACAGAGGTTTCGGATAGACATGGCGAAGGGGAGAGGAAAAAAGCGGCGGCGGGACGCCGCGCATCAAGGCGAGGGCGTCGAGGAGCGACAGGAGCGAGTCGTCGAAGGCCGGCTGCGGCTGATGGAGGCGACTCTGGGGAACCGAGCCTGGCGTCTCGTCGTTCCCGTGACGATCGTCGTCCTCTCTCTCATCGTCAGCGCCTGGACCTTCGACGAAAAGCTCTCACTCACCGGCGACAACACCGAGTTCATCATTCTGGCTCGCAGCCTCGCCCAGGGTGAGGGCATGAGCCTGATCAATCACCCCAGTCCGAGAGCTGCGACGAAGTACCCCTTCGGCTTTCCGCTGTTGCTGGCACCGCTCGCAGCTCTCTTCAGTGCCGAGGGGGAGCCCGATTCGCTCACCGACTGGGGGGCGATGAAGAGGCTGGTAGTGGGGCTGTTCGCCGCGGCCATGGTGGCGCTCTTCTTCCTGATGGCCGATCAGTGGGGCAGGCTACCGGCCGTCGCCGTGACGGCTGCGAGCCTCACCTGTCCACTGGTGGTCGAGTATGGTCACCAGGTGATGTCCGAAGTGCCCTACCTGCTGTTCTCCCTGCTCGCGCTCTTCTGTTTGGAGCGCGGCATCAAAGACGAGAAAATCCGCGGCAATTACTATTTCATTTGCGGTGTCGGCTTCATGATGTGGTCGTACTACGTGCGCAGCATGGGCGTCGTTCTGGTGATGGCAACACTCCTCTATCTGGTGCAGCAGCGACAGCTCCGGAAAGCTGTCGTCACCGCGATCGCCGCCGCCGCCGTCGCCCTGCCGTGGACCCTGAGAAATCGGGCCGTCGGGTCGGGAACCGTCTACCTCAAGCAGCTCATCCTCGAAAACCCATACTACCCGGATCGCGGCATCGCCGACCTCGCCGACTACATAGCGCGACTGTCGTACAACACGCTGACCTATTTTCCCCGCGAGATCCCCGGGGCTCTGTGGCCCGCTTTCCGGCCGGAGGTCCCGTTGACTCAATGGTTCCCGGACTATTCCACGATTCTGCAGCCGCTCTCCCTGATCGTCATCGCTCTGTCGCTCTACGCCATCCTGCTGTGCGCCCGACGGGGTCAGGATCTGCTGCTGCTGAACTACCTCATTTTTTCGACGGGCATCCTGATCGTATGGCCCTGGGCAAGCGACCGCTTTCTGGTGCCGCTCGTTCCTCTGATGATGTTTTTCACTCTGCGGGTGGTCGCCGATCTCGCGTCGCGTCTGGCGACGAGAGGTGCACGCCAGGCGGGCCGTGTGCTGGTCGTCGGCGCCATCGTCGCCCTGCTCTTCATGAATGTCCGCGGTCTGGATCGTCTCGCCGCCGCCGCTGAGAGAAACTACCCCAGTTCCTTTCGCTCCTACTACGCCGCGGGTCAGTGGATAAAGGAAAACTCGAGCAGCGATGCCGTCGTGTGCGGCCGCAAGCCATACTGGATGTACGTGGTGTCTGGTCGACGCACGGTGCCCTACCCGTTCAAGGAGCCGCCGGAAGTGCTCGCCTCACTGGAGCAACACGGAGTCGACTACGTGGTGGTGGGCCAGCTCTCGGTGACGACCTACAAGCACCTCACTCCGACGATCGAGCGCTACTGGAACCGGTTCGAGCTGATGTGGCAGCTGGAGGGTGCGGGAACCTACGTCTTCAAGTTCGGCTGAGCGTCGCCAGCAGCGGTGCCCAAGTTGCTGGGGTTGCGCCCGCTAAGAATGCGGCGTCGGCGCGTCGCGGCGGATGAGTTCCTTTTCCCTCAGCTCCTCCCAGAAAGCGTCGGGAATCTCCTCCGAGAGCACTTCGAAGTTCTCGGTGACACGATCTGGCTGCCGCGTCCCGGGGATGATGGATGTGACCGCCGGGTGCGCCAGAGCGAACTGCGACGAGGCCGCCTTGAGGTTGACGTCGTGGGTGGCCGCAACCTCTTCGAACCTGCGAGCCCGCTCGATGATCTCGGTCGGGGCGTCGGCGTAGTTGTACTTGGCGCCCGTTCGAGCGCCCTTCGCCAGAATGCCGGTGTTGTAGGTGCCGCCCGCCAGGATGCCGATGTCGTTCTGCAGACACAGCGGAAAGAGCTCGTCGAGGGCGCCCTGCTCGAGGAGGCTGTAACGCCCGGCGAGCAGGAAGCAGTCGAACTCACCCTCACGGGCAAACTGCGCCAGCATCTGCGACTGATTCATACCGGCGCTGACGCCGCGGATGACGCCTTCTTCGCGCAGCTTGCGAAGCGCCGGATAGGTGCTTCTGATCGCTTCATTGTAGTGGTCGTCCGGGTCGTGGATGTGGAGGACATCGATTCGGTCCACCCCCAGCCGCTCGAGGCTTTCTTCGAAGGACCGCATGACGCCGTCATGGCTGAAGTCGAAAACGGGCTCGAAGGGAGGCGGATTGTCGAAAATCTCCTGTCCTCTGTCTTCCCCTTCGGTGGGCACGAGGATGCGGCCCACCTTCGTGCATAGGATGTAGCTGTCTCGAGGAACACCCTGAAGCGCCCGCCCAAGACGACGTTCACTCTTGCCCGATCCGTAGAGTGGCGCGGTGTCGAGCAGGTTGAGCCCGAGAGAGAGGGCGCGGGCGACGACGGCGTCGGCCTGCTCCTCGGGAATGTCGCCGAAAAGCCCGCCGATGGCGGCGCAACCCAACCCGAGTCGAGTTACCTCCAGACCAGAGCTTCCAAGTGTCTTTTTCTCCAACGGGTTCACTGCGGATGTCCTCCTCATCTACCCGGCGCGGGGTCCCGGGCCTGGTGTGCGGTCGCGTGGAAGAGTTGCGAGCCGGATGAATATAGGTGCGCGCAACCTCTGCGGCGACGGGCGCCACCCGGCCGAAGCTCATGTGTGCCGGGACCCACTCACCTGCGAGCGGCTGCGAATGCTCCTGCTTGACGCCTTCAAGCGACCGCGGTAGATTGAGTCGAGCTACCTGTTTATCAATAACATTCGACACTTCTTACAGCCGTTACGAGCCCTTCTTTCGTGCCCAGTGCCGTTCTGTGGCTCCTGTCATTATGGGGCTTGAGCTGCTCTCCGGAACCCCCACCCGGCGATGCCCGGACCGTCTCCAAGCCCCCAATCTCGGATACGCAGAATCAGCCGGTCTGGACGGACCAGGTCATCGACTGGCGTTCATGGAGCGATCTCCGGTCGCCAGAGAAGCGTCCCCATCGTCCCATTCTCATATACCTGGCGGCACCGGGGTGTGACGGTCTGTTCGCCGAGGAGGATGGCGCTTTGCGGTCCCTCGTGGAGGAACGTTACCTGGGAATCCGGGTCAATCCGTTTCATCGCCCCGACCTGGCGCGTCGTTATGGCCAGGCCGGGTGGCCGGCTCTCGCCATCCTGACCCCGGAGGGCCGCCTCGTCACTTCGGCGACGGATATCCCTCCCAAAAACGTGCGGCTCCTCCTGTTGCGGATGCTCGATCATTTGAACGAGCGACCGGAGGTGATCGACGCAAAGATCCGCGTTGCCAAAATCCGCTCCGCAAAAACCCGCGCCGGCGGGAGCGCCGATGAGATCACGTCGGCGGCGTCGGCTGAGGATCTGTTCGCGGCCATAGCCGCCGATTTCGACGATCAGTACGCGGGATTCGGTGACGGAGTGAAGTTTCCGGAGCCGCTCGTGTTGCGCTTCCTGCTCGAATTTGCCGAGCGGCCGGGCGGCAGCGACCGTGGCCGCGGCGAGCAGGCATGGTCGATGGTCCGACGCACCCTGGACGTGCTCACGGGCAGTCCCACGTGGGATGAAGGGGCCGGCGGCATCTTCGTCTACTCGCTGACCAGAGATTGGCTGACTCCCGAATTCGAGAAGGACGGCGCCGATCAAGCAGCGTTGCTCTCCCTGCTCGTGCGAGCCGCGCAGGGAAATCCAGGGCACGGGTACAGGGAGCGCGTGCGGCAACTCCTGGAGTATATCGGAGAGCAGCTCTTCGACGAACAGCGCGGGGTGTACCTGTCCCGGCAGGTGCGCCTGTCCGCGGATCGATGGTGGACGGATCCGGCCGTTTACGCAGATCGGAACGGACTGCTCATCACCGCGTCACTGGAGGCGGCAGCGCTTCTCGACGACGAACAGGCGGCGCTCCAGGCGCTGTCGGCAGCGCGTTTCTTGATGAAGCACAGCATCTCAGAGGACGGCACGGTCTTTCACTGTCTTCACAAGGGTGTGAAGTTGGCGCCAGGCCTGCTGGCGGACCAGGCAATCGTCGCTCTGGCCCTCCTCGCGGCTCACGAGTGGGGCGGAGAGCCGGAATTCTCGCGTTCCGCCCACCGCGCGCGCAGGTGGATGGAAAAGCATCTGCTGGACCCGGCGACCGGCACCTTTTTCGACGGCCCCACGCCCGAGGTCGCGGCATGGCTGCAGTGGCCGCGATTGACACCCTATGAGGACGGGCTGGGAGCCGCGGGCAACACCCTGGCAGCCGAACTCTATTTGCGACTGGGCGAAGCGGGTCGAACAGCCGACCTCCTGGAAGGGGCCCCGCTCGGGCGCTTCCCGGCACGCTCATATGCGTCCTATGGGAGTATTGCCTTGCGATACGAAAGCCGACTCCAGTGAAGATCCTGGTCACGGGCGCGCACGGGCTTCTCGGCCGCAGTCTCCTGAGAGAGCGAGTCGCGGCCGAGCTGATCGGGTGCGGCCGGGGAGCGGACCCGGTGGGCTCGGGCGCCTACTATCAGATCGACCTGTTGGACGTCCCTGCCGTCGGGCAATTGCTGGGAGAGATTCGTCCAGACTGGGTGGTACATACGGCCGCTATGACGAACGTGGACCGCTGTGAGACGGACCGGACAGAGGCCCGCAGCGCCAACCTCGAGGTGGTGGAGAGCCTGGTGACCGCTTGTGCGGAGTCAGATTCGGGGTTGGTTCAGTTGTCCACCGACTACGTCTTCGACGGCGCCGACGGTCCCTATGGAGAAGAGGACGAGCCCTGCCCACTGTCGCACTATGGCGAGCTGAAGCTGATGAGCGAAAGCCTGGTACTGGGCTCCGGTATCAAAGGGTGCGTATTGAGAACGCTGTGGCTCTACGGCTACAGGCCGGAAGCCCGGCCCAATCTGGTCACCTGGCCCCTCGCCGCCCTGGCTCGGGGCGAGGATCTACGCATGGTGGACGATCAGTGGGGAAACCCGACCTTTGTCGGCGACGTCGTGAGAGCGCTACTGACGTTGTGCGAACGGAGGGTGACCGGCCTGTTCCATCTCGGCGGCGCAGATCTGATGACCCGCTACGAACTGGTGCGTCAGCTGGCGCGCTCGTTCGGTCTCAATGCCGGCGCGGTGAAATCAATGTCGACGGTTCAGGCAGACCAAAAGGCGCGCCGCCCGATGCGGTCCGGATTGCGCTCCGATCGAATCGCCGCTCTCGGCGTCGGGACCTCGAGTCTGGAAGAGGGCCTCGACCAACTCAAATTTGAGGAGGAGTTCTGTCGCGACTTCTCAACTCAGCTCGAGCACAGGTCGTAGCCGTGTCCCCGAAATACGAGGTTTCCCTGATCACTCCCACTTTCAACGAGAAAGAGAATATCGCCCTGCTCGCCGCCGAGATTTTCGAGGTCATCGGACAGGAGCAGGACATCGACCTTGAGCTGATCGTCGTCGATGACAAGTCGCCAGACGGCACCGGGGAAGCGGCGGAGAAGCTGAAGGGAACCTACCCGATGCAGGTCATACACCGGGCCGGGAAGCTCGGGCTCGGATCGGCGGTCATGGAGGGGTTCGCGCTGTCACAGCGAGAGTACGTGGGCGTCATCGACGCCGATTTGAGCCACGACCCCATCGAGTTGCCCAAGCTCATTCACGGACTGTCTCAACACGACATCACGATCGGAAGTCGGTTCGGCGCCACGAGCAAGGTGGAGGAGTGGGCATGGCACCGACGCGCCATCTCCATGGCGGGCGTCAGTATGGCCCGCTGCCTCACCGGCGTCGAGGATCCGCTGTCCGGCTACTTTTTCGTCAAGCGGTCCGTGCTCGCCGATCTCGAGCTCACGTCGTCGGGGTATAAGATTCTCCTCGAGATCCTCGCGAAAGGGACCTATGAATCGCACCTGTCGATTCCCATCTTTTTTCGCAACCGACAGTTCAGTTCCAGCAAGCTGAACTGGAAAGAACACCTTCTTTTTCTCAAGCAGATTCTGTATTTCAGCCTGCACAGACCAGGTCGAAAGAGGTGATCGAACGGTGAGCGGATCGTTGCAGCGTGAGGGGGAAAGGGGGGCCGCCGAACAGCGGGTTCCGGCAGTGGACGTGAGTGTCGTCATCCCCAGCTACAATACCCGCGATCTCATGGAGCAGGCGCTGCGCACGGTGATGGAGGCAGCCGTCGATTTGGAGGTCGAGATCGTCGTGGTGGACAATGCCTCGCGCGACGGCAGCGCAGAGATGGTGGAGGAGAAGTTTCCCCAGGTCGAGTTGGTCCGCAACGAGAAGAACGTGGGGTTCGCGGCGGCGAACAACGTCGCCTTCGGCCGGACGCGGGGGCGCTACGTGCTGTTGCTCAATTCGGATACAGTAGTGCGGCCGGACACGTTGAGGTGTCTGGTAAAATTCCTGGACGACCGTCCCGAGGCGGGCGCCGCCGGTTGCAAGATCCTCAACCCGGACGGCACGCTCCAACTCGAGTCTCGCCGCAGTTTCCCGACGCCGGCGGCCGCCGTATGGAAGCTGACGGGTATGAGCCGCCTGTTCCCCAACAGTCCGCGCTTTGCCCACTACAATCTCACTTATCTCGATCCCGAAGAGGTGAACGAGGTCGACGCCCTGTCGGGCTCGTGCATGATGGTGCGCCGCGAGGTGATCGAGCAGGTAGGGCAACTGGACGAGGCCTACTTCATGTATGGAGAAGACCTGGACTGGTGTTACCGCATGCGCCAGGCGGGCTGGCAGATCTACTACGTTCCCCACACGGCGATCATTCATTTCAGAGGACAGAGCGGCCGTGCCGAAGAGATGCGGGTGCAGTACCGGAAGAACGAGTCAATGGCCATCTTCGCGCAGAAACACATGAGGAAGACGTACCGGTTCTTTCCGCTGTGGCTGCTCCACGCAGGTATCGTCATCTACGGTATCTACTCGTTCATCGCGCCGCTCTCGCGGCGGCTCGCCCTGCCAGCACTCGACGGGCTGCTCGTGCTGACGGGGCTCCAGCTCGGCGTGACGATCCGCTACCACCCGGATCTCATTCCGACGATGGAGAGCATCCAAGCAGTGGGCAGCCAGTTCGGTGTCGATGTTCACCCGACACGCTGGTTGACGCCGCCACCCTACTCCGAGCCGCAGTGGTCTGTGTTCTACGGCTCATCGACGGTTCTCTGGCTGTTCGCCTTCTACCTCCTGGGCCTGTACGACCGACACAAGTACTCGACGCGCCGTGCCGCCATCGCCGTCGCCCTCGGGTTCGCCTTCATCGTCACGGCCGTCTTCTTCTTCAAGGAATACAACTTTTCGCGCCTGGCGACCGCCGCCGCCTGGGCCTTCAACACGGCGCTCGTGAGCGGCTGGCGCTTGGTGGTAGCATGGTTCCTACGCACCTCCCGCGGCCGCAGGCTGGGGAGGCGGCGAACGCTCGTCGTCGGCACTGACGGGCCCGCCGTGCAGCTGCTCGCCTACCTGGAGCGCGTCGGGGGCCTCGACTGCGAGCTGGTCGGAGTCGTCGCCGAAGAGCGCGATGCCGTCGGTAGAGAGATCGCCGGCGTCGGGGTCGTCGGCTCGGTGGAGGAGCTGGCCCGCCTGGTAAGGGAGTACGAGGTGAATGAGGTCCTGTTCACACCCGAGACGATCTCCCACTCTCTCGGGCGCGTAGGGCGCAAGGGCCGCAAGCTGCGGCTGCGCATGGTGCCCGGGTCGCTCGGAGATGTCGACGACAAGTCCGTGGCCTCGATAGACGATCTACCGCTGATAGAGATCAGGTAGAATCCGCAGCTTGATCTCCATCTCACCATGGACGTATGTTAAGAATTCTAGCTTGAGATCTGCTGCCAGGAGTTCAGCATGACTGAAGGTTCGCTAAAGGTCGCAGGTGGTCGCGAAATCGTCCTGCCGTTCCGCAGGGCGGTCGAGATCAGTTTGAGAAGCCTGAGGATTCGATTCAGTCGATCCCTGATCACGACAAGTGGCGTCATCCTCGCGATCGCTTTTCTGATGTCGGTGTGGAGCAACAACGACATCATCTCCAACCTCCGAGACGCGAACAAGAATGAAATCAACCTGCTGCTTCAGCAGAATGGAATCGAGACCCTGGCGGGCGCGTCCGCGGAGGCGCTGTCGAACCTCGAGGAAGAAAAGTCGAAGCAGCTATGGCTCGTGAGTCTGTCACTGCTCGTATGCGTCGTCGGTATCGCCAATGCCATGCTGATGTCGGTGACGGAGCGGTTTCGAGAGATCGGCACGATGAAATGCCTCGGCGCTCTCGATTCATTCATCATCAGACTCTTTTTGCTCGAATCGACATTTCAGGGGGTGGCCGGCACGCTCGTCGGAGTCGCGATCGGGCTCACACTAACCGTCGCACTCGCCCTCCTCGAGTACGGCGACTTCGTGTTTCAGTTTTTTCCGGCAGCGGGCGTTATGGAGTCGGCGCTAGCCGCCGTAGTGGCGGGGACGGTGCTATCCCTCATCGGGGCGATGCTGCCGGCCTATAAGGCGGCAAAGATGGAACCGGTCGAGGCGATGCGCTCGGATACCTAGTGGTTGATCCAGTTAGGATTGCGGGACATTGGAACTAGCGTTTTGAGGCCGGGGCTCGTATCCTTCTCCTGAGGCCCCTTTGTCAGGAGAGGAGGAGATCGACATTGCCTAAGAAGAAGTACATCGTCACGCTGACAGCAGAGGAGCGAGCTCATCTGCGCGGTTTGATCTCGAGGGGGAAGGCGGCGGCCTACAAACAACGGCACGCGAGGATCCTGCTGAAGACGGACCAGGGTCCGCATGGTGAGCACTGGACCGATGAGCAGATCGAGCACGCGCTCGACGTGCATCCGAGCACGGTGGAGCGTCTGCGCCAGCGGTTTGTGGAAGAGGGCTTCGAGGCGTCGCTGCTGCGCAACGAGCAGAAGAATCGGAAAGCGAACAAGATCGACGGCAGAGCCGAAGCCCATCTGGTGGCTCTGGCCTGCAGTGAGCCCCCCGATGGGAGGAAGCACTGGACCCTGAAGCTGCTGGCAGACCGCCTCGTGGCCTTGGAGCTGGTTGACAGTGTCGGCCCGGAAACGGTCCGCAAGACGTTAAAAAAAACGAGCTGAAGCCTTGGCGGCGGGAGATGTGGTGCCTGCCGGGCAAACCCAGTGCCGAGTTCGTCTGCGCGATGGAGGACGTGTTGGATGTCTATCAACGGCCGTACGACTCGAAGCACCCGTTGGTTTGTCTGGACGAAACGTGCAAGCAGTTGATCGGCGAAACGCAGCGGCCCCTGCCGGTGGCGCCTGGGTGTCCGGCACGGTATCACCATGAATACGTCCGCAACGGGGTCGCCAACGTCTTCATGATGCTGGAGCCCTTCACGGGTCGCTCCCACATCCGAGTGAGCGAACGGCGCACGATGAGAGACTGGGCTCACACCGTCAGAGATCTCGTCGACGTCCACTACCCTGAGGCGGAGGAGATCACGCTGGTGATCGACAACTTGAGCACTCATAAGAAGGCGGCCCTCTACGAGGTCTTCGAACCGGAGGAAGCCAAGCGCATCGCTGACAAACTCGACATCCACTACACCCCGACACACGGCAGCTGGCTCAACATGGCCGAGATCGGACTGAACGTGCTCTTTCGGCAATGTCTCAATCGTCGCATCGCGACGATCCAGCAGTTGGGAAAACACGTGAAGGCCTGGCTCACGGAGCGCCTCGAAGACCCGCCCGTCATCAATTGGCGTTTCACGACGGCGGATGCACGAATCAAGCTCAAGCGTCTCTACCCCGCACTGCTACCTAGTTGAACCACTAGGTCCAGGCAGAGGAGAGGCCAACCTGTCAGAGGCAAAAAAAGCGGCTGCTGGCGAACAGAGCGCGGATCAAGTGCGGCAGGCGGTCGTGCGTACCCAGCAGGTCAAGAAAGTGTATCGCATGGGGGACACGGACGTGCACGCTCTGCGCGGCGTGGACCTGGAGATCTATACGGGCGAGTACATGTCCATCATGGGCCCGTCCGGTTCCGGGAAGAGTACGCTTTTCAACATGGTGGGCGGGCTCGACAAACCGACGGAGGGGAAGGTCTACATCGACGAGGTGGATGTGGCTCAGCTCGACGCTTACGAACTGGCCTGGCTCAGGTGCCGTAAGATCGGCTACATCTTCCAGTCGTTCAATCTCATTCCAGTCATGACGGCGCTCGAGAACGTGACCCTGCCGATGGTGTTTGCCGGACTCACGAGCGACGAGGCGCGGGACAAAGGGATCGACCTTCTGAAGAAGGTCGGACTCGGCGACCGGCACTCCCACAAACCTTTCGAGCTGTCGGGCGGCCAGCAGCAGCGGGTGGCGGTGGCAAGGGCGCTGGCGAACGACCCGGCCATCGTTCTGGCCGACGAGCCCACCGGCAACCTGGATCTGCGTACCGGCACGGAGATCATCGAGCTGCTCAAGTCGATGAACGAGAGCTCCGGCGTCACGGTGATTTCGGCGACACACGACCATAAGATGCTCAGCGTTTCGGACAGGGTGGTATGGATCATGGACGGGCAGGTCGACCGCATTGCGCTGCGGGAGGATCTCGACATCGAAACCGTCGCAGTCGGGGGGGAAGGGGAAGAATAGAGTCGGGCAAGGCTTGACATCCGACAGGCCGACAGTTAGTTTGCCATTCCGCAGAAAACACGGATTAACGATTAAAATGAACCGCATCGGAACTTTCACAGGCCGCGACTGGTGGCGCTTCTGGTATTATAGAGGAAGCAGAGTTGAGATGCGTCTATCCGTCGAGCCGTAACGGCGACAAATTCGAAACGGTGGTTTGACCGCGGACGCAGTCGAGGCGTTCGCGGTTTTTTTATTGGCAGAAGCATTCGCAAGAGCAGGACACGGTCATGGAGATACGACCCACTTTGGAAGAATTCGCCGAGCTGGCGAGCCAGGGCACCATGGTCCCGGTATACAGGGAGATTCTGGCCGACACGGAGACCCCGGTATCGGCTTACCTCAAGCTACGGGGACAGAGCCCCTACAGCTTTCTCTTCGAAAGCGTCGAAGGCGGCGAGCACCAGGCGCGCTACTCCTTTCTGGGCGTCAGCCCCACAACTGTGTTCCGCACCGTCGGAGACAGGATCACAGTCGAGGACTGTCGCAGCGGCCAGCGGCGGGAGTGGGAGGGGGATCCGGTGGCTGCGCTCAGAGAGCTGATGGAACCCTACAGACCTGTCCACGTCGACGGGCTGCCGCGGTTCACCGGGGGAGCCGTAGGGTACCTGGGCTATGACGGGATCCGCCTGGTGGAGGAAATTCCCGATACCTGCGAAGACGACCTCGGCCTCGAGGATATGGTCTTCGCCGTGTTCGACACCATTCTCGCTTTCGACAATCTGAGGCACACGGCACTGCTCATCGCCAACGCCGACCTGCGCGCCGCGGAGGCGGCGTCGGCATATGCCGACGCGGTGAAGCGACTGGGAACACTCGAAGCCGCCCTGGCTCGTCCGGTTCCCAGCGCCCGCCTGACGAGCGGCCGCGGCATCGGAGCGGTGATGTCGAACATGAGTCGGGAAGAGTGGGTACAGAGCGTGGGTCGCTGTCTCGAGTACATCCGTGCCGGCGACATCTTCCAGATCGTCTTTTCGCAGCGCTTTCAGGTGGCCATCGAAGCGGACGCGCTCGACATCTACCGCGTGTTGCGCACGGTGAATCCGTCACCTTACATGTTCAACATCGAGCTGGACGGACTCAACATTCTCGGGGCGTCGCCTGAGATTCTCGTGCGCGTCGAAGACGGCGTGATCGACGTGCGGCCGATCGCCGGAACGCGAGCGAGGGGGGCGACACCGGCAGAGGACGAGGCGCTCGCCGAAGAGTTGCTGGCCGACGACAAGGACTGCGCCGAGCACATCATGCTCCTCGATCTCGGGCGCAACGACGTGGGCCGGGTGTCGGCGTTCGACACCGTCAGGGTAACGGAAATCAAGGCGATCGAGCGCTACTCCCACGTCATGCATATCGTCTCCAACGTGCGGGGCCAACTCAGCGACGACATGGATTCGATCGATGCCCTCTTCGCCTGCTACCCCGCCGGCACCCTTTCCGGGGCGCCGAAGATCCGGGCGATGGAGATCATCGACGAGCTCGAGCCGACTCGGCGGGGCATCTACGGCGGCGCTGTGGGCTACCTCGACTTCTCAGGCAATCTGGATACGTGCATCGCCATCCGCACGATGGTCGCCAAAGACGGCGTCGCCTATATCCAGGCGGGTGGCGGGATCGTTGCCGATTCGCAGCCGGATGAGGAATTTCAGGAGACGGTCAACAAAGCGATGGCGCTGCTGCGGGCAGTGGAAATGGCTGAGCGAGGCAGCGTGACGCCCTCCGGGGACGACATCAGCGGACTGCTCGAGGGAACCGCGCCGACCTTCCTCGTCCGCCGGGCGGAGGAGGCTGCACGGCGATGATCTTCGTCCTTGATAACTACGATTCGTTTACATACAATCTCGTCCAGTACCTCGGCGAGCTGGGCGCCGAGCTCCAGGTGTACCGAAACGACGTGATCTCCACCGACGAGATCGCCGCTCTCGAACCCGATAAAATCGTCATCTCGCCGGGACCTTGCACCCCTGACGAAGCGGGTATTTCCGTTGAATTGGTGCGCCGTTTCTGCGATACCATACCGATAATGGGCGTCTGCCTTGGCCACCAGTCCGTGGGTCAGGCATTCGGCGCCGCGATCGGGCGCGCTCCCTATATCATGCACGGTAAGACCTCCGACATACATCACGACGCACAGGGAATCTACGCCGGCTTGCCAAACCCGTTCACAGCGACGCGGTACCATTCCCTCGTCGTCGAGCGACACTCTGTGCCGGACTGTCTGGAGGTGGTGGCCAACACCGACGACGGCGTCATCATGGGCCTGCGCCACCGCGAGTACCCGGTGGAGGGAGTGCAGTTCCACCCCGAGTCAATTTTGACAGGTGAGGGGAAGGCATTGTTACGGAACTTCCTATCCTCGTAGGAGGATGAAATGATACAGGACGTCATTCAAACGCTCATCGCGGGCACCGACCTGGACCGGAAGACGGCTGCCGGGGTAATGAATCAGATCATGAGTGGCGAGGCGACGGATGCGCAGATCGGTGCCTTTCTGATCGCCTTGCGCTGCAAGGGCGAGACCGTCGACGAGATCGCCGGATTCGCCGAGGTCATGCGCGAGAAGGCGACGCGTATTTCGGGCGGCAAAGGAACGTTGGTCGACACCTGCGGCACCGGAGGAGACGGCTCCGGTTCGTTCAACATCTCGACGACGGTGGCGTTCGTGGCAGCCGGGGCGGGGCTGTCGGTGGCCAAGCATGGCAACCGAGCGATGTCGAGCAGGTGCGGGTCGGCCGACGTGCTGCAGGCCCTCGGTGTCAACGTAGAGGCGGGCCCGGAAAAGGTGGGCGAGTGTCTCGACGAAGCCGGCATCGGGTTCCTCTTCGCGCCCATGCTCCACGGCGCGATGAAGCACGCCATCGGGCCACGAAAGGAGATCGGTACGCGAACGGTATTCAACATTCTAGGACCGCTGACGAATCCGGCCGGCGCCAGGCGGCAGCTCATCGGTGTGTTCGACGGTTCCCTGACGGAAAAGCTGGCAGGGGTGTTGAAGGCGCTCGGTTCGGAGCGAGCCTTCGTCGTTCACGGAAGCGACGGACTCGACGAGATCACCCTGACCGGATCGTCGACGGTGACGGAGCTCAACGGCGGCGAGATCGGGACAAGCGAAATCAGCCCGGCTGACTTTGGATTCGACACGGCGCCGGCCTCGGCGCTGGCTGGCGGCGACGCCGAGGAGAACGCGAAAATACTGTCCGCTGTGCTGGGCGGCGCCGAGGGCCCGCAAAAAGATGTGGTGGTGATGAACGCGGCGGCGGCCATCGCCGCAGGGGGCGCGGCGGATGGGATTCGCGACGGAGCCGCCATGGCGGAAGAGTCGATCGCCTCAGGCAAAGCCGCTCAAGCCCTGGAAAAGCTGCGACAGGTCAGCAATAGTTGACGGCGCACAGCGACGAAGTCTCGCCGGCGCGATCCGCAGGCACGCGATCCACATCCGGTGTCGACGTACTCGAGGAGATCGCGGCGTACAAGCACGACTGGGTCGAGCGCTGTAAATACGAGCGCCCGCTCGCGGAAGTGCGCGCGCGGGCAGGCGACGCGCCACCGGCGCTCGACTTCGCGGCAGCCCTGGGCGCAGAGGGGATGTCGCTCATCGCCGAGATCAAGAAAGCCAGCCCCTCGAAAGGGGTCATTCGCGCCGACTTCAACCCGGAGCGCATCGCCGAGATCTACGCCGACAACGGCGCCAGGGCGTTGTCTGTGCTCACCGACGAAGCCTACTTTCAGGGCAGTGACGGCTTTCTCACAGCGGCTCGCGGGGTCGCGGGTCTGCCGACTCTGCGCAAGGATTTCACGGTCGACGAGTATCAGATCTACGAGGCCAGGGTGATCGGCGCCGACGCCGTGTTGCTGATCGTCGCTCTCATGGACGGCTCACAACTCGACGATCTTCTCGGGCTGGGCAGAGAGAGCGGACTGAGCGTTCTCGTCGAAGCGCACGACGAGGTAGAGATGCGGCGCGCCGTCGAGATCGGTGCGGATCTCATCGGTATCAACAACCGCAATCTGCGCACCTTCGAGACGACGCTGGAGACGACATTTCATCTGCAGCCACTCGTCCCGCTCGGCGCCATCACCGTCAGCGAGAGCGGTATCGACACGCGGCACGATGTGGACGAGCTCGGCGCCGCCGGAATCGACGCCATTCTCGTGGGCGAGGCGCTCATGCGCGAGGAGGATATTGGTGCCAAGGTGAGAGAGCTGATTGGATAGGACGGCGCGAAAATGGCGGATCGAAAACGAGTTCTATCGGGAATCCAGCCAAGCGGCGATCCCCATATCGGTAACTACATCGGGGCGATTCGCAACTGGGTGGAAGATCAGGAGAAGTACGAAAACTTCTTTTGCGTCGTCGACCAGCACGCCATTACCGTGGAGTACGATCCGGCCGAGCTACGGTCCAACGTGCGACGGCTGGTGGCGGTCCTGCTGGCGGCCGGGCTCGACCCAGAGCGCTGCGTCCTCTTCGTGCAGTCGCACGTGCCCGAGCACACCGAGCTCGCCTGGTTGTTGACCTGCGCTACTCCGATGGGTTGGCTCCAGCGCATGACGCAATTCAAGGAAAGATCTGAGGGGCAGCGCGAGCAGGTCAGCGCCGGATTGTTCACCTATCCGGTGCTCATGGCCAGCGACATTCTACTGTATCAGGCAGACGGTGTTCCCGTCGGCGAGGACCAGAAGCAGCACGTCGAGCTGGCGAGGGATGTGGCGCAGCGCTTCAACAACCTCTACGGCGAAGCGTTCAACGTGCCGGAGCCGATCATTCGGCCCGTCGGCGCCAGAGTTATGGGTCTCGACGATCCGACGAAAAAGATGTCGAAATCGGTGGACGGGCAGTACCACAGCATCGGCCTGCTGGACGATCCGCAAGTCATCCGCAAGAAGCTGGCCCGGGCCGTTACCGACTCCGAGCGCGACATCGTCTTCGACCCGAAGCGGCCGGGCGTGACCAACCTTCTGACGATCTTTCGCTCTCTGTCCGGCGACAAGGAGAGCGACATAGAGGGCCATTTCGCCGGCAAAGGGTACGGCGATCTCAAAAATGAGCTGGCCGACCTCGTCGTGGCTTCAATCGAGCCGCTCCAGAAGCGATACCGCGAAGTGACAAAGGATGGGGGCGGCTACATAGACGAGGTGCTGGGGCAAAGCGCGGAGCGCATCAGGCCAGTCGTGGAAGCGACCATGAGCAGGGTGCGCGAGCTCATGGGACTGCGGTAGCCACGCGGCCAATGTGACGGACCTGAGAGGAACAGAGCTGCTATGGATCTCGAGGGCTGGCGAGCCCGAATCGACACAGTGGATCGAAGCCTGGTCGATCTGCTCAACGAACGGATGGAATACTGCCTGGAGATCGGCAAGATCAAACGAGGTGAGGGCCGGCAAGTCCAAGACGAAGAGCGAGAGAGAGAAGTGGTTGAGAGGCTTTCGGCGTACAACGCGGGCCCCATAGGCGATGACGCGATCGCGGATATCTTCACGCGCATCATGGCTGAGGCCCGGGCGTTGGAGAGTTGAGGGAGGACAAGGCATTCTTTGAGCGCGTCGCCATAGTCGGCGTCGGCCTGATCGGCGGGTCTCTGGGCCTGGCACTCAAACGCACCGGCTTCAAGGGCCAGGTCGTAGGAGTGAGCCGGACAGAAACGATAGAGACCGCCCTCGCCATGGGGGTGGTGGACGACGGATATCCGTACGAGAAGTTGGGTGAGGGCGTGGGGCATGCCGACCTCATCGTCATCTGTACGCCCATTCAACGAATAATCGAGCTCTTGCCCGGCGTCGTGCGGGATGCCCCGGCGGGCGCGCTCGTGACTGACGTGGGCAGCACGAAACGGACGATCATCGGTGCGGCCGAGGGCTGCGCCCGAGAGGACGTGCACTTTCTGGGCGGTCATCCGATGGCGGGGTCGGAAAAGTCTGGCGTCACTGCTGCCGACCCCTTCCTGTTCCAGAACGCCTATTACATCGTCGTCTCGGACCGACCAGTGCCGGCGCCACTGTACGGCAGGTTCACCGATCTGCTCACCCAGATCGGCGCCAAGGTCGTGGAGCTGTCCGCGGAGGCCCACGACCAAGTGGTTGCCGCCATCTCTCACTTGCCGCAGATGATGGCCACGTCACTGGTGGAAATGGTCGGCAGGAGCGATGAAAGAGGCAGCGCCGGGCACTTTCTGGCCCTGGCAGCTGGTGGTTTCAGAGATATGACGCGAATCGCCTCGAGCCCGTTCGCGCCGGTGTGGGCGGACATCTGCGCCACGAATGCCGACCAGATTCGCGGCATGATTGACAGCTACGTAAAGGTGCTTCTCGAGGTCAAAGGGCGGATCGGTGACGAAAGTCTCAACGACGACTTCGCCTACGCCAACGAGGTACGCGGTCGTATTCCGCGCGACATGAAAGGGTTCATCAACCCGCTGTTCGAGCTGCTGGTGGTGGCCGAGGACAAACCGGGGGTGGTCGCCGAGATCGCCGTTACGCTCTCGAAGGAAGGCATCAACATCAACGATATCGAGATCGTGAAAGTGCGCGAGGGGGAAGGCGGTACGATGCGCCTCGGTTTCGACAGCAGCGAGGCTGCTGATCGCTCCCTCGCCCTCCTGAAAGAGCTCGGATACCAGGCTCGGAAGCCGTGACATTGAGGGCGTGATGCAGGAGACGGTAACCGCGGCCACAGCATTTTCCGGCGAGGTGTGTCTACCGGGCGAGTTGGAAGCGGCGACATCGACTCTGGCGCTGGCGAGTCTGGCTGAAGGCGAGAGTCGGATCCGCAACGTTCCGCCAACCATCGACCCGCTCGTCGACACGCTGCGCCGGCTCGGAGGTCGGCTCGAACGCACGGACTCGGAAGTGATCGTGGAGGGGAGGGGGTTGAAGGGTTTCGAGCAGTCGGACGAGGTGGTGGAGCTTGCGGGTGCGCACGGGGCTGCATCCGTCGTCATCGCCGGATTGGCGGGACGGGGAGGCAGGTGGCGGGTACGGGCAGGAAGCAACGGCGAAGGATGCGCCGCAACGTTGAGGCTCCTCTCGTTGATGGGGGTGGAGAGCACAAAGAGCGGGGACGGTGTCTTTACCATCGAAGGACCCGCTGAGATGATGGCCGCGACGATCGAAGAGGACGCGCGCGAGCGCGGGCTCGACGCCGCGACGGAGCTCGCCCTGCTCGTGGCGGGCCTCTACGGAGTGGGGCGGACGACGGTTCCCTCGCCGACCCGGAAACTCGACCGCGCAGATCACCAACTCGGCGCTTGGGGCGTGGAGTTGACCGGCAGCAAAGACGAGCGAGGGAGGCGGGTAGTGACCGTCGAGGCGGGACAGCAGATGCGAGGGCGGGAGGTGGAGTTGAGCGGTGATCTAAGCCTCGCCTCCCCGCTGTTGACGGCCGCGGTCTCCATCAAGAGATCGAAGGTGCGGATTCGAAACGTCGTCGTGCGCCCCGAGAGCAGAGCCTTTCTCGACCTGGTGCGCCAGGTCGGCGGTCAGGTCGAAATCGATGCAGACGAGGCGGGCGCCACCGACCTGGCGATAGAGGGGTCGGCACAACTGAAGGCGACCCGGGTCGCCGACAAACGGGCGGAGCGCCTGCTGGGCGATGTGGCGCTCCTCGCAGTGCTGGGGACGCAGGCGCAAGGAGAGTTTCTCATACGGGACATCGAGCAACTTCGACAGGGCGAGTACGACTACGTGGCCCACCTGGCGGAGACGTTGCGCCTGCTCGAGGCCAAGGTGGGCGAATTTCCCGAAGGGATCATCATCGACGGCGGCACTCTGCTGCAGGGCGCCAGCGTCGACGCGAGAGGGGATGCAGCCTTGGCACAGGCTCTCGCCGTAGCAGGCCTGCTGGCCCACGGCGAGACCCATATCGAAGGTGCGGAAGCGGCAGAGGAGACCTTTCCCGGGTTCTTCGACGTGCTGACGTCCTTGAAGGAAAGGAAGAAGAAATGAAAGGGTTCCTGCGATTGTTCGCGATGGTGTCGGTCGTGTTCGGCGGCGGCGTCGTGCTCATCAAGCTCGTCTACGGGGTATCGTGGAGCGAGAGCCTGGAGATCGCCGACCAATTCGTCGAGGACCTGCTCGGTTGATATCGGCCGCGACCGGCGTGCTCGGCGTCATCGGACACCCGGTGCGTCACAGCGCCTCGCCGGCGATGCACAACGCCGCCCTGGAGTCGACCGGTCTCGACTACGCCTACGTCGCCTTCGACGTTCCTCCCGGGCGGATCGATGAGGTGGCACCGGCCGTGCGTGCCCTCGGCATCGCCGGACTGAATGTGACCGTGCCCCACAAACGCGCAATCATGAGCGGACTTGACAACATCTCCGACGAGGCGGCGGCCATCGGCGCGGTCAACACGATCGCCAATGAGAGCGACGCGCTCACCGGCTACAACACCGATGCGCACGGCGTGATGGCCAGCCTGAAGCGAGATGGCGGCCTCAACACCCTGCCGGCGCACGCCGTCCTGCTCGGCGCCGGCGGAGCAGCGCGCGCCATCGCCTACGCTCTCGTGAACCGTCCCGAAGTAGAGCGGATCTCGCTGCTCAACCGCACCATCGGCAACGCCGAAGAGCTGGCCTCGGCCATGGACCCGGGCGGGACCAAAGTTGTTGTGGGCGAGCTGGGTGAATCGCCGGATCGGATCGGCGAAGCCGGCCTCCTCATCAACGCCACGTCCATGGGGATGGAACCCGATCACGAACGCTCTCCAGTCGGAGACGCGACGTGTCTGCACGACGCGCTCGTCGTCCTCGACATCGTCTACAAACCTCTGAAAACGAAGCTCCTGCAGCAGGCGGAGTCGGCCGGGGCGCGTTGCCTGGACGGTCTCGGCATGCTCGTCCATCAGGGGGCCAAGTCCTTCGAGATCTGGACAGGCGAAGTGGCGCCTGTGGATGTGATGCGACGGGCCCTGGTAACGTGACTGTCGTATGAACCCTTTTGTCGAAGAGATCGTGGAGAAGACGGCCGCCGCCGCCGAGCTCGAGGCAGAGGCAGTGCGGGAGCTTCTCGCTGTACCGCCGAACGAAGGCATGGGGGACTACGCCATTCCCTGCTTCACGCTGGCGAAGCAACTGCGCAAAAGTCCCGTCGACATCGCCAGCGATCTTGCGCGCAGCATCAAACCGCGCGCCGACGAGAGCGAGCGCATCGCCAAGGTCGAGGCGGCCGGCCCGTACGTGAACTTCACCCTGAACAGGACCAGCTTCATCGAGCACACCCTGAGGCAGATCGTCGCCGAGCAGGATCGCTACGGTTCGCGAGATCAGGGGCTCGGCAAGACCATGGCCATCGACTTCTCGTCGCCGAACCTGGCCAGGCCTTTCAGCATCGCTCATTTGCGCTCCACGGCCATCGGCAACGCCATCTACAAGATCCACGAATTCCTCGGATGGAACTGCGTCGGCATCAACCATCTGGGGGACTACGGCGCCAACTTCGGGCAGCTATTGGCGGCCTACGGCATGTGGGCTGATCCAGAAAAAGTGAAGGCGAACCCGGTAGAAGAGCTGCTCGCCCTCTATGTCCGCTTCAACAAAAAGGTCGAGTCGGAGCCGAAGCTCAAAGACGAGGCGCGGCAATGTCTGCAACGTCTTGTCGCCGGCGAAGAAGAGATGGTAACCCTGTGGCAATTTTTCGTGGACGAAGGCCGCAAGGAGGCCGAGCGGATCTACAAGATTATCGGCGTGTCCTTCGACGTCACCCGCGGCGAGAGCTTCTACGCCGACAAACTCGACGATGTGATAGCGGCATTCGACGAGGCGGGACTGGCGAAGGAGAGCGATGGCGCGCTCATCATCGCGCTGGATGAGTTCGACATGGCGCCGTGCATTCTGCGCACGAGCAACGGCACGAGCACCTACCACAGCCGCGACTTCGCAGCGCTCTTTCACCGCTATGAGCAGTACGAGTTCGACAAGATGGTCTACGTTACCGACATGAGGCAGGCGCTTCACTTCCGCCAGCTGTTCAAGTCTATAGAGCTGATGGGCGCAGACTGGATCAGTCGTTGCGAGCACGCCCCCTTCGGCATGATGAGCTTCAAGGGGGCGGCCATGGCCTCGAGAAAGGGGAACATCATCTTCCTCGAAGAGGTGCTCGACCAGGCGATCGAGTTGACGACGCAGATCATCGCGGAGAAAAACCCGCAGCTCGCCGACAAGATAGACGTGGCAGAGCAGGTGGGCATCAGCGCCGTCGTCTTCGCCGACATCAGCAACAGACGGACGAGAGATATCGTCTTCAATCTGGAGGAAGTGCTCAACTTCGACGGAGAAACGGGCCCCTATGTACAGTACACCCACGCCCGGTTCTGCAGCATTCTGCGCAAGTTCGGCAAGCCGGTCGCGACCGACGCGGATTTGAGCAGGCTCGGCGAGGAAGCGGAGATGCGGGTAGCGAGGGTACTCTCCGAGTTCCCCGCCGTCGTCGACCAGGCCTGCCGGGAGAACGAGCCGTCGCACGTGGCCAGCTTTTTACTCGACTTGGCCGCCGCGTCGAATAAGCTGTACAACGAGCTGCCGGTGATTGTCAGCGATCAGGGAAAGTTGACCGAGGCGAGGATCTGTCTGGTGGACGGCGTCAGACGGATCTTGGGGACGGGTCTGAGGTTGCTCGGGATGGCGGCGCCCGAGGAGATGTGATGGACGCCATGGCGACGTCGGCGAAGCTCGTCTGCGACACCTGCGGCAAGGAAGCGGCGACCCTGCGGCGTGACGTCGTGGACGAAGGCTACAATGCGATGACAAAACCGGCCCTGTGGAATTGCGAGGAGTGTTATCGCGAGAAGCGGGCGAGGCGCCTGGCCGACGAATCCTCGTCCGGGGAAGATACGCAGCCGTGACCGGCAGGCCGATTTTTCTCACCGGCTTCATGGCCACAGGCAAGAGCAAGATCGGTAAACTCATGGCGCAACGGTTGAGGCGTCAATTCGTCGATACGGACGAACTGATTCAGGACCGCCAGGGAAGGACGATCGCGGAGATCTTCGACACGGAGGGCGAGGAGGTGTTCCGGCAGCTGGAATACGAATGCGTGGTCGAGGTGAGCCGGCGGGAGCGGATCGTCATCGCCCTCGGGGGTGGCGCCATCACCCAAGAGCGAAACCGGGAGGCTGTTCGAGCGGCGGGAGGCGTGCTCGTGTGCCTGGAGGCGGACCTGGACACCATCCTGGAACGGGTGAGCCGCAGGGAGACGCGACCACTGCTCAGTGGTTTGAACGAAGAGGAGAGAAGGGACAAGATTGGGCGAATGCTGGCCGAGCGGGCACCACACTACGCCACGGCCGACATCGCCATTCGCTCGACGGAAAACTCGACGCCGGAAAGCACCGCAACAGAGTTGCTCGAAGAGATAGAGAGGTGGGAGAAGTGCGAACCGTCGAGTTGACTCTGGGTCGCGACAGGTGTTGCCCCATTCATATGGGTCACGGAATCCTGGATAAGCTCGGTGATCACTGTCGCCAGCTCGGGCTCGGACGCCGCGTCGCCGTGATCGGCGACGAGGCGATCGCCGACACCCACCTGGCAGTCGCCGTGAGCAGTTTGAGAGACGCCGACTTCGAGATCGCAGAGGAGGTATCCTTCGGCGGCGGAGATGCCGCCAAGAATCTGACCACGGCCGAAGGAATCTACGGCCGGCTCATCGGCGCCGAACTGGACCGCGGCAGCTGGATCGCCGCCGTCGGTGGCGGGGTGGTCGGGGATCTCGGAGGGTTCGTGGCGGCGACCTTCCTGCGGGGCGTGGACTGCGTTCAGGTGCCGACGACGATCGCGGCTCAGGTGGACGCCAGCATCGGCGGCAAGACCGGCGTCAATCACTCTCTGGGGAAAAACACGATCGGCGCCTTTCACCAGCCGCGAATGGTCTACGCCGATACCGACACCTTGCGCACACTGCCCCATCGCGAACGCGTCGCCGGCATGGCCGAAGTGGTAAAGCACGGAGTCATCCGGGACGCCGAGCTGTTCACATTCGTGGAAGAGAATCTGGACGCGATCATGGAGATGGAGATCGGCGCCGACGACCTCGATTGGCTGATCGGACGCAACGTGGAGATCAAGACGTCTGTCGTGGCCTCCGACGAAACCGAAGGTGGACTGCGGGCGATCCTCAACTACGGCCACACGATCGGCCACGCCATCGAGGCGGCGACGGCATACGAGAGGTATCGCCACGGAGAAGCGGTCATTCTCGGGATGGTGGCGGCCGGCCAGATCGCCCTGACCACGGGTCGCTGGCCCGAAGCGGAACGGGCACGCCAGGATGGGCTGCTCAAACGCGTGGGAATTCCAGGCGGGATCGACAAGGTGAGCGAGGATCGTATCGTCGAGTGCACGAAGGCGGACAAGAAACGGATCGACGGTAAGCCGCGATTCGTGTTAGCGAGGCGCATCGGCCAGGTAGAGATCGCCGATGACATCGACGAGAAGGCGGTGCGCGCCGCGATCAACTACATACAGGAACAGTACTGACGATGATGGTCGCGGGGACCATACCATGACGAGAAGGAGCAAGCACAGAATCCACCTGGTCAGCCTCGGCTGCCCGAAGAATCTGGTGGACTCCGAGCGCATGCTCTCACTGGTCGGGGGCCACGATTACGAAGTTACCGCGGATCCCGAAGACGCCGACGTCGTCATCGTCAACACCTGCGGGTTCATCGGTCCGGCCAAGGAGGAATCCATCGATGCCGTGATGGAGGCCGACCGGCTGCGCCGGGACGGGGGAAAATGTAAAGGCATCATCGTCACGGGCTGCCTGGCGCAACGCTACGAGAAAGAGCTGAAGAGCGAGCTGCCGGAGGCGGACCTGATTTTGAACCTGAGCCAGGAGCGGGAGATTGTCCGTCACATCGACGAGCTCCTCGGCCGCACCAGGGCTACCTACCTGGACAGCATCCCGCGGGTGACGATGACGCCGGACCACTGGGCTTATCTGCGCATCTCGGATGGCTGCGACCACAAGTGCGCTTTTTGCGCCATCCCTCTCATCAAGGGAAGGAACAAGAGCGAGCCGATCGAGGTGCTCGTGGCTGAGGCCGAGCATCTGGCGACAGCGGGCGTGCGCGAATTCGTCCTCGTGGCGCAGGACTCGTTGCGCTACGGCAAGGATCTCTACGGCGAGATCAGGCTCGTGCCACTGCTCGAAAAGCTGGCGGCGGTGGAGGGCATTCAATGGGTGCGACTGATGTACACCTACCCCGCGTTTTGGAGCGACGAACTGCTTGAGTTTTACGCCGACTCCGATAAAATGTGTCGCTATGTCGACATGCCACTACAGCATATTGCCGACCCGGTTCTAGTACGGATGAAGCGGGCGACGACGAAGAAGCGCACCCTCGACCTGCTGGATCGTCTCCGAAAGCTCATGCCGGGTGTCGGCCTGCGTTCATCGTTCATCGTGGGGTTTCCGGGCGAGACCGAGGCCTTGTTCGAGGAGCTCCTCCACTTCGTCGAGGACACGCGCTTCGACACGGCGACCTGCTTCATGTACTCACCTGAGGACGGCACGGCAGCCTCTGAGCTTGACGCTCCCGTCAGCGCGTCGATTACGGCGGAGCGATTCAGGCGGCTGACGGAATTACAAGATCGCATATCGACGGAGATCAACGACGGGCTCGTAGGCACGCTCCAGACCGTCCTCGTGGACGGGCCGGCAACAGCCGGCCGGCCGGCAGAAGCCGGCGAGGGCGGCCGCGGCGATACAACTCTTCCCGGCTACTGGGGTCGCATGGAGCGCGACGCCCCCGAGATCGACGGTCAGGTATTTCTCGAAGCGGCAGAAGCCGGCGAGGGCGGCAACGAGCTGGGTCCAGGCCGATTTACGGAAGCGGAGATAACCGGTGCCACGTCGTACGAACTGACTGCCAGGTCCACTGGAAAGATCTGGTGAGGCGGCACTAGCAACCGGGCGAGGAGTGAGTTGAGGAAAATCCGGCCGCAAAACATCGAGCTGGCGCCGACGGAGCTGATTATCGAATGGCGCGACGGACAGTGTAGCCGGCATGAGCTGGAGACACTGCGTCGCAACTGTCCCTGCGCGACGTGCCGGCAAGCCCGCAACGCAGGTGATGCACCCGCCCCGACAGGCGAGTTGCCGCTCCTGACGGGCGAGGCATCCACGGCAACCTCCAGCGCCGTCGGCTTCGAGCGCGTCGGTCGCTACGGCATCCGCATCAACTGGTCAGACGGCCACGATGCGGGAATCTATACGTTCGATGCTTTTCGAGACCTCGTCGAGGGGGGCGAGTAGGAGGCCACGCCCCCACCCTCATCACCTTCGCTTTCGGCGCTTTGCGGCGCCCGGGCGATCCACAATTCCGTCAACAGCAGGATAACTGCGGCCAGCAGGCATTGACGCCACAGCTCGCGTCCGAACCGACGCGCCAGGACCGCCTCTCGCAGGTCTTCGCCGGGCTGAACGAGGTGAAGCCGCTCTGGATCGAGGAGCCGTTCGATCACCTCACTTTGCACAGGGGCGAGGTCGGATTCGCGCGTGTCCACATTCACTGGAAAACGGTCCACCACCTCTCCGTCTCTGACCAACCGCCAGATGCCGGCCTCGTCGAGTCGCGGGATTCGCCACTGCGGGCGGTGGCCGCCGCGATCGGCCTCGATGTAGAGCCGCCTGCCAGAGGGTGCCTCAGCCTGGAGCGCCTGATCACCGCTGAGCTGGGCCAGATGTCGGCGTACGGTCTGGCCTACCGCGTAGGATTCCCGCTGTTGGGGGGGCTGCCCGAGGAACCGACAGAGTCGGTGAAGGAGAGGAGCGAAGAGGCCCTTCAAGGGCATGTCGCTCCAGGCCAAGTCGAGGGGGACGGTAGAAAGCACCGCCCGGCCGCTCCCGGCTCGGCCCAGCGCCAGCGCCATGCGGCCGTCGCCGTAGGAGACGAGGGCCTCCAGGCCCTCTGATTCGCCATCGGCAGCCACCTGAAATGAGGCCCAGAAGCGGGGGCGCTCCTCTTGAGAGGATGACCACAGTCCCTCGAAGATGGGGTGGTGATAGGGGCGTGTGGGGTCCAGCGATTCGAAGGACGCACTAGCCCCTGCCTGCGGACTGCCGGCCACTTTTTGCAGCGACAAGGGTAGCAGTCCGGGCAGCAGATGCCTGTTGTAGTAGCTCATGTCGGCCCGAGGCGAGGGAAAGATGAGGGCGCCGCCTCCGGAGGACACGAAGCGGTGAAGAGCGATATTGTTATCGCGACTCAGGCGTTCGACATTACACAGAACGACGACGTCAGTGTCGCGCAGCAGTGCCTCCATATCGCCAAGCGAGCGGGAGCGAACACGAAGTACGGGATCGGTCTGGGCGGCAGCCTCCAGGGCCCTTCTGGCGTAGTAGGTGTCTTCGGATCGCGGCCCGACGAGAAGAAGGCGAATCGTTTCGGGGACATGAATGGCGAAGTATCGATGGTTGTCGAGAGGCAGAGCGTCGGTATCGACGTGCACGTAGCCGGTCAGCCGGCCCGGCCGCCGCGGAGCGACTGCGAACTCGACCTCGACGCGGGAGTGAGAGGGCAGGTCGAGGACGCGACGTTGAACTCGCTCGCCGTCGAGATACAGATCGACAGGCGCGTCCGACTGCTCGCGGGAGGAGGCGTTAACGACGAGGGCTCGAAAATCGAGCTTGCGGTCCGGAGATGCCATCCAGCGCTCGATGTGGATGGACTCGATGAAGATGTTGGGTCGCTCGGCGTCGACACCCACTTCACCGAGCACGAACACCCGCACCCCCGGCAATCGAGCGCCGCCGCCGACATCGCCCTGGAGATCGACGTCACCGGCGCGGTGGGAGCCGAGCGGCTCTGCCTCACTCCAGTTGTGACGAGCGCCGTCGGTGAACAGGAGCAGCTCCCGGTTCCAAGCAGCCTGGTCGGCAAACCGAGCGTCGGCGAAGTGGCGCTCGGCGAATCGGAGTGCCAGGTCGATTCTGGTCGGCTCCTGGCTCACCGTCAAGCGATTCACCATGTCCACCGCCTCGGTTTTGTCGTCGGGCCTTCGCAGCCCCACCGGCCGGCTGTCGAACTGGACGATGCGGACATCGTCTGCAGAAGAGAACAGCTCAAGAGAGGCGACGAGGTCGTCACGCAGGCGATCGAAGACGCGACCGGCCGGCGTGCGGTAGGCAGTACTGAAGGATCGATCGAGGAGCAGGAGGGCCGCCGTCGGTGTGGTGCTGCCGAGGAACCCTCCTCCTCCCCCGGATCGAAATGCCGGTCGGGCGAAGGCCGCCACGATGAGGATGATGGCCAGCGTCCTGAGCAGGAGGACGAGCCACTGCCGCAGCTGCAACCGACGCATGCGGCGCTGGTGTACGGCTCTCAGAAAGGCGACGTTGCTGAAAGGCAGCGGCTTCGTCCGGCCCCGGTGAAGCAGGTGGAGGGCCAGAGGGATGAGAGCTGCCGACAGCCCGAGGAGGGCTATGGGATTTAGAAACTGCAGAAAAGAGACTCAGACAGCAGAGGGGTGCTTTTCTTCCTCGGTCTCTATGGCGCTCATGATCTCCTCTGGCGAGGCGGCGTCGATGAGCGACTTCTTGAATTCGTCATTCTTCAATAGACGCGAGATTCGAGCGAGGGCTTTTATGTGTGGGCCGGAGAGATTCGCCGGAGAGACGAGCAGAAAAAACACGAAGGCGGGCTCGCCATCCAGCGCTTCGAAGTCGACGCCACGCTTGTGTGTGCCCAGAGCCGCGCCGAGCCGTATGACGGCGTCGGACTTGCCGTGGGGTATGGCGATGCCATCCCCGATCCCCGTGCTCATGATATTCTCGCGTTCGAGCACAGCGTGCAGGACCTTCTCCCGATCGGTGATCACCTCGCCATCCTCCAATGAGTCGACGAGCTCGCGGATAATCCCGTCCTTCGAATTCGACTGGAGCCCGACGATGGTGGAACGAACGGGGAGGATGTCCAACAACGTCATATTTCCGTCACTTCCGAGCTGTTAAGGTGCAAAACTAGCCGAGATTCACGGAATATAACCGAAGGATTGGCAATTAGCCACCAGAGGGCTTCGCAGCGTCGGCTCATCGGCGCCGCGGCCTGCACCCCAGTCTACTCTCGCCGGCGTTTTCAGGTTTGAAGATGGCGTCTCGTACCGCATTGGTCATTGCCTACCACTACCCGCCGATCCGCTCGGCGGGGGTCGAGCGCACTGTCAAGTTCGAGCGCTATCTGCCCGAGTTCGGCTATCGCACCAGCGTTTTGACGACAGCGGCGTTCGGAGGCGTTTCAGACGGCCGCATCAGGCGCGCCTGGGAGCCCCTCGGGCTCTACCGCCAGCTGTTCAATCGCGCCGCTCGCAGAGACCGACAGGCAGCCTCGCGGGTGCGAACAGGTCGCCGGCGTGGTGGTGACGGCAGGCGGGGTAGCCGGGGATCCGGTCTGGCTCGCTGGCTCCTGATTCCAGACGGACAGATCCTGTGGCTGCCGGCGGCGCTTGCCAAGGGCCTTCGGTACCTGCGTCGAGAGCCAGTCGATCTCATCTACTCCACCTCGCCGCCGGCCTCCGCCCACTTGATCGCCCTCCTGCTGGCGGAGCTGACCGGCCTGCCCTGGGTTGCTGATTTTCGCGACTCCTGGGTCTACGATCCCCTCGATCCGGCTCTCCTCGAAATGACCTACCGTCACGAGTTGGAGCGCCGCTTCGAGGAAGCGGTGGTGAGTCGCGCGGACGCGACCCTGGCGGCGACCAGGATCAGCGCCAACCACTTGAGATGGTCCTACGCCGGGGCCGCAGATCGAATCCACGTCATCACCAACGGCTTCGATCCCGAGGAGGTGGAGATAGCGGTAACCGGCTCGGTTCCGGAGAGTCTCTTGTTCAACTCCGAGGGACGCGACGAACAGGTGGCCACCGATTTCTCGATTGAGCCATCGAACCCGGAAGAGGGCGGCGAGCGACCGCTGCGAGTCGTACACACAGGCTCGTTCTCTGCGAGTCATCCCGAGCGCACGCCGTCGGCATTGTTCGCGGCGCTTCGATCGCTCCTCGAAGACGATGCCAGGTGGGCCCGCCGTCTCGAAGTGTCGCTGGTCGGTCGACTCAACCGGGCGGAAGCGCGGCAGGCGGCGGATCTGGTGCAGACCGGGATCCTCAGTCACCGTGACGAGGTCGCCCGGGGGACGGCGCTCAGTCTTCAGAGCCGCGCCGACGTTCTCCTTCTCGTCGATCACGCAAGACCGTGGCCGGGCTCCAACGTGCCGGGGAAGTTCTTCGACTATCTCGGCATCGGGCGACCGATCCTGGCGTTGTGCGGCGCTGGAGCAGTGGCTGATTTGATGGCGGAACTGGATGCGGGCGTCAGGGCGGCGCCGGATGAGCCAGCCGCGATCCGCGGCGCCCTCGAAGAGATGCACCGACGCTTCCGCGCCGGATCTCTGGCGCGAGATCAAACGCGGGATCTGCGCAGGTTCCACCGTCGCGAGCTCAGCCGCCAGCTGGCGGCCTGCTTCGACTTCGTGCTTGGCAGGCGCACGGGTGTGTGAGGGTGAACATCCTCCACAAACTGGGTCTATCAGATTGGCAGCGGCCCCGGCGACTGGCATGGGCGGTGTTCACCTTCGCTGTAGTTATTCGCCTTGGAAACATCCTTGTCACGGGGGAACGTCCGGCAGGAGACACATCCGACTACGACGAGATCGCGCTCAATCTCCTGGCGGGGGAGGGTTTCGTGGCCAGAGAAAACTGGCACGGCTTCGAACTGCGATCCTGGCGTCCGCCGCTGTATCCGTTTTTTCTGGCAGCCATCTACGGAGTGTTCGGATATCATCACCTGCCCGTGATGCTCGCCCAGGCCCTGCTCGGGGCCGCCGCCGTATTGTTGCTGTATCTGCTCTCCCGCAGGCTGCACCGGCCCTCGGCCTTGGCTACCGGTGTAATCGGCTCTCTCTACGGTCCGATCATCGACGGCGTCAACACCGTGATGTCGGAGACGGTGTTCACGTTTCTGGTGCTACTGTCCATCTATCTCTGCGTTGGCTGCGTCGATCGGCGCGCCGAGCCGCAGGGGCGGGTAGAGAGATCGGTGCATATCGGGAAACGCTGGAGGTGGTTCGCGTCCGGCGTCTCCATCGGCCTCGCCGCACTCACGCGGCCGGCGGGCCTGGCGCTGTGGGCGGTGGCGCTCCTGCTGCCGATGTGGGAGCGCACCTGCGGCAGAGCCGCAGGAGTTCAATGGCGTGGCTGGCTGTTGTTGAGCCTCGGCGCGCTCATGTGCCTGGCGCCCTGGACAGCTCGTAACTACCAGATCCACGGCTCCTTTGTGGCGATCTCGACGCAGGCCGGGTTCATCATCGCCCGCAGCAACACCGCAGAGCCGGCGTGGCGTCAAGAGCGGGGCTGGGGGATCGAGCGCAGCGTCTTCGAGCGTCTGCCCTCGGAAATCGAGCGCGACCGACACTGGTTCCGTGAAGGATTCTCTTTCGTTCAGTCGCATCCGGCGCGGTATCTGAGGCTGGCGATGGAGAAGTTCCTCCGCTTCTGGTACTTCATGCGACCGGATTACGATTTCTGGTACATGTCCGTCCTCCCTTTTTTCGCCCTCGGCCTATGGCGATATGGTTTCGCCCAGCACTTCCGCTATCTGAGCGCTTTCGGGGCGGCATCCCTCACCCTGTTTTGTTTCGTGCTCTACGGCTCGGCCCGTTTCCGACTACCTCTCGAGCCACTGTTCATCGTTTTCGCGACTGCCTACCTGCGCGACAGCTGGCAGCGCGGCAGGGCCTACACCGCACTCGCTGTGGCGCTCGTCACCGTCCTCAACGCCGTATGCTGGTGGCACGAAGAAACCCTGCGCCAGCTCATCATCGGGTGCCTGCAGCAGCTGGATCTCAAGTGAAGTCCTCGCGCCGCCCGCCGGTCCTGTCCATCTGCATCGTCAACTGGAACACGAGCGGTCTGCTGCGCGAATGCCTCGAGTCTCTCTATGTCGATGAAGCCGCAGCCACGTGGGAGGTGCTCGTCGTCGACAACGGATCGATCGACGACTCGGTGGACATGGTGAAATCGTCGTTCCCACAAACCGATCTCATCACCAGCGCCGAGAATCTCGGCTTCAGCGGGGGCAGCAATCTGGCCCTCGAGAAAGCGACCGGCGACTACCTGCTCCTGCTCAACACCGATACCCGGGTGGAGCCCGGGGCCCTGTCGAAAATGGTCGAGCACATGGCCGCCAACACGCAGATCGGGGCCCTCGGGCCGCGACTCGTAGACGGCGATGGACGGCTCGAGCTCTCCTGCGGCAGGCGCCCGAATCTCACCTCCGAAATCGTGCATAAATTGTTATTGCACAAAGCCTTTCCGTTTTTTAGATTTGGCCGCTGGCACCACCGTAGCACGCGCTGCGTTGGGTGGGTTACGGGGGCCTGCCTCATGGTGCGCCGGGAGGCGGCGGAACAGACTGGATTCCTCGACCAGCGCTTCTTTATGTGCTTCGAGGACCTCGACTGGTGCATGAGAATTCAACGCCGGGGTTGGCAGATCGTCTACTATCCCCACTGCCAGGTCATCCACTACGGAGGCCAGAGCATCGGCCGCAACCTGGGGGAAATGCTCGTGGTCAGCCAAAAGAGTCTTTACTACTTGTTTTACAAGCACTTCGGCTCAGGCAGCGTGGCCCTGCTCCGGGTCTTGACCGTGGTGGAAATGGTGCTGAGATCGGCGCTATGGTCGGCGACATTCATCCTGATGCCGAAGTCACGCCCTGAAGGGCGTGTGAGACTTCGGGCCTATCGTCATATTCTCTCCAAGACGCTCTTCGAGTTCTCCTATTGGGGTCCCGCGACATCATCTGAGTCTTCCTGACGCCTCCCGTCGCAGTCAGACAAGGAAATCGTAGCATCGTGAGCGATCGGATTCCCCTATTCAGGCCCTCCTTCGGCGAGCGGGAGTGCCGCGCCCTGCAGGAAACGGCGATGAGCGGCTGGCTCGGCAGCGGCCCGCGGGCGATCGAGTTCGAGGAGTCGTTCGCCAGCTTCACAGGTCGCACAGAGGCCGTGTCGCTGAATTCGGCCACGGCGGCCCTCCATCTGGCGTTCCTGACCGCCGACGTCGAGGGCCAGGAGGTACTCACGACCTCCATGACCTTCGTCTCCACGAATCAGGCGATCCTGCACGCCGGTGGCCGGCCGGTGTTCTGCGACATCGATCCGGGGACGATGACGATCGACCCGGCAGACGTGGCCCGAAAGGTCACACCGACGACCCGCGCCATCGCCGTGGTGCATTACGGTGGCCACGCCTGCGAGATGGACCCTATCCTCGAACTGGCCGACGCTCACGGGCTGTGGATCATAGAGGACGTGGCTCAGGGATGCGGGGGGCGCTATCGCGATCGCATGCTCGGGTCGCTCGGCTACATTGGCTGTTTTAGCTTTCAGGCGACGAAGAACATGACCACCGGCGACGGAGGCATGTTGGTAACCGACGATTCGGCGGTGGCGGAGCGGGCGCGCAAGCTCCGATGGCTGGGCATCACCCGTCCCACCTGGGACCGCTTCAAGCCGAGCGAAGAGCGCCGTAACTGGGTGTACGACGTGGAGGAGGTGGGATTCAAATACCAGATGACGGATCTGGCAGCGGCGCTGGGCCTGGTGCAGCTGGACCGCCTCGAGGAACTCATCGCCAAGCGGCGATTCCTGCTGGACCGCTATCGCAGTGAGATCGACCAGATCGACGGCGTCACCCTGCTCGAAAGCAGAGACTACGCCACCAGCGCGTGCTACAATGCCGTCATCACGACAGACCGGCGCGACGAGCTCTACGCGTACCTGGACCAACACGGCATCGATTCGAATGTGCATTTTTACCCCAACCACCTGTTCAGCATCTTTCGCTCCTATACGACGCGCCTGCCGGTTGCGGAAAGGGAATGGCAGCGTATTCTGTCGATTCCCCTTTACCCTGACCTCCAGCTCGAGGAACAGGACCGCGTCATCGGCTGCCTCAAATCCTTCGCGAGCGGACAGTCGGCCCCCGCCCAGTCGCGCGCCGGATGAACATTCTGTTCGTCACCCAGTACGGCAGCCTGGCTGCCAGCAGCCGGACGCGCGTCTTCCAGTACCTGCCCTATCTGCACGAGCAAGGAGTACAGACCCGGGTCATCACCGTTCTACCGGATGCCGCGATTGCCGGCTCTCAGGTCGAGGTGAAGCGCAACCCGTTGAGGAAGATCGCCTACTACATCTGGGCCTCCTGGCGAACGGGCGTCTGCGGTGTGAGAGCCTGGCAGGCGGCGAGAAAGGTCGACATCCTCTTCATCCAGAAGGTCATCTTTCCCGCGCCGGTCAGATGGCTCCTGCGGGCCAAGCGCCCAGTCGTCGTCTACGACTTCGACGACGCCATCTTCACGACTGAGGTGCAGCAGCGGCATTGGTTGGCATCGTGGAAGGAGCGTCGCAACGCCCGCGGCCTGCCTGCCATGCTGCGGCTGGCAGACAGGGCCGTGGTCGAAAACGACTACACGGAGGCCTTCGCGGCCAGCTACTGCTCCACCTTCAGGATCACAGGGCCGATCGACACCGAGGCCTACTCCTGTGCGCAGGAGAGCTACCGCAACGGGCGGCCAGTCGTGCTGGGGTGGATGGGAAGTGCCACGACGCTGCAGTATCTCGAGCTGATCAGGCGACCCCTTTCGCGGCTCGGAAAGCGGTTTCCCAACCTTCGGCTGGAGATCGTGGGAGCCCGCGCCACCGGGTTGAACGGGCTGACCGTCGACTCGAGGGAGTGGGACCTGGAACGCGAGGGTGAGGACCTGAGAGGATTCGATATCGGCCTGATGCCGATTGCCGACGACGCCTGGACGTGGGGAAAGGGGGGCTACAAGCTGCTGCAATACATGGCGGCTGGCTTGCCGGTGGTGACCAGTCCGGTAGGGATCAACAAGGAGATCGTCACAAACGGTCAGAGTGGGTTCTGGGCCGAGGACGAGGCGGAGTGGGAAGACCGACTGGCCCAACTCGTCGAGGATTCGCAGCTGAGGCGGGACATGGGCGCAAAGGGACGGGCTGTGGCGGAAGCTCGATATGCCCTCGCCCTCCACCAGGAACGCCTGCACGAGATGTTGAGCAGCTTGTGCGCGGAGCGCGGGGACTAGGGTTGCACGGGTGCTCAATGCCTTCACCGTCGATTTCGAGGACTGGTACCAGGGCCTGGAGATCGACCAATTTCAGTGGGGTCAGTACCCGGATCGTCTCGAAATCGGCTGCCGGCGACTCCTGGAGCTCCTCGACGAGGCAGGAGTCCACGCGACATTTTTCGTGCTCGGGTACGCGGCGGAGCGATTTCCCGAACTGGTGCGTGAAATCCACGCCCGGGGACACGAGATCGGCACCCATGGCCATGGCCATCGATTCGTGTATCACCTTGGGCGAGAAGAGTTTCGGGCGGATCTCACGCGTTCGATTGGGATTCTCGAGGAACTTCTCGGAGCACCGATTGTCGGACATCGGGCACCCTACTTCTCGATCACGGAAGGAGCGGAATGGGCCTTCGATGTGCTGTGTGAATGCGGCATCCGGTTTGACTCGAGTGTCTTTCCAGTGCACAACTACCGCTACGGGATGCCACAGGCGCCCAGATGGATTCACCAGGTGCGGGATGGATTGGTGGAATTCCCGCTGTCGACGTATGACCTGTGGGGCCGCAACATTCCCATCTCCGGGGGTGCTTATTTCCGCATACTTCCGTATACTGTTACACGCTTTTGCCTGCGCCGGATCAATGGGGTCGGCCAGCCGGCCGTGTTCTATATCCATCCCTGGGAACTCGACCCGGAGCAGCCCCGTTTGCGGCTCGCACGGCACATCGCTCTGCCGCACTACTGGAATCTCGACGTCGCCGAGAGCCGGTTGAGGCGTCTGCTGAGCGACTTCAGCTTCGCGACAATGTCATCGGTACTGGATCAATCTTGTGCGGTGACAGGTCGCAGGGAGGCGGCAAAGGTTGAGCGGTAGCGTGGCCGCCGATGCGGTTCGCCGCCATTTCGAGGTGGAGGCGGAACGCTTCGACGCCATCTACTCGGAAGACAAGGTGCTACCGCGAAAAGTGGTGGACCGGCTCTTCCATCAGGTGGTTCGCCAGCGCTTCGAGCTGGCTGTTGGGTTGTGCGGCGACGTGCGCGGTAAGAGGGTGCTCGACGTAGGGTGTGGATCGGGTCGCTACGCCGTGGAGTTCGCGCGTCGGGGAGCTCAGGTGGTAGGGATCGACTTTGCCTCCGCCATGCTCGAAGTCGCCGCGAAGGCGGCCGCCGCGGCCGGAGTGGCCGGGACCTGCCGGTTCGAGAGCGGGGATTTTTTCGAATGGTGTGAACCACATCACTTCGAAATCTGCCTCGGAATCGGATTTTTTGACTACACCGCCGAACCGGGCCGTTTCCTGGAGCGGATGCGGAGCCTGACGCTTGAGAGAGGGATTTTCAGCTTTCCGATCCGTTGGACGGCTCGATCCGTGACGAGATGGTTGCGGCTGCGAATGAGGGGATGTCCCGTGTTCTTTTATGACGACGCCCAGATTCGCCGGACGCTCGTCGCCAAATGGGAACCGGTGGTCATCCACCGACTGAGCAGGGACTACATCGTTGACGCCAGAGTAGGCTTGAGGACTGAAACTATGCGAAAGCTGGTAACGTCATGAGAGTGCTCATCACCGGTGGAGCGGGTTTTATTGGCTCGCACCTGGCCGAGCGACACCTGAACATGGGTGACGGGGTCTCCATTATCGACAATCTGTCAACAGGGGAGATCACGAACGTCCAGCACCTCGAGGCCAACGCGGATTTCGCGTGCAGGATCGACGACGTCCTCAACATCGAGGTCATGCGGCAACTGGTCGACGAATGCGATCTCATCTATCACCTGGCCGCGGCAGTCGGCGTCGAGTACATCCTCGAGCATCCGTTGCAATCACTGACGACGAACATTCGGGGTACCGAAATCGTCCTGGAACTGGCGAACCAGAAGAAGAAGAAGGTAGTGGTCGCGTCGACATCGGAGATCTACGGCAAAAAGAATGGGTATGTGCCGTTTCGGGAGGACAGCGACCGCATCCTGGGTCCGACGACGGTCGTGCGGTGGAGCTATTCGACCTCGAAGGCCGTGGATGAGTTGTTCGCCCTGGCTTACTGGCGTGAAAAGCGACTACCGACCGTCATCGTGAGGCCTTTCAACGTCATCGGCCCGCGTCAGACCGGTCACTACGGCATGGTGCTGCCGCGGCTCGTCAAGCAGGCCATGCTGGGGGAGCCGATGACGGTTTACGACAATGGTGAGCAACGGCGCTGCTGGACATACATCGACGACGCCATCGACGGACTGGTTGCGCTGGCGGGGGAAGACCGGGCAGTCGGCGAGATTTTCAATCTCGGCTCGAACTTCGAGAGCAGCATCAAGGACCTGGCCTACAAGATCAAAGAGCTGACCAACAGCGACTCCGAAGTTGCCTTCGTTCCGTACGAGCTGACGAGGCGAAACGGCCTCTACGAAGACCTCGTGTATCGCGCCCCGGATCTCGAGAAAATCCGCAACCTGGTGGGATACGACCCGAAGGTCGACCTCGAGGAGGCTCTCGGCCGAATCATCGAGGACTACAAGCGCTAGGAATCTCCTATACTCTCAACCTCGACGAGTCCGGTGCCAGCGCTGCCAGGCCGCTCGCAGTCGGGCAGTCAGCCCGACTCCACGATCTTTTTTAGAAGACGCGGGATGATGAACCACTGCAGCTGACCGCTGCCACTGCACAGCTCGCCCCAACGCCTCAGATCGAGTTGAAGGCATGCAAGAGCGGCTGTGGGAAGTCGGAGGCGGCAGCCGCACAACTCGCCGATCCAGTCCTCGAGTCCCGGATTGTGGGCCACGACAAGCACGGACTCGACTCCGCCATCCGTCTGCTGCACGACCGAAGTGAGAGTCTGCGGATCGGCCAGGTAGAGGCGGTCGTCGAAACGAATCGCCTCGGCATCGGCAACGATACGTTCAGCGGTATCGCGAGCCCGGGCAGCAGATGAGGAGAGGATGTGCTCAGGCTCTCCCCAGGCCCGCAACACGCAGGACATGCGAGGCAGGTCTCTCAGACCGCGATCGTTGAGGGTCCGTTCGAAATCGCTCTGGCCGGGAACGGTCCAGTCGGATTTGGCATGACGCATGACGAGTAGGGTTTTCATTCTCGATCCATATGGTGTGAAGGCAGTTGCGCGGCCCAGATGGTCGTACTATCTTTGCGGCAACGCAAGATCACGTCCCCGCTTTGGCCAACCTGCTCCCCGCGACCTCAGCAATGTCTGAACCTTTCGAAATCAACCTGTTCATCCGGCCCAGCGATCGATTCGAGCTCATCGACGTGTCGAATCGCGTACGGGAAGAAACAGGAGACGCGCTGAACGAGTTTCGCAAGGCCCTCTACTGCTCGCTGCACACGACGGCGGGTTACCTCGAGCAGGGAGCCAGCGCCAGGCTCGGACACAATCGCGGTCAACTGGATCCGTTCTTCAGATTCGTGCAACGTATTTTCCCACCGAACGCAGGCTACTTTCACGACCGCATGCAACTGCGGGACGAACTGACGCAAGTCCAAAAGGAAGTGGAGCCCATCAACGGAGACTCGCACCTCACGTTCATGGGCGCCGGTCTCAAGAACTGCGTCACCTATCACAACAAACCGGAGGAGCCGGTCTACTTCGTCGAGCTCGACGGGATAAACCGCGACCTCAGACGGCTGCGTCAGACGACGGTGTTGGGTTATGACCGCGAAGAGATCGTTCACCGAGGTCGAATCGAGCTGCCGGGTACTGACTCGCGCCATATCGACGCCTACAATCTGAGGGATCCGCGCTTCGGCCTGTTCGCGCAGCTCGAGGAACGGCTCGACGGGTATGGAGTTGAGCGGGGACGCATCGACATCCGCCTGGCAGCCGAGGAGCGCGATGCGGGTCTAACGGTGAACGAATACGAAACACTGCTCATCCGAAACGACCTCCCAGAAGTGCTGCGCGACCCGCTGCGCTATATGGTAAAAAGGGGCCGCAAACTCCTGCGAGACCCAGCCTCCATTCCGGGCAAGACCCGCGATTATGCGCGCTACGATCTCATCCACCTCTACAACGAGTTCATGGACAACCTCCCCGTGGGCCGCTCCGTGGTGGACCGCCTTTTTTCAGTCCTCTCGACTCCGGCCTACCGCATGCTGAAGCTGAAGCGCAGCATCAGCCTCCTCGTATCCACGAGCGCGGAAACAGGTCCCGAGCGGATCGTGCAGGGCACCTACCAGACGCCGATCCTGGTACAACACCATCGACCTGAGCGAGGCGTGAGATACCTCGACGTGGTGGTGCGCAGATTCAAATAGTGTCTCCGCTTTAGTGACCCCTCCTCGACGAGCGGTGTAAACCGCTCTCTCATAGCGGCGTATGCAGGTCGATCCGACCATCTTCAAGGCCTATGACATCCGCGGTATCTACCCCGACCAGCTGAATGAGGACGTGGCCCGTGCCATCGGACGGGCCTTCGTCACCCATCTCCAACCCGCCGAAGTCGTCGTCGGTCGCGACATGCGACTATCGAGTCCGACTTTGTTCGAGGCGGTAGTGAGCGGGCTGACTCAGCAGGGCGCCGACGTCGTCGACATCGGCATGGTGGGCACCGATCAGTACTACTTCGCCGCGGCGACTCTCGAGAGACCGGGAGTGATGGTGACGGCGTCCACAATCCACCGCAGTACAACGGCTTCAAGATGGTGCGCCGCATGCCACACATGCTCAGCGGCAGTGAGGGCATACAGGACCTGCGCCTTCTCATAGAGTCGGAGGGTTATTCGGCGGTGGAAGCGGAGGGGGCGGTGCGGCAGAGGGACGTGAGCGACGGCTTCGTGAGAAAGGTTCTCTCCTTCGTAGACCCTTCCGGAATAGCGCCTCTCAAGGTCGTCGCCGATACCTGCAACGGCATGGCCGGTCCCGTCCTCGAGAGGGTGCTCGGCGAGCTACCGATAGACCTCACGGGTATGTTTCTCGAACCCGACGGAAACCTGCCAAACCACGGTCTCGACCCGATGCAGGAGGAGAACCGCGCCGCACTGCAGGCGTCCGTACGACAGCTGGGAGCGGACGTCGGGTTCGCCTTCGATGGGGACGGCGACCGCTTTTTCGTCATCGACGACCGCGGGCAGTTTGTACCCGGAGATTTTCTCACAGCTTTGCTGGGCTCCTTTTTGCTCGAGTGCGAGCCCGGCGCCACGATCATCTACGACGTGCGCTGCTCCCGGGCGGTGCCGGACGTGATCGGAGCCGCCGAAGGCAGGCCCCTCATCGAGCGGGTCGGGCACGCCTTCATGAAGCCAAGAATGGCAAGCGAGGGTGCGTTGTTCGCGGGTGAGTTGAGCGGGCACTACTATTTTCGCGATTTTTTCGGAGCCGACTCGGGAATAGTTCCGGCGCTCGTCGTGCTCGACATGCTGTCCCGCAAGCGCCGGAAGCTGTCTGAACTCCTCAAGCCGCTCGAGGAGCGGTACTTCATTTCCGGGGAAATCAACTCCGAGGTGGCCGATCCGGAGGCGAAGATTGAGGAACTCGCCGAGCAATACCGTCACGGCCGCATCGAGCGCATCGACGGCATTTCCGTGAGTTTCGACGACTGGCACTTCAACGTGCGGCCCTCGAACACGGAGCCCCTCCTGCGGTTGAATCTGGAAGGAACGAGCAGGCAGCTGATGGAGGAGAAGGTCGACGAGGTGTTGAGTCTCATTCGCTGTTGAAACAGCACACTGACTCACGGCAGTTCACCGCACTACATGCGCGAGGGGAGGCGACTGCCTCCCCTTTTTTCGTATGAATTTCTTCCGCGGGTTTTCGATCAACGTCATCTGCATGGGGCTGGCGTTCGCGCTGGGGTTTGCCAATCAAGTGCTTATCGCCCGCGGTCTGGGTGAGGAGGGGAGAGGTCATCTCGCTCTCGTCGCCACGACCGTCATGTTCGCGACATTGCTTCTGGGGGAGTGGCTCAATCGGGGAAACACATTCGTCACAAGCAAGGAGGGACAGAGCAGCCAGGCGCTGAGCAATACGTCCCTCTACGGGATGGGGCTCGCCGTCATTCTAGCAGCGGCAGCAGTTGCGGCCGGCCCCCAGCTGCGGCACCTCATGCCCTTTCTCGGCGCAGACTGGTCGCACTATGTTATTGTCGCCATCATTCTCGCCGTGGTCATGCAGCGAGCGACGCAGGCGATTATCCTGGGTCAGAACAGGATGGCTCTCTATGCGGTGCTGCCCTTGGTCACGGCCGTCGTCTACCTGACCGGCACCGTCCTTGCCCTGCACGTCTGGCAGGCGAGCCTGCCTGGCATCCTGATCGCCTGGCTCAGCGGGGTCGCCGTCACTTTCGCCGTGACTTTTGTCTACAGCTTGACCGGCAGATCGGACTCCAGGGGCCGAACCGGGAAAGGTCTTTCCTGGGACGGGTCTCTCTTTGGCAGAGCCGCCGCCGTAGGCGGGCGGGGCGCCGTATCCGCGGTGCTGATCTTTCTGCTGTTCCGCTCTGACATCTACCTCGTCAAATACTTTATGGGCGCCGAGGCGCTCGGCGTCTACATGATCGCCGTCGTCATTGCCGAGATGATGCAGCGGTTGCCGAATATCGCCGGCACGGTGCTGCTACCAAGGGTGATCGCAGGCCCAAATGACAGCGACGTGCTGAGCGCGGCTGTGGCGCGAAACATCCTCCTGTTCTCGACGGCCGCGGCAGCCGTGCTCCTCCTGTTCGGCAGACAGATTGTCAGCATCTTCGGTCCGGAGTTTGCCGGCGCCTTCGCACCGCTGGTGTGGATGCTGCCGGGACTCATCGCCAGTGGCCTCGGGTCCGTTCTCAACACGAGGCTGGCGGGCAAAGGCTATCCGGCGATCACCATCTGGGCGCCGAGTATCGCCCTGGCGGTCAACGTGGTCCTCAACATCCTGCTCATCCCAACCCACGGCCTGGTGGGCGCCGCCGTGGCAACATCGGCGGCCTACATCATCTGGGCTGCGTTTGTGACAGTGCGGTACTGCCGTCTGGCGTCGACGAGCGTCTGGAGCGTCCTGAAGGGTTAGGCTCGCGAATTGTTGCGCTGCAGAAGGGCCGGCGGTACAATGAGTAAGTAATGACCACCTTCGCTCAATCGACATCCCGGCCGCAACTGGATCGCCGCTGGTTCGCCATCTTCGCGTTTTTTCTGGCGTTGCTCGTCGCCGCCGCATTATTGGTGCCGTCGTCGGTGGTGTACGGAACCTGCATCGGCATCGCCGCCGGCATCTTCCTCGTCTTCATCGGGCTCTATCCATGGATCGTCGTGCCGGGCATCATCATCACGACTGGGCTGGACATCACCGGCAGGCTCGTGAAGGACATCGGAATCGGCATTCCGCTGACTGGCTTCCACGCTGCCCTCGGCCTCATGCTGATCGGCATCGCCGTCAACACGTTCGGTCGCCGCCGCACCACCTTCCCCGAGTTCGAACTCAAAGGTCCCCTCGCTCTGCTGCTGGGAGTCATGGCGATTTCACTGACCTACACGCCGGCTCTCGCCGATGGTACGATCGGCCTGATGCGAACGCTGTGTCTCGTCATCTTCCTGTACGGCGCCCAGGTCATGATCGATTCGCGCCGCGCCATCAACCTCGTGCTCATTTCGATGGCCGTCGCCCTCGTCCTCGGGTCCACCATGGCCATCGTCCAGATTACCACCGAGCAGTTCTTTCTGCCGGCTAGCTTCGTCATCGCGGTGGGGGCCAACGCGCCGCGAGCGGTGGGGACCTTCCACAACCCCAACACCTTCGGGACCTTCATGATGTGCGGCACCGTTCTGCTTTTCGGCGTGCTCATCAACTGTCCGCTATCCCGGTGGAAGAAGTTGCTCGTGTTTCTGCCACTTGCCATAGGTGCCACGGGTCTGGTCGTGACCTTCAGCCGCTCCAACTGGGTAGCTGCAATGGCCGGTGGGATGGTGGCTCTGGCGATGGCTCGCAAACTGCGGTACGTGTTTTACGTGGGGATCGCCGCTTTCGGGGCCGTACTGGTAGTGAAGGAGTTCGTGCCCTTCGCCGACCACATCTTTGCGCGTTTCGTGTCAATCTTCACGATCGTCGAGAATTTCGGCGACCTGGGCAGGGAGTCGAGCTCGGTGCGAGTCTACTTCATCATCGCCGGATTGATGATGTGGCTCGACCACCCGCTGCTCGGAGCGGGATGGCGCGCCTTCCCGGTGCTGTTCGACGACTACAAGCCGGTGGACTTCCCCTACTGGGTTCCGACCAAGGAGTCGCACACCTTGTTCGCCGGCATACTGGCAGAGCTGGGCCTCATCGGTTTTCTGGCGTCGGTCTGGGTCGTGTGGCGCACTCTGCAGCGGGGATTCGCGGCGCTGCCAGGCATAGAGGACGAATACATCAAAGGCGTCCTCATCTCCCTGCTGTCCGTTTTCGTCGCCTTTCAGGTGAGCCTGACCTTCACCGCCGATTTCA
>CBDBIJ010000115.1:0-4712 GCA_965205655.1 Candidatus Latescibacterota bacterium
GGCCGTCGTTGTTGTAGTCGAAGAACGCGACGCCGGCGCCCATGGTCTCGGGCAAGTGTTTATTGCCCTGGGCGCCGTTGCGGTGCTTGAAATGGATGCCGGCGGCGGCGGCGACATCGGTGAATTGGGGATCGGCCAGGGCGCTGTGGTGGAGGCAGAGGGATGCGAGCAAGAGGCACAGATAGCGAGGCATGAAATTACGATACGAGAAGTGAAACGCGCGGTCGATTTATTGACATAGGGCGCCGCGAGAGCTGATACGAAAGATATTGTTAAGGATATGTTCCTTCGCAGCTTGGGCCAAATTTATTAGAGGAGATAATGGCGGCGAAAAAAGTTCTCGTCACCGGGAGTGGTCTAGTGGGCGGCGACTTCGACCTGCTCCAGAACGGCCCGAATCGAATCGAGATCGAGTTGTAGACGCAACTCTCGCAGATGCGCAGCCAGTCCTCGCTGTTCCGCACCCAGCTGCTCCATCTCCCGAAAGTAGGTCTCCAGGTCCGTGACACTGTAGAGCTCGGCGGCATGCCGCGCACGAGACAGCAGGTCCTCCGGCAGCTTGACGCCTCGCCAGTCCTTTTGCTCAGCAGAATCAGCGTCAGCAGCTTTCTCTACCTCGAACTCGACGTTCAGCTGGCTTGATAGACACTCACATACGGCTTCGAACCGGAAGGGCTTTCCGAGAAATCCATCGAAATCCGCAGCCAGAAATTCCTGCCGTTCGTGCTCCAGCACCGAGGCGGAGACGGCGACCACTTTGACCTCCTTTTCCGTCGCGATCTGTTCGCGCGCGCGGAGTTTCTGCAGGGCCTCCATTCCATCCATCTTCGGCATACGAACATCCATGAAGACGATGGCCGGCCGAAACGACTCCAGGCGAGCCAGCGCCTCGACGCCATCGTCGGCCGTTTGGACCTGAGCGCCGAGATCTTCGAGGAACCGGCGCAGGATGTCGCGATTCTCCTGTACGTCGTCCGCGACCAGGGCTTTGACCTCATGGCCCGGCGCCAGATGGCGTACTCCACTCCAATAAGTGGCGGTGCGCTCGGCAACTCTCCCCGCCGCCGCCGCAGAAAGCGGCACCGCGACAGAGAATTGCGAGCCCTCACCGACGGCAGAGCTGACCGTCAACTGACCGCCCATGAGCTCGACCTGTCGTGAGGCGATGGTCAGTCCCAGGCCGGTGCCGCCGCCGAATCGCACGCCGGCTGCGCCCTGCTCGAACGGGTCAAAGAGCTTCTGTTGATCCTCTGCGGAGATTCCGACACCGGAGTCGATGACGTCAAAGCGATAGTTCCCACTGACGTCTGCGGCGACACGCAAAAGGACGGTTCCTTCGTCGGTAAACTTCACAGCATTGCTGAGGAGATTCATCAACACCTGTCGAAGTTTCGATTCGTCTCCACGCACCCACAGGGCATCTTCGTCGATTCCCTCGACCTTCCAATCCAGTCCCTTCTCGTTGCAGCGCAGCTCGAACATGACCGCCAGCGGCCTCACCAGCTCGTTCAGGTCGAAATCACTCGGGTTGAGCCCCATCCGGCCCGCCTCGATTTTGGAGATATCGAGCACGTCGTTGATCAACCCGAGAAGGTGATCTCCGCTGCGCTGAATTGTCTCCACGGCGTGACGCTGCTCCGCCGACAGATCGGCGCTGCGCCGCATGATCTGGGCATAGCCGAGAATGGCGTTCATAGGCGTGCGAATTTCATGACTGATATTGGCCAGGAATTCGGACTTGGCCCTGTTTGCCGTCTCGGCGATCTCTTTGGCCTCGGTGAGATCCCGGTTCGCCTCGCCAATCTGACGATTGGCCTCCTCGAGCTCCGCCGTGCGAAGCCGCACCCGGTTCTCGAGGTTGTCGGTCAGCGCCTGCAGTTCGCCCAACGTTAACTTGAGGCTGCGAGCCATGCGGTTGAAGGAGTCGGCGAGCTCTGCGGTTTCGTCGCTGCTTGTCGCGGCGATCTCATGATCGAGATCACCGTCCGCCAGGGCTTCGGCGCCTGCCGCTACCCGACGGATCGAAGTGGTGACGCGGCCGATGATCACCGGAATCAGGATAAGGGCAAGAATGGCCGCCGCCAGGATGATTCCGAGGTTGATGAAGGCGGCCTGCTCCACGCGCGCGGTGAACACCGTCCGCGGGTTCACGGCGACGAGCGTCCACGGGACCTCATCGAGATTGACATAGGTGACGAGACTCACGCCGTCAGCTTCTTCATACCGTGTCCAACCCCTGCTCTGGTTGGCAATCTCTGAAAACGCGATTTCAATCTGCGGGAAAACAGATCGAAACGGATGGCCGACAGCGGCGCTTTGCGGATGAGCGACGACTTTTTGCACATCGCGTCCGAGGATGGCCAGGAGTTCCTTCCGCTTGGGGTCTGGACTGAGCTCAGTATCGCGGAGGAAATGCTCCACCTCTACGTCGGTGAGCACGAATCCCACCTGCGATCCGTCTTCGGTGCTCTTCACCCAATTGCCGAAGCGCAGCATCGCTCCGAATACCGGATCAAACTCATTCGACACGGTCTGGCTGCTGTGCTCATTCGGTTTCAGCTCGAGGTGCTGGGGCGGTGAACGAGTTGAGGAGAATGAATAGTGTGCGCTCGCGGCAGCTGCTCGGGGCTGGCGTCCGTATTCGAAGATCAGATCACCCCCTGCGTCGAAATAGCGCACCCGGCAGAATGCCTGTCGTGACCCAGTGAAGAATTGGCCGAAGAAACCCTCGATCCCCGGCCGCGCCTGTTCGAACGCCGCGCCACCACGGCCATCGAGTGCATCGTACATACCCTGAACGTCTCGATTCCTCGCCAGCAGCCGCGCCTCACTCCACGCATCTTCGTAGAGACGAGTGAGGTCGACGGCGACTTCGTCGAGGCGGGACATCGCCTCCTGCTCCACGACGGTCTCGACCGAGCGCAGGGAATGGTAGTACGACACGACTCCGGCGATAACCATCGGAACGAAGGCCAAGACCAGAAACAGCAGGAGCAGCTTGGTGCGGATACTCAGGCTCATCGCAGCAGTCCTTCGACATCGGCGATGACGACGTCGGACCGGGTGCGGGCAGACAGGACGTGACTGCCGTCAGGTGACCAGGCGTGATAGATGTCTATTCCCTCCAACAGGAGCTGGGGCTGACCGGCTGGGACCGGCACCTTCCAGATTTTGCTGTCGTTCCAGAAAAACAGCTCGGTGCCGTCGACTGACCACCCGCGCGGAAAGACACCCTGCGTGAGAAACGTCGCCTCGCCGCCGTCCACCGGCATGATCCAGATGCCAAAGGGTCCGTCCTTTTTTCTCGCAGTGAAGGCGATCATCTCGCCGTCGGGCGAGAATACCGGAACGCCCTCGACACCGGGCCACGCCACGAGCGGCTCGGCCTCGCCGCCCACTGCCGGAACGGTCCAGATATCGCACTCGTCGTCATGCTCATCCTCTTCTGCGGAAAAGGCGAGCGTCTCGCCGTCCGGTGACCAGGCGATAGCGTATTCAAACCCCGGAGTGATCGTGACGCGCTCCGCCGTGCCTCCCACTGCGGGAATTACCCAGAGGTCGGCCCCATCGGGACCCAGTCCGTTGAAGGCGATCCGCTCACTGTCCGGTGACCAGACCATGTCGTCGTACCAGGGGTGATGCTGGATCCCGAAAGCGCCCCCCGTCGTGACCTGCCGTCGTTCTCCGGTCTCAATTGATACGGTCCAGATGTCCTCGCCTTCGGGACCTGACTCGACGAAAGCGACCCTGGTCATGTCAGGTGACCACGCGAGCCGCCTCGATCCAGTCTGGAATCCGTCTCGTAGAAGCGGCGTGGGCTCGGCTGCCGACAGCGGAATCTTCCATATTTCCCGCTTCTTGGAGAGGGCCGTGGCGGCAATCTGCGTCCCGTCCGGTGACCAGGCATGTCCGGCGATGGCACCCCCCACCTGCATGGGCGTGCCTCCGGTCGCGGGCATGATCCATGTGGTCAACTGACCGTGCCCGGTCGAATTTCGCGTCGACACGAACGCCATCCACATGCCGTCGGGTGACCAGCGCGGCTGCCAGTCGTTCAGGGGGTGATCCGTCAGTTGGCGAGCCGTCCCCCCTGCTGCCGGCACAATCCACAGATTCGTGGCGCCACCACGAGTCGAGTGAAAGGCGATCCACTCGCCGTCCGGGGACCAGGCCGGGTCCCAATTGCGCCCCGGTCCGTCCGTAACCTGACGCGGTGCACCTCCCGTAGAAGGGAGACGCCAGATGTCCACGGGGCCGCTGCCCTTCGTCGACGAGAACACGATTTCCCCGCCATCCGGCGACCAGTGAACGGAGCAGTAGCTGACGGAGTCGGCATCGCTACTGACCTGGGACACGCTTCCATCGTCTTCGAAGGGAGACAGCGTCCAGATGTTCAGATTCTCTCCACCTCTGCTGGAAATGAACGCCAGCCGTCTGCTGTCCGGACCCCATTTTGCGCCGCAGATGTCATCGGGAGAAGTGGTGATCTGACGCGCCTCTCCGCCGACAGCCGGAATGATCCAGAGGAGCGAACTGTCCTTGGTTCCCTGCAGGTAGACGATCCACCTTCCGTCGGGCGACCAATCCGGGTGACCCCAGGGTCACCCGACGAAGTAAGCGGGGTGATCGTGACAGATCCTTCGAGGTCACGCTGATCTTGCCCGTCAGTGTCGCAGGAGATGAGCGATGGCAGGAACGGCAAGACCGCGAGC
>CBDBIJ010000116.1:0-9658 GCA_965205655.1 Candidatus Latescibacterota bacterium
CACATGGACGTTCTTCTCGCCCGTGTGCTGAATCGCCGCCGCCGTCTGCTCGTCCTCGTCTCGTTCATTTCTCTGTACGACACGCTCGTGCTGGATCGGCAGCGGGTGACAGCTGGATCGATGCGGGCGCGGCTTCTCAAGTGGATCGACTGGCTCGCCTTCTCTGCCGCCGATCTCGTGCTCGTGGACAGCGACCAACTGAGGCATCACTACTCAGAGTTGTTCGGCCTCCAGCTGACGAAGTTTCACCGTTCGTTCGTGGGTGAGGATGACGATGAGTTCAGGCCAACCGGCGATCCGCGACGATCGTCTCCCGAGTTTCGAGTGCTGTTTTTCGGCACCTATGTGCCGCTCCACGGGATCGACGCCATACTCGATGCCGCAGAGCTTCTCAGCGATGAGGGAGATATCGCCTTCACCCTCATTGGCAACGGCCAGTTGTTTCCCGCCCTGCGGAGCAGTGCTGCTGCTCGCCAGCTCTCAAACGTTCGTTTCGTCGAGGACTGGGTCGGGACGGCCGATCTCGTCAGATTCATATCCGAGGCCGATGTTTCCCTCGGGATCTTCGGTACGACGGCAAAGGCGGGCCGCGTCATTCCGTACAAGGTGTTCGACGCTCTGGCAATGAAGAAACCGGTTGTGACCAGAGACTCGCCGGCAATACGGGAGATCCTCGACGACGGGGTTACGGCGTTGCTGTGCGCCCCCGGAAGCGGGGAGTCGCTGGCGCGCTCGGTGAAGACCCTGCGAGATGACGACGGCCTCCGGAACGCGATTGGTGAGGCGGGATACGAATGTTTTCGCCGCTACGGAAGTCCACAGGCAATTGGACAGGCCTTGCTCGACACGCTGAAGCCAAGACTTGACAACTGAGACGGATTCCATCAGGCCAACTGCGTGGGGCGAGAGGGAGATTCGCGGTCCCGTGCACCTGTTTCGCGAACGCATGATGCTGCGCATGTTCGCGCCGCAGCTGGCGATGGGGCGGGTGCTGGATGCCGGTTGCGGCAGTGGTAGCCTCGCTTTCGAGCTGTGCCGGGCCGGCCACACGGTCGACGCCATCGAACTTTCTACCGAATTCGTTGACACCATCCGGCACAAGGCGGTCAGTTTCGAGCTCGAGGGTCGCCTCACGGTTCGTCAGGGATCGGTCACCGAGCTGCCTTTCGAGGACGGCTGCTTCGATGGTGTGGTGTGCGGTGAGGTGCTCGAACACATCACCGCTGAACAGGGCAGTGATGTGGCCGCTGTCACTGAGTTTCACCGCGTTCTCAAGCCAGGGGGGGTCTGCATCGTCAGCGTGCCGCTGAACCCAAAGCTGTGGGACGAAAGCGACGTGTGGGCGGGTCATGTCAAGCGATACCGTCGCGACGAGGCTGTGTCTCTGTTTGCAGACAGGGGGTTCGAAGTCACCCAGGTGAAAACATGGGGATTTCCCCTGGGCCGGATCTACCATCGCGCTCTGTTCGGTCCCTGGGTTCGCAAAACATCGTCGGCCGTCCGCACCAACGTCGACGCGCGTGCTGACACCCGCGCTGCTGCGAATAGAACACTCGTCGAGCTCGTGGCAGAGGTCTTGCGCTTCGACGAATTATTCTCGGACTGGGGTTGGGGGAGAGGGGTGGTGCTGGCCGCCCTCCGTCAGAGGCAGGCAGATCGGTGACGGAGTAAGAAAACTGCGCATCACTGGAGGAAGCACCTTGTATCGAGACAACAAGATTGCCCTGACGATTCCGGCACATAACGAAGAGAAGCTGATCGGCCCGACTCTGGATTCAGTGCCTGACTATGTCGATCGGATATACGTCGTCGACGACGGCAGCGCGGATTCGACGTGCGATATCGTCAGACAGCGGGCAGTGGCAGATCCGCGGATCGATCTCGTGGAGCACGGGAAGAATAGAGGCGTGGGGCAGGCGATCATCACGGGATACCGTCGAGCCAGCGGCGATTGCTGCGACATCACCGTCGTGGCCGGCGGGGACCATCAGATGCCGCTGGAGCAGATTCCAGATTTGCTCGATCCGATCGTGGATGGCGGTTCGGACTACACGAAAGGGAACCGGTTTCTGATGCCCGATGCCGGGCTGGATGGCATGCCGTGGTCGCGGTTTCTCGGGAACGCCCTCATTTCCATCATGACCAAGGTAGCCTCGGGCTTTTACAAGATCTTTGACGTGGTAGATGGATTTACTGCGATAAGCAAGAGAGCTATCGATCTCGTCAATTGGGATGCCGCGTGGAAGGGATACGGATACCCGATGGATTTCTTGGTGCGCATCAACGCCTACGGCTTGCGGGTGAAGGACGTCCCGAGAAGGGCGATCTATCTCGAAGGAGAGCGGCAATCGCAGATCAAGGGCCTTCCGTATGCTCTCAGAGTCGCTCCGATGCTGGCGCGTGACTTCATTTGGCGACTCTTTGCTAAATACCTGGTGCGCGATTTTCACCCACTGTTGTTCTTTTACTTGTTCGGATTACTCTTCCTTCCGATAGGCGTAACCTTCGGTTGCTACCTGGCCTACCAGCAGATCTCCGGCGAGGGAGTCACCGGCCCCAGGTCGGTTGTGTGTGCGCTGCTCATTGTCATGGGAATTCAGTTTCTTCTGTTCGCCATGTTGTACGATATGGAGGAGAGTGAGTAAAACCTCCCGGCGCTCGGCATCGAGAGACAGCTCGCGGTGCGATGTGTGCATGCTGACGACCTCCTTTCCGCGATTCGCCGGTGATCTGTTCGGCTCCTTCATTTTTGAGCTGGCTCGAGAGTTGGTGAGGCAGGGTCTGTCGGTTCACGTCGTGGCGCCCCATGCCCACGCCGTGCCGAGACACGATGTGCTGGAGGGTGTTCAGGTGACGCGGTTTCGCTACATGCTGCCGACGTCGTGGCAGCGACTTGCATACGGGGGCGGAATCCCGGCAAACCTGAGCCGCAGCTGGGCGGCCAGGATGCAAGTGCCAGCGTTCCTCTTCTGCTTCTGGTGGCAAGCGGTGCGCCAGAGCAGGACGAGCCGCCTCTTCCACTGTCACTGGACGATTTCGGCCCTGGTTGGTCTCATCGCCGGGCGCAGAGCATCGATGCCGGTCGTGCTGAGCGTGAGGGGGAGCGACATCAACGTGTTCGCGCGCGGTATTCTCGGGGCGCTCGCTCGGAAAATCTGCCTGCGAGTCGACAGTGTGATCGCTGTCAGCGACGACCTTGCCAGCAAACTCAAGCGAGCAGGTGTGGGCGCTGGCAGGATCCGTGTCGTCGGCAACGGGGTTCACACCAGGTTCTGCCCTCTGGATCGGCAAGGCGCGCGCAGGGAATTGTCCCTGCCCAGTGATGCCATCGTCGTGCTTTTCGTCGGGCTGCTCGTGCGAGCGAAAGGACTGAGCATTCTTCTCGATGCCGTGGAAAAGGTGGCCGACCCCCGGCTGCTGTGCGCTCTGGTCGGAGACGGACCGCTTCGAGAGGAGCTGAGTAGAAGAGCCGCGGAAGCAGACTTCGCTCCGCGAGTTCTCTTCTGCGGCCGGAGGTCATCGGAGGAAGTTCCAGTGTGGATGAACGCGGCTGACATTCTCGTCCTTCCCAGCCTGTCCGAGGGTCGTCCCAATGTCGTACTCGAAGCGCAGGCCTGCGGCGTGCCGGTCATCGCCACCGATGTTGGCGGCACTCCGGAACTGATAGATCACGGCGTGAACGGGCATCTGGTAGCGCCGGGAGACGCAGAATCGCTGGCGAATGCGCTCACGCGCGTGATCGGTGACGAGGACTACCGGTCCCGCCTTGGCCGCGCGGCCAGGGAGCGGGTGGAGACGAGTGGCCACACCTGGGAGAATGCGGCAGAAAAGACAGGGCAGATCTACGAGGAAGTGATGGGCGAGTGACATGTGCGGGATTGCCGGAAAGCTGTACGAAGAGCGGGATCGGGAGGTCGATCGGGACCTGTTGAGATCGATGTGCCGGTCCATGGCGCATCGCGGTCCCGACGATGAGGGGTTTTACTCGAACGCGGGAGTGGGGTTGTGCATGCGCCGCCTGAAGGTTCTCGATCTTGAGGGGGGCGGCCAACCGATGTCGAACGAAGACGGGTCGGTATGGATCGTCTTCAACGGGGAGATATACAACTACCGCCAGCTGCGTAGAGATCTCGAGAGCAGAGGACACGTATTTCGCAGCTCTTCTGACACCGAATCGATACTACATCTATACGAAGAGAAAGGACTGGGCTGTCTGGCAGAGCTCTCCGGAATGTTCGCCTTCGCGATCTGGGATGCGGGCAGGCGCCAACTGATTCTGGCGCGCGACCGAGTTGGCAAGAAGCCGCTCTACTACGCTCAAAGCCCGTCGGGGTTGAGCTTCGCCTCTGAGCTGGGTGCCTTGCTGCTCGACTCTGATCTCGATCGGACCATCGACTACGAGGCAATCGACGAGTATCTGACCTATCTGTTCGTGCCTCATCCGCGAACGCCGTTTCGCGCTATTCGCAAGCTGCCGCCGGCGTCCTATGCCGTCTACAGCGGGGGATGCATGGAGATCAAGCGCTACTGGAGTGTAGCGTATGATTCGCCGGAGAAATTGCCCGAGAAAGAGACGGCCGATGCCCTGGAGGAGACACTTCTGTCAGCGGTTGAGTCCCGCCTGGAGGCCGACGTGCCATTGGGGGCGTTTCTCAGTGGTGGTCTCGATTCGAGCCTGGTTGTCGCTTTGATGTGCCGAGCGTCCCCGTCGAGGGTCAGGACTTTTTCGATAGGCTTTGAGGACTCATCCTTCAGTGAGCTGGAGCACGCCCGGACGGTGGCGGACGAGTTGGGAACCGACCATGAGGAGTGCGTAGCCGAATACGGAGTAGAGGACCTGTTGCCGAGGTTGATCGAGCATTTCGGGGAGCCATTCGCCGACTCCTCCGCGATCCCGACGTATCACGTCTCGCGCCTTACGCGGGATCACGTAACGGTTGCCCTAAGCGGGGATGGCGGTGATGAAGTGTTCGGCGGCTACCGCAGGTACCAGGCCAGACGGTGGGCAGATCTCTTCAATCGCTTGCCCGCTCCGGCGGGTCGGTGGGCTCTCGAGCGCATCATCGACAGCATGCATGAACCAGCCATCTACTTCGGTCAGAGCTTTAGAAAGAAGCTCAAGCGCTTTGTGGAGTTTGCCAGGGCAATTCGGGAAACTCCCGAGACAAGCTGGGCCTTCTTCTTCACTCCATCGGAAAAGACGCGGCTCTACACGCCGGAGTTTTCAGGAACATTGTGGAGTGAAAGATCTTCACCAAGTCTGAGTCACTATCAAGAGCAGATGGGCAGCTCCGGTGGAGACCAGGCGATGCCGTGGCTCGATTTGATGAGCTATCTGCCGGATGACATTCTGACCAAAGTGGACAGGATGAGCATGGCGTGTTCACTGGAGGTGCGCTGCCCGCTCCTGGACCATCGGGTCGTGGAGTTTATGGCACGAGTGCCCCGTCAGCTCAAGTTTACCTCCTTCGAAAGCAAGCGACTACTGCGTCGCGTCGCCTCGAGGTTTCTGTCGGAGTCGACGCTAACTCGACCGAAACACGGATTCGCCGTTCCGCTCGCGAAATGGTTGCAGGCGGAGCTCAGGCCGTGTGCCGAAGAGCTTCTGCGGTCCTCGAGGTTTCACTCCCGAGGGCTCTTTGCGCGCGCCAGTGTCGATGAGATGATGGCAAGCCACCAGTCGGGTCGACGAGACATGAGCCAACAACTGTGGGCTTTGATGGTGTTGGAGATGTGGTTCCTTCGATACGCGCCAACGGCAGGACTTTAATACGATGTATCCAGAGATGGCCGAGTTTTTCACGTGTCCGCAACGGGGGACGAGCTTGCGCCTCGAAGCGGGGAGGGTGGAAGGCGGCCGGGTCGTGGAAGGCTCCTTGGTGAGCGATGGAACCCCCGTCATTGAGTATCCGATTGTGAAAGGAATTCCGCGCTTTGTCGATGTGGAGCAGGTCGATGACGAGAGGGTGAGGAGCACGACGGAGGCATTTTCGGTGAAGTGGCCGCGAATACCTGAATACGCCAGGGATGGAGAGTCGAAGCGAAACAGGGAATCGTGGTACCTGGAGAGGTTCGGATTCGAGCGAGGCGAAGAGGATCTGCAGACTTTCCTGCGGCCATGTGAGTTCATTCTCGAGGCCGGCACCGGAGCTGGTGTCGATACGGATATGCTGATGAGAAGCTCGAACGGCCTTGTCTTCGGGATCGATATCGGCGACTGCATCGATATCGCATACGAGCGCTTCGGAGAGAGCAGGAGGATCTGTCTCGCTCAGGCGGACCTGGGGACCCTGCCGTTTCGCGAGGGCTTCTTCGATGCGATCTCCTGCGACCAGGTGCTGCACCACACGGCAGATCCACCGCGAAACTTTTCCCATCTCACAAGCCGATTGCGTATGGGCGGACGAATGCTGGTGTATGTCTACAACAGAAAAGCACCGGTACGCGAATTCTCAGCCGACTATTTACGCGAGCGCATCACCAGGGCCCCGCTCCAGGAGGCCATCGAGTTTAGCGAGAAGATGGCGAAACTCGGCCATCAGCTGAGCGCTCTGCATGTCACGATCAATCTGGAGGAGGATATCCCGGAGCTGGAAGCGAAAGCCGGTTCCTATGATCTGCAGCGGTTTGTCTACGACCATATCGTCAAATGCTTCTGGAACGATGACTACGATCTGGAGACAAACGCCATGGTCAACTTCGACTGGTACAGACCTCCGTATGCCTACCGCTACACTCCTGACGAGGTTCGGCAATGGGTGATCTCGGAGCGAATGGAGTTGATCTACTGTGACGAGTGTGCCAGCGGCATCAGCGTTATCGTAGAGAGGCGAGTTTAGGAGGCCGATGTGTTCAGCCACGTCGCAGTCATCCGCGTCGCAGCCATCCGAGTTGTGGAGCGTCGGTGCGAGTAAGGGTAGAGCGAACCGTTGATACCGAGGAATGGAACAGACTGATCGTCTCGTGCCCTGGCGGATCTCTCTTCCAGAGCACCTACTGGGCGCGGTTCATGGAGGAGTATCTGGGTGTTCCCGGTTACTTCATGAGCGCTTTCGACGGCACAGGTCAAACGGTGGGGTGCCTGCTGTTTTTCAACGAACCACCGGGCTACCGTCGCCTGTTCTTCGAGAGGCCTCTGTCGGATATCTCGCTGCCATTTCTGCGATGGGCCCTGCCAACGCTGACCTGGCTGCATGGGCCACTAGTCAAGAGCAGCGATCCGCGTGATCGAAGGACGGTTTGCGAGCGCATGCTGGCGGAAGTGAACGAGTTCGGTTCAAACTTGGGGGCAGTCGGTGTGGCGCCGAGTCCCGCACCCATTCACGGAGTCTCCGGGAACGAGTTCAAGGAAGTCTACACCGATCTCGGATTTCTCCAGAAGCAGTGGGCGACCTTCCTGGTTGATCTGACAGCGGAGGAGGAAGTGTTGTGGGGGCGGCTCGACAGGAGTGCTCGCAAGGCGATCCGCAAAACGGAACGAGAGGGAGTTCAGGTCGAGCGTATCGGGACACTGGAGGAGCTCGAACAATACTACGTGCAGGCGGTTCCCTACTGGCGATCTCGTGGGGCGCGGGTGTTTTCGTTCAGGAATTATTCAGCGATGTGGCAGGCACTGCGGCCCGGCGAAGCGCTCGAGGTTTTCGTCGCCCGGAGGGGTTTGGAGATGTTGGGCGGGTTGGGAGTGTGGGTCTACAACGGAGTCGTGAGGGAGTTCGGTGTCGTGCGAGCGAGGGAGTTCGCAAGTGAAAATTTGCACCCGGGGGACTTGATAAAATGGGAGATCATGAGATGGGGGCATCGCATGGGCTACCGGACCTACGACCTGGCGGGAGTGTCGCCCGACCCCTCTACGCCGAAGGAGGAGGGGATATACCGTTTCAAGAAAAAATGGGGAGGAGAGCAGGTGAGTTATCCAGTCTGCGAGCGGCCGTTCCCTGGCATCAGAAGCTCTCTCGTCGCAACCGCGACAAGAGCGGTTCGCCCTTTTCTGTGAGACTGTGAAGTGTGCGGTATCTGCGGCTTTTTTGACGCGCGATCGGATCGCTCTGTGGGGGCCGAGGTCCTCGCGGCGATGGCAGAGAGGCTCCGTCATCGAGGGCCAGACGAGAAAGGTAGCTACCTGGCTCCGGGTGTGGGCCTGGCGAACTCTCGTCTCAGCATAATCGACCTACAGGGCGGAAGCCAGCCGATTTGGAATGAGGACAGAACAGTCTGTGTCGTGTTCAACGGGGAAATCTACAATCATCTCGAGTTGCGAAACGAACTGTCGAAATGCGGACACCGATTCGTCACGAGCTCGGATACCGAGGTCCTCGTTCATCTATACGAAGAGTACGGCCAGAGGTTCGTCACGCAGTTGAACGGAATGTTCGCCGTTGCCGTGTGGGATGCGCGGCAGAAAACAGGACTCCTCGCCCGAGACAGGATCGGCATTAAGCCGCTATACTACGCGAATCTCGATGGCCGCGTGCTGTTCGCCTCCGAGATCAAGTCCATTCTCGAGTTTCCGGGATTTGGGCGCGAGGTGAACCATGCCGGGCTCGACCAGTATCTCACTTTGAGATACTTGCCCGGTGAGGTGACCATGTTCACGGGTATAAAGAAACTGCTGCCAGGCCACATGGCCGCCTTCGATGGGAGCGGCGGTTCCTTCGAGGTGTCGCGCTACTGGGATCCTCCCGCGGTCGGGGTAGGCACTGGCCGCACCAACGAACGGGAGGTGGTGGGCGAGCTGCAGGAGCTGCTGAGGGACGCCGTGCGTCTGCGCCTGATGAGTGACGTGCCGTTCGGAGCCTTCCTGAGCGGTGGCCTCGATTCCAGTGGTATCGTCGCCTTGATGGCGCAGGAAATGAGTGACCCCGTCAAGACATTCTCCATCGGGTTCAGTGAGATGGCCAGGCTCGACGAGCGCAAGCATGCCCGCCTGGTGGCCGATAAATTCGGCACTCATCATAGAGAGGTCGATTGTACCGCCGAACGCGTAGAGCTTCTTCCCAAGTTGCTTTATCACTTCGACGAGCCCTTTGCCGATCCGATTATCGTTCCGACCTATCAGTTGTCACAACTAGCTCGTGAGCACGTCAAGGTCGTACTGACAGGTGAGGGGGCGGACGAGCTCTTCGGAGGCTATTCCAGGTTTTCCTACGACCGGCTGGCCCGTGGCCTTGCCCAGCTCCCGGAGCCGCTGCGGAGAATGATGTCGTCGCTGTCCCGAGGTATCCCCGCCACCGGCCCGCGGGATCAGCTACAGCGATTGTTGAGAATGTCCAGGCTGTCCGGCCCGGAGAGATTCACTGAGTGGGTGAGCGCTTTCGGCCGCTCCGAGCGAGCCCGCTTGTACAACCGAGATGTCCTCGAGGCTCTCGATGGAAAGGCGGTGCGGCTCTACGAGCGCTACGCGGCGGAGTTGAACGGAGCGCCGGATGTGGAGCAGATGCTCTACTGCGATCTGAAGATTCGGTTGCCCGAGTGCATGCTGTCTCGCACCGACAGAATGACCATGGCGGTGTCCCTGGAGGGCAGAACACCTTTTCTCGATCATCGCTTCGTAGAGCGAGTGCTGACCCTGCCGCACCAGCTGAAGATGAGGCGCGGCACCGAGAAATACATCCTGCGGCGTGTGCTCGCCAAGCTCCTACCGCGGGCTATCGTCAAGCGG
>CBDBIJ010000117.1:0-14537 GCA_965205655.1 Candidatus Latescibacterota bacterium
TCGAACGGGCGGCCCGGATCTACAAAACCAGTTCAGATGCCGGCCGCGCTCTGGGAGTCGCCCCGGGCAAGCTTCACCCGAATGTGCAGAGTGTTTGGGATCGAAACCCCAGTCGCGAGAAAGCGACGTCTTCGATAACAGTCCGAAGCGGAAACGTCAGATAGCTGACTACTCCCCAAACGACGCCTTGATCCGCAATCTGGGCCAGCCACTGACCGAATTTTGATGGATTTCTGAGGTCGGAGAGCTCTTCGAATGCCGTGGAGAACACCTCCTGGCTGAGGTCTTCCACTTCGCCCTGCCGCCGCACGACCTCCAGGACGACACCGTGCACGAGGGCGGCGTAGCGCTCGACGAGAACTCCGAAAGCGTGAGACTCCCCCTCGAGCGTTCGCCGAACGAGAGCCTGGTCCTTTTCTGCCATGTCGTATTCCGAATTACAGGGAGACAGAGCCGTCTCCTATTTAGGCGGGATACTAAGCAGATGTACTACAATGAATCTACGCGAAACTGAATGGAATCTTCACTTATTGATCTCCCACTCATCCTCCGATCCGACATGAACGATGTCAGCGTGGATGGTCATACGGCCACGCAGCTTCCCCAGCTCCCTCTTCCGGGGCACCTCCCTGTACGGGTTGATCGTCGCAATCGGCCTTTCTCGCAACGTCACGAGCAACGATTCACCCGTACGCTGCACCGTCTTCAGTTCCTCGATGCACCTCGCTTTGAACTCTGTAATCCCCAGTTGCCTCATTGGACCTTCACTCCTAATTCCTCCCAATCTCCGTCCAGACCATTCGCCGATATCTCGCCGGCGATATCGATTCGAGCTTCTTGAACACTTCATTGAAATGGGGACAGTGCCCGAATCCGCATCTGTCCGCAATCTGATACACGAGAAGATCCGTCGACCTGAGCAGATTCTTGGCCTTCTGGATTCGGTGAAACACGAGGCGCCGGCGATAGGTCGTTCCGATGTGATTTTTGAAAAGCTTGGATACGTAACTCGGTGAAATCTTGAACTGCTCGCATACATCATGCATGTGCAGTGGACGTGGGCAGTTCTCCCGTAGAAAAGCATCGACCTTGTCGGCCAGGTAGTGAGGGCTTCCGTCTTGTGCGGCGAGTAGACTGACCGCCACCTCTCTCAAGGTGCTCGGGTCTATCGGCTTGTCCAGAAATTCGTCTGCTCCGTATTTCATCGCCGTTACGATCTGAGATGTGGATGCATTGCTGCTCAAGACAACGAAAGACGTATCGATCCCCTTCTCGCGAATCGTTCGCACGAGCTCGAGGCCGCGGACTCCGGATAGATCCACGTCGAGGATGGCCAGGTCGAACCTGACCACGGACAGCTGTCGTAGAGCAGCCAACCCGTTCTTGACGGTCTCCAGCCTCATCTGTGCCCGTTGAAAGAATTCCTTCGCCGCGGACAGGAACTCGGAATCATCATCCGCAAGAAGCAAGCGCGCCATCATTCGGCCTCCCCGATTTTAGCTGAATTTACCACTGCCCCCGTACTGCTGGGCCGTGTCTCCCGCCTCAATCAGTAAGACGGGCAAGGCGCTGAACCTACTAGCGTCGAGTTGACGACCATACTCCTCGGTCCTACTGCTCACCCGCGCTGAGCGCCTTCCCCACCTCCTCCAACAGCCGCGCCGCAAAGTCCTCGGCTTTCGCCACGAACCCCACCACCCCGAGCTGCTGCAGCTGCAGCACGGTATCAACCGCGATCTCCGCAGAGATCACCACGATCGGCGTTTGCAGGTTCATCTGCTCTTTGAAAGCCCGGATGGCATCCTCGCCTCTGAAATCCGGCAGGTTCAAGTCCATCAGGATCAGATCATAGGCCGACTTCACAACCATGCCGACGCCGTCGCGCGCATTTTGGGCGAGAGCGACTTCGTGCCCGGCCTTCTGCAACACGACCTGGACCGTCTTCCGGACCAGCTCCGAGTCGTCGACCGCGAGAATGGAAGCCATTCGGCCTGGGAGGGCTAGTAGGAGGGATCGTACATCAGTCCGGCGATATGGTCGGCGAGAGATGGTGGCCGTGACAGCTGGGCGACACCTTCGCGGTAGGCTTCTTCGGCTACTGCAATCGCTATCGCCAGCGACACCGGCCTGATCTGCGGCAGCGGTGGGTACACCGCCCCCTCATCCAGATCTCTCTCCTGAACCTGGTCCGCCAGTGCCTGGGCAGCCGCCAGAAACATGCCGTCCGTCACCGTGCTCGCCTCGCAACCCACGACTCCAAGGCCGATGCCGGGAAAGACATAGGCGTTGTTGCCCTGCGCTGGCCTCCACTGCTTTCCGCCGCCGGCATCGATGGGCGGGAAAGGCGAACCCGTGGCGAACACCGACCTGCCGTCGCTCCACTCGTACGCCTGCTCCGCCGTGCACTCCGCCCTCGATGTGGGGTTGGACAGCGCGAAGATCACCGGGCGCTTGTTGAAACTGCTCATCAGCCGCACCACCTCTTCCGTAAACGTGCCCGGATGACCTGTCGCGCCGATCAGCACCTGCGGTTTCAGCTTCTCCAGCGCAGTACAAAAGTCGAGAGCCTCGTGATGATGGGCGTACGGCAGGTTGTGAGGCTGCAGGTCCGTGCGGCCTTCCACCACCAGCCCCTCCGTGTCCGCAAACCACAGCGAGCCTCGCGCCTCCGCTTCGCTCGCGCCCTGTTGCACGAGCGCCTGAGTCATCAGGTCGGCGATACCCGTCGCCGCCGAGCCCGCTCCCAGAAACATGATCCGCTGGCCGGCGAAGGCGTCTCCCGTTATCCGGTTGGCCGCATACACCCCGGCCAGCGCAACCGCGGCGGTTCCCTGAATGTCGTCGTTGAAGCACAGCGCCCGGTCCCGGTAGCGATTCAGCAGCTCGTATGCATTCGGCGTCAGGAAATCCTCGAACTGGATCAGCGCCTTCGGATACGCGTCCTGCACCGCCTGCACGAACTCTTCAACGAGATTGAAGTACTCCTCGCCGCGAATTCTCGGTGACGGTACGCCCAGATACAGGTTGTCCTCGCGCAGCGCCTCGTTGTCGGTGCCCACGTCGATCTGCACCGGCAGGCAGTGCTTCGGGTGGATGCCGGCGCAGGCGGTGTAGAGAGCCAGCTTGCCGATGGGAATGCCCATACCGTTGGCGCCGAGGTCGCCGAGCCCGAGAATCCGTTCGCCGTCCGTCACCACGATCACCCGCACGTCGAACTCGGGCCAGTTCTCCAGCATCTCGCGGATCCTGCCCCGATCGTCAGGCGTGATGTAGAACCCTCGCGTCTCGCGAAAGATGTTGGCGAACTGCCGGCACGCCTCACCCACCGTGGGCGTGTAGACGATCGGCATCATGTCCTCGATGTAGTCGATGAGGGTGCGGTAGTACAAGCGCTCGTTGCGACCCTGAAGCGAGTACAGAAAGATGTATCGCTCTATGTCGTCCGACTTGCGGTTCATGTTCTCCAGCACCCGCTCCAGCTGCATCGACTGGTCGAACACCTTCGCGGGCAGCAGACCGCGCAGACCATTCTCCTCGCGCTCTTCCAGCGTGAACGCCACCGACTTGTTTTCAGCGGCGTTGCGCAGGATATCGAATCCCTTCGACTCGCGCCTGTCTGTCGATCTTCGGTTTTCCCTCTTCGCCATGGAGCTGAAACCTCTTGTCTCGAAAGTACCGGGGATGTCAGCCTAACTTATCGCCAGATCTGAACTTACTGGTATTGACGACGTCTGGGCAAGAAGGTATTCGAGAATGCCCTCCTCTTCCTCGAGCGTCACCTGAAACGTCGAGGGAGGAGGTGAGGGAGGGAGGCTAGGTTGGTGTGGTCTCCCGCTAGTTGTCGGGGTCGCTGAATCCGTCGTGATGCGAGCCATCACAGAAAGGCTTGTTCTTCGAATCACCGCAGCGGCACAGGGTCACTCTTTGGGAGGATGCCCTCTCCGCCAATTCCGAATCGGCCAGCTCTATGCATTTGACCACCAGCGGTCCGCTCGGTGCCACGAACACCGTGGCATCGGTGTCTGCCTCTTGACTGCCGTCTGCCAGCGAAGCACTCAGCGCGCCCGATGGGCACTGGCGCACGACCTCGACGATCTCATCGCGCGTGGCACCGGACGCGTCGATCCACGGCTCCTCCCCGTACTTGAACACCGCGGCGAGTTTGTCCGTGCAGATCGCCGCGTGCGCGCAGATGCCGCGGTTGTCGTGGATGGTGACACCGTCGCCTTCGTAGTCGTCCACCTTGTCTCCGGTGCGCCCCTCCTCCTTCTCCGACGAAAAACCGATTTTCGAGTGCGTTCCGTCACAGAACGGTCTCGTCTCCGACTTGCCGCAGCGGCACAGCGCGATCGTTGACTTCTCCATCGCGATCGGCCCCTTCACGTTCGACAACCTCTTCAGATTCTTCACGACATAGGGGCCGTTCGGCATCGGGGTTATTACAGGTGCCTCCTGCTCCGAACTCATTTTCCTCTCCTTTTCGATATTCAGTTAGGTCTGGATATTCAGTTAGGTCTCGAATTTCAGCTAGGTCTCATAGTGGAACTTACGAATTAATAGCCGTCGGTGCGACGGGCCAGCTCCCCGACGAGCGATCTCATCATCCGATCGATCTGTCTCCGCACGATATAGGCCAACAGAAAATCGGGCAGCAAGCTCGTGTCGACGTTCGGCATATAGGTTGATAGCGTTTCATAGTCCGCCAGGAGCTGCCACGCCTGGATTAGCATCCGCCCGTTCGACGACTATGCCGCCTGCGACAATCAGGAGCAGGACGGGAAGCGGCATCAGACGTTGATCATCGATTTGTCTGCAATCCCCCGGTCGGTTAGTGTAACCGTCCCAGTCGCCGTAAATACCAGCAAAGGAGACGCGCCGTGAGCGAAGAAAACCGTCAGATTCGAATTGCCATGATACAAGGCAGCGTCCGAGAGGGCAACTACACGTCGAAGGCTGTTGCCGTCGTAGCCGATGAATTGACGAAGCAGTCGGGAATCGCCGTCGACGTGATCGATCCCTCCGGCATGCAGCTCCCTCTGCCGGGGACGGGTATCGATTCACCAGAAGCCGAGGGCATCCAAAAGACAGTCTCCGAAGCCGTCGGCGTCGTGCTGGCTACGCCGGAATACCACGGCTCCTACTCCAGCGTCATGAAGCTCGTCATTGAGAACATGGGCTTCCCTTCAGCGCTGTCGGGCAAGCCAGTGGCTCTCCTCGGCGTCGCCGCCGGCCAGATCGGTGCCGTCAAAGCCCTCGAGCACCTTCGGAGTGTCTGTTCGCATGTAGGAGGCATCGTGTTGCCGGGACCGGTGTCGGTGGCAAACGTGCAGGATGTCTTCGACGAGGATGGCAACTGCCTCGACTCGTCGGTGGAAGAAGTCATCCGTGGCCTCGCCACGCACCTCACTGACTACATCCACGAAAACATCTGTCCCAGGTTCTGCCTCGAAGAGTTCGTTCGCGAAAAGGCCGCTTAGCTACTCGCACACCCTACTCGTAACAAGGGGAGAAACCAACCCGTGACTGATCTGCATATTTCGGCCGCTACGCTCGAGAAGTTCACCGCCGAGATCTTCACCGCCGCTGGCATGCCCTCGCAGGATGCCGAGCTGGAGGCCTTCGTACTCGTCTGGGCCAACGCCCACGGCGTCGACTCACACGGGGTGACGCGAGTCCGAAGCTACTGCGAGAGAATCGACGCGGGTCTGATGAACCCGCGGCCCGACGTTCAGATCCTCAAAGAAACACCGGCCACCATATTTATCGAGGCTGACCGGGCCTTCGGACCAATCGTCACCAGGCCGGCCATGGAGAAGTGCATCGCCAAGGCTCGGGAAGTGGGAGTTGCCTGGGGGCTGATACGCAACTGCACCCATCAGGGCGCCATGGCCTACTACTCGCAGATGGCAGCGCGCCAGGGGCATGGCCGGTATGATCTCCGTCAGCAACCCGCCAAACATGGCTCCACCCGGTGCCCGAGTCGCTGGCGTCCACAACAGCCCCATCGCTATCGCGGTGCCGGGCAAGGATCGCCCGCCCATCAGTCTGGATATGGCGACCAGCATCGCCGCCGGAGGCAAGTTGGATGTAGCGAGGGACGCGGGCGTCCCGATACCTGACGATTGGGCGCTGGACAAGGAAGGGCGGCCGACGACGGACCCACACAAAGCGTTGATTCTGCAGCCCGCCGGCGGCTACAAGGGCAGCGGGCTGGCACTCATGTTCGAGTGTCTGTCGAGCATCATGTCCGGCAACCCCCTCCTCGCCCCCGTCCTGCTCGACACCGGCACTGTCTACTTCGGTCAGCAGAACAGCTGGATGTGCGTCGTCGACATCGGCAACTTCACCGACCTCGAGACCTACAAGGCCAACGTCGATGAGCTGGCGGACACTATGAACGGCCTGCCCACCGTCGATGGCGCCGACCCTGTCATGGTGCCGGGCGAAAAGGAGTTGAAAGTATTCGACGAGCGCGCGAAAAACGGCATCCCACTGGCCCCCGGGACCGTCGACAAACTGAAGTGGGCAGCCGAGCGCCACGATCTGTCGCTACCGCCGGAGCTCGCCTGAGCCGCTGCAGCGAGCGCTACGCCGATATCGCCGGCAGCTCCGCGTCGCTCACCAGCTCGTTAAACTCCCGAACGTCTTTGTCGATCACCGCCTGGAGCTGAGAAAGTTGCTCGTCGACGAGCGCCGACAGGTGATCGAAGAGCTCGTGCATCGCCGTCGTCGGAGCGGCGTCTCCCAGGGAGATGGTGGTGATGAGGCCGCCAACGAGGCTGTCCAGCTTTACGGGGTGGCGCAGCATGTCGGACGCGCCCTCCTGCTTGAACTGCGTGAGCTCGGCCTCGATGCCCTCCAGCTTTTCGTTCAGGTCACGGACTGCGCCCGCGATCGGCTTGCGCTCGCCCTCGCCGATCGCCTCTGCTGTCTTTGCGCGTCGCGACGTCTCGAGCGCCTCGCGCTGAATCCGGCGCAATCTGTCGATCCCCGCATTCGTCTCCGAGAGCTTGTCCCTCACCTTGTGCGACAGATCGAACTGCGCCTCGAAATCAGCCTGCGTCGTCTGCAGGCGTGGATCGGGCAGAATCTCGAATGACTCGCTCTGCACCAGGTCGCCCACCTTCAACTGAACCTGATATGTTCCTGGCACCGCGAGGGGACCATTTGTCCCTGGCCGAGACTTCATCAGCGATTCGTACTTGTCTCTCAGTGGACTGTCTTCCGTCGACCGCGTCGCGTTTTCGTAGTGCATGTCCCACACGAACCTGTTCAGCCCCTTCCTCGCCGGAGCGAAGCGCGTCACCTCCTCCTCCTCACTGTCGTCCTCTTCGTCGGCACCTGCTTTCTTTTTTTCTTCTGCCGGTCTGCTGGTGAAGCTCTTGATCACGTCGCCGCCGCCGCCGAGGAACGACAGCTCGATCGGTTCCGCCGGCTCCGCGTCGAGGAAATAGTAGACAATGGCTCCCAAAGGCGGATTCTCGCCGGCATCGATGAAGGTGCGAATCAGCTCGCCATCCTCCGACTCCTCCTCGCGCCATGTGGCGCTGCCGCCGAGAAGGAAATACGACTTGTCCTCCGGCTCGAGCAGCCGCGGTCCCTTCGTGAACCAGTGGACCGAGCGGCGGTAGGTCGGTGCAGGCTTGAACAGGCGTCCTCCTCTGCCCTCCACGCCCCCGCCCGCGAGATCCCGCAGTGGCGTCAGATCGTCCAGGATCCAGAACGATCTGCCATGGGTGCCCGCCACCAGGTCCTGGTCCTTCACCTTCAGATCGTACACCCCTACCACCGGCAGGTTCGTTTCCAGTTTCGTCCAGCTGTCGCCGTCGTCCAGCGAGACGCAGATCCCCCTCTCTGTGCCCACGTAGAGCAAGCCCGGCTTCGCCGGATCCTCCCGAACGACGCGCGTGATCTCGCCGTCGGGAAAGGTGTTGCTCAAGACGCACCAGCTCGCACCGAAATCCTCGGTCTTGTACAGATAGCCGCTGAAGTCGTCCAGCTTGTGCCGCGATGCGGCCACGTATGCGGTGCCGGCATGATGCCGGGACACCTCGATGCAGCCGATACGCGACCACTCGATCAACTCCGGCGGCGTTATCTCTGTCCAGCTTTCACCGCCGTTTCTCGAGATGTGCACGAGGCCGTCATCGCTCCCGGCCCAAAGCTCTCCTTGCTGCAGAGGCGACTCGGCAAAGGCGTAGACCGTGCAATAGGTTTCGGCGCCGCTTACATCGTGCGTGATCGGCCCGCCCGAGGCCAGCTGCTTCTCGGCATCGTCGCGGGTCAGGTCGGGACTGATTGCGTCCCAGTTCATGCCGCCGTCGTTCGACCGAAACACGATGTTGCCCGCCACGTACAGCACCGACGAGTCGTGCGGCGAGATGAGAATCGGATAGGTCCAGTTGAAGCGGTATTTCAGATCGCTGTCGTTCTTGCCGAAATACTCCTCCGGCCACACCGAGGCGAGCCGAATCTGTTTCGTGCGGTGGTCATAGGCCTGCAATACGCCGAGCCCGCCTGGAGAGCTGCCGATGGCGCCGATGTACACGATGTTGGGGTCTGAAGGATGGACGGCGATGTCGCCGCTTTCACCCGTGCCCGGCGCGTAACACCGGGTCCAGGTAATCGCCCCCTGCTCCGAGGCGCTCGGCACACAGATGCTCGAGTTGTCCTGCTGCGTGGCGTAGACGTGATACGGAAACTGGTTGTCCACATCCATGCGGTAGAACTGCGACGTCGACTGGTTGTAGATCGTCGTCCATGAGCGTCCCCCGTTGAAGGAGACGCAGGCGCCGCCGTCGTTCCCCTCGATCATGCGCTGCGTGTTTTTCGGGTCGATCCACAGATCGTGGTTGTCGCCGTGAGGGGTGACGATCTCCGTGAAGTTCGAACCGCCGTCCGTCGACTTCCACATCTTGAAGTCGAGGACGTACATCGTGTCCGCGTCCTGCGGATCGGCATATACATGGCAGTAGTAAAACGGCCGGCCGATCAACTCCCGCTTGTCACTCGTCAATTCCCACGTGTCGCCCCCGTCATCGGATCGGTAGAGACCCCCGCCGTGTTCAGCAGCCTCGATGATAGCCCACACCCGCTGTGGCCTGGCTGGCGAGATCGCCATCCCGATCTTCCCCTTCATTCCCGTCGGCAGTCCGGGATTGTTCGAAATGTCCGTCCAGGTATCGCCCCCGTCCTTCGATCGGTGCAGCCCGCTGTCCGGCCCGCCGCTCGACAGCTCCCAGAAGGATCTGGAGGTTTCCCACACCGCCGCGAAGATGATGCGCGGGTTCCTCGGGTCCATGGACAGATCAACCCCTCCAGCCTTGTCACTCTTGTAGAGAACCTTCTCCCAGCTTTCGCCGCCGCCCTTCGAGCGAAAAACGCCCCGCTCTTCGTTCGGTCCGTGGATATGTCCCAGAGCGGCGACGTAAACGAGGTCGGCGTTTTTCGGGTGAATGCGAATCTTGCCGATGAACATCGACTCCGACAGCCCCACGTTTTTCCATGTCGCCCCGCCGTCCACCGACCGGTAGACCCCGTCCCCACCCGTCACGTCTTTCCTGATCGCCGTTTCTCCTGTGCCCACGTAGATGACGTTGGGGTCCGACTCTGCCAACGCGATAGCTCCCACTGCCGCCGAAGTGAAGAAGCCGTCGGAGATGTTTTCCCAGTAGGTTCCCGCATCGTCCGATTTCCACACGCCACCACCGCACGCCCCGTGATAGAACACCGCCAGCTCCGTCGGGTGGCCGACGACGGCGCTCGTGCGCCCGCCGCGAGGCGGACCGATGCACCGCCACTTGAGCCCCTGCATGAAGGACCCGTCGATATTCGATTTGTTCATATCGCCATTTTCATTGAGTGAATTGAGGGAAGGTTCCTGTACTGCTGGTTGAAATCGAGTCCGTAGCCGACGACGAACTCGTCACCGATGGTGAATCCCACATAGCTGATGGGAATGTCGATTGCCCGGCGCGATGGCTTGTCGAGGAGCGTGCAGACTTTCGCGCTCTTCGGCTTGCGTTCCCGGAGATTTTTCAGAATGTAGTCGAGCGTCCGCCCGGTGTCGACAATGCCATCCACGACGAGCACGTCCCGGCCCTCGATCGGCGTTCCCAGGTCCTTGAGAATGCGAACCTCGCCGGAGCTTTCGGCCGAGCTTCCGTAGCTGGCTGCCGAGATGAAGTCTACCTCCACGTCGCCTGCGACTGCTCGCGCCAGGTCAGCCGTGAATACGAAGGCCCCCTTCAGAACGCCCACGAGAATGAGCGGCCTCGCCGCGCCCTCGCGATCGGCTGAAATCTGACGACCCAGATCGACGACCTTTTCTCGGATTGCCTCAGCTTCGATCAGGAGTGGTCCGAGCTCGCACACCTGCCGCCGCCTACGACTTCGCCCCCTCGGCCCGCTTCTTGAAGTCGGCAGCTCCCGCCGAGATCCAGGGCCTCACAGATGTGAGGAAGCAGCGCACTCCCTTCGAAGCGTACTCGGCCACGTGGTCGGCGCTCGTCGTGAATCCCGCCACTTTCCCGGCCGCCCGAATGCGGCTATGGGCGTCGTCGATCGTCTCGAGCACCTTCTTGTTCCTCAGGTCGTGGATGTACCCCATCGATGCCGCCAGGTCGCTCGGCGCCCCGAAGAAGACGTCTATGTGATCGACAGTCAGGATCGCGGCGAGGTTTTCAATCGCCAGGATGTCTTCGATGAGGATGATCAACGCCACCTCGTCATTGGCCGTGGCCAGGAAGTCCGACACCCCGTGGCCCTGCCGGCTGGTGTACATCCCGCGCTTGCCGATCGGGGCAAACCTTCCACCCTCTACAACGTTCTGCGCCTCCTCCTTCGTGTTGACTTTGGGAACGACGATGGCCTGGGCGCCGCAGTCGAGGGTGCGATATATGAGCCCCTGATCGTTGGCGTTGACCCGCGTCACCGATGTTAGGCCCCAGAGATCGCAAGCGCGCGTCAGATCGCCGAGCCGGGAGGCGTCGGCGCTGCCGTGCTCACCTTCGAGCCACGCACCGTCGAATCCCTCCGGGGCCGAAGGCGTCGATCTCATCGGGGCTGGCGAATCCGCTGGCGATGTAGGCGATCTTTCCCTCTTCCAATTTGCGCTTGAGCCTGTTCGGTCTGAGCTTCATTGAATCCTCCAGAGTCTATTCACTGTGCGCGTCTTCATCTGATTGTAGCTACACCTGATTGCAGCTACACCTACGCCCTGGCGCTGGTCGCCTCCTCCTTGACCATGACCTCGATGAGAGCCGGCTGACCGCTCTTGTTTGCTTCCGCACCCCTTCGAAATGCTGGCACCATTTCCGCGACAGTCTCCACTCGCTCGCCGTAGGCGCCGAGTGCTTTCCCCACCTCCACGTAGTTCCCGGTCAGCTGATTGCTGCCCCAGCGCTCCGTCCGCCAGGGGCATGTAATTGCTGTAGTTCGTCATCACGCCGTTGTTCAGCACGACGGTCATTATCGGGATCTCCGACCTCACGCCCGTTTCCACGTCCATCCCCGCCATGCCGAAAGAGGCGTCCCCCATGACGTTGATCACCTGCTTTTCCGGCGCCGCCATCTTCGCCCCCAGCGCCAGCCCGAGCCCATAGCCCAGCTGCGTCGACTTGCCCCAGCCGAGATATCCACGGGGTGAAACTGGCTCCCAGAACGGCACGAACTGATCGCGTGGGAACCCCGAATCGTGCGTGATGATCGTGTTCGAGACATCCACTGCTTTCGACAGCTCGGTGATCACCCTGTACGGATTGATCGGCACTTCCTCCGAGTGCAGCTTCGATCCCCACTCGGCGAGAAACGCTTCTTTCGCTTTGGCGATCTCGGCGACGACCGCTTTTCCGTCCTCACGTCCCTTTTCGCCCCCCTGACGCTTCGCCTCCTCGATCATCTGCCGCAGTATGATCTTGGCGTCGCCGACCGCGCCACAGCGCACGTTTGCGGTTCTTGCCCAGGTCCTCGGCACAATTGGTCACCTGGGCCAAGGGTAACCCCCGCCGGCATCCGAGCGTTGAACTGATTGTTCGAAAAGCTCGTCCCCAGCCCCAGGACGAAGTCAGTTTTTTCGAGGAAGTGCTTCACCATGCCGGTGAGAGAGAGACCGCCCGCGCCCAGCGACAGCGGGTGGTTTTCGGGAAAAGCGCTCTTGCCCGCCAGCGTCGTCATCACCGGAATCTGTGTCTGCTCGGCGAACTCGCGCAGCTCATCCGTCGCCTCCGCCCAGAACACACCGTGGCCGGCGTTGATGACCGGACATGATGCCGACAGCATCGTTTTGACGAGGTCTCGGACATCGTCGGCATCGCCGGCCGGTTTGAGCTCTCTGGCCGGCTCGTAGTCGAAGTCGCTGTCCGCGAATTCCTCGGCACCCACGTCGACGGGCGTCTCGATGAGGACGGGCCCCGGCCTCCCGTAGCGAAGCTGGCTGAAAGCCATGTGCATGAACTCCGGAATCCGGCTCGCCATGTTGGCATTCGCCGCCCACTTCGTTATGCCGCGATAGTTCTCGACGGCGTCGTAGTTGGGATGGGTCTGATTTTCATGTCGCCCGTGTCCGGCGGGCAGCATCAGAATGGGTATGGAATCGGCGTACGCCTGCGCTACTCCGCCGTACGCGTTCTCGGCGCCGGGCCCCTGCTGCGCGATGAAGACTCCGAAGGACTTCCTGTTTCTGACCCTGCTGAATCCGTCGGCGATGTTGACTCCCGTCCTCTCGTGGCGGCTGATGATCGGTCGTATGCCCTCCTTCACCACCCTGTCGATCAGTGCGTTCGCGGGAAATGCCGCCACCCACTCCACGCCTTCGGCCTTCAGAATCTTCGCTATGACTTCGTTGCCGGTCACGTTTACCGTCCTCTGAAAACGCCAGTTGAGCTGCGGAAAATTGTCCTGGAGAATGCCCTGAACGGGAGAAAGTATGAAAAAATCGATGTCGGCACTTCCGGAGCGTCTGCCGGGAGCAGGATTTGCAAAAATGAGGAGCTGACCATCAGTATTATCTTTGGTAATTAGTGTCTTAGGGCTTGACTTTCATGCCCTAATTGGTTATCTTAAGTATAAGAAAAACAACCAATAAGGAGCAGGGGAAATGAACTTGATAACCGTGACAGAGCGATTCCCGACGCAAGAATCCTGCATTGCTCATTTGGAGCAGGTCCGCTTCGGAGATGAGCCATTTTGTCCCTTGTGTGGTACCGTTGGGCAATGTGCCCGCAAGAGGGAAGGGAACAGGGTCGGTCGCTGGAACTGTCACGCTTGCCAAGGCCAGCTTCAACGTCTTGTCCGGGACGATGTTTCAGGGGACACTTCTTCCGCTTCAGAAGTGGGTTCTGCGCCATCGCCCTGATCGTGAACGCCAAGAAAAGCCTGTCCAGCTGCCAGCTCGGTCGTGACTTGAACCTGAATCAGCGCGCCGCCTGGTACATGCAGCAGCGCATTCGGGCTGAAATGGCTACAAAGCAGGGGAGAATCATGTTGAGGGGCCTTATTGAAGCTGACGAGACCTACGTCGGTGGACGCCCCAGGAAGCGCAACAAGCGCGACGACGACAACCCCAACCCCAGGGGGCGAGGGACGCGCAAGACCGCTGTTATCGGTGCTGTGGAGCGTGACGGGAAGGTTGTGGCCGAAGTCGCTGGCGATCTCTCGGGCAAGGGTGTCCTTGCCTTCCTCAAGCGCGCCATCGATCCTGCCGCCTCGACGCTGATCACGGACGAATACGGGGCCTATACCGCGGTGCGGCGGATCATGGATCACTGCGTGATAAAGCATTCCGAGCGCTATGTTGACGGCGAGCTCCACACCAACACGATAGAAGGCGTCTGGTCCCTGCTCAAGCGCGCCTGGTATGGTTCGCATCATCACTACACGAAACACTACACGCCGCTCTACGTGGCCGAGGCGTGCTACAAGTACAACCACCGGAAGGACGATAACGCCTTCGGCTCCTTTATCAGGGAGTGCTTTGTTTGAAGACGGCAGGCTGTCAATTCTCGTTCAAAATGGATAACATTCTCCGCTGAAACGGTAGTACTCTTTTAATCGAATAGTTTCCCCTTGATCCCACCGAATGTTATCCGTAGCAAATAGGGAAAGTAGCCATTCAACACCCTTGGGAGGGACATCTATCTGGAAGCCAGCGTCTACATACGTTCCCTGTCATGAACCACCGATTTTCCTCTTTGTCTAAAAGGGGCCCCAAGGCTTTATCTTCTCGCCATTCCAGGAGTAGAACTGGCGAATTACACGGGTCTTGTTTGAATTCGAACAAAAGCAGCAAGAGAATATCGCGTTCGTTTCGGTTTCCATAGGACAACATATCGCCTTCATGCCTGAATTGAGGTACTGGCGGTGTGCTCACCTCGGCCTTCGGCGTACCAGTTAGGCCTTCGTATATGGCAATCCCCTCCCAAGGTGAGAATAATGATCGTGAGTGTACCCATTGAGAGAAAGATTCCGATGACTTTTAGGACTTTGTTACTATCCAAGTTTACCCCTCTGTTGCTTTGAGAAGAAAGGTTATGTAGCAT
>CBDBIJ010000118.1:0-20361 GCA_965205655.1 Candidatus Latescibacterota bacterium
GGGCGCCAGGTACGGCGGCGGCATGGACGGGCAATTCGGCAAAGGGAATGTGGAAGGAATGCTGACATGGGAGCAGCCGTGGTGCCAGCCATTCCGCGACATGGTGGCCCATCCGAAACTCATCCCATATCTCAATACGCTCTTCGGTCGCGGCTGGAGGATGGATCACCTGCCGTTTATCAGCTTTGCCAAGAAAGGCGTGGGCGGTCACGGCCTGCACGGTGCCACGAGCCGAGTTTTCGACGGCGGATGTTTCTACCACTACGCCAACGGCGAAATACGCACAGGGCTGGCCGTTTTCCAATTCCAACTGGCAGACATCAATCCCGGAGACGGGGGGCTGGCTGTAATTCCGGGCAGTCACAAGGCGAACTTCAAATGCCCGGAAGATATAATGCTCTACAGCGCCGACCGGGAAGTGGTGCGAAACGTGGCTGGCAAGGTCGGGGATATGGCGATTTTTCTCGAGGCCACCATCCATGGGGCCCTGCCCTGGACAGCCGAGCACAATCGGCGTTCCCTGTTCTATCGCTACAGCCCCAAGTACCTCAATTTTCACCAGGACTATATCGAGACCATCCAGCCAGAGTGGGTGAGCGAACTGACAGATGCGCAACGCGCGGTCATGGAACCGGCCTATATGTACAGCCGGCCCCTCCTAGAGGACGACGGAGCGACCCTGGTGCATCCCGGGCAAGAGCCCAGGCCTCACCGTCCGCGGAACAAGCACGAGTTGGCCAATCCACGAAGCTGAAAGAGCAGGAAGCTAGAGCTCCAACATCTCGGGAAAGTGTTCGGCCAACCAGCCTCGGAGCTGCTCGATATCCTCGTGAGTGGCGCTCAAGTAGGGACCCCGCGATCGGGGATGCATGGTCAGGAATCCTGCCACCAAACCCTGCAGATGGTCGTAGGCGGTGTCGGTGTAGCCCTTTTCCGTGAACGGCCGCAGGCCCTCCTTGTGCATGTACTCGATTTTGTCGGTCCACGGTTTCAACTCGTCCCACTTCTGCTCCTGCAATAGATCGAACATGTGCAGGATGATGCGGGGGTTGGTGTAGACGAGGGCGCTGGCGCAGCCGATGGCGCCGCAGGGACCCAGGGTGGACCAGAGTCCCTCACCAGCCCAGACGTTGACGAACTCGCTCAACTGCCGGCATCCCTCAGGTGTGCAGCCGACCGTGTTGCTGTTCGACTTGACCGCGAGATAGCTGCCGGTGGCTTCGAATATTGCCCGGTGCTGTTCGACGGTCAGCGCCTTCTTTACGCGCGTCGTTTCGTAGATGGTCAGGGCCAACCCCGGACAGGGTTCGACGGCGTCTGCGAAGAATTCCACCACCCGCGCGTCGTCCAGTTCCATCCAATAGGGCATGGCCACCTGCACCGCGTCGGCGCCGACCTCGGCCGCATAGGCGGCCCGCCGCTGAGCCCCGAGCGTATAGGTGGACGTTGTGCCAATCATCACCGGGATGTCCGCCTTCTTACACTCCTCCACGGTGACCCGGGTAATCTGTTTCCACTCATCGAACTCCATGGCGTAGAATTCACCAGTGGTGCCGGCGGTGTAGACCCCGGGAACACCGGCCTCGCAGGTTCGTACTATGTTGGCGCGGTAGGCCTGTTCGTCAAAATTCAGGCTCTCATCCAAGGCGACGGGCAGCCCGGCCCAGCATCCTACCATTTTTTCGCGAGTGAGCATGCAGCCACATCCTTGAGAGGTGAGTTGCGATCGACGCTACGTAAGCGCTGTTCGATTCAACCTGTGATCCAACCAGTACCTCATGAATCTGATATCCTCGTCGACGGTGTTGCCGATGACCCAGTCTCTACCCCAGTCCTCTACTCGTGCCTGCATACCCAACCGCCAGATAAGGCGTACCGGCACGAAGGTTTGGATGGCCTCCAGTTCCCGCTTGCTCGGAGCGCGCACGCTGGAATATCCGCGTAAGAAAGAATCCCACCGCCGCGTTGACTTTGCTCTACCGGAGCTGCTCGTACCGTCGAGCTGAGCATTCTTGGCGAGAAAAACGGCCAGGTCATAGGCGCGCCATCCGTACCCATAGCAATCGAAATCGTAGACGGTCATGCGGTCGCGTTCGTCCATGTGCACATTGCCACCGTAGTGGTCTCCGTGGCAGCAACCGTATTCCGGCTTGGTTGTGTGCAGCAATCCCTCCAGCTCCGATTTCAGTGCCCTACCGACACTTGCCAGGTAATCGAAATCCTTTCTTCTATGTTCGAGGTGAGGTTCGAGGTAGCGCAGAGGCTCGTCCACCAGGTAAGCGAGATCCAGATGGAAGCGCCTCGGATCATCCGCGCGCTTGTCGAGACAGGTGTGGAATCGTCCCAGCAATTCGCCATAGGAGCTGCAGTTGTTCGCGTTTAGATCGATGGGCGTACCCGGCGCATATGTGAAGAGAGCAGCGTAACGCACGCCTTCCGGCGCAGCAATGCGCGTCAACAACGATCCATCTTTTCGTTTGAGCGGCCATGAGACCGGCATTCGCCGCCTGTGGAGATAGACGAGCATATCCAGCTCTGCCTGAATCTCCGCTTTCGTACGCCACCCGTGTCGGTAGACCCTCAGGATGAAGATTGACGGTCCGGCCGCAACAACATAAGTGTCATTGAGTCCCGGGTTCAGGAAATAGCAGCTCACTGGATCCGCCAGGTGGAACTTACTGAGTACCCGTTGCGCCAGTGCCTGTCCTGAAAGAATCGAATTGCTCAGGGGGAACCCGCGCAAACGATTCGATGCTCGCCGCGCCATAAGCCTAGGGCTGTACCCAGACCTCGACCTCATCGATGACGAGGTCCCCCGAGGCGTTTGGGTCACCATCCGCGAGCGTGATATCAAGCTGGTTGTCGCCGTATGACGGAGCGGCCGCCGGGAGCGGGAACCAGCGTGTGTCAGGGTTCACCTCGCGAGTGCGCGTGACCGCTTTACCCTGGAGACCCGGTTCGAGGGTCACCCCGTTGAGCTGAACCACAAGCTCATCCTGCCCCGCCAGGTCGGCACCGCGAACGAGTATTGTCGCGCCCCGCACCCTGTCCATGCGCTCGTACATGCGGAAGCGGAACACGCCCGTCGGTCGGGCAGTCCCCCGGTCCAGCACCACCCGCTGCGCCTTGACCACGCCGGATGTGCTGACATCCATGCCCTGCCAGATGACCCCACCCCACGTCGGGTCGAAGATGTAGTGCCGTTCACCCGCGGCGACGCGTGCCGGGTCGCGCAGCTCCTGAAAAACCTGGAGTGACTGGGGGTAGAAGGGTGGAATCCACAGGTGGGCGACAAAGTGGTTGAAGGTCGAGACGCCGTCTGCGCCCGATGAATAGAAGGTATGTGCCAGAGCCCGGTACATGGAGGGTGTCATGGCACTCTTGAGACGCATGCGGTGACTTGACCAGGGGTGCAGACCGGGGTACAGCATGCAATCGCTGTCGCGGGTCAACGCGGCAAACTCGGCGTAGTGGGCGTTGAAGTCGGAGTACATCGTGTCCTGGGGGCTGCAATAGTCGATCAATCCGTCAGCGATCCACGTGGATACATCGAGCCCCAGATCGAGGCATTCCTCGGGGGATGAGAACACCCGAGCGCCCAAGAGCAGCCGCCTTCCCCGCGACCGACTGCGGCCGTCCAGAATGTGGCGAAGCTGCCGCACCATGTCTGTCATCAGGTGGGCCCTCTCCCTCGACTGCGCGAGAGGGAAGTAGTGTTCGCGGAAGCACATCTCGAGCCCGTCCACATCAAAGAGCTCAACCAACTCCTCCATGTGATCGAGGATGAACGCGCGCACCGGCTCGAAGGTGTAATCGAGCGGTTTACCGCCCTTGTTGATTTCCGCTTCGGGTGGACGCTCGATGCCACGCTGCTCCCACGGTTTGGGCAGTTGCCACTCCGGATGCTCCTCGATGAAGTCCGCGAATACGGAAAGATCGTGTGCGTCGTTCATGCGGAACCCGGCCAGAAAGGCCATGCCGCGCTCGTGGCTGCGGTCGAGCAGAGCCTGCAGAGGCTGGGTGCCCGCCTCCAGCATAGGCAGGAACCGCCGATGTTGCTCCCGCTGGTCGTACTGGAACCGGTCGGACCGCCAATAAACCGTCCACCCCTGGCTGTAGACGTCCTGGACGAGGGTGTCTACGCCACTATCGGCGACCATGTCCTACCAACTGGCGCAGGTCGTCGGCTCCCACCGGATCGGGCAACACGTTGGTGGCGATGGTGGACGGATCGTTCACGTAGATGCAGCGGCGCTGGCCACGCGGACTGGCTGCTTCGGATGATGACGGCGTACTCAAGCTGCCCTCCTGGCGCGGTCGGGGATGCGGGAGCACCTGGCGTCACCCTTTCGCGGGGATGACGATGGCACATCGAGCCGGAAATATAGGTTCGGGAGGGTTACATTGCTCGCACGCGTTCGCGATCGTCACCAAACGCCTGCATCGTGGTGGGTATTCCTTGTGTGACTTATACTGTTCGATCTAAGGAGCGCCCGTGCTGGAACGCCGCGAAGTCACCACAAAGACGTCGAATGTCGTCGTCGTCGGATCCTTTCATGATCCGGCCACCCCCACATTCAAAGCCAACCTGCATTGCCACAGCACGCACAGCGATGGCAAGATGTCTCCGCAAGAGGTCGCCGATCTCTACGCCGGCGAGGGCTACCGGATCCTCTGCATTGCCGACCACAACGCCTATGGAGACCAGGACGGTGACGGCGTCCACGACTGGAACCTCGACGGCGTCGTCATGTCGCTCGCCCGTGCCAGAGGTGAAGGCTCCAAGCCGCATTTTCCGATCGCCGAGGACGCCGGGCGGGAGGCCTACGTGCGCGATTACGCCCGGACCGCAGCCGAACAGGGACGAGGGTGGGTCGGGGAGAATTGGAAGATCAGCCGCGAAGGAGAGCTGCTCGTGCTGTCCGGTTTCGAGGACCACTTCACCGGTCCGCACATTGTCGTAAACGGATATCCCGCCAACGTTCAAGGAGGCGATATCGCTCGTTTCAGAGGCTCGAACGACTACCTGAAGGTGACGCAGCAGGCCGGCGGCGTCGTCTACCTGCCGCACCCGCACGAGTGGGAAGACGACCCGGCCTTCTTCCTCGATCACCCCGAACGACGCAGGTTCGACGGCATCGAAGTGGTCAATGGCTATCTCATGCGACATGGGAAGCAGCAGGACCCCGCCGGCAAACGGGGATTCGCACGCCGCCTCTGGGACGGCATCCTCAGCGCTCGGGTCAGCTGTTGGGGCTACGCCAACGACGACATGCACACAGACGGTGTCGACGGGGGCGCCGGACCGTTCAGGGCATGGACCGATGTTTGGGCCGAATCGCTCAATGTGACGGACGTGCTCGGCGCGTTGAGGACCGGGAGCTTCTGCGCCAGCACGGGAGTCTCGGTATCGTCGCTGACGCTCGAGGGCGGCAGCATATGCGTCGCGACCTCGAACGCATCGCGCATTCGCTTCGTCGGACGCGAGGGGAGGACACTGCTCGAAGTCGAATCCTCGTCAGCCGAGTACCGCATCGTCGGTGATGAGGGCTACGTCCGAATCGAGTGCGAGAGCGACGAGCTTCGCTGGCCGGACGAGCAGCCCGAGCTCGGCCAGTGGGCCTTCTGCCAGCCGCTGTGGATACTCGACGAGACCGACGAAATGCCCGAGGAAACATGGAACGTAAAAGGGTGTTGATCACCGGCGCCGCCGGGTCCATCGGCGGCTTTATCCGGCAAGCCTTCGGAGATCGGTACACCATGCGGCTGACCGACATTGTGGAGATCGACGACCCGCAGGGACATGAGGTCTTGAAGGCGGACATCACCGATCTGGACCAGATGCGACGCGCCTGCGAGGGGATGGATACGGTCGTCCACCTCGCCGCAGACCCCGACCCGAGTGCGGAATTCTACGACAGCTTGCTGCCGCGAAATATCATCGGCACCTATAACGTTTTTCAGGCGGCCAAGGATGAGGGTTCTCGGCGCGTCGTATTTGCCAGCAGCATCAACGCCATGCTGGGCTATCCGAGAACCCCCTCTACCGGTTGGGACATGCCGGTGAATCCTCCGAATCTCTACGGCGTCACCAAATGCTTCGGCGAGGCATTGGGACGCTGCTTCGCCCATCAGGGGCTGTCATCGATCGCTATTCGCATCGGCGCCATCAGGCGTGACGGTGATCCGTCTCTGACTCCGGGGACAGAGCGCGGTGTGGGGGAAGGTTGGATCAGTCAGCGCGATCTGGTACTCCTCTTCCAACGGACCATCGATGTCGAAGGAATCGACTTTGCCATCGTGCACGGGCAGAGCGGCCAGAAAAACCCGCAACTCGACATCACCCACACCCGCGAGATTCTCGGCTATGAACCGCAAGATATGTAGCTGGCGGGGCGTCGCCGTAAGACTTTCACCATCGGGAACAAGCCCCGGTCGGCGGCAATTCGGTCTACAGCTTTAGCTGGACTCCGGCGGCACAGCCTTCAGACCGTGAAGTACACGCGAATCATGCGAAACGAGAAGTGCGACAGCGTGCCGCTGCCGGCGCGCAGAATCACGGTCGTGGTGGGTTCGACGTCAAAGCGAACCGAACACTCATAACACCTCGGCTCACAGTCGTAGGTATAGTGAAGTTCGTCCTCCCCGAACGTGCCCACGGAGCGGCTCTGGTGCGTGCTGTGCAATCCGCGCACGTATTGGCGTCGCAGGTTCTGCAGGTTCCACCCCTTCTCGCCGTGCCGGCTGGGCTCTTTGCCCGTGAGTCCCGGCTGAGGGTACTCGCAAATGATGTAGCTGTTGGTGCTGCATCCCGACCCGAGCACGGACACGGCGACAATCGGTTGCTCCTCGGTCACTTTGATGTAGCCGGCGCTATGCTCGATTTCGAGTCCATGCTTGTGTGGCAGGCCTCCCTTGCGGCTTTCGGCCCACTCCTGTGGATCCATCCCATCAGGACCGAACCCTTTGCCAATGTGAGAGAGCACATCCTGGCTCCAGTTGGCGTCGATCTCGAAGTTTGGATAATCGTCAAAAGGAGACCAGTAGTCCTTGATGGCGAGTCCCGCGGGTTTGGCCGCTTCTTCCCGCTTCTGCCCGGGAATCTGAAACTCGCTTTCCCTGTTTGCCTCTTCCCATTCCTTGCCGTTGGACTTCACTTCTGTCGCAGTTGCTGTTGCCATGATACGCCTCCCGTTGAGGTTTGTGAGCGAGCATGATAGAGCCGTCCGAAGGGCTGGAGCAGCCGAAGAAGATGCCTACTCTCGAGGCGGCGGGTCAACTGGGCGCAGTCTACCGGCTGGGAAGGGTTCCACCTATATTCACGCGGTGAGATATCGAAAATTTGGCACCACCGATCTGGAGGTTTCTGAAATCTGCTTCGGGCCGATGCGGTTCGCGGCCCAGGAACCGGCGCAGGACAACACTTCGGTGGCAGGACAGCGAGCGCTATCGAGGACCATCGAGCGGGGCGTGAATTTCATTCACTCGAGTCTGGGATATGGTACCACCTGGGCTATCAGTGAAGTGCTGCGCAATCATCCAAAGCGGCACGAGATTCACCACATTATCAAAGTGGGTGTGCCGGATTTCGATGACGGAGGAAAGTTCGATTCGGCGAAATTTCGCCTGCTAATCGAAGAAACGATCGCAGCGCTTGGCGCAGAGCGGATCGCAGTCGTTCAACATCTACATCGCGCGCGGCCCAACTCGGATGAGCTGAGGATTGCCAACATCCCTGCTACATACGAACCGCTCCTGGAGATTTTCGAGCAGATGCGACAGGAGGGGAAGGTCGAGTATCTCACCTCGTTCCCGTATTCTCCCGGCTACGCGGCAGCAGCTTTGAAAACGGGCAGCTTCGCCGGCATGGTGGCCTACTACAACGTCATCGAGCTGGAGATGGCTGAGTATTTCGCGGAAATGCAGGAGCAGGGAAGAGGGTTCTTCTGTATTCGCCCCTTCATGGGGGGGCTGCTCACTGACAGACGGGCGATCCGGAGTCAGCTGCCGGAAGGGAGACCGAATGACGGCAGACAGCTGGGACGCCTCCTACGAGCGTCTAGTGCTCTGTTAAAGAGTCGGCATTGAGTTTTGGACTTTGGTCAGCTTGGAGTTGTCCGTGTTCTTGTTTCGCCATCTCAGGTACTCCTGGATGCGCTGGCCGACTTCTCGATGATCGTTGGGATCGCTGTTTTTGATGACGAAATAATGGGCTGCCGTGAGGTGACATTCGAGCCGATTCATCCATGACGCGTTGGTGGCGGTGAAGACCGGCGAGACCTGGTTTCGTCTGCACCACTGCAGGATCGGCGGTGTCTTGTGCGTCGACAGATTGTCCATGACGACGTAGATCCGTTTCGCCTTGGGATAGCGCAGCCGAATGGCCTTGAGAAAATCGAGTACGACCGATGCGTGCTTCTTTGGTTTGTGATGCATCCACAGGATGTCCTCATGGACGTTATAGGCTCCGAAGAAATAGCTGACGCCGCCGTGGCGGCTGTAGGTTGCCCGATGCCGGACCGGGCGCTTCTGCGGGGCCCAGGAAGCGCCGGCATGCGGCTTGATCTGGACCGGTCCCAGTTCGGCGAAGCAGACTACGACCGTGCCTTTCGGCGCCCGCTTGTAGAGTCGGTTGATGCGTTTTTTTTAGAGGCAAACTCCGGGTCCTTGGATTCCTTCCAGGTGCGCGTCCGTTGATAGGTCACCTTATGCTGATCCAGGATTTTCCCGATGGTCACATGCGAGACCTCAGGAATCATCTGCCGTCCCACCAGGCAGTCGGTCAGCTTGCGCAACGACCACTGATTGAACGGCTGACCGAACGCACGGGGAGGCATCTTGGCGATTTCCACCACCACGGATTCGTCTTCCGGCGTCAACTTCGAAGGACGCCCCGGACGTGCCCGCGTGCGCAACGCCGTCAATCCCCCTTCGTTGTATTGGCGAATCAACTGGCGAACGTACTCCTCGTGCAGATGCAGCGTATCCGAAATCTCTTGGACCCGCATTCCCTGGACGCTGAACGAGATCAACTGCCCACGGCGCATCTGCACGGCGCTGCGAGGCCGCTTCAGCCATCGCACCAGTTCCTTCGACTCCGCCACGTTCGGTGAACGAGCATGAAGACACATAGCTTGACCCTCCTGAAGAATTCGCCATGTATCTCCATGATACCACGACTTACGACAAAGTACAAGCTCCATTTCTTAACGGAGAACTAGAGCTGTTGAAGTCATCTCTGGGAATCCAAGTCGAATCGTGGACACAATTCGCCATCAAGTTCGCTCTCATCCATCCCATAGTCAGCAGTTTGATTGTCGGCTTGAACACAGTTGAGCAGGTAGACGAAGTGCTCGATGCCGCCGACGGGAATTATCCAGATAGACGTGTGTACGATAGGGCTCAGCAGATTTTCCGCGAGAATGGAATGGTGCCGAGTTAAACTGCCACTGGAGACCACTCATGGCCAGAGAAGCATCCAAACGAACGGTCGGCGTTCGCACGGTCGAGCTCAGCGACCATCGCCACACGATCGTTCACCGCGACGAACAGATGTACTTCTACGCCACGAACAGGGGTGGCATCTGGAACTTCGGCGATGGCGAGATCGCCGTTGCCTATCTGGCGATGCCCATCGACTACAACGTCATGAGGGATGGCCCCAACAAAAACTGGCACCGCCACTGCGGCGGCCCCCGTAGCATGTGGGGACACCACGAACGCTGGGGCAATGAATCAGGCTGTATCATCAGCCGCTCGTTCGACAACGGTGAGACCTGGCCGGACAAGGAGCGCCAGTGGATCTGGAACAACGACCGCACGACCGACGAAATTCTCGACTGGTTGCGGCCCCGAGATCGTTCGGAGCGTGAAGAGATCGACCTGGGCGATACCGATTCCATCATCCACTTCTGTCACGGGACGTATCTCAAGCACCCGCTCGGTGGCGTCGGGATAGAGCCGCACAGCTTCGACCTGGGTCGGAGGCGACTCATGCCGACGTTCTCCTTGCGCAGCACGGATCGCGGACGCACCTGGGAAGAGCACGCGACTCTCATCGACAACCCATCCTGGGCACCCAACGGTGGGTACCTGGCAACGAACCTCGGACACGTGCGCTTCGACAACGGAGTTCTCGGCATTACCGGAGCCATCTACTGGCGCCACGCCCAGTGTTTTTACGTCAGCTACGACAACGGCATGTCCTGGGAGTATTGCAGCGAGGTGGTGCGCGTCAGCGGTCACCTCACCCGGTCCGCACCGGGCGTCGAAAACGTCGGCTATAATTACTCCGGAGTGCACAGGCTACCCGACGGGCGGGTGATGTGTAGTATGCACAAACATCCTCCGGGAAATCCCTGCGTCGCTTTTTCTGAGGACGACGGCATGACCTGGTCTCAGCCCCGTTTCATTACAGGCCCGGGCAATCATTACGGCAACATGGCCGACCCCGAGCCTGAGCGCCCGTTGCACGATGTGGCTCTCGCCAATCGATGGCGATGCCCTTCGGCCCTGGTGACTTCCGACGGGCGCATCGTCGTGCTCTTTACCCGCCGCACCCCCAATCTGGGCAACCGCGGCATCATGGGAGTGGTGAGCGAAGACCTCGGAGAAACCTGGAGTGAAGAATTTGTGGTGAGAGGCGACGGCTACAGCTACGACATGGGCTACCAGGTGCTGACCGAGCTGAGCGACGGCCGCATATTCACAGCCTACTGGTTTTGCGCTAAGGACCAGGACGAACCGATCGAAGAGGTCCAGATCGTGCGCCACATCGCCGGCACATTTTTCAGGTTGGATTGACGCGAACCATCGGAGTAGTTCGACAAACGGCGCCGTGCCGTCTAACTGACTCGTGCTCAAGAGGAGACCACTGATGGCCAAAGAAGCATCCAAACGAACGGTCGGCGGTCGCAAGGTCGAGCTCAGCGACCATCGCCACACGATCGTCCACCGCGACGAGCAGATGTACCTCTACGCCACCAACAGGGGTGGCATCTGGAACTTCGGCGATGGCGAGATCGCCGTCGCCTACCTGGCGGTGCCCATGGACTACAACGTCATGCGGGAGGGCCCGGGGGTAAACTGGTCGCGACACTGCGGCGGCCCCCACAGCATGTGGGGTCATCACGAGCGCTGGGGCAATGAATCAGGCGTTATCATCAGCCGCTCGTTCGACAGCGGTGAGACCTGGCCCGACGAGGAGCGCCAATGGATCTGGAACAACGGCCGCACGGCCGACGAGATTCTCGACTGGTTGCGGCCGCGAGACCGGGCGGAGCGCGAAGAGATCGACCTGGGCGAGACCGACTCCATCATCCACTTCTGTCACGGCACATATCTCAAGTGGCCCATCGGTGGCGTCGGGAGAGAGCCGGATAGCTTCGCCCTGGGTCGCAGACAACACATGCCGACGCTCTCCCTGCGCAGCAGAGATCGCGGACGCACCTGGGAGAAGCACGCAACCATTATCGACAACCCACGCTGGGCCCCCAACGGCGGGTACCTGGGAACGAACCTCGGTTACGTGCGCTTCGACAACGGCGTTCTCGGTCATACCGGCGCCATCTACTGGCGGCATGCCCAATGTTTTTACGTCAGCTACGACAACGGCATATCCTGGGAGTTTTGCAGCGAGGTGGCCCGGGTTAGCAGCCACCTCACCAGGTCCGCACCGGGCGACGAAGGCGTCGGCTACAACTACTCCGGCGTGCATCGGCTACCGGACGGGCGGGTGATGTGCTCTATGCACAAACATCCTCCGGAGATGCCCTGTGTCGCTTTTTCCGAAGACGACGGCATGACCTGGTCTCAGCCCCGTTTCGTGACAAGCCCGGGCAATCATTACGGCAACATGGCCGACCCCGAGCCCGAGCGTCCGCTGAACGATCCGGTTCGGGCCAACCGACGGCGGTGCCCGTCCACCCTCGTGTTGAGGGACGGTCGCATCCTCGTGCTGTTCGCGCGGAGAACCGCCAGCCCCGGCAACCGCGGCATCATGGGAGTGGTGAGTGAAGACCTGGGCGAAACCTGGAGCGAGGAGTTTGTCGTGCGGGGCGACGCCTACGGCTGGGACATGGGCTACCAGGTGCTGACGGAGCTGAACGACGGCCGCATATTCGTCGCCTACTGGTTTTGCGCCAAAGACCAGGACGAACCGGTCGAAGAGACCCAGATCGTGCGTCACATCGCCGGCACGTTTTTCAGGTTGGGTTGAGGCAAGCGACGCCTATGTAGTGGTCGTGCGAGATCATGAGGGCGACAAAGGTCAGGGCAGGTGCCACACCCTTGCGACACGAAGAGGGGATGAGTAGATGACGATAGCCATGACCGATCAACAGAAGGATGAACTCAATGGACAGGGGTTCACGGTATTGGAGCGTGTATTGAGCGAATCCGAGCTACAGCGCTTGTCGGTATGCATGGACGAGGTGGCGGACCAGCTCCGGAAGGTGCGTGGCTCAGGTCCCAACGACAGCGTCGTCGTCCGCAATGCGGTGGCACGCACGAGGCCATAACGGACTTGCTCGACCATCCCCGTATCCTGCCGCTCGTCGTCGATGCCATGGGCTGGAACATTCAGAACCGCGACAGCACTTTTGAATGCAAGGCGCCGCAGCCCGGGAACACAGATCCGGACCTGTTGTCGCTCGGATGGCATTTCGATTACGAAGAAGAATTCGCCGGCACTACGATAGACGGGCGCATGCCTCTGCTGGACTTCAAGGTCGGCTGGTACGTTTCGGACCATACCGAGCCCGGTCACAGCACAATCCTCATGGTGCCCGGCAGCTACAAGTGGGATCGAGAGCAACGCGACACCTGGGAGTCCTGGCTGGATCCTGAGGAAATTTTCGAATTGCGCGTCCCGGCCGGCAGCGCCATGCTGTGGCGGCCCACTGTCATGCACAGCGTGACGCCCAATCTTTCCGGGAGCTTCCGCAAGGCACTCTATATCAGCTACACGCCCAGGTGGGTGCGGCCGAGCGGCTACGTGGAACAGGATCCAGAGTTGATTGCCCGCAGTTCGCCGATCCGACGACAGCTATTGGGAGCGATAGGCGATGGCTCGAATCTGCCGGGCAAGGACCCGATCGGGAATCCGTCGTCGCAACACTGGTTTACCGCCGACTGGGATAGTGTTCCGCTGAAGGCGTGGGCCGAAGAGCGCGCCGGTCCCGGACCGTATGACTGGGGACTGGGCCTTGGGGCAACGTTTACGAAGGGACCAGATTACCAGTTTACCCGGGTGAAGGTCCCCCAAAAGTAGGCGCACGCCATGACCCCCTTCGTCTTTTTGACCCTCGTTTTCGTTTTCGGTTGCAGCGATGAGACGAGCGACCCTCTGTCTCCCAAGGAGCGGGAAGTCATCGGATCGTGGCGACTCGATCTATCTGATGTGGACGAAGAAATCGTCGACGTCTCTTATCGGTTCGACCGGGGCGGCAACGCCGTCAACGAGGTCAGTGGTGAATTCCTGAAACAGCTGCGGGGCATGGAGGAGCTCGGCGAAGTCGATTTCGGCGATCTGAAGAACATCGATGGCGGCACACTGACGTGGCTGGGCGACTGGAGCATCGCTCCCGGCGATTCTCTCGAGATCGTATTCGAGCGAATCACTGTCGAGCTGTTCGGTCGGTTGCCGATCGTCGGGAAATTGACAGTTCCCGTCCACGAGGAGACCATCGCCGATCCCGTCCCCATGCGGTTCGCCTGTGCCGTCACCGCAAGCCGGTTGACGCTCACAGGCAGGTCTCCCGCCGATGCCGTCACCCTCGACGGCATTGTCATGGACGCAGGAGCCCTTGATGAACGGGGAAGTGCAGCGCTCAACCTCGTCGTCGAGGCACTGCAGGGCCAACTCAGCACCGAACCTGAGTTTACCCTCGTCCGCTAGTCGTAGTACGGCCTACTGATACGGCGCTCTGGTTGCTGGTAACCGCCGGCGCGCTGCAGGTTGTCAGTTCCCCTCTTCGGCCGGGCGCTGGTGCTGCTCCGTCTCCCGCTCCTCCTGCTCGTGACGCTCCATGTCCTCTCGCTGCTTCTGATCCCAATACTGCTGCGCTTCCTCCTCGAGGGGCTCGGAACTCCGCCTCCAGCGCTTCGCGCTGCTTGTGCTCGCGACGCTCTAACGCCTCTCGCTCCTCGTCATATATCGGCCCATCGAGTCCCTGCTCGTCCAGCTGCCGATAGGCCCGATGGATCTCCTCGTCCAGGCTTATGCGGCGCTCCTCCAGCTGCCGCCGGCGCGCCATCTGAGCTTTCTCGAACTCGGCGCCCGCCTCGTCGAAGTGTTCCCCTTCTTCATCCCGGCGCTGCTGCTGCTCCTCCTCCCACTCCTGCTCGTGACGGTCCATGTCGGAGCGCTGCTTCTGGGCCCAATACTGCCGACCCTCCTCCTCGAGGGCCCGGAACTCCGCGTCCAACTCCCGATACGCCCGTTGGGTTTCCTGGTCCAGGCTTATCCGGCGCTCCTCCAGATCTCGCCGGCGCGCCATCAGACCCTTCTCAAAGTCGTAAGCCTCTTCGTCGAAGAACTCCCCCTCTTCGGCCCGGCGCCGCTGCTGCTCCGCCTCCCACTCCTGCTCGTGACGGTCCAGGTTCTCCCGGCGCTCAGCCCATTCGGCCTCCTCCTGTGTTTGTGCCGCCAAATCGACCGGAGCGGCGATCTGCAACAAACTGACGCATAGTAGGGTCAGCAGAAGCTTCATTCTAAGGGTCATTTTTGGCCTCCTTTTGGCTCTCATAAGCAAAAAACCCCTTGCCGCGATTGCCATGATATGTATCACAAAAGCGGATATTCGGACAATTAGCGCAAGAGGGCTCCATATTCGCTATCGCTCCGTAGTATTTCCATTATATATGTGGCTGAGGAATATATGTGGCTCAGGATGGGAGATTCGATGGACCAGACCAGGAAAGCAGCACGCCAGCGCAAGCGTCGGATCATTTACAACAACGACGGCGACGACGTAATCCAGGCGAAGACGCCGTCGGAGACCGCCCAAGGCCTGTCGGGAGGAGAGAGCGGCGAGCTGATCGATGACTTTCTAGACGCCCGCGCCCGGACGCTAGTCGGAACGCAGGTCGACAGCAGCTGGTACTGCAGCTGCATGGCCGGCGTTCGCTTTTCCCACCAAACCAAGCTGGGTGGGTTCCACGGTGAGGGAATTCCCCTTGAGCTGGTCGAAACCTACGGACGCGACAGTCTGCAAATTCAGACGGACTTCTGTCACGAGAATGGGCTGGAAGCCTTCTGGTCGTTGCGTATGAATGACGTACACGATTCCCATCCCGCCGGGGAGCGCCGCTGGACTTATGGACTGGCGCCCTTCAAGCGCGATCACCCGGAATTCCTCATGGGCGAGCCGGCGGATTGGGAGAGATACACGGAAGGGCACAAGAAAAGCTGGTCGGGGCTCGATTTCAGCTTTCCCGAGGTCCGCGATCACGTCTTCGCCAACATAGAAGAGGTTGCCCACAACTACGACGTCGACGGGATAGAGATGGACTTCTTCCGGCACTATCCCTTTTTCCGTCCGACCCGAGACATGCTTCCAGTCGAGACGGAGCACCTGGAGATGATGACGGCTCTGGTGCGGCGTGTGCGGAAGCTGGCCGACGCAGTCGGCGAGCGGCGAGGGCGACCGATGCTGGTGGCGGCACGCACGCCGTTCAAGGTAGCTGATGCGCGCTTCATAGGGGTAGATCTCGAGCGCTGGCTGGCGGAGGATCTGCTGGACCTGCTGATACCCGGTGGGGGCGTCGAGTCGCACATGACCGAGTCATTCGCGGATATCATCAAGCTCGGGCACGACCACGATGTGCCAGTGTATCCCTGTATCGGCTGGGGGTTCTGGCATCGGTGGACGTTCCTCGACCTCTCGGACGGCGAGTACAGGAACTACAAATCCTGGACGGCGTCCCTGCGCAAGACGGGTTCGTCGTTTACGCTCGAGATGAATCGGTGGGAAGGAACGGAGCCGGCCTGGCGCGCTGCCGCGACCAACTTGTTCGCCGCTGGCGCCGACGGTATCTACGTCTTCAACGGCGCTTTCGTCAACGACGAGACCTGGCTGGAGATCGGCGATCCCGAGACGATGGCGAACAAGGACAAGCTCTTCGGCGTCGACGATTTTCGCGGCGACTCCAGCTTCGAGCGCGCCGCTGAACTGGAGCTGCAGCTCGGAGAGACGGCCAAGGCGCACTTTCAGGTCGGCGAAGATGTGAGGAGCTCGAGGAAGGGCCCCTTGCGCCTGCGCCTGCACTTCTGGGAGCTCACCGCGAGCGATGAGATATCGGTGAGATTCAACGGTGTCGCATTGGATGAGCTACGGCCGCAGAAGACTCTGGCCGCGGCGCCAGCCGCGCACTGGCTGGAGTGCGAAGTGCAGCCCGATCGGGTCGTCAATGGCGAGAACAGGCTCGATATTACCCTGAAAAAGCGAGCGGACTCCGCACAGGCACCGATCGCACTCGATTGCGCGCTATTGTATGTGCGCGCCGAATGACCTCCGCATCCGACTCTGAGTCCGGCCGTTCGGGCCAGGACAGCTTCCACGCTCCACCTATCATCACCTGGCGAGCGATCGCCCTCGGTCTGGCGACGACCGTGGGGATGATTCTCCTCGTCAGCTACATCGGGCGCCACGAGGGCGTGAGCTCGTTCATGCACTCCCAGTTGCCGATGCTGGCGCTGATTCCCTTCGTGCTGTGGCTCTTCGCGAACGTCGGCCTCGCCCGCATCTGGCCAGCCGGAGCACTCAAGACGGGCGAGATGCTGACCATCCTGGCGATGCTCTGGATCGTCAGTACCGTGCCGGGGTGGATCGGACCGTGGACCTCCATCGTCGCCTCGCCGACCTATTTCGCAACCCCCGAAAATCGCTTCGCCGACCACTTCTTCGAGTACCTGCCGTGGCACATGTTGGCGCCGACCGGCGTGCTCGACAACTTCTGGTTCGGCCTGCCCGATGGCGCCTCTATTCCGTGGCAAGGCTGGATCGGCGTCGTTTCGCAATGGCTGGGTGTGTCCCCTGGCCATGGTGATATTCGGCTTCTGCCTCTTCGTGCTGTTCCAGGCCCAGTGGGAAGACAAAGAGAAGCTCTCGTTCCCGTTGGCGCAGCTGCCGCAGGATCTCCTGCAAGGTATGGATGGTCCGCGCCGCATGCCGGAGCTGTTTCGGAAGCACCTGTTCTGGATCGGATTCGCCGTCGTAGCAGTGCCAATGCTGTTCAACATCGGGACCTATTTCACCGATGGTCTACTCCCTCTGGAATTCAACACAAAGATCTTCCGACTGGAGCTGAGCGAATACATCTACAGGGTGAACATTCGCTACATGCCCATCGTCATGATGGTGACCTACCTGTGCCCGGTGGATATCCTCGGCAGTCTCATCCTCTTCCGACTGATGAGCCTCTACAAGGCGGAGGCGATCAAACGCAGCGGGCTCTCGTTTGGCGCAGCGGGCCAGCAGATAGACGGAGAGCGGCTGCTCTTCCTGGAAAACTACGGGGCGTTGATGTTCATCGCGGTATGGGCGATATGGATCGCCCGGGGGCATCTGCGCCAGACCTGGCGGCTGGCGAGAAGTGGGGTGGGGCCGCCCCGCGAGGTCGTGCGCTATCGCATGGCCTGGGTGGGGCTGGTGCTGTCCGGCGCCTATGTGGTCGGATGGGCGGTCAGCCTGGGAATGAGCCTGCCCCTGGCAATCGGTTCATTCCTGCTGATGTCCTTGACGTTTTTCGTAACGTCAAAGCTCATCGCCGCTACGGGCTTCGCCTATCTCCTGCCGTACCGTCCGTTCCTGAAAGGCGTGCCCTTCATCGTCGACCTGGTGGGCACGGCGGCGATCTCGGAGCGAAGTCTCACCGGATTTCACCTGTTCACGAGCCGCGCTTTCTTCGGGACGTTTCTGATCCCGGCGTGGCCCGCGCTGACCCACCACCTGCGTTTGTTCTCGATGACAGCGCAGCCAGCAAAAGTGACCCTCGTTGCTCTCGCCGTGTTCGTTGCGGGGTTCCTGGTTTCAACGACGGCGACGATCGAGCGGGGCTACGACGAAGGAGCTACGGTCCTTATAGAAGAGTCGTGGATGATTACGGTTTTTTTCGAGCCGTTGGTACAGCTGTTGAACTACCGCACCGTGATGGACTTCGAGAAGACGGGCGTATTTCTCTTCGGCGCGCTTCAGGCCGGCGTCATGACGTTCCTGCGCAGCCGGTATCACTGGTTTTCTCTGCATCCGGTGGGTCTCGCGTTTCAGGAGTCCTTCGCGCTCGATCTCTACTGGATCAATCTCGCCATCGTCTGGGCGGCCAAGGTCACATTGCTGCGCTACGGCGGTGCCAGCGCCTATGCGGCCGGCAAGCCGTTCTTCTACGGTATGGGGATAGGCTATATCGTGTTCGTGGCTCTCTCTGCTGTCGTCGATCTGATCTGGTTTCCCGACGCCGGCCACAAGGCGCATGCCTGGTAAGGAAGAGAGCTATTCGCGCAGGCCGGCCCGGATGGCCTCGGCGAGCTCCATGCTCTTGACGGCTTCATCGAGACTCGGTGCCGGCGCTTCGATGGGGAGATCCTCCAGAATACACTTGATGAAATGATGGTCCTCTCCCCGCGTCCCTCCCAATCCGTCGTCCGGCTGCGGCAGCTGGTGGGTCTCGCCGTCACACTGGACGTGGCCCTCCTGGACACCCTCCAGGTAGGCTGAAACATCGCGTCCGTGAATTTCGTAGCGCTCGAGCCGGGCGTCCGTGGTGTAGTTGAAGATGTAATGGGCGACGCAATCGTTTTCGAAGAGGACGAGAGCGCCGTGGACATCGCGGTATTTCGAGAATGCCCGTCGGGCGAAACTGTGTACCTCCTTCACCTCCGAATTCGCAATGCATCGAACTATGTCAATGGCGTGGATATCGTTGGTGATGAGCCAGTTGTCCATGACCTCAGGTTTGTGTCCCCAACGGGTCTCCAACATGGTGATGCTCTTGTGGAATTCGCCGACCAGCTGAACGACGGGACCGCGCTCTGCGACCATTTCCCGGGCAGCGAAGATCAGGTTGTTATAGCGCCGATTGAACCCGACCATGCCCTTGGCACCGCTCTTCGCGGCCGTGTCCCGCAGGTCCCGGGTCTCGGCTACCGTCAGCCCGGGGGGCTTCTCCAGGATCGTATGGATGCCCCGTTCCAGGCATGCTTTGGCGGCTGGAGCGTTGAGCTCTGGTGGCGTGGCGACGAGGGCGGCATCGAGCTCGACCGAGTTCAGCATTTCGTCCATGTCGGCGAAACGCGCCTGGACATTGAACTCGTCCCCGGTCGTCTTCTGCTCCGCTTCCAATGGATCGCAGAGCGCCGCAAATTGGACCTCGTCGAAGTCACTCATGAAACCCATGTGCTGACGCCCCTTGCCGCCCGCACCTATGACACCGACCCGCAGTTTTGACATCTCGCCGCTCCCGGTCACTGGTTTACCGCTCTCGCCATCACTTATATTGACGTCAGAATAAGAGCTAGCCGCCGCCATCCAGCAAACACCGAATAAGACTGCTGTGTCAATTTTCGCTAACCCACCACGCCGCTGGTGCAGGATCAGCGCACTCCCGTTGATTGTGGCTTTCTGCGGAATCTGCGAAGCCCAGTACGGGTCGAGCGCCTGGTCTGCGATCACCAGCATGCAAGTCGTCAACGACGTCGTCTCGACCGACGGCGATGTCTGGAGTGCCACGGCAGGCGGTGTCTTGCGGTACAACAGGGAGACCGGACGGTACTCCCGCTTCACCCGACTCGACGGTCTCGCCGGCAACGGCGTGCTGAGCGCAGCGGCTGATGAAGACGGAAATCTATGGTTCGGCACCGACCGCGGAGGGCTCAGCAAATTCCTCGCAGGTGAGGGTCGCTTCCGGGATCCGATAGCAGAGTTTCGAGACCTCAGGCTGAACGCCCTGGCCGTCGCCGACGACAGGGTGTACGTGGCCAGCAACATCGGTGTCAGCGCCTATCTGATCGGGGTGAAGCGAGTTAAGGAAAGCTACCGACAGTTCGGCTCCTACCCGCGAGACACGGAGGTGACCGCCCTGGCCGTACACGAAGGGGTAATCTGGGCCGGCACCACCGAGGGGATGGCTTGGGCAGATCTGTCGGAGCCGAACCTGCAGGACCCCCAGGTCTGGTCCACCGACGCCACTGTCGGAAAGGTGGCTGACATCGTCGCTGTCGGGGCGCACGTGTTCTGCGCCGGCGAGTTCCGCGTATGGAGATGGGACAGCGCCGGGATTGCGCGAACGGCCGTCGGGCAAGTCTCAGGCACTCCGACAACACTCGGCGTTCTCGATGGCCGGGTCGTCGCTGCAAACAGCGAC
>CBDBIJ010000119.1:0-27666 GCA_965205655.1 Candidatus Latescibacterota bacterium
AGCGCACCGTCCACTGGGTTTTGTCCTCCGGCTTGGTCTTCAGTGTCTTGTATACCACCTCGGCCACTTGTTCGTCCGAGATCGATCGGGGCGCACCGGGTCGCAGCTCGTCGTACAACCCGTTGAGGCCGTTTTCCACGAAGCGACGACGCCACTTGCCGACGGTCACTTGTGACAGCCCCACAGCTTCGCCGATGGCCTTGTTGGGCCATCCCTCGGCGGCCAGCAACACGATCTCGGCGCGTCGCACCAAACCGTGCGGCAGGGATCGAGATTTGGCCATTGATTCCAATTGCTGCCGAGTTTGCCCCGTCATTTCGAGAGGTGGAAGAAAGCGTCCGCGTGGCATGAGTTTCCTCCGTTCCTTGTTTGTGGAATAGGTCTGGATGAAACTTAACCACACAACATGTATTAGTACAAGTTATTTGTACGACAATACACTAGGTCTACCGACCACTACAGCAATCCGACCCACCGGCACGCTCAAAACATTTCTCGACAGGCCCGCATCTTCGGCGCATACGTAACAATACGTCCCTTATCTGTCCTATCCTCGGCGGGCTGGAACCCCTGGAAGTGTATCAGGTCGGGGGGGGACCGGCGTGGCTGGAGTTCGTCGAGTGTGATGCGTGATCCCCGAGACGATCGACGATCTCCCAACATGGAAACGACAACCTTCGGAAAGACCGGGCTAGAAGTAAGCCGCCTCGGCATCGGGCTGGGTGAGATCGGTTACAACCTGACACGAGACGACGAGGAGCAGGCGGCGCGAATCATAAACTCGGCGCTCGATGCCGGCATCAACTTCCTCGACACCGCGGCCTGCTATGGCATCAGCGAAGAGCTAGTCGGCAAGACGGTGTCGCATCGCCGCAGCGAGTTCGTGCTGGCGACCAAGGCAGGTCACTACCTACCTCGCAGGCAGGGCGAGGACTGGACTTACGACGTGGTCGCGGAAAGCATTGATCGCAGCCTGCGGCTGATGAACACGGACTACCTGGATGTTGTGCAGTTGCACTCCTGCACCGTCGACGTGCTCGAACGGGGGCGACGTCACGCGGTCGCTGCAGGACGCCAAAGCCGCCGGGAAGACGCGTTTCATGGGCTACTCGGGCGACAACGAGGGCGCCGAATGGGCGGTCGACAGTGGACAGTTCGACACCCTACAAAGCTCGTTCAACCTGGTAGACCAGGGAGCACGCCGGAAAATCCTTCCGGCTGCGGAGGCAAGAGGCATGGGCATCATCATCAAACGACCCATCGCCAACGCCGTCTGGGGCGCCGGGCACGTTCCCAGACCGTATGCACACATCCCCGAATACACGGCCGACTACTATCGCCGCGCTAAAGCACTTCAGTCGGAAGGACCGCTTCCGAAAGAGCCGGACGACCGCATCCTGCTGGCGATGGGATTCACTTTCAGCCATCCCGAGGTGGATGTGGCGATCATCGGCACGCAGCGGCCCGAGCATATGCTGTCGAACATCGATCTGGTGTTGAACCGTCTCCCGATCGCATCGGAAACGGTCGAAGCGCTGCACGATCGCTACGACCGTCAGGAAGAGAACTGGGTTCAGTGCGGCTAGTTGGCCTGCGTCGCTGAAGCGCGCTTTGCCCGAGCGTCGCGAACAACTGGAATGAAGGAAAGGCCGCGATGAAACAAGAGGATTACGATTTCTTCAAAGAGAACGGCTACCTCGTGCTCGAAGAGATCCTAAGCGACGACGACGTGGGATGGACCCCGTCGGACGCCGCTGGCATCGCGACGGAGGACAGCGACTCATGTGGCCGGAACATCCGCTGCGCATCGGCTATATGAGGTTGCAGCTCTACCTGACCGACGTGACCCATACAACCCATAGCTTCGCCATTTCGCCCGAATCGATCGATCAAGAAATTCTGAATAAGGAATCTCAAGTTGAGCGGGGCGGAATCCACGATCTGTACGGCCGTGCGGGTACGGCGGTAATGTTCAACATATCATGCTTACATACGGTCTGTATCCGCCCGACACAGGCCGAACGAAAAACCGTTGGGATCTACTATGGGCACCGGCACCGGGAGTACCATAGCGATAATACTTACATACCCACCTCCTTGTGGCGGGACCATCCGGACGAGGAAGTTCGTGGATTCTACGGTGTTCTCAACGGCATGACCCGAAAATATCTGGAGCACATGGCCGGGCGCGACGAGGTTCCCGTGAATGAGGCGCTCGAAATTCTGGCAGACATGAAATAGACGACGGAGGAAGAGATCATGGGAGCAGATTCGAATAAGATCCGCGTGAGCGGCGAGAACTCGTTCCTGCGCCTTGGCGAGTCCGAAGATGCCGATCCGACCGCCGAGATGAGTCACTGGCGCGCTGGTTCCAGGAAGGCGTCCAGGCCTCCATGCGAGACACCTACTCGGGTGACATTCCCATCATCGACGCCGAATTCTCGAAAAGCGGTGATATGCTGACCACCTGGGTCGAATACGTGGCCTCGCGGGATGAGGACTTCGTCATGGCCTGGTACGACTTCATGGCTCCAGTCCAGGTCGCCAATTAGCCATTCGAGAATCCAGACCAGCCTCACGGCGTCTACAGCCTGTTGATCCCCGCCAGGCACGCCCAGTTGACGATCAATGGGGAAACCGTTCCGGGACGCGTCCTTCCCAGAGATCTGTTCGGCAAGGAGGGAACCAGCTGTTGTCTGGCGCTCTCGGAGACATGGACGATTCCGCCCGATCACGAGTGGGCGGAGGATGCGATCTGAATAACGGACGGCAAAAATGAACGAAGTAGAGCTGTACGAATTCGACAGGCAAGGGTACATCATCATCGAGGATCTGCTGACAGACTACGTATGACATCGAAGCAACATACCCGCGTCGCAGCCTACGCACTCGTCCTACATGGCAGTTGCCTTGCTCTATGTCGCATTTCGAGCCGTTTGCCGGACATTGAGGGGCAATGGACGCTGCCGGGCGGTGGCGTCGAGTTCGGCGAAGATCCGGCCGACGCCGTGGTTCGCGAGGTGCGCGAGGAGACAGGTCTAAACGTCCGCCCGGTCAACGTTGCCGGAATTGACTCCAATCTTATTCACCTCGACGGCAATTCGTATCACGGGATCCGAATCATTTACCACGTGGACCTATTGTCCGGTGAGCTGAGAAACGAAATTGATGGAACGACCGATCAAAGTGCCTGGGTTACGCACGACCAGGCGAAAGACCTGCCACTCGTGGAGCTCGTCGAGGTCGGTTTGAACTTGGCGTTCCCTCATGTCTGATTGACGGATAACAGATGGGTAACCCGAAGACCCAGGAATGGGACATCTCGACAGCCGCCCAGCTGACTGACCTCTACAATGGCCTCGTCTCGGACGTTCCATACGAACGCCACGTCACCGAGGCGGGCTTCCTGGCCTCCGTCACGGAACCTGTGGCTGATCTGGAGCGACAGATCATGATTGTCGCGATCGCAGCCGGCCAACCGAAGGGATATGCCCATATAGGAGTGGCAGCTGATCGCGACGATGGAAGATTTGGCGTCATTCGCTCCTTGGCGTTCCCTCGCGCTCATCGCGGTATCGGGCAAGCGCTCATGGATAATGTCCAGGACTACCTGTCACGGCTGTCCGTTCACAGCTGCCTGGTGGGCCACCCGGAAGTTTGGCTATTCCTGCTCGTGGCATCGTGCCCTCAAGAGCTCCTGGGAGCACATCTATGCACTGTTGGGAAGCAATGGATACCAGTCGGTGGAAGGCGGATGGGGGGGATTGGTGGCTGCCTTGAGCAGCTACGAGATGCCCGAGCCCATTCTGCCAGACGAAGCACTCGACGTCGAGTTGAGCAACACGCCCATGTTCCCTGGATCATTTACCGGCGGATCGCTTCCCACGGTCGTACTACGTGTGTCCCATCGTGGTGAGCAAGTCGGCTTCAGCGAAACGCGTCCGTACGCCATGTCGTGCTGGGTCGACGAATCAGAGGATACATGCTTTACGCGGGCGATAGAGGTCAAGGAAAGCGAGCGCGGCAGAGGCATCGGCCGCTATCTCATGGGACGATCCCTTTTCGAAATGCAGAAGTATGGTTGTCGCCATGCCATTCTGAACACCCAATCCACCAACTTTCCAGCCCTTATGCTATACGTCAGTATGGGCTATCGCATCGTTTACAGAATGTGCAATATGTTAAAAGATCCGCTGTGAAGGACCTGCTGGTCCATCCCAGTCTCATCACACAAAGGAGCCCCCCATGCCCATCTTCGCCCTATTTGCTGCCATCGCTTTGACCTTCGCAGCCCAACCCGTCTGCGCCGGCGAAAAAATCGAGTTCCGCTCCATCCACACCAACGTGGTCACCGGGATCGACACCGTCCACATAGGCGACGAAGACGGCCACATCCTCGCGCTGCTAAAAGCCAGCGGCGTCGGCGTCCGTCAGCAAGGCCCCGCCGAACCCTCCTACAGAATCGAAATTTGGGGCAAGGGCGATTACAGAGCCGACGGCACCGGCAAAGACCACGGCTACGGTAAATTCATCTTCTCCGACGGCTCCTCCTACTACGAAGAGTGGGAGGGCACCCTCGCAGACGGCCGCTCCACCGGCACCGCCGTCTACTACAACGGAACCGGCCGCTTCACAGGCATGAAAGGCGGCAGCAAATTCGACTGCACGGCCTTGGGCGACCGCTTCGTCTGCGAGGTAGACGGCGTTTTGGAACTACCCTGATCTGCTACTGACGGATCACGAGAATCTCACCGCAGCAACATCGTACATAGGAGCAATCATGATGAGCGACATAATCTACGAGGACAAGTGGGGCGAGATCATCGACCGGCCATCCTCAGAGTTGGTCGAAATCCGCTGGTATGACACGACAGCGGAAATGACTGGTGACGAGTTCAACAGCTTGCTAGCTACTTTTGCGGGCTGCGTGGAGACGAAAAAGCGTCGCGGTTGTCTCGTTGATTCCGTTCAGTTCAAAATGCCGATGGACAGAATGAATTCGAGTTGGCGCGACGAAAACATCATCCCGAGGTACAACGCTGCGGGCGTCGCGAAATTCGCTTTTGTCATGCCCGCTCACCCAATGCCAGGAATGTGGCGGGCCCATGCGCATCGTCGCCATGCTCACTGACCCAACTTCAGTTCGGGGTTACCTCGAAGGGGTCGCACTGCCCGCCCGGCCGCCACCAATCGCACCACCCACGGCTCACCGCAACAAGAGCTCGAATTCGCCGCCTGAATTTCCCACCACCGAATAACTACGCCTGTAGCGCCACAATCCACCCGCTGATCAACTCCCGCAGCTGACAAACCAACAGAAAACTGCAGTCTCATACCTAGGTCTACTGACCACTACAGCCATCCGACCCACCGGCACGCTCAAAACATTTCTCGACAGGCCCGGGTCAAGGCCCAGTTTCAGTTGAAACAAATCACAGGCTCGGGTGAGTGTGTCAGCCCATCATCGCGAGCTGTTTGATGCCGAGTTCGGCTTGTATGGCTTGCCGGAGCATCGGCAGATGGCGATAGCCCTTGACCCTGCGCAGACGTGGTTCGATGTCGAGCAGTGCCGTGGCTACCCAACGGTGACGCTGTGATGAGTTGGTCCAGCGTCGCACGTTGTGTGTGAGCTGCTCCAGGAGACTGTTGACGTTCTCGATGCAGTTGGTGGTGCGGAAGGAATCCTTGAGCATCGGCGTCAGTCCCAACCGATGGAGTGTGAGGGTCTCTTCCATGCCTTCCTCGAGGCTGTGTAGGGCGGACTGATTCATCAACTTCAAGCCCGGTTTGAGCGCGTCCAGTGCCGCCTTGGCCGCCTCGTATCTCGGTTTGCCGTAGGCCGCCTCCATCTTGCGACCCATACCGGACTGCTCGCTTTTGGACAGATACGACACGACGTTCTGGCGCTTGTGATACTGGCAGCGCTGCACGCAGGCATGTCCTTTGAGCACCGACATCACCGCCTTGTAAAGCCCCTTGGCGCCGTCGATGACGACCAACAGTCCGGCTTCGTACTGCATACCGCGTTCGACCAGATCGGACAGGAAGCGACGGCAGACGCGCTCGTTTTCCGTGGCCGCCTGCACGAAGCCAAGAGGAATCTTCTGTCCGTCGAGGGTGACGCCCAGGGCGATGATGATCTCCTCGTCCGCGAAGCTCTTGCCGTCGAGGAATAGCGCCACCAGATCATATCCTTCCAGGGATCGCTCCTGGAATTCAGCCAGCTTTCGAGCCGTGCCTTTCACGTAACGACGGGACACCGATGAGGATGACAGACCAAAGGCCTCGGGTACGGCCTCAGCGCAGGCCTCGTAGTTGCGCGTGGCGATGCCCTTCAGCATCCGCAACAGCAGACCTTCGTCCATCTGTCGAGGCGTCTGCAGTGCCTGGTAAACATCCAGCGGGACCTCGGTATGGTTGGCCACGTTGCGCACCCGCGGCACATCGACGGGTAGTTTCTGGTCGGCCAGGTACACCGACCCGAGCTGAGACCCCCAGCGGCGTAACGGCTGATCCGACCCCTTGCGCTGATACCGCGGCCCAGCCAACTCAACGACCGCTCTTTGCAGCTCCTCCGCGACCGCCTGCAGCCCCAAGGGAATCAGCCATTGGATCGCCTCGATCCGGCCATCCAGGTCCTCTACTTGCTCTGCAGTCTCGGGTGCTACCTTGCCGATGCTCACCGTTCGTTTGACGCCCTTCTTCCGTGCTACTAGCTTGCTCATTGCAGGCTCCCCATCGTTACCGATGCGAGACTTCTTCCAACGGGCTTCTCGTATCAAAACGTAACGATTGGAGCCTGTGCTGTTTCAACTAAGATCGGGACAAAGCGCAGGCCCGCATCTTCGGCGCATACTAATAATACGTCCCTTATCTGTCCTATCCTCCTATCCTCGTTGGTTGAGTCAAGAATTGTGGGAGGTGCTTACCCGGTGATGGTGGCGATAGGCGGATACGGTCTGCCGAATTTGTTCGGATTCACCGTTCCGTTATTCTTCGGTGTAGGACGTCAATGGGAATATCCAGTGAAAGGACGAACCACGGGCAGCGAATCTGCAACGGTTCCGGTGAAACTGTAAATTTGAAAGCAGGCGAGTGATATGAACTATCGACCGTTTGGGAACACAGGCTTGGAGGTTTCGGAGATTGGGCTGGGTGCCTATCCAATATCGGGCATGCTGAAGCGGGGAAGACGGCTCCATGTCCGGCTGGAGCGGAACCTCAGACGTCGAATCGATTTCGATGATTCATCGGGCTGAGGAGCTGGGTGTCAACCTGATCGATACTGCGGAACGTTCTGGGAGAGGCCATGTGAAATCCTGATTGGAACGGCGCTCCAAAACCGGCGTGACAAATGGATCGTAGCGACGAAGGTGGCGCCGAATTAAGGTTTGGAACAAGATGTGCCGGACGAAGCAGCGGCAAGGAAGCGGATCCGTGAGGCTTGCGAAGGGAGCCTGAAACGGTTGGGGATGGAGACGATTGATCTGTATCAGCTCCATTCAATTCCGCACGAATGGGCAATGCCGGTGGTGATGGCCGAGCTTGCCAAGCTGAAGGAGGAGGGCAAGGTAGGTTTCTATGGGATTTCGAAGAACAACCAGGAAGCGATTGAGAAGTTGCGTGGGTTCGGACCGATCGAGGTTCTACAGATTGGTTACAATTTGCTGGAACGGAGCGCGGACGCGCTACTGCACTGGGCGAGGCAGGAGAATATCGGCACGCTGATCCGTGTCCCATTGGCAAAAGGCATGCTCACGGGCAAATATTTCGGGGAAAATGCGGAGAAGTTGCCCGAAGGCGACTTGCGCCAGGAGCGGTTTCTACAACCGGAGGCACAGGACAGCTTCAAGAAATTGCCGCAGCTCGCGTTCCTGTGAGAACGAACAGCGGCATGGTCCCGATCTTAGTTGAAACAGCACAGGCTCCCCATCGTTACCCTCTTACGAGAAATCCTGGAAAGAATCTCGTGTGGGTAACAAGAAAGGAGCCTGCAATGGGCAAGCTATCAGCACGAAAGAAGCGCCTCAAACGCACGGTTGAAATCGGCACCGTGGATCCAGCGGCAGGAGCTGTGGCAGAGGATCTGGATGCTAGAATCGAGGCGATCCAGCTGCTGGTCCCTCTCGGGACTGGAGGCGGTGGCCGAAGAGCTGCAGAGGGCGGTCATGGAATTGGCCGGGCGCCGGTATCAACGCAAGGAGTCAGATCAGCCGTACCGTCGCTGGGGCTCTCAGCGGGGATCGGTATATCTGGGTGATCAGAAGGTACCCGTAGAGGTGCCCCGGGTACGCAACGTCGACAGCGACACGGAGGTCGCGCTGGACGCCTACCAGGCCCTGCAGACGCCCCGGAAAATGGACGAAGGACTGCTGCAGAAGGTGTTGAAGGGTATCGCCACTCGCAACTACGAGGACTGCGCCGAGACCGTACCGGAGACGTTCGGCCTGTCACGCTCGTCGGTCTCCCGTCGCTACGTGAAGGGCACGGCTCGCAGCTGGCCGAATTCCAGGAGCGCTCCCTGGAAGGCTACGACCTGGTGGCGCTGTTTCTCGACGGCAAGAGCTTCGCGGACGAAGAGCTCATCATCGCTCTGGGCGTCACCCTTGACGGGCACAAGATCCCGCTGGGTTTCGTGGAGGCCGCCACCGAGAACGAGCGCGTCTGTCGCCGCTTCCTGGCCGACTTGGTCGACAGGGGCCTGCAATACGAGGCCGGGTTGCTGGTGTTGATCGACGGCGCCAAGGGCCTCTACAAGGCGGTAATGTCGGTGCTGAAGGGCCATGCCTGTGTGCAGCGCTGCCAGTATCACAAGCGCAAGAACGTCGTGTCGTACCTGCCGAAAAGTGAACAGGCCCGAGTCCGTCGCAAGATTGAGGCGGCCTACAATAAGCCCACCTACGAAGAGGCGAAGGCGACCCTGAAAGCGCTCAAGCCCGGTCTGAAACTGATGAACCAATCTGCTCTGAAGAGCCTCGAGGAAGGCCTGGAAGAAACCCTGACGCGTCACCGCTGGGCAGCCACGGCGCTGCTCGACATCGAGGACCGACTGCGCAGAGTCAAGGGCTACCACCACCTGTCAACGCTCCGTCAAGCTCTTCAAACCGAGCTCGGCATCAAACAGCTCGCGATGACGGGCTGAGAACATCACCCGAGCCTGTGCTCTGTTTCAACTGAAAATGGGACTTGACCCTTCATAGGGGCTGTCTCTGGTTACGATCCTTCGATAAACCTCTACGGCCTCTTTACGGCGTCCCGCTTACTCCCATGGAGCTGACCTGATGTTGAAGAAGTATCTCAAGCACTACGACGCCGACCACCTGGACCGCATCGCGTTGCCGATCGGTGGGATTGGCACAGGTACTGTTTCGCTGGGGGGCCGAGGAGATCTGCGCGATTGGGAAATCATGAATCGTCCTGCAAAGGGATTCGTTCCGGGGTACGGCGCCCGGAGCGTCGGACCGTTTTTTGCGCTTCGGGCAAAGCGGGCGGGAGAGGATGCCGTAACACGCGCGATCGAGGGACCCTTGAGCCCGGGTGAATTCGAAGGCGCTTCCGGAAGTCGCACTCCCAATCACGGCCTGCCCCGGTTCCGAAACTGTTCGTTCGACGCCGCCTACCCGTTCGGACGCGTCAATCTGTCCGATCCAGGGGTGCCATTGACTGTGAGTATCGAAGCATTCAACCCACTGATTCCGGGCAACGCGGAAGACAGCGGCTTGCCGATCGCCGCCATCCGCTTTGTGCTGTCGAACCGTTCGTCCCGGAAGGTGATGGCATCGGTGTGTGGGTCGATCCCCAACTTTATCGGGAACGATGGGGTCGACAACCTGGCGAGAGCGAACCGCAACCGCTATCGAGATTCATCCGCCGTGCGGGGCCTGTTCATGGATTCGCGCGGCGTCGATCGCGAGGCCGCTACATGGGGCACGATGGCGCTCGCCACGACGGCGAAATTCTCCACGCTCACCTATCGGACCGCGTGGCGCGCAGCTGGTTGGGGCACCTCGCTTCTCGATTTCTGGGACGATTTTTCGGCCGACGGGAACCTCACGGCGCGACGATCAGGCGGTGAGGATGTGCCTATGGCTTCTCTGGCGGCGCGGGTTTCCATGCCCCCGAAATCGCAGCGGACCGTGACCTACCTCATCGCCTGGCATTTTCCGAATCGCTACACCTGGTCGCCATCGAGCGATGACTGCTGCGCCGCCGATCGCATCGGCAACTACTATGCGACACAGTTCCGCGACGCCTGGGATGTCGCGGTCAGAACGGCGCCCCGCCTGAAATCGCTTGAAGCCAAGACGGCCGAGTTCGTCGATGCCTTCCGCGACAGCGACCTGCCTGACGTCGTCGTGGAGGCGGCGTCCTTCAACATCAGTACGCTGCGAACGCAGACGTGCTTTCGGACGCCCGACGGTCGGCTCTACGGCTGGGAGGGATACAACGACAATACCGGCTGCTGCATGGGATCCTGTACGCACGTGTGGAACTACGAGCAGACGACTGCCTTCCTGTTTGGTAGTCTTGCCCGGTCGATGCGTGAGATCGAGTTCAACCACGCCACTCGAGCTGATGGAATGATGAGCTTCAGAACGCATCTGCCGCTCGATCGCGCCTGCGACTTCGGCAAGGCCGCCGCGGACGGTCAAATGGGTTGTGTGGCGAAGGCGTATCGCGACTGGCAGCTGTCCGGAGACGACGATTTTCTCGAGCGAATCTGGCCAAACGTTCGTAAAGCGCTCGAGTTCTGCTGGATCCGGGGCGGCTGGGACGGTGATCGCGACGGCGTGATGGAGGGCTGCCAACACAATACCATGGACGTGGAGTACTACGGTCCCAACCCACAGATGCAGCTATGGTATTTGTGTGCCCTGCGAGCGGCCGAGGAAATGGCACTGCATCTGCGCCAGGACGACTTCGCAACTACCTGCCGCGCATTGTATGAAAGTGGCCGTCGCTGGACTGACGCACACCTGTTCAACGGCGACTACTACGAGCACCACGTGCGCCCCCCCAAGCGCGCCCGCGATGTCGCGCCGAGCCTGCGACTGAGCATGGGAGCGGCTGATGTGACCAGGCCGGATTACCAGCTGGCGAACGGATGTCTCGTCGATCAACTCGTGGGGCAGTTCATGGCGCACGTGTGTGGCCTCGGGTACCTCGTGAAGCGCGCCAATGTGCGCAAGACCCTGCGAAGCATCGTGAAGTACAACCGCCGTCGCGGTTTTGTCGATCACTTTAACTGTATGCGCAGCTACGCCATGGGCGAGGAGTCCGCTCTGCTGATGGCCAGCTACCCGCACGGTCGACCGGCGAATCCCTTTTCCTACTTCACTGAGGTGATGACCGGGTTCGAATACACCGCGGCCATCGGCATGCTCTACGAAGGCCAGGCCTCGGCCGGGCTGCGCAGCATCGCTGATGTTCGGAACCGGTATGACGGAGCGAAGCGAAGTCCGTTCGACGAGGCCGAATGCGGTCATCACTACGCTCGAGCCATGATCGCCTGGGCCTCACATCTGGCGCTGACCGGGTTTCACTTCTCGGCGGTCGATGAGGTGATGACATTCGCCGCGAAACCGGGACGCTGGTTCTGGTCGAACGGATCGGCGTGGGGAACGGTGACCATCAAGCGCGCCAAGAGCTTTCGGGTTTCGCTCCAAATGCTGTCGGGGAAGCTTCGGTTGAAGCGATTTGTACTGAGCGGCGCCGGGAAGTGTGATTTTGGTCGAGGGATTGCGCTTTCCGACGGGCAGGTTCGCAGATTCAGCGTTGAGAGATAAGTGCGTCGCCAGGATGGGACCAAATGAATGACTGAAAAAGAATTTCGGTATCATTGGCCGCCCCGCATCCTCTGCAATCTGGACGGATGCCATGCCTTCAAATACCTGCGCCGCCGCAGTCCGGATGACGTCACCGAGGTGATGGCTCCCCTGGCCGGAAACGGCGTTGACGTGGTCTGCGCGCTCGTAGGCGTGAACGACGATCTCAGCTGGCGGGGCAGCCCGTACGGCGAGGTCTGGGGTGACACCATAGGGAGCAGCATCGACGATCTGCTGACCGACAGCGGCGACCTCCAATCCTCGATCGCCATGCACATGGAACCCAGCGACCTGCTGCAGATGGGCTTGCGGGCGATGATCGACGACGGGCATGACGTCTACCAACTCTACATCGATCGGGCCCGCAAACTGGGCAGCGGGATCTTCGCATCGTTTCGCATGAACGCCGCTAACGCCAACACCGAACATCGCGTTGCTGACGGCCGGCGCTCCGCGTTCACGCTGGAGAACCAGCATCTGTTGATTGGAGCAGGGGAGCTCAAGGGCAATGGTCGCGGCTTCAATTTCTGCTGGCAATACAATTGGGCGCACGAAGAGGTTCGCGACCGTTTCCTCGGCCGCTTCGACGAGGTTCTGACCCGCTATGACGTCGATGGGTTGGAGCTCGATTTCTGTCGCAACTTCCCCTTCTTCAAGCGCTTTCAAGGATTCAAGCATATAGGTACCATGAATCAGTTCATGGTACGAGCACGAGAGATCGTGAAACGCCATGAAGAGCGCAAACAGCGGGAGATCAAAGTGATGTGCCGGGTGGCATCCAGTCTGGATGCCTGCGCCGAGCAGGGCCTGGATGCCGAACACTGGATTAGGGAAGGCTTGATCGACATCGTCGCGATCTCCTCCATGGGTCACTGGCAGCTGGAAAACGATGTTTCAAGAGCCGTGGCCGCCGCCGAGAAGAGCCGTACCCTGATTTACGTGGGATCCTCCGTTGTTCCTCCGGCCTCACCGCAGGAGGGGTATGAGTCTGGACAACCGACGGTCCGGCGGGGGATTGCGCTGAACGCATACCGCCAGGGAGCGTCAGGGGTCCATCTGTTCAACTACGACTACGCCCACGAACGCGCCCTGCCGGTGGCCGAGGACGATCCGTGCGATCTGCCGGAGGTGGAATACCCACCTCTGTTCAGCGGACGCATGGGTGTGTACGCGAGCGATCGCTTCACCCGAAGGGACCTGCAGTTGTTGCGCGATCTAGCCGACCCGGAGCGTCTCGCCGGTTTGAATCGTTGTTACAACCTTTGCGCCGTGAAGTGTCCCGGCGACTTCGAAGCGCAGATCCCGTACAAGATCTCGATTTGGGGCCGGGGTGCGGGCCCGCTCCACGCCATGCGCCTGTGCGTGGAGGATGACATTGAAGAAGGTCTGGCCAGCGGGCGCATCCGGAAAACTGAATTGCGCTTGCGGCTAAGCGAACACGAACTGAGTCTCGATCGCCTCAGCTGCGAGGTGAATGGGAGGAAGTTGGCGCTGAATGTGGCACGAACCATTGAAAATTCATTCGGCGCATCCTGGCTGGTTGTGAACGATCCGCCACTAGTCAACGGCGAGAACAGGGTGTTGGTATTGATGGAGGGCACCCACTCGCCCAGCGGCTGGCATCGCACCGGCCCCGGGGTGGGACCGAACTGGCCGACTCTCGAGCAGTGTGAGCTGTTGGTTTTGTGCGGCGATGAGTAAGGTGAACTTCCTGACTTGGCCCCCGGCGCCGAAGTTCTGGGCAGCGATGGCAAAGTCTTGGGCGCAGCGGTTGCCTAGGCGGTCGCAGCCATCGCCTGTTCCGCCAGCACCAGCGTCGCGCCCCGAAGGGTGTATCGTCGTGCCAGGGCACGGTCACCTCGTCCCAGTGGGGGAGCTTGGGACGCAAGCGATGGCGGCCTTCGCAGTGGACTTCAGAGCTTGGCCAGCCGCCTCTCGAAGCCGTGCTCGGCGTGGAGTGACTTGACCAACCCCTTGGCGTAGTACTCGCGCGCGCGCTCGTCTACCTCAGCGCTGATGTCGTCGATGAGGGGTTAGCTCTCCGGGCTCGAGAAGACCCCTGAACAGGACGTAGCCCTGCTCGTCGTAGTGCTGTCTCTGTGCCGGTGTCATAGCCCACCGCTCTAAGGGGCCTCAGCGCCTGCTACTCCCAGTGGGTTGCCGCGTCCAGCTGCGGGTAGGCCCAGACCATGCGGCACGGTCTACCGGACCTGTTGTGAAACTTGTGAGACATGCCGACCGGTACCAGCATGCCGTCACCGGGCTCCAACTCGAATTCTTCATCGCCGAGCCACACCGTCGTGCTGCCCTCGAAAACATGGAAAGCCTCTTGAACATCGTGGTGATGTCATTCGACAACTGAGCCAGGCTCGAACACCAGGTCTCCCATGGTCATCAGGTCCGATCCCGCTTTCGCGTCAACCATTACGCGCTCACCGTATCCCACGATGCCATACGTGACTGTATCCCGTTCTTTTGACTTCACTACCGGCATTTTATCCGCTCCTTTCGATGTGTAGCTGGATAATCAGCCTCTGCGAGCTGCCGATCCTCATGTCGTTCGAGATTCGAGCGCGATTACGATGATGGTCTGATCGTCCTCCTGAGGTCGTTCCCCACTGAATGTTCCGACCTCAGAAAAAATAAGCTCCAATAATCCGTCGGCCGACAGTTCATCCTAGCCCCTATGGATGGTCTCGGCAGTGCCCTCGAAGCCGAAAAACCCACCTTCTGCGTTCACCGTCTCCATGATGCCGTCTGAACAAAAGACCAGCCAGTCCCCTGGCTCCAGCTTGCTCTCGATGGCTATGTAGGATGTCTCAGCGCGGGGTCAAGTCCCATTTTCAGTTGAAACAGAGCACAGGCTCGGGTGATGTTCTCAGCCCGTCATCGCGAGCTGTTTGATGCCGAGCTTGGTTTGAAGAGCTTGACGGAGCGTTGACAGGTGGTGGTAGCCCTTGACTCTGCGCAGTCGGTCCTCGATGTCGAGCAGCGCCGTGGCTGCCCAGCGGTGACGCTGCGAGGAGTTCGTCCAGTGCCGCACGTTGCGCGTGAGCTGGCCCAGGAGGCTGTTGACGTTCTCGATGCAGTTGGTGGTGCGGAAGGAATCCTTGAGCATCGGCATCAGTCCCAGGCGATGGAGCGTCAGGGTTTCTTCCAGGCCTTCCTCGAGGCTCTTCAGAGCAGATTGGTTCATCAGTTTCAGACCGGGCTTGAGCGCTTTCAGGGTCGCCTTCGCCTCTTCGTAGGTGGGCTTATTGTAGGCCGCCTCAATCTTGCGACGGACTCGGGCCTGTTCACTTTTCGGCAGGTACGACACGACGTTCTTGCGCTTGTGATACTGGCAGCGCTGCACACAGGCATGGCCCTTCAGCACCGACATTACCGCCTTGTAGAGGCCCTTGGCGCCGTCGATCAACACCAGCAACCCGGCCTCGTATTGCAGGCCCCTGTCGACCAAGTCGGCCAGGAAGCGGCGACAGACGCGCTCGTTCTCGGTGGCGGCCTCCACGAAACCCAGCGGGATCTTGTGCCCGTCAAGGGTGACGCCCAGAGCGATGATGAGCTCTTCGTCCGCGAAGCTCTTGCCGTCGAGAAACAGCGCCACCAGGTCGTAGCCTTCCAGGGAGCGCTCCTGGAATTCGGCCAGCTTGCGAGCCGTGCCCTTCACGTAGCGACGGGAGACCGACGAGCGTGACAGGCCGAACGTCTCCGGTACGGTCTCGGCGCAGTCCTCGTAGTTGCGAGTGGCGATACCCTTCAACACCTTCTGCAGCAGTCCTTCGTCCATTTTCCGGGGCGTCTGCAGGGCCTGGTAGGCGTCCAGCGCGACCTCCGTGTCGCTGTCGACGTTGCGTACCCGGGGCACCTCTACGGGTACCTTCTGATCACCCAGATATACCGATCCCCGCTGAGAGCCCCAGCGACGGTACGGCTGATCTGACTCCTTGCGTTGATACCGGCGCCCGGCCAATTCCATGACCGCCCTCTGCAGCTCTTCGGCCACCGCCTCCAGTCCGAGAGGGACCAGCAGCTGGATCGCCTCGATTCTAGCATCCAGATCCTCTGCCACAGCTCCTGCCGCTGGATCCACGGTGCCGATTTCAACCGTGCGTTTGACGCGCTTCTTCCGTGCTGATAGCTTGCCCATTGCAGGCTCCTTTCTTGTTACCCACACGAGATTCTTTCCAGGATTTCTCGTAAGAAGGTAACGATGGGGAGCCTGTGCTGTTTCAACTAAAATCGGGACCATGCCCATCGGCCTGCTGCTCGACAGTGACGGGGACGACGACTACCAGGCGGGAAACTTTTCGCAGGGAACGGGGTATTTCTTCGCGCTGGGTCTTCTGGTGGATCGTCGAGGGAACGATCTTTATCGCGGCAGCCGCTACTGTCAGGGCGCCAGCGCTCATCAGGCGGTGGGGGTTCTGCTGGAGGGGGACGGTGACGATTCCTATCTGGGCGGACAGGGCGCCAACCAGGGAGGAGCCTGGGATGCCTCAGTGAGTATTCTTGAGGATCGAGCCGGTGACGATCGCTACGAGGGGCAGGGGCTCTCGCAGGGCGCGGCAGCAATGAACGGAGTAGGTCTGCTCTTTGACTGGGGAGGCCGGGACCGCTACTTCTCGACCTCAGGGCAGGGAGACGGCGGCAGCACGACGTACTGGGGAGGGCGTGGGGCGCAGAACGTGGGAATTTTCATCGATGCGGGGGGGGACGCGGGAGACGAGTACGGCCTGACCGATCGCGCCAACGATACGGAGTTCAGCGCCAGTCGCGTCGGCATTTTCACGGATCACTGAACGGAGAGAAGAGAGCGCCGCATGAAACTCATCATGTTCAGCAAGATGCACAAAAAGAAGAGCATCGCCGAACTCATCGAGCTGGCTCACGGACTGAAACTCGATGGTTACGACTTGGCGGTGCGGAAGGGTTATCCGGTCAACCCCAAGAATGCGGTAAAAGAGCTGGCTCCCGCAGTTCGGGCGATGGAACAGGAGGGACTCTCCGTCCCGATGGTGACCGCAGAGGGAGACTTGCTGCTGCCGGACCACCCGACGGCCGAGCCGCTCGTAGCCGCGATGGGAGGAGCGGGCGTATCCCTGTTGAAACTCGGATACTACAAGCTCGATCCGGAGGTTCAGGACTACTGGAGTGAGGTGGACAGGATCCGCACTGTCTTCGCGGGTTGGGCGGAGTGGTCAAGGCCCAGTTTCAGTTGAAACAAATCACAGGCTCGGGTGAGTGTGTCAGCCCATCATCGCGAGCTGTTTGATGCCGAGTTCGGCTTGTATGGCTTGCCGGAGCATCGGCAGATGGCGATAGCCCTTGACCCTGCGCAGACGTGGTTCGATGTCGAGCAGTGCCGTGGCTACCCAACGGTGACGCTGTGATGAGTTGGTCCAGCGTCGCACGTTGTGTGTGAGCTGCTCCAGGAGACTGTTGACGTTCTCGATGCAGTTGGTGGTGCGGAAGGAATCCTTGAGCATCGGCGTCAGTCCCAACCGATGGAGTGTGAGGGTCTCTTCCATGCCTTCCTCGAGGCTGTGTAGGGCGGACTGATTCATCAACTTCAAGCCCGGTTTGAGCGCGTCCAGTGCCGCCTTGGCCGCCTCGTATCTCGGTTTGCCGTAGGCCGCCTCCATCTTGCGACCCATACCGGACTGCTCGCTTTTGGACAGATACGACACGACGTTCTGGCGCTTGTGATACTGGCAGCGCTGCACGCAGGCATGTCCTTTGAGCACCGACATCACCGCCTTGTAAAGCCCCTTGGCGCCGTCGATGACGACCAACAGTCCGGCTTCGTACTGCATACCGCGTTCGACCAGATCGGACAGGAAGCGACGGCAGACGCGCTCGTTTTCCGTGGCCGCCTGCACGAAGCCAAGAGGAATCTTCTGTCCGTCGAGGGTGACGCCCAGGGCGATGATGATCTCCTCGTCCGCGAAGCTCTTGCCGTCGAGGAATAGCGCCACCAGATCATATCCTTCCAGGGATCGCTCCTGGAATTCAGCCAGCTTTCGAGCCGTGCCTTTCACGTAACGACAGGACACCGATGAGGATGACAGACCAAAGGCCTCGGGAGCTAAGGTCAAATAGTGTGTAAACAATCCCTGATCGGGTCCGCTCCACCCGCGACTGCGCTTGAGGCGCGCCCGCACGTAGACGGCCAGTTTCCTGGCGACTGCCCTCGCCCTCGCGGCCCGATGTGCACACCCTCGTGGCCACCGGAGGCGACGACACGCTGAACTGCACGAAGTCGAGCCGGGCGCCAGCCCCTCCCCGGACATGGGAGGCAAAGTCGCCTCGCAACTGCACGAACCTGCGCGGCTTGTCGCTGACCAGATCGACCTGCCGCTGCGAGAAAGCCAGGGGCGAGGTCCAGTCCGCCGTAATATCTCATGTAAGTATATGATATAACATGCGTGAGATTTCTTCTTACACCACTTCCGTCACCCCTGTAATCACCCTTTGCGCATGGGGTAACGGAATCCCATGGGCCCCATCCCCCGCTGCCCCGCTCGAACCGATAGGTCGTCCCGTGGGGCCTCGCCTCACGCCTTATCGTCCTGCCACCTCCGCAGTGGTGTCAACGGGGCCGAAACCCGGCGACCACACAATCCGCACCGAGCCCAGAGACCGCTTCGAGCACGCTCAACGAAGGCCGGGGCCGAAACCCCGGCGACACCTCCTCTATCACGAGCAGCCCGTGGGCGTGAGCGACCGCTCAACGAAGGCCGGGGCCGAGACCCCGGCGACACTGCTAATCGGCGCGGAACACCTTCATGGACGCAACTCGGTACCCGATCTGGGAACGACTGACTGCGATGTCGACCACCTGTTCGGCCCGTATTTGGCTGTGGATGTCGTCATGGACCCGCAGATGCCTCGAAATCTGCGGCAAGTCACACCTTGGAGCCACGCGGCGCTTGAATCACCGAGGGTTCGCAAGTTTCCAGTTCAGAGCACCCAAGGCTCGCCGAGCTCGTGAGGGCCGATCCGGCCAAACCGGATCCGAGCTTCCGAAATGCCACCCTTGAACCGGTAAACTATCACCGAATCAGCTCGTTCGTCGAACGCATCTTGGACCTCCCCCAGCATGCGCGCCATGCGGCTTGGGGACAAGCGACACTCAAATTGAGCGGCCAGGGCGTCGGGGTGCCAAACGGTCACCGATGCCCGGCGCACCACCGGCCTGCCGGAGCGCGGGTCGAGGATGTGCCCGATGCGGAGGCCGTCCTCCAGCACTACGTCCCCCTCGGCTCCCCCGCTGGTGGCGAGCGATCCTGTAGCCGGGTCGCTTGCGTGCCTGTTGTGCTGCCCTACCAGCGGGCGGTGGCCCGTGCGACGAGGGCACGCTCCGTGCTGCCGAGGCGGTCAAGGAGGTTCATGTGCTCCCGGCGCTCGGCATCGATCCCGAGCTCGAACTCCAGACCCTCTCCCCGGAGTACGCCGACGCTGTAGCCCAGCCGGTATTCGCGTCCCATTGCGGAAGTGCCGAAGCCGACCCTCGGCGTTCCGATCAAGCGGTCTCCGAGCGCCATTCCGTAACCGAGGTCCGTGAGCACGCTCCCACCGGATACATGGCCGCCGCGGGCCGCCAGCTCGGACACCGGCCCGCCACCCCACAGCGCCTCGGCTCCGCCCCGGTCCCGGCCGCCCCACGAGGGCTCCACCCGCGCCTTGAACCCCAGGGGCGTCGAGGGCATCGGGTCGAAGCTGAGCGATACGGACACGCCCCGGTCGCGGAACCCTTCCGCCTCGTGCACCAGCAGCGTCCGCATCCGCACCTCGGCCGACAGGCCCATCGCCGGGCTCGACACCAAGAGCTCCCCGCCGATGTCCACACCCGAGCCCCTCTCGGCGTCCCCGCCGTCGTGGCGAAGACCGACCTCCATGCCCGGCACGAGCGACAGCCCGCTACCGAAGCTGAAACCGCGAGAGCCCTCGAGCCCGGTGCGGAAACGGGTCACCGCCGCATGGGTGCCCGCGAGACGCCCCATCGGGCCGTTCACCTCATCACTCGACGTGCCCCCCCAGAGCGCATCCGCCTTGAACGCCAACCGAAAGCCGCTCCTGCCCCCGGCACCGATCAGCTCGCCGCGCGTGCCGGCCGCCGCCATCACCATCGACAGGCCGCTCTTGAGAGCGAGCCCCATCGTCGTCGGAGCCGATCCGATCGTCGGCGCCAGACTCAGCGAGCCCAGCCCGTAGCCGGTCACACCCCAGAGCGTGATGCGGTCCGTCGCCTTGTAGCCCACCCAGGGGTAGAGGCCCGTCACCGAGGACGCCACCTGGCCACCGTCGACGCCCTCGTAGCTGCCCAGGCTCCGGCTGTGCGACAGCGACAGCCCTGCCACCAGCGGCCCCCGGGCGTATTCGGCCCCGAGCATCGACGTGCGCACCTCGCCGTCAAGCGACAGCGCACCCTGCTGGCCCAGGAATCGCGACTGCGCACTCCGGCCCCACACCGAGAAGACCCCGCCCCGGGTCATCTTGCGGTCCAGCGAGAAGGCCGAGCCGGCCAGCGCGTCACCGCCCCCGAGTCCCAGCACGTCCCTGGCCGTCTCGGTGCCGCTGCCGAGCGCCGGGATCCCGGTCGACGCTCTCTCCGCAGCCGGAGCTCCGGGCATCGGATCGGGACCGTTTGCACCGGCCGAGGCAGCGAGCTGGCCGAGGAAACCGAGCGCCGTGTCGCGCATCCTGCCGGGTCGCAGCTCCTCCAGGTCCCTGCCCCTGAACTGGCCACGGAAGCCCGGCTCGCGCTGCTCCTCGAGCCGTTGCTCCACCTGCTCGACCACGTGCACAGCCGCCGTCCGCCCAAACCGCGCCATCAAAGCCTGCGGCAGCGGGTCGCTGTTCCTGATCGTTCCCGTCGCCTCGGCCCTCGTGATGGAGAGCGTCTGGGACGCGTCACCGCACAGCCGTGCATTGCTGATCTTGACCTTCACGGTCTCGCCGTTGTCGTTCACCGAGTCGTCGATGATGCGGACGAAGGGCTTGTCCACCTTTTTTCCGATCTGTATCCAGTGGCTGCCTTCATGCTTTACGTAGTCCGTTCCTTCCGTGGCGGTGCCGCCCGAGATGGTCTCGAAGTCGTAACACACATAGTCGTCATACTTCTGCGAGAGCTTGACTTTGACCACGAGCCACCCGTTGTCCTCGTCCCCGGTCGCGTCTTTGATCCGAATGGTCAGACCCGGCACGGTGGTCGTGGAGGGCGGCGGCGCGGTGATCGTTCCCGTCGCCTCGGCGGTCGTGATGTCGAGGTCCTTTATTTTGTCGCCGTACGCATCGACCAGGCGAGCGTTGCTAAGCCTTACCTCCACCGTCTCCCCGGCGTCGTCGACTGTGTCCTCAATGAGCGCGAAGCCCATCTCGCACGGTCTTATCTCCCGCCAGAATGACGTGGGTGTAGGTGCGACGAGCATGGTAGTCGACGCCTTCGGTGGCGGTGCCTCCCGAAATAGTCTCGAAGTCGACCTTCACCGTGTAAGGCAAGGATCGCGAGAGCGTGACGTCGAACATGAGGTGGCCGGCGTTCTCGCTGGCGCTTGCGTCCGCGATCGAGATGCTGCGCGGGGAGACGCCGGTGGTGGGTTCCGTCAGCGTGAGGGAGACGGTGTTTCCTGCGGTCCAGCTCAGTCCGGTATTGTTCCATCGTCTGAAACTGGCCAATTTGTTGCTGGCGTCCTCGAAGGCGAAGGCCGTGCCGTCGACGTTTAGCGTCAGGCCCTGCGTGGCGGTTGTAAGGTCCGTGTCAAAGTCGATCTCCAGCTGTCCGTTCGTACGGAGAAAGATGAACACGATCGGATAGTTCGTGCCGTCGTGCGTGAAGTCATCGTCACTAAGGCGGGCGCTGCAGAAACTACTGGTAACAAAGTTGCTGCAGCCGAACACGCCGGAGCCAAGATCCCTTACGGTCAGCGTGCCCGACCAGACCTCGGTCTGCGCCTGGGCCTGCAGCGGCAGGGCTAGGAGCGCGGCGACGGCCACGAGGAGCCAGGCCGCGCAGACGCCCCGGGTCGGCGCTCGTGCGCGCGGACGCGGTCTCATTGCTTCCGACATCAACACCCGTGTCAACCTGTTCGCGTGGCTGCATACTCAACGATCCTCCGTGCCGGTAAACAAGAACCCGCGTGTCTCATGAACGCATTAGGTGGACCGACCTGGGAGTGTATCGGATCCCGTGTCGGATTCTGTGTCTCGCAGACGTCGTCACGCCGACGCCCCGGTCGTCAGCCACGTGCAACCGACCCGCCTCCGGCACACATGTGCCACGGCGGCCGCGCAAGGCGTTGACCTCGCCGTGATCGATACACCCGCGCGGACGGAAGCCGCGGCACTTGAAGCGGCGCGGGTGGCCGACCTGGTGGTCATCCCTTGTCGCCCGCAGATCTACGATGTCGAGACCATCCCGGCGACTCAGCAGCTTCTCGCCCTCACCGGGCACCCCTCCGCGGTGGTGATCTTAAATGCGGTGCCCTCGCGCGGCCAGCGTCGAGTCGAGCAAGTGCGAACCGCCGTTGCGCGCTTCGGCTTACCGGTCTGTCCGTTCACCGTGGCAGGGCCAGGAGCCCGGCGACGGCCACAAGGAGCCCGGCCGTCGCGTAGCAGGCCACAGAACCTGCGCGCGACAACGCCGCCCCGGCCGACAGGCGGGACGCGCGATGGTTGGACGCGGAAGAGGACCCGCCCGGAAAGTGCGGGCAGGATTCAGGGGGCCGACAGGGGCCGCATCGGAGCAGCCGACCCATGGTGCGCCGTGCATCCGTCCACTGCCCGCCGAGCTTCATCGTGCCGGTCCCGGTGCCCGCGGCGACAACCGCCCGACCGGCTCTCCCGGTCAACAGCCCCATCCACTCGATGACCCCCAGCTTTGGCTGCAACGAACGTCCGGGCGTGTTTCAGAACCGACGGTCCCAGTCCACCGATCTCCCGACGAGCGCGCACGAGTGCCGAAAACAAATCGACGAAAACTTAGCCGAACTGAAAATTTAACTAGTTGTACGCCACCCCGCTCTCCAAACGTTCGCGCAGAAGCAGCGCCTCGACGAGCGCGGATCGCATCGTATCGCCAACTCGAATCATCACCGCCCCCTCGGAGCCGGCGCCTGAGATCCCTCAACATGGGCCGTCACCGGCCCATTTGCCCGTAGGTTCCTCCGGAGAACCAGCAGGAGGAGATAAGGCGCCTTCTCCAAATTGATCGCAGGCGGGCTGCCGGTACAAGACGCGGTGGCGACTTCAGGGCAGATCGGAGCGACCGGAGAAGGACACAAAGCCAACTTTGAGCCGTCCCCAGGACCGCCCCGCAACCGCCGTTGAAGCTGATCCCGGATAAAAGCCGGAGCCGAGGATGAACTCCTCACCGAGGGCGGTATATGGGACGGCGTACCCCACCTTATGCGAGCCGGTCTCTTCGTCCCCTGCTACTGCTGGATCGTCCCAGAGATACTCGACGTAACCGCCTCCATCAGCCGCTGCGGCGAGGATCTCCTGCATAATTTTGACTCCATCGGAGTCTTCGAGATCGTACAGGTCCCGACCCTCGAGGTCCGAATCGACCGCGTGAAAGACTACGACACCATCCGTGGTTCCGGCATAGAGGTAGACGGAGCCCTGCTTCCAATCCCCGCCGGCCCTGAAGCTCTCCAAGGCGTCCCGGTACCCGGAAAGGGTCTCGAAGCTATCCAGGTACTCCCTCGCCTCCAGCACGAAGGCTTTCAGGGATTCCCGGTCTACCACGTCACTGGCCGTTACCTTCGCGTCGTTCTGGGCAACGGCGGGGTCCACTGCGAAGAAGAGGCTGGCCAGCCCCACAATGATTGCTGCTGTCAGGCGCTTCATGATGGTCTCCTCGGCCGCAATGCCCACGGCCCGTCCGTGTGGTGCCCTAATGGGATGTTCACCGGTGAGTAAGGTAAGCGTAACGACGACCCCCCCGCCCCCGATGAGGCTTTATCCGCGACCGTAGCGGACGCGAGCGACGGCGCCCCGTGCTGCCAACTGGCCCCGTGCATAGTGGCCCGGCATCGCCGGTGACTGCCACCTGCCCGCCGTCTGCATCTCGACAATCGAGGCCCCGCCGGCTGCCAGCGATTGCGCGCCACCAACTCGGAGACTGTTGCCGTCTGCCAGGCCATGCACCCGTTGCTGCGAATTTGGGCAATATGGCGATCCCGAACGGTCGCATCACGCGCCGATTGCGGGCGGATCACTTTTGTCCTTTGGCGGCGGGATGACCACATCCAGGGTCTCCCCATACCGCTGCCTCAGCAGATTTCGTGTGGATGATCCATCGTAGGCGCCGTCAGCCAGAAAGCCCGTGACCGGGGCATCCAGCTGATCCAGGAGGCCGGGTAAGGCTGTGCTGCCTCCACCGTTATCGTGAGTCAGAGCGGCGCAAACAATCGCCCCGCTGGCGAGGTCCAGTCCGAGGTGGAGCTTGCGCCAGCGGCGGCGTATTCCCTTGGTGTTATGTTTCTGCGCTGGCCATTCGCCCTCGCCGAAGATCTTGAGGCCAGGAGCTAGGGTCAAATGGTGTGTAAACGACTCAGGCGGCGATCTTCTTCCTTTGCGCGATGGGTGATCCGTTTTCGTAGCACTCCCCGGCGTAGACGTCAGCCATGAGATGCGGTGCATTGAGTCGCCGGAATCGTTTCTCGGCCACCATCAGTACCCGCCAAATGAGGGCGGTGGCATTGGCCACCTTCCTGTATCGTTTGGCCGCATTGGTTCGCAACCGTACCGAAGCGAAGGGACTTTCGACGACGTTGGTGGTGCGCAGGTGTTGCCAGTGGGCCTCGGGAAAGTCGTAGAATGTCACCATACGGTCCCAATCGCGCTCGAGGATATCGACGGCGTCTGGACACTCGCGGCGAAACCGTTTGGCGAATTGATCGCGACGTTTCGTCGCTTCCTGACGGGTGGGCGCGTACGGGATCTGTGTCAGCAGGTGCCGCCCTTCGACCTGCACGCGTTTTGGCAGCTTATCCAGCACGTTCAGGATGCGGTGATTCCAGCATCGCTGTTCAGCCGTCTCCGGCCAGACCTCTGCCAGGGCCGCCCAGATACCCAGGTGCCCATCCGCCACCAACAACTTCGCCACGCTCAGTCCGCGGTCACGCAGATCGCGCAGTACGCCCGCCCACGACTCTGTCGATTCGCGATAGCCCGGGACAATCGTCAGGACTTCTTTGCGCCCATCGCTCATCGCGCCGATGACCACCAGGAGAGCGGCTTTTTGCTTCTCAAGACCGGCTTTGACGTAGATCCCGTCCGCCCAGGCGTAGACGAGCTCGCGGTCATCCAGTCGTCGGCTGCGCCAGGCGTTGTATTCGACGATCCACTTCTCACGCAAACGAGCGATCGAGGACGCCGACAAAGGCGCTCCCTTGCCCAGCAGGCCGCGCAGCGCCAGCTCGAAGTCGCCCTGAGACAAACCGTGCAGGTAAAGCTCTGGCAGCAGCTGACCTATTTCTTGGGTGCGCCGGGCGAACAGCGGCAGTACCGCACTCTCAAATCGCTCTTCCAGACCCCGCACCCAAGGGCGTTTCACCTCGATCGTGCCCGAGGTCAAGGACAGTCGCCGCCGCTTCCCGTACCCATTGCGGTAGCCGCCGGCTGCGTCCAACGGTGCCTGTCGCTCGTACCGTGACCGTCCCAGCGCATGGGTGACTTCTTCATCCAGAACCGACTGCATCAGCGACTGAATCTGCGAGCGTGTCCACTCTTCCAGCGTTTCGAACGTGGGCATGGACATTTCCGTCGTGCTCGGCTTAGGTTGTGCCATGGCGATTCTCCTCTTCCTGCCGGGATAGCCCCGGCGTTTGTGATGGCTAATTACAAAGGAAGGGTAGGATCGCCGTCTGTCTATTTCCACACCTTCTGATTATAGCTCTGAGGCCAGTACTGTCGACCACCAGATGGATAGGCACAGATCCTGCGTGCCTCATCACCTGAGCGATGCTCACCCCGTTTGCGCGACGCGACAGCGTGGAGTAATCCGGTACCCGTATATCCAACCCCATGAGCGTGCCGATGGAACCCATAAGCCCCTGTGTCTGACGCAGTCCAGGATGGTATGCCGTGCGCAGCATCAGGCATGTCTCGATCGCCAAATCCGAGTATCTGCGCTGACCACCCCGTGACGTGCGGCGCGGCGCGCTCCACACACTTTGAGCCTCCTCACTGACCCAAATCGTCAGGTCACCCCGTTGGCGCAAGCTCTCGTTCTATTCCGCCCAGTTGATCACCCGGTACTGCACCTTATCAAACTTGTGCCGTCGCGCTGCGTTGAACTTATGTGGCATTTAGAACAAGGTCTATATGGTCCACATTACCTCAAGGCTGTCGCGATTATTGCAGCATTTTGTCCAGCCCATTGGGCACGCGACCTCAAACCAAGGGGAAGCGTGTCGAGATATCCTGTTTCACGGCGGGCAGGCGGGTGCAACAGCTGTTATGCTAGGCTCGGTACTCGTGTATCTCAAGCCGTGGAACAGTTCATCTATTTTCAGTTTTAGCAGTGGGATTCCCATGAGGCGATTGGCGGTAATTCCGGGCGACCCAATTTTCAAGTATTATCAGAAGGGAGAGATCAAGGCAAGGTACTGGAATCCCTGCGAAATCTTCGACGAAGTGCACATCCTCTCCCTCAACAAGAAAGACATCAAACCTGAAAAGGTTCAGTCTTTGGTGGGTCGTGCGAAGCTCCATATTCACGCGCTGGGGCGACCGAATGTTCTTACTCTGATTCGGTACTATCCGAAGGTTGCCAGATTTCTCCAGGAGCTAAACCCGGACATCGTCCGTTCCCACGGGCCTTGGCATAGTGGAAGCATTGCGTTTACGCTGCAAAAAAATCGGCGTTCCGTGTATCAACTCCATCCACAGTGATATCGACGCCATGCGCCGCTTCGACAAGCGGATTCTGCTTAGAATGGTTAAGCCGCTGGAGTATTACACGATGGCCAATGCGTCGGTAGTTATTTGTGTGAGCAACTACCTGCACGAATACGCCGGTGCTCACCGCGCAAAAAGAATGGTAACGAACTACAATAGAGTATATGCTGCACAGTTTCGACGCGAGATTCCGAGGAGAAAACATGGCCCCCCGAAAATTCTGACCGTGACGAGATTGGATCCTGGGAAGTATCCCGAGTGTTTGATCCGAGCGATCGTCTCGTTGGATGCAAAGCTGAAGATTATCGGCCAGGGAACCTGCGCCGAATTCCTGCACGAACTCGCTCGAAAACTTGGGGTCGCAGATCGTGTCGAGTTTATCGACATGGTGCCAAACCGGGACATTCATCTGCATTACCACGATGCTGATATATTCGCGCTTGCATCGCATTATGAAGGGTTCTGCATTCCCATTTTGGAAGCGATGGCCTCCGGTCTGCCGGTCGTTGCATGTAACACGAACCCGATTCCGGAGATTCTGGGTGGAGAGGGAGTGGTCGTCGAGAAGAATCCCAAAGCGTTCGAGCAGGCATTCAGAGATCTCATTGCAAATCCCGACAAGCGGACTGACCTCGGCACGGCCGCCATGAAGCGAGCATCGACATTGGATGGAGAACTGATGGAAAAAACGAGAGGCCCAGCTGTTCGAAGCATTCATGTCAAAATCGGAAGACAAAATAGAGCGAATTTTTGCAGAAGACTTCCGTTACATCCGATGACACGATCTCTTGGTTGCGTCCAATCTCTCAAGTCAGTCTGGGAAAGCACACAAGGCGCGCAGGTACGGAATTCCGGTTAATGGACGTAATCGATTTCCTTGACCAGATCGAATAAAGAGCAACTGATGAGCGAGGGCTGACCTGCCCCCCTG
>CBDBIJ010000120.1:0-7655 GCA_965205655.1 Candidatus Latescibacterota bacterium
GGACGACCGCATCGTCTCGACCGGCTACAACGGGACTCCCGCCAATATGAAGAACTGCACGGATGGGGGCTGCAGACGCTGCGGCGATCGAGAGAAATATACATCGGGCACGGCCTACGATCTGTGCATCTGCGTACACGCCGAGCAGAACGCCGTGCTGGCAGCGGCGAGGTTCGGAATCGCCACCGACGGAGCCTTTCTCTACTCCACCATGCGGCCCTGCTTCGGGTGTACGAAGGAGCTGCTGCAGGCGCGGGTTAACGCCGTCCATTACCTACACGAGTGGGAGTATCCCGATCCCGAAATGCAGGAGCAGTACATCTACGTGCAGGACCAGTTCGCCGGCGGCATGAATCAGATCCCCATGGAGGACGACGAGGCGGAGTGGGCCGTAGCAAAAATGAGATCGAAGTGAGATGACGAGAAGGGCACGTCAGCCAACCGGGCTGCTCCAAGTCGTCCGCATCGCGGAGCTGTCGACGTGACCTGGGTCACGGCGGGCAGTCGCGGAATGAAACACATTGACAGGAGCGTGCAGCTCCTATATGGAAGTTCAGTGCAGGATTGAGGTTATGCAACGATCGGCGCCGGAGTGATGAGGCCGCGATGAGCGACGGGAACGAGATTCGACAACACATCGACGATCTGGAAGCTGAGCTGAGGTCTGAAACAGCCCTCGCGCCTCTGGAGGAGACCCTCTCATCCATCGTCAGCGCCCTGCCTGATATCGTCTATCGCCTGGACGCCGAAGGCAAGATCGTGTTCATCAGCGACGCCATCCGCGACTACGGTTACGATCCAAGCGCTCTGGCGGGCCGCAGTATGCTCGACCTCGTTCATCCCGCGGACCGGAACCGGGCCGAGTATCGGATCAACGAAAGGCGGACAGGGGGACGGAGCACGCGCTCTCTTGAGCTGCGCCTCACGACCGCTGACAGCGAAGCGGTGTCGTTCGAGTTGAATGAGACTACGACAGATGGAGAGGCGGACGGCGCCGGAGGCGCGGGTGGAGACCCCGGGGCTACTCTCCTCGTCGACGCCGAAGGGGTGTACGCCTCGCAGGATCCGCAGGCCGACACATTCCAGTACACCCAGGGCGTGGCGCGGGACATCACACAGCGCAAGCTGTTGGACGAGGCTCTCGATCAGGCTCGACAAGCCATGCTGGAGCGAATGGCGACTCACTCCGAGCAGATCGGCGCCGCCTACGATCAGCTGAAAGAAGGACTCGGCGAGGCGGCGGCGAGCGAGGAGCGCTACCGGTCACTGGTGGAGAATCTGCCGGTGGGTGTGACTCACACGACACTCTACGGGGACGTTCTCTATCAGAATCCATACGCGCGCGCTATGCTGGGCTACACGGTAGAGGAACTCTCCCAGGTGAAGGCTGAGGATCTGTACGCAAATCCTCAGGATCGGGCGGAGTTGCTGCGGACGCTGGCTGAGAGGGAAGTGCACTCCTTCGAGTACGAGATGCGTCGCAAGGGAGGCCGCACGATCTGGGTACGGGGAACGACGAGGGTCATCAAGGACGAGCACGGCATGCCCATCGAGTACCACAGCTTCATCGAGGATGTGACCGACCGCAGGCTCATGGAGCAGGAGTACGTCAGGCTGGAGGAGCAGCTGCGGCAGGCGCAGAAGATGGAAGCCGTGGGTCAGATCACGGCCGGAATCGCTCACAATTTCAACAATCTGCTGCAGGGGATTACGGGAAATCTCCAGCTCGCGCTGCTCGATGCCCCAGAGGAGTTGAAGCGACTCCTCGAGGATGCCGACGAAGTGACGGGACGGGCTGCCGAAATGGTCCATCAACTGATGATCTTCTCGCGGCAGGGGCTTCAGCCTTCGAACAAGACGATATCGATCTGGCCAGTCGTCTCTACCACCATCGAGATGTGCAGGCGCACATTCGACAAGAGGATCGAGCTCGTGGCCGTCGAACCTGAGTTCGAGGCGAAGGTCTCCGGGGACGAAGGCCTGCTTCAGCAGGTGCTCCTCAACCTGTGCATCAACGCGCGCGACGCCCTGAACGCGGGCGCGACGAAGGGTGCGTCGATTCGAATCGATGTGGAGGAGGTGGTTGTCGATGCCGAGCAGGCGTCCAGTCACACGGGCGCACGGTCGGGGCCGCACCTGCGGTTGAATGTCACCGACAACGGCGTCGGCATGGACCAGGCCACCATCAAGCGCATCTTCGATCCGTTCTTCACGACGAAGGGCGTAGGCGAGGGCACCGGGTTGGGACTGGCGACCGTGTACGGTATCGTCACCGAACACAAGGGCTGGGTGGAATGCCACAGCGAACCGGGCGAGGGGACGACGTTCTCCATACTCCTGCCTGCGATTTCCGATGGTGAGCTCGATGAAGAGCGCCTCCAAGACGAACCCATGCACGACGCCGCCGTGCAGCCGGTCACCATCCTCGTCGTCGACGACGAGGATGTGGTGAGGACGTCCACCGCGCGCTTGCTGCAGCGCCGCGGCTACGATGTCCTCGAAGCTGTGGACGGGTACCAGGCTCTGGAGGTCTTTCGCCAGCAGACAGACCAGATCGGCTGCATCCTTCTCGATCTGAACATGCCGGGTATGTCGGGGTTGGAGGTGCTCGCCGAAGTGACGGCGTTGAAGCCAAGCGTAAAGGTTCTCATCCTCACAGGGTACGCGGCGCGCATCGAGGAAGTGAGTGGCGCCACAGCAGTGCTGCAAAAGCCGTTTTCCGTCGATGAGCTCAGGAAGAAGCTTGTCGAGGTCCTGAACGGGGCCTGATCCCCGGTCGTGATCCAAGGCGGTTGACGCCCGCAATTCCATAAGTCACTTTCCCACTCAATCCACACGCTCCGTTCATCCACACTGCTCGCGCCAATTCCCCGAGCTTCGGGGACGAGTATGCCCACGTTCACAGCGGATTTCCTGCAGACAGCATGCGCCCGGCTGTTCGGCGCAGCTGGCGCTACCGACGACGAGGCCGCCACCGTCGCGGCCCGCCTGGTGGATGCGAATCTCGCCGGCCACGACTCCCACGGCGTCATTCGGGTGCCGCAGTATCTGGAATGGATGGAAAACGGCGAGATAGCGGTCGGAAAGCCGGTCGACATCGTGCGGGAGACGGCGGCCTCAGCCGTGCTCGACGGAAACTGGGGGTTCGGTCAGGTCATCGCCAGCAGGGCCGTCAAACTGGGTGTCGAAAAAGCGAGAGCGTGCGGCGTCAGCACGATTACGGTGAGACGTTCGAATCACGTCGGGCGGCTCGGTAGCTACGTCGAAGAAGCAGCGTCGATGGGGGCGATCGCTTTCCTTTGCGTCAACGCTCACGGGGCCGGAATCTCGACAGCGCCCTGGGGAGGCTCGCAACCGCGGCTGGCGACGAATCCGCTGGCCATCGGCGTGCCTGCCGCACCGCCGGCAGTCCCCGAGCCGATCGTCCTCGACATGACGACGAGCGCCGTGGCAGAAGGGAAGATCAGAGTCAAGAGAAATCGCGGAGAGCCAATACCAGACGGCTGGATCCTGAACCTGCAGGGTGAGCCGACGAACGACCCGGCCGGGTTCTACGGCCCGCCGCGAGGCGCCATTCTTCCTTTCGGAGGCCGGTCGGGGCACAAGGGCTTCGGGCTCGGCGTCATGGTCGATTTGCTGTCGTGCCTGGGCGGTTCCCCGACGACGGGGACGCCACACGGCCACATCGGCAATGCCATCTTTCTGCTCGTGATGGATGTGGCTCAATTCACGCCACCGGAAGAGTTCGCATCGACGGTGACCGAGTTGGTGCGCTGGGTGAAGTCCTGTCCGCTGCTCCCCGGGTTCGACGAAATTCTCGTGCCGGGGGAAATCGAGCAGCGGGAGACTGCAAAACGGCGCCGCGACGGGCTGTTCATCGAGGATGAAACCTGGGGGCAAATCGAGAACTGCTGCGAGCAGCTCGGGGTGACTCTCGCGGCATGACGCACCAAGGGGCTGTGGTGTCGAGCTCATCACCCGAGCACAGGAAGGGGAAGGATGACTGACTATTCTCCGACGCGACCCGTCGTCATGGGAACCCGCGGTGTGGTGACCTCCGGTCACTACCTGGCGACGGCAGCGGGGTTCCGCACAATGGAGCGCGGGGGCAACGCCATCGACGCCGCGGCAACCATGTGCTTCTGTCTGAACCTGCTGGAGCCCAACACGAACGGCATCGGCGGAGAAGTGCCAACGCTCATCTACTCCGCCAGGGAGGGCAGGTGTTTTGCGCTCAGCGGCATGGGGTGGTCGCCGCAGGCGTTCACCGTCGACTGGTGCCGCGAGCACGGTATCGATCTCGTTCCCGGCGACGGCTATCTGCCGGCGTGTGTGCCCTCGGTAGTCGGCGCCTGGGCCGAGGCGATGGCGCGCTTCGGGACGATGAGTTTCTCCGAAATTTTGCAGCCGGCGATCGAGCTGGCTCACGGCGGTTTCCCCATGTTTTCGCGACTGCACTCGAGCCTCAAGTCGAGTGAGGGCAAGTTCACGAAGCTCTACCCGAGCACTGGCGAGGTGTGGTTGAAGGACGGCAAGGCGCCGGAGGTCGGCGAGATCGTGCGCAATCCGGATTGGGCCGAAAGCCTGCGCAAGATGTGTCGCGCCGAAGAGGCGGCGAGCGGGAAAGGTCGAGTCGCCGGCATTGAAGCGGCAAAGAAGGCGTTCTACAGCGGAGAGATCGCCGAGACCATCATCGCCTACATCGAGCGAAACCCGGTGCGGGACGCGAGCGGCTCCGAACACGCGGGGTTGCTCAGCTACGAAGACATGGCCGAGTGGCAACCGACGCTGGAGGAGCCGGTGAGCTTCAATTACCGCGGTCTCGATGTGTTCAAGTGTCCATCGTGGACGCAGGGGCCGGTGTTTCTGCAGCAGCTCGCCTTGCTGGAGGGGTTCGACCTGAACCAGATGGGGCACAATTCGCCCGACTACCTCCACACTCTCATCGAATGCGCCAAGCTCGCCTTCGCGGATCGCGAAGCCTACTACGGCGACCCTCTCTTCGACGACGTACCCCTCGATGTGCTGTTGTCGAAGGACTACGCCGGGAGACGTCGCGGCCTCGTAGCGGAGAGCGCCTCAATGGAAATGCGCCCCGGCGACACCGGGTCCGGGGTGCCCGAGTACGCCACTGTGCCGGTGGCCGAAGACAATCGGCGAGCGCTGCAGGTGGAAGCCCGGGAGGTGCGGGATCTCGGACAGGGACACGCGCACATGGGCGACACGACGCATCTCGACGCCGTTGACGCCGAGGGCAACATGGTGGCGGCGACACCGAGCGGTGGCTGGATCGGCACGTCGCCGATCATTCCGGGGCTCGGGTTCTGTCTCGGTACGCGGGGGCAGATGTACTATTTGAATCCGCAGCGGCCAAATTCTCTCGAACCGCGAAAGCGCCCCCGCGCCACGTTAACGCCCTCTCTCGTTCTGAAGGGCGGAAAACCGCACATGGTCTTCGGCACGCCCGGTGGCGACGGTCAGGACCAGTGGACGCTCCAGTTTTTCCTCAATTGTGTCGAATTCGGCATGGATCTTCAATCGGCGCTCGATGCGCCCACCGTGCATTCCACCCATTTCCCGTCTTCGTTCTATCCCAGGACGGCTTTCCCGGGCAACGTGTCGGCAGAGAAGGGGATAGATGCCGGAACGGTCCGGGAATTGGAGCGCCGGGGGCACGAGGTCACCGTCGGAGCGGCCTGGGCCCACGGCAAGGTCATGGGGATCAGATTCGATCCGGACACCGGCGTCATCGCCGGAGCCGCCGCACCGAAGGGGGAGATCGGCTACGCCTTCGGCTGGTAGTGAGAGGAGGGATGTCGCATGGGACGGATCGCGGCAGGCCGATGCTTTGAGGGAAGCAATTCCGAGTGGGGATTCTCGAGTCTCGACCGATACAGTGAATGGACCGCTTGACATGGTCGAAGATGGCCGGTATTATTCGACCACGAAATACGAATGAGAATGCGACGATCCGTTTCAGAGACCGCGACTACGTGGACGACGACCACGCCGCCCACCGGGACCCCCACAGGTCCGACAGTGGGTGTCGGTCCAGCGACGGTGGATCATTCGTCGTAGTTGACGTAGTCGAAGGAAAATGAGCCCACTGTCGACCGGAATCGGCGGTGGGTTTTTTTTATTGGAGCAGGAGAAGATGAGAATCAAGATCGCAGACGGCGAAGTCCTCGAGTACGACGGCAACGGCTCGCTCAAGGAGGCCCTCTTGAGTGTCGACAAGGGTTTGCTCAAGACCTACATCGCCGGGCGGCTCGACGACGACGAGCGCGTCGATTTTCACCAGGAGCTCGACGGTGATGCCGAGGTGGAGCTGATCCCCTGGAACTCGGATGAGGCGGCCTGGATCTACCGCCACAGCATGTCCCACGTGATGGCTCAGGCCGTGCGCCGGTTGTTTCCAGAGGTCCAGCTGGCCATCGGGCCGGCAATCGAAGACGGATTCTACTACGACTTCGATTCGGAGTCGTCCTTCACTCCCGACGATCTCGCAAGGATCGAAAAGGAGATGAAGCGGGTGGTGAAGCAGAATCACAAGTTCGAGCGTTTTGAAGTCTCCAGAGATGAAGCGCTGTCGATGCTGAAAGAGGAGGGGGACTACAAGCGGGAGATTCTCGAGGATCTCGACAGCGACGAGACCATAACCTTCTACAGGGACGGTGACTTCACCGATCTGTGCCGAGGTCAGCACATGCTGAGCACAGGTCAAATCAAGCATTACAAGCTGTTGAGCGTGGCCGGCGCCTACTGGCGCGGCGACGAAAGCAAAAAGATGCTGCAGCGCATCTACGGCACCGCCTTTGCCACCCGCGAAGCGCTCGATCACCACCTGGCCATGATCGAGGAGGCGAAGAAACGGGACCATCGCCGTCTGGGGCAGGAGCTACAGCTATTCTTCTTCGACGAGGAGGTGGGGCCCGGGCTGCCGCTGTGGCAACCGAAAGGCACGGTGATCATCGAGGAGCTCGAGAAGCTGGCGAAAGAGACTGAGTGGAACGCCGGCTACACTCAGGTCCGAACGCCGCACATCTGCAAGAGCGTGATGCTCGAAAAGAGCGGACATCTGCCGTACTACGCAGAATCGATGTATCCCCCGATGGAAATGGAAGGGGTGCAGTACTACCTCAAGCCAATGAACTGTCCGCACCACCACAAGGTGTTCGCCTCGGTGCCGCGGAGTTATCGCGACCTGCCGGTGCGGCTGTCGGAGTACGGCACCTGCTACCGGTACGAACAGTCGGGCGAGCTGTTCGGGCTCATGCGGGTTCGGTCGATGCAGATGAACGATGCTCACATCTATTGCAGCATCGACCAGTTCGAGGAGGAGTTCCTCGGCGTCTGTCGCATGTATCTGGGGTACTTCGAGCTGTTCGGGATCGACAAATACATGATGCGATTCAGCACCCACGACGAGGCAGGTCTGGGCAAAAAGTACGTCGACGACCGAGAGCTGTGGTTCAAGACCGAGGACATGGTACGCGAGGCGATGACGAAGGGCGACATCAACTACGAGGAGGTGTCCGGGGAGGCGGCCTTCTATGGCCCGAAGATCGACGTCGAGGTGTGGAGCGCCATCGGCAGGCAATTCTCACTGATGACGAACCAGGTCGATTTCGCCGTGCCGCGTCGATACGGACTGC
>CBDBIJ010000121.1:0-48424 GCA_965205655.1 Candidatus Latescibacterota bacterium
TCCAGTGTCAGACAGAGCGGCTTTTCGGCCAAGACGTGTTTGCCGGCCTCCAGAGAGCGGATCGTATCCTCTGCCTGCTGGTCCCTGCGCGGACTGCAGAGGCTGATCATGGCAAGCCGATCGTCGGCCAGCAGCGACTCCAGGTCGGGGCGGTGCTCCAAGATCTCTGACAAATAAGGGTGGTCCTGCCGGATCTTGCCGAATTCGGCTTCGGAGACACCGGCGATGGCGCAGATGGAAGCGTCCTTCAATACGGGTGCCAGACCGAGTATCTGGTGGCCGTTCGTTCCATAACAGCCGATGAGGATTTCCTGCATGCGAACCTCCAAAAAAAGCTTGCCAGCCACGTGGCTACCTCTTAATAGTAGGAAGCTGTAATTTGGTGTGAACCAAACAACGAGAAGGTCTTGGAGCGCGCAATAGACCGGCGGCCCTGAAGAGCAGAACTTTTAGGCGAGATTGCCCATGCAACCGTTCCTTGATTCCACTGCCGTCGTCGGAGACGGGGCTGAGCTCCTGACTCGAATGGAGCGCGATGGCTACCTGTTTGTCCGAGATCTCCTGCCCGCGGATGTCCTCGAAAACTTGAGGATGCAATTCCTCGAGATCGCCAGCGCCGCAGGCTGGGTTGAGCAAGGCGCCCCGCTCGAGAACGCGATTGCCGACTTGAGCGGATTCTGCGTCGAACCGACTCCGGAATACATGGATGTCTACGCCCGCATGTATGCCCGTCCGGACTTTCACGCGGTTCAACACCACGCTGCTCTCCTCGGTCTCTTCGAGCGCATGACGGGCGCGGAGATTCTACCGCACCCGCGAATCATCGGGCGCACGATGTTTCCGCAGAGGGAATCCTACACAACGCCAGCGCACCAGGACTTTATCCCGATTCAGGGAACGGCAGACACCTACACCGCCTGGATTCCCCTGAGCGACCTGCCACCGGAGATGGGTGGCCTTCAGATCGCCTCGGAATCACATCGGTACGGGGTTCACGACCACAAGCCGGCGTTGGGGGCCGGTGGTATGGCGGTGACGAATCCCCTCGACGGCACCTGGGTCAACAGTCCCTTCGCCCAGGGGGATGTGCTCATGTTCCACAGCATGGCCGTACACAAAGGGGTGCAAAACTCGTCCGACCGGCTCCGCATGTCGATGGATGCCAGGTATCAGCGCGTCAGCGAGTCGATCGCTCCGGGAACCTTGCTGCCTCACAGCCAGCCGAACACGTGGGAGAGCATCTACGCCGACTGGCCTTCGGAGGAGCTTCAATACTACTGGAAGAAGTGGGACCTCGACGTGGCGGAGTACGACAACAGCTACTACGACAGGCGCGACGAATTGGCTTTCGAGATGGCGGAAGAAGGCGATGAAACGGCGCGATCGACACTCCAGCGCGTGGTCGCCCGAGGCTCCGACGCGGCAAAGAGAAAACGGGCAGAGGAACTGCTGGCGAAGCTCGACGGGTCGTGAGAGGGGCTCGCTCCGCCGCACATCGAAGTCGATTTCAGCGTGTGATTATGCTCCCAAAGGCTCAAAGCCCAAACAGGTTTTCAGGAACTTTGCTTTCAGCGGCATGCCCACTCTTATCGCTTCGGGATTGGTGGTGTCCACTCCCTCTATTCGCGCGTCCACCCGTGGGCCCTCTGCCAATTCGACAACACCGACGCAGTAGGGATTCTCTCGGTCATAACCCTCTGCGATCATGGAAGCCGGTCCTATCGCGATGCAGGTAAAAGCGGCCAGCACACCGGTGCCACTCATTCCGATCCATTCCATATCACTACCGTGGCACTGTATACAGATGGAACGCGGCGGGGCAAACAGGGCGCTACACGTGCCGCACTTCGAGCCCATGAGCTTTTCTTCCTCGAGAAACTTCCTGTAGGAGATATCGCTGAAGGGGCGGTCTTCCACTCCCTATCTCCTCGCAAGAATGGTAACAGAGCTCGTGCCGCCCGTACCTCCCAGATTGTGGGCCGCACCTATTCGCAAACTGTCGTTGGGAATCTGCCGATCACCCGCCATCCCTTTCAACTGGGTCCATACCTCAAAAAGCTGCGCTATCCCGGTGGCACCCACAGGATGCCCTTTGCACTTGAGTCCTCCGGAAGTGTTGATGGGCATGGAGCCATCCAGTCTGGTCAGGCCCTCCTCGACAGCCTTGAATCCCTCTCCGGGATCAAAAAAACCGAGATCTTCGATGTGTAGAATCTCCGCTATGGAAAAGCAATCGTGGACCTCCGCAAACTGGATATCATCAGGTTTGAGGCCCGCCATCTCACACGCTTCCTTCGCCGCATGTTTCGTCGCCTCGAAAGAGGTGAGATCATCGCATGCATGGAGCCCCCTGCCGCTGCCCTGGCCGATACCGACGACATCAATAGCATCGTCGGTGAAGTTATCAGCCAGCTCGCTCGCCACGAGCAGCATGCAACTGGCGCCATCGCTGATAGGGCAGCAGTCGAACAGGTGGATCGGCCAGGCAACCATCGGATTCGCCGCAGGATCGTGGAGAAACTCCATTTCATCATTCCACGATGGAAGCGGTTTTCCTCTTTGCCGCGCCCTTTCGATCTTTCCGTCCATCATATCCCGAATCGAGACATTGTACTGGGCATTCGGATTCAGCCGGGCGTTGTCGTGGCTCTTTATCGTCACGTTCATGAGGTGCTCACGGTTCGCCCCGTACCTGGCGAAATACGCTGTGGCTATCGCTCCGAAGACACCGGGAAAGGTGAAACCCACTTCACTCTCATAGGGAAGGCCCGCCAGGACGAGCCCTTCTGTAACTTGCTCCGTCGTCAGCTTCGACATCTCCTCCAGCCCGCCAACGAGGACCATGTCGTAGACTCCCGACGCAATCGCGAGGACGCCTTCACGAAACGCCAGCGCGCTCGAGGCGCAGGCGCCCTCCGTTCTCGTTACCGGCTTGGGGACCAGTCCTATCAGGTCGGCTACAATAGGACCCCAGTGCCCCTGATGGACAAAAAAGTCATTGGTGAAATTGCCGAGGTAGAGCGCATCGATTTCTGCAGCGTCTACGCCTTTGTCGATCGAGGCGAGCGTATTTCTGTAGGCGTCGGCAAAGAGATCTTTCGAATCCCTGTCTGCGAACATGCCGAACTTCGACATGCCCGCCCCGATGACGGCTACGTCCCTCGCGAGCTTTCCGTTCGATCTCTTCACTTCATCATCTGTTCCCGCAGAGAGGCTGAGGCTTCCAGGTCCGGCTCGAGCGTCACTTCGTCGAGGACGACGCCGTAGTCGTCTCGCGCGGCGCTCAACGACACCTTGTCGTCGCGCACATCGCGAGCTACCTCTTCGGGAGCGCGCAGGAGCGGATCGCCCCAGCCCCCACCCCCGGCCTGCCTGTGATGAAGGTACTCACCTTCCGCCATGCGCGTCGAAATCATGGTCGGCAACACCTCGTCGCCGTCTTCATGTCGCAACACCGTCATGGAGGCCGTCCCCGGCCGACCCCCTGCGAGGCCGTAGGGGAGGTGATCGCGACGATCGGAGCGGATCGCCAGGTGGGCATCCCCCTTTAGTAGCGTCCAGGCGCGCTCAATGGCCAGTCCGCCCCTGTACTTGCCAGGACCACCGCTGTTGTCAACGAATCCGTAGCGCTCGATGCGGACCGGGTATCCGACCTCTCCATCCTCCACGGGAATGTTGCTGGCCACGTTGGCCGGATTGCACAAGCCGTCGTTGCCGTCCCGGTCCGGTCTCGCACCCCACGTCCCGGACAGCAACTCGTAGTAGACGTACGGAGTCCGGTCTGCGTTCTGCCCTGCGATGATGACGAGTGAGTTGCCTCCTTCGCCCGCTGCCGGGATGCGGTCCGGCAGCAGGCTCGCCAGTGCCCCGAAGACGACGTCCGTCAGACGGAAGCCGGTGATTCCCCTCATCGAAGAAGCGGCGGGCATTTCACCGTGGACGACCGTTCCCTTCGGAGCGATGATCTCGAGGGGCCTGAAAAGCCCGGCAGTGTTCGGAATCTCCTCGCGCAGAGCAGATCGCACGGCCAGCGCGACAACGGATGCGGTGAACGAAAGCGTGTTGTTGATAGCCCCGGGAACCTGCGGGTCAGTGCCGGTGAAATCGGCGGTGAGGGTATCACCGTCGACGGTGATGGTGACGCAGAGTTTGACCGGCGGTCCACCAACGCCGTCGCTGTCCATGTAGTCGGTGAAGCTGTGGCTGCCGTCAGGCCACGACTTGATCTCCGCCCGTAACAGTCGCTCGGTATAGTCGATGAGGTCAGCCGACCCGGTGATGAAGGTGTCGAGCCCGAAACGCTCGATGATGCCGTGCACGGAGCGCTCCCCGATGTGGCAAGCCGAGATCTGCGCGCGCAGGTCTCCCAACGTCATGCTCGGGATGCGCACATTGGCCCGCATCAAAGAGAAGATCGCCTCGTCGGGTTCGCCCCGGCGGTAGAGCTTGAGCCAGGGAATGCGGAACCCTTCCTGGAATATCTCCGTGTTGTCACAGGCGGAGCTGCCGGGCAGACGACCGCCGAGGTCCAGATGATGGGCCGTGCTGACGGCAAAGGCTACGCGCTCACCCTCCCAGAAAATCGGCTTGACGATGAAAATGTCGGGAATGTGCATGCCGCCGTCGAAAGGGTCGTTCATTATATAGATGTCACCTGAGTCCATATCCTCGCCGAACTTCTCGAACAAGGCCTCCATGGCGTACGGCACCGTACCCAGATGAAGCGGGATCGTCACCCCCTGGGCGATCATGTCGCCATTCGCATCGCACAGCGAGGTGGCGTAGTCGAGGCAGTCGCGAACGATAGTGGAGTAGGCCGTCCGATAGAGGGCCACCGCCATCTCGTCTGCCGCTGAGGCAAGGGCGTTCTGCAGGACTTCCCTGGTTATCGGATCAATTTGGGCTTCAGTCATTGCCGGCAATCTCCATCGCGATGTTGCCGCTGTCGTCGACGCTGGCGCCCGTTCCGGGCGGGATCACGATTGTCGTGTCGTACTCGTCGATGAGCAAGGGTCCATCCAGCGCCGACTCGGACAGATCGCTTCTGCGCACGACCGAGGCCTCGACGCTGCCCCACTCCGACCCGAAGTAGGCGAGGCGAGAGCCTGTCGCCGCCTCTGTCGGCGCGACCACCTGCGCGACCCGATGTCCGAGGCTGTCCACACTACGCTCGCGCCCCACGAGGCGCAGAGCGGTGATTTCCATAGGATTGTCCGGATCCGAGCGATGACCGTATTGGCGCTCGTGCTCCGACTCGAACGAGTGCTCGATCGCGGGGATCGTCTGCGGCGATATCGGTCCGTCGAGAGAGAGGGGGATTCGAATCTCCGACGTCTGACCCTTGAATCTGACATCGACACTGCAGGTCAGCTCCACCTTGGCTGCGGCGAATCCCTCCCGGTCGAACTGTTGCAGGAGTTCCGCCTCGCCGACGCTCCGCATTTGTTCGAGTGGCTCAGCCCGGATGTCTTCCCCCCACAGCAGGCAGCTGCGCACGTGGTGGTGTTCGACGCCCGACGACAACAGGCCGAGGGCGCTGAACAACCCCGGGAATGTCGGCACGAGGATTCTGTCTATCGCAAGCTCGCGGCCGAGACCGGCGGCGTGGATGGGCCCGGCGCCGCCGAAGGCGATGAGGACGAAATCGCGCGGATCCCGACCTCGCTCCGTCGACACGGCGCGAAGGGCGCGCATCGTCCGCGCGTTGGCGATGCGGTGGATACCCTCAGCTGCTTTCAGCAGGCTCATGCCGAGAGGCGAGGCGATCTGATCCTGAACGCAGCGGCAGGCCGCGTCGAAGTCGATGCTCACCTGCCCATCGGCGAGCTCGCCGGGGCGGATGAATCCCAGAGCGACGTTGGCATCGGTCAAAGTGGCCTCGGCGCCACCCTGACCGTAGCACACCGGTCCCGGCACGGCACCGGCACTCGAGGGGCCGACGCGCAGTCCGCCGGCGCCGTCGAGGGTAGGCAATGCTGCCGCCACCTGCCCCCACTTCGGAGATGTCGATGCTCGGCGCTCGGATGAGCTCTCCCGCCCCACCAAGCAAGCCGCCGCTAGATGAGATCGCAGCGCCGACCTCGTACTCAGGACAGTATGACAGCTGTCCGTCCTCGATGAGCGCGGCTTTTGCCGTCGTCCCGCCCATGTCGAGGGTGATGACGTTGCCGACGCCGATTGACTGGGCCATCTGCTTCGCCGCCAGCACACCTGCGGCCGGTCCCGATTCCAGGGCGAAGACGGGACGCAGGGCGGCGTCATCCTCGGGTGTTAGACCGCCGGCCGACTGCATGATGAGCAGAGGAGCATCGATTCCCAGTTGACCCAGCCCGGTGCGCATAGACTCGAGGTAACTACGCATGACAGGACGCACGTAGGCGTTGACGACCGTCGTCGCCGTGCGCTCGTACTCCTTGCGCTCAGGCAATATGTCGCAGGAAAGCGAGACATCGGCTGCGGGCAGATTGGCGCGAAGGTATTCGCCCACCTGCTGCTCGTGTTGCGGGTAGGCATATGAATGAAGGAGGCAGACGGCGACTGAGTCTACATTCTCACGCTCGAGCCTCTGAGTGAGCGCTTGAAGCTCTGAGACATCGATCGGGATGAGCTCCTCGCCGCTTGCCGACATGCGCTCGGTCAATTCCAGTCGTCGCGAGCGCTCGACCAGCTGCGACGGCTTCTCGAAGAAGAGATCGTAATTCTGCGGCGCTCGGATGCGGCGCAACTCCAGGACGTCCCGAAACCCACGCGTCGTGATAAGCGAGGTGCTGGCCCCTCGGTGCTGGAGAACGGCATTCGTCGCAACTGTCGTTCCGTGGGCGACGTCACCCACATCACTACCGACGACCTCGGCGATTTTCAGCAGCTGCTCCACTGCCCTGAGGACTCCCTGCTCGAAGGCCGGTGGTGTTGACGGCACCTTCAGGGTGTGAATGGCGCCGTCCCTGCAGAGCAGGATGACGTCCGTGAATGTGCCCCCGACGTCAGCGCCTATGCGGATGCGGCTCGAGTCTGTCATGGATAAAGTGGACGGGTCGCGCTACCGTATTGCTCGATGGCCATAAATCATCTTTGGGAGTGAACGAGAGAATGTATGATGTCTGACACGGACACGATAGAGCCGACGGTCATGAATCCATGCCGCTCCTACCACGCTGCCAAAGGACCTCACCCGAGAGCCCCACCCTCCCGCAAATCCCCAATCTCAGACTCCGCCAGCCCGAATTCACTCAGAATCTCCTCCGTATGCTGACCGAGCGTCGGCGCCGACCTGCGGATGGCACCGGGAGTCTCTGACAGTTTTACCGGGATACCGATGTTGCGGACGCGACCGGCCGTGGGATGGTCGGTTTCGACATCCATGTCGCGCGCCTGCACATGGGGGTCGGAGTACACTTGAGAAAAGCTGTAGATGGGACCGCTGGGGACGGCGGCTCGCTCCAGGATATCGAGCCAGTGCGTCGTCGTATTCAGCGGAAAGGTCTCGTCCAGCGTTTCGGCGAGCGCCTGCAGGTTGACCATGCGGTCGGGATTCGTCGCAAAGCGCGGATCGTCGAGCAGTTCCTCGCGATCGATGGCCCGGCACAGCCGCTCCCAGTTTGCCTGGTTCGCGGCGCCAATGTTCAGATAGCCATCCGAGGTGCGAAAGGCCTGGTATGGGGCCGACAATCGGTGGGCCGATCCCATGTGTCCGGTGTTCTCGCCGGTGGCGAAAAACATGGCGGATTCCCAGACGGAATAGGCGATACCGCCCTCCAACAGCGAGGTATCGACGAACTGGCCGCGGCCGGTTTTGAGCCGGTGGATGTAGGCGCTCAAGATCCCATAGGCGCCGTAAAACCCGGCGTTCAGATCTGTAATAGGCACACCTACTTTGACAGGCGGCGCGTCAGGGTGGCCGGTGGCGGCCATCATCCCGCTCATGCCCTGGGTCACGAGGTCGAAGCCGCCGCGATCTCGATACGGACCGGTGGCACCGAAGCCGGTGATGTGGCAGTAGATGAGGGCCGGGTTCAGTTCACGTACATCGTCGTAGCCCAGGCCGAAGCGTTCCAGCGTGCCGCGCCGAAAATTCTGCACCACGACATCCGACTGGGCGACCATGCGGCGCAGCGCATCCCTGGCTGCTTCGACCTTCAGATCGAGCACGATGCCGCGTTTGTTGCGGTTGATGGCCATGAAGGCCGCCGACTCGCCGTTGATGAAGGGCGGGCCCATGCGGCGGGAATCGTCGCCGTTGGGCTTTTCGACCTTGATGACGTCGGCGCCCATGTCGGCCAGCAGCATCCCGCAAAAGGGGCCGGCCATGATCTGGGTATAGTCCAGGACCCGGACGCCGGCGAGGGGGAGCTCTGCCATGACTATCTCCCCTCGAACCGCGGGGTCCGCCGTTCGACGAAGGCGCGACGGCCTTCCTGGAAATCTTCACTGTCGAAGGTGGCGTACGGAAGGTCCGCCTCTTCCGGCGTCAAACCCTTCAACCCGGGGTTTTTCAGAATGATTTCGAGCAGTTGCTTGGTGTATTTCTGAGACAGCGGGGCCAACTCGGCCATCTCGCGGGCGAGCTGGTCGGTATAGGTCTGCAGATCGGCCAGAGGAACAACCTGGGTGACCAGCCCGATGCGCAGCGCCTCCTCGGCGTCGATCAACCGCGCGCTCAGCAGCAGGTAGGCCGTCGGTCCGGCGCCGATCAGGTTGACGAGACGGCGCATCTCGACGTATCCCGCCAGAACGTTCAGACGCGCGATGGGAATGCCGAAGCGACTGCCGTCGGCCGCGATGCGGATATCGGTGGCGGTGGAAAACTCACAGCCACCACCGACGCAGAATCCGTGAATGCGGGAGATGGTGGGCTTCGGCAGCGCGCCGATGGCATCCAGAGCGCCATCGAAGGCCTCCGCGTAGCGCCGCGCATTGGCTTCGTTGTTGCGATGCTCCTCGAAGTCTTTGATATCGGCCCCGGCAGAAAAGGCTCTATCACCGGCCCCCGCGAACACGATCACCCGGACCGCGTCGTCCCGGGCAAGATCCGCGGCCATCCGCTGCAGTGTCAGCCAGCCGTCATAGTTGATGGCGTTGCGCTGATCGGGCCGGTTGAGGGTCACGGTCGCGATACCGTCTTGTCGATCCAGAAGGATGTCGTCTGACATGGGCAGTCTCCGGTTGGAGAGGACTGAGGCGGATATCAGTATGGGGAACAGTAGGTGGGTTGTCGAGGAGAATGTACAGCGATTTTTCTGTGCTCTCTTGGCGACCCCTCTGAAACAGCGTACCATAGATGGCTCCTGTCAACCGATCGGAGAAAGAGCCATGGCATCTCCCAGCATCACACGCATCGAGAACGTGTTCTTCGCCTACGAGATTCACGATCTCGGCAGAGACTACAACGGTTTCAACCAGGTCTACGAGAAGGGAGCCGTTGCGAAGTCGACTGCCTGCGTCGTGCGCCTGCACACGAGCCTCGGCGTAACGGGCGTTTACAGCGGCGGACCGATACCGCCGGCCGTGGCAAACTACCTGCTGGGGAAGAATCCCTTTCAGCGAGAGCGCATATACAATGATCTGAAACGCGGGTTGCGACACACTGTAAAGCCCTGGGTTTCTGGACACTGATTTGGCGGATGGTCAGGCCGCCTTGGACAACTCCTGCTGGAAGCTCCGGCGCACCTGGTTTGGCGTCTGATAGTTGTGTCGCTCGAGGAGCCACTTCTCGTTGTAGACTCTCTTGAATTCGAGCAGGGCAAGACGGAGCTCTTCGACCGTGGCAAAGTATCGGACCCACAGGAGATTCTCCTTGAGGGTGCGGATGAATCGCTCGGAGCAGCCATTGCCCTCCGGGGCACGCACGAAGCTGGGCGACGACTCGATGCCCAGGAAGTCGATCTGTTTCTGGAAGTGGTCGGACATGTACGCAGAGCCATGATCGTGGCGCAGCTGCAGCCCCCGGCGATACCCTTGTCGCCGCCGCCGAAGTGTTCGCGGACTCCCTGGTGGATCGGCTCCAGGGCCTCGAAACGGTCGCCTGTGGCCGCTGCATGAATGCCGATGCACTCCGAGCTGCAGTGGTCGACAGCCACGAAGACCGTAGCTGTGCCTTCGCCGGTGGTCACGGTGGTGGTCAAGTCGGTTCCCCACATCTGGTCTGGTCGCTCGGTGGTGATCGTCCCGTCGTGTGCTTGCGGGCCCCTTGGCTGGCCGGCGCGTTGCGGCACCTGCAGGCCGTGCTCGCGCATCACACGGCGTACGCGTTCCTTCGAGGTGCGGATGTCCTGCGCCCGCAGCTGGGCCCACATCTTGCGGTAGCCTTCCCCGTGAAAGGGGGACGCCTTCAGCAACTCGCGAATCTTCTCAGCTAGCTCATCGTCGGTACACGGCCCTTGGGGACCTCGTTTCTTCCGCTCAAGACGCTCCTCCGGACGCAGAGCCGCCCGACGCCGATGCTCGTGGACGGTGGAGCGAGGAAACTGCCAGACCCGACACACACGCTGCAGCCTGTACGGCCGCTTCCTGGAGGGCGACTGGGTCTGGCTCATCGCTTCGACCTCCGGGATGCCAAAGGGAGTCCATCCTCCAGGCGATGGATCTTGGACTCCAGCAACTCGTTGTCCATCGTCAGATCCCCCACCTTCGCTTTCAGGCGGGCGATCTGTTCATCCCGCTCATCACGGGTACGGCTGTGCAGAGCTGACTCACCCCCACCCAGGAACTGCTCGCGCCACTCACTCAGCGTGGCTGCCATCACACCCAACTCCCGGGACAGGACCTCCAGGTCCTCCCCACGCAGCAGGCGCAACACCGCCTCCTGCTTTCGACGAGCGGAGAATCGGCCGACCCGAACACCCTTCTTCTGCTTAGTCATCTCAAACACTCCTTTCAGGTCCATGTGGACCCTCTAATGTGTCCAAGAAAACCCTGGGGCGCTGGAACACCGACCGCACGGGGATCTCTCCGGCCGATGTGGCGCTGTGGGATTTTGCCGGCAAGGTCTACGACGCGCCGATTCACCAGCTTCTGGGGGGATGGCGCGAGAAGATACCGGCCTATGCCTCGACTTATCACGGTGACGACAACGACGGCCTCAGCACACCCGGGCAATTCGCCGATTTTGCCGAACAGTGCCTGGAGATCGGCTACAAGGCTTTCAAGATCCACGGCTGGGGCAACGGTCCGATGAAACGGGAAGTGGAGAATGTGCTGGAGATGGGCAAGCGGGTGGGGGACCGCATGGACCTGATGATCGACCCGGCATGCGAATACGAAACCTGGGCTGATGCCCTGCGCATCGGCCGCGCCTGCGACGAAGCGGAGTTCTTCTGGCTGGAAGATCCGTACAAGGACGGCGGGGTCTCAATCTTCGCCCACCGCAAGCTCGGCAAGATGATCAAAACGCCTATTCTGCAGACGGAGCACATCTTCGGCCTCGAGCAGCACGTCGACTTCATCGTTCACGAGGGCACCGACTTCGTGCGCGTCGGAGTCTATGAGGATGGCGGCATCACGGGCGCCATGAAAGTAGCCCGCGCCGCAGAGGGTTTCGGATTGGACGTTGAATTCCACGGCGGCGGGCTGGCACACCGGCACTGCATCGCCGCTATCCGCAACACGAACTACTACGAGCTCGGACTACTGCACCCTCTGGTCAAAAAGACCAAGGCGCCGATTCTGCCGACCGACTTCACCGACGAGCTGGAGAACGTGGACGGCGATGGCTGCGTGCCGGTGCCCGGTGGCCCAGGGCTGGGGGTAGAGCTCGACTGGGACTACATCGACAAGAGCAAGACGGGAGAGCAGGTGTTCGAGTAACACCGCGCGACGATATCGAGGCGTATATGAGTTCTGAACTACTGATCCTGGCGGGAACCACGGCATCTATCGGGTTCCTACACACACAGTTGGGACCCGATCACTATTTACCTTTCATTGTGATGGCGCGGTCCGGCAGATGGTCATTCTACAAAACACTGTGGGTAACAATCTTGTGCGGTACGGGTCACGTGGCGGGTTCCTTGTTGCTGGGTATCACGGGTATTACGTTCGGCATTGCCGTGACCAAACTGGATGCACTGGAATCTTTTCGAGGCGATTTCGCGGCATGGGCCCTTATTGCCTTCGGCCTGCTATATGCCTGTTGGGGACTACGACGTGCGTCGAGGAATCGACCGCATGAACATTTGCACGTTCATGCAGACGGGAATCAGCACAGTCATTCCCATATTCATACAAACAGGCATGCTCATGTGCACGGGGAAGATGGGCCTCGGAAGGCTACGCCGTGGGTACTCTTTTCGATTTTCGTTTTTGGGCCGTGCGAACCATTGATTCCCTTGCTGATGTACCCAGCCGCCAAGAATTCTCTTGGGGGACTAACGTTGGTTGCCGGCATTTTTTATGCCGTGACGCTTGTAACTATGTTAGGCATCGTCTTCATTTCGACCATGGGCGTCAACCTCGTGCCGCTGACTCGAATGGAACGATACGCTCATGTTCTCGCAGGCGGTTCGATATGTTTATGCGGATTGTCGATCAAGATTTTCGGAGTATGACGCAGAGAAAGGAGCTTGGCCATATGGCCAATGCTGATATTCTTCGACCGGCGGAAGGCATCCAGATTATCGACGTCATCACGGACCAGTTCGGCGTGGACACGCTCGAGGGCCGTGTTGGCCCCTTGATACAGGGTGAAGAGGGCCAGGCGATCTACCTGGACATGCCCGCCGGGCTGTACTGCGAGAAACACCCCCACCCGCACGAGTCTATAACCTATACTGTGCGCGGTCGATGGGTCTTGTGCTCGGACGGCAAGCGTCACCTGATGGAGCCCGGGAGTCTTTTCTGGTTTGGTGCAAATATCGAGACGGGCTATGAAGTGCCATTTGACGAACCGGCGTATATCCTGTGTTTCGGGTGCCACTTTGGCCCCGCCGACCAATTCGTCGACTACTTGCAGAATTCGCTCCAGACGGACAGTATCGACAAGCACGAAGCGGGCAAGCCGTACTTGCTTACGGAACTGTCCGACGATCACCCGGCTCGAATTTTCGCGCGATCTGTCAATCCTGCAGGGGGCTTCTAGTTCTGGTTGATCAATCCCTCCAGGATCCCGCTTACTGGAGCGATGTCCTCAACGCGTCCGTCTCAGGCTGCCGGGCCGAGAAGCTGGACCGGGGCTACAGCCCCAGCATTATCAATCGCCTGCACCTCGAATACGCCTCCCCGCCTGTTGGCCCCCCCTCTGTAATCTGCAAGGATTCCCGTGCTCCCTGGTCGACCACGGATCCGGACGGCTTGCATCGGGAGTGGTTTGTGTATTCGGAATGTCTGCCCCACCTGTCGATTGTCGGTCCGGCTTTGCTTCACACCGAACACTCTACGGAAGCAAACCGGCTGGTGCTAGCCGACCTTGACATCGACCACTACTTCCTTCGGGCAGAGCACGTCTGGACGCATGAAGAGTTGAGGCGCACCCTCGAGACCCTGGCGCTGCTACACGTTTCGGCCGAGTCACTGCCCCTGGAAAAGTCCTCTTTGTTGATGCCAGCGCCTGATCGGCGCTGGACAAATGACGCTATACAGAGCGCCGTCCGCATCCTGGCTGATGATCGCGTTTATGGACACCAGGGCCGCCGCCTGCTTCCCGTGGTCGAGCTTCTCCTCAAACGCAAAGCGGATCAATTCAGTGTTTGGCAGCAAGCGTCATCTACCCTGCTGCACAGCGATTTCAACTGCTCGAATGTGGCCCTGCCACGTGCAGGAGGGGGCTCGGCTCGGCTGATTGACTGGCACATTGCCGCCTGTGGCATGACGGCTTTCGAGATTGCTTCTCTCTTCTTCCAGCCTTATCACAACCACCGAAACCTGGACCGGCGCGCAGTAGTGGGAGACTACCTCGAAGCGCGGCAAAAACTGGGCGGGGTGCCGGTTGACCCGGACGAAGAGTGGGATGCTTTTTGCTATGCCACTGCCGGCGACGGCCTGAGCTACCTGCCGCCGGTGGCCGGACAGTTGCAGAGCACGGGAGCCCTGCAGGGGTGGTGGAGCAACATGCTGGCTGCCATCGTGGAGAATCTGACCTGGTGCGCGTCCTTATGAAGGCATCAGATTTTGAAGTCCCGGACTTCCCAGAGCGATTCCTGCGGTATGCAACCGATGAATTTGGAGAAAAGGGCAAAGCGTGGCTCGAGAAACTGCCGGACATTCTCCGGCGGTGCTGCGCAAAGTGGGACCTGACGCTCGGGTCGCCAACCGAAGAGATCAAGGTGAACTACATCGGCTACGCTCGAGCGGCGAGCGGAGAAGAGGTGGTGTTGAAGGTCGGGGTGCCTCACCGCGATTTCAGCACCGAGATGGAAGCGCTGGTGATCTACCAGGGTAAGGGGATCAATCGTCTGATCGATTCGGACACAGATCTGAATGCGATGCTACTCGAGAAGTTGCGTCCCGGGACGATGCTGGCGGAGCTGAATGACTGGCGTGAGCAGAGCCAGGTCGCGGCACGGATCGTCAAGGATCTCCACAAGACCCCGCCGCCGTCAGAGCACACTTTGCCGCATTTCATGGACTGGATGCAGGGGGCGTTTCGCGACGCCAGAAACTGCAAGGATCCCGTAAGAGCGCGACCCTATATCGAGCAGATCCCCCGGGTAGAATCGATCAGGGAACGACTGATGGCAGCAGAAGAGCCTCAGCTTCTATTGCACGGGGATCTCCATCATTGGAACGTTCTGCTCGACGAGGAGCGCGGCTGGATGGCGATCGATCCGAAAGGGGTCATCGGGGCCTCATGCCTGGACGTGGGTCGATTCATAAACAACGCGATGGGCTTTGGGGAATCAGAGGGCGAGAGAAGAGAGATCGTGCTCAACGCGGTGAGGGTCTTCGGCGAGGTGCTGGGAGAAAACGAGGAGCGCATGTTCGCGGGCGCCTTCTGCGACAGGGTGATGGGATGCTCGTGGGGGCTGAAATACGAGCCCAAGGAGACCGATGCGAGCTCCCAAGAATCTTTGTCCCTGATGGTCGAAATCGGCCAGGACGTCGATCACGGGCGGCTGTGATGACGTCATGTTGGCTTGTCCATCACGTTGGCCTCGTAATACTCGTCGGAGTAGCCGGCTGCGGCGAAGCCTCTGGTGGCGTCGGTCCACTGACTGTAGAAGGTGCGCACCTCGGCGTCCGTGTGCTCGGCCAGGCGTCTGGGCAGCATGACCCAGTTGGTGAGTGGAGCGCTCTGCTCGCGACTGAAGTAATTGTGCTGCGTGAGGCGGCGACCCTCGCCGGGCATGCGGGTGTGCTGGATGCAGATGTTGTAGAGCACGACCGTTCCAGCCGGCCCGCGAATGGGGATCACGCGAAAGGCTCCGCGAGTTCAACCGGTCAACGCAACACCTTCGTCAACGCAACACCTTCATTGAAGCGTTCTGCGGGTGAAACGAACCCCAACGTCTTCCGCGGGCGCTGGTTCAGTTGAAGAGCGACTCTGTTCAGGTCGGCTTGGGAGAATGGCGACAGATCGGTCTTCCTCGGGAAGTACTGTCGAAGAAGGCGATTCGTGTTCTCATTTGTGCCTCGTTGCCAGGGACTCTGAGGATCACAGAAATACACCTCGACGTCAGTTGCGATCGAGAACTCCTTGTGCCGAGCTAGCTCCATTCCTCGATCCCAGGTAAGGGACAACCGCACCGCGGAGGGGAGTCGTTTCACCTGGCTGATCAGCGCTCTGACAACGGTCTCGGTGTCTTTGCCGTTGAGCTTCACGAGCATCGTGAACCGAGACTGCCGCTCCACCAACGTGGCGATGTGCGTGTTGTTCGACCCCGAGATCAAGTCTCCCTCCCAGTGGCCGGGAACGGCGCGGTCCTCGATCTCGGCAGGCCGCTCGCTGATGGATACGGCGTCGACGATCCGGCCTCTCGGCTGATCGCGTGTGCTTGCCTTCTTGGATCGCCGCATCATCCTTCGCGTCCGCAGATGCGCAATGAGGTCCTTGTTGAGTGCCCCGCGTGCCTGGATGAAGAGAGTTCGATAGATCGTTTCGTGGGATATCTGCATATTTCCTAAAAGCGCATACTCCCGCTTCAGCCATCCCGATATCTGCTCAGGTGACCACTTCAGGCGTAGCTTGTCCGCCACGACTCGCCGCAAACGAAGATTGGATGCGAGTCGGCAGCATTTCGGCCGGCTGGCGCGCGTCCAGGCTGCTTGGTCGGCGACGTTTGCTCGGTACCTTTGCCGCCCGCCATTGCGGGCAATCTCTCGGCTAACCGTCGAGGGTGCACGCTCAACAGCGGCCGCAATTATTCGTATCGATTTTCCCGCAGCGATACCTCGAGAGATCTCTTCACGCTCTTCCCAGGCAAGAGCCCATCGAGAGCGTCGACGCGGCATTGGTACGATGCCCCCATTGGCGGTGATGACACCATGAATCGACGCCGGATGCTTCCCGAGCGCCCGACCAATATCGCTATGCGACTGGCCGCTCTTCCATCGACGCCATACCTCCAACTTCTGTGACGCGGACAATCCTGGTCGTCCCATCTGAGCCATGTGCAACATCTCCTATGATTAGATTAGTGCGGAGAATGTTGCATTGACCGATTGAATATACCTCACCCATCTTCTCCTTTGCTTCATCGAGACTGTCGTACCGGTGACTGTTTGGCACGAGGCCGAAGCAAGGCTGATCCTCGCCGACGTCGAACAGGTAGTGAATGGCGCAGACGTAGGGGCAGTCGTAACGATTGTTGGGGTCGTCGTCAGTGCGCTGGGTGTACCCCCGGTCTTTGTGCCAGCGCAATTCTGGCCGAGCTATAATCAGAAGGTGTGGAAATAGACAGACGGCTGTAAAGCCCTGGGTTTCTGGACACTGATTTGGCGGATGGTCAGGCCGCCTTGGACAACTCCTGCTGGAAACTCCGGCGCACCTGGTTTGGCGTCTGATAGTTGTGTCGCTCGAGGAGCCACTTCTCGTTGTAGACTCTCTTGAATTCGAGCAGGGCAAGACGGAGCTCTTCGACCGTGGCAAAGTATCGGACCCACAGGAGATTCTCCTTGAGGGTGCGGATGAATCGCTCGGAGCAGCCATTGCCCTCCGGGGCACGCACGAAGCTGGGCGACGACTCGATGCCCAGGAAGTCGATCTGTTTCTGGAAGTGGTCGGACATGTACGCAGAGCCATGATCGTGGCGCAGCTGCAGCCCCCCGGCGATACCCTTGTCGCCGCCGCCGAAGTGTTCGCGGACTCCCTGGTGGATCGGCTCCAGGGCCTCGAAACGGTCGCCTGTGGCCGCTGCATGAATGCCGATGCACTCCGAGCTGCAGTGGTCGACAGCCACGAAGACCGTAGCTGTGCCTTCGCCGGTGGTCACGGTGGTGGTCAAGTCGGTTCCCCACATCTGGTCTGGTCGATCGGTGGTGATCGTCCCGTCGTGTGCTTGCGGGCCCCTTGGCTGGCCGGCGCGTTGCGGCACCTGCAGGCCGTGCTCGCGCATCACACGGCGTACGCGTTCCTTCGAGGTGCGGATGTCCTGCGCCCGCAGCTGGGCCCACATCTTGCGGTAGCCTTCCCCGTGAAAGGGGGACGCCTTCAGCAACTCGCGAATCTTCTCAGCTAGCTCATCGTCGGTACACGGCCCTTGGGGACCTCGTTTCTTCCGCTCAAGACGCTCCTCCGGACGCAGAGCCGCCCGACGCCGATGCTCGTGGACGGTGGAGCGAGGAAACTGCCAGACCCGACACACACGCTGCAGCCTGTACGGCCGCTTCCTGGAGGGCGACTGGGTCTGGCTCATCGCTTCGACCTCCGGGATGCCAAAGGGAGTCCATCCTCCAGGCGATGGATCTTGGACTCCAGCAACTCGTTGTCCATCGTCAAATCCCCCACCTTCGCTTTCAGGCGGGCGATCTGTTCATCCCGCTCATCACGGGTACGGCTGTGCAGAGCTGACTCACCCCCACCCAGGAACTGCTCGCGCCACTCACTCAGCGTGGCTGCCATCACACCCAACTCCCGGGACAGGACCTCCAGGTCCTCCCCACGCAGCAGGCGCAACACCGCCTCCTGCTTTCGACGAGCGGAGAATCGGCCGACCCGAACACCCTTCTTCTGCTTAGTCATCTCAAACACTCCTTTCAGGTCCATGTGGACCCTCTAATGTGTCCAAGAAAACCCTGGGGCGCTGGAGGCGATCCTACCCTTCCTTTGTAATTAGCCATCACAAACGCCGGGGCTATCCCGGCAGGAAGAGGAGAATCGCCATGGCACAACCTAAGCCGAGCACGACGGAAATGTCCATGCCCACGTTCGAAACGCTGGAAGAGTGGACACGCTCGCAGATTCAGTCGCTGATGCAGTCGGTTCTGGATGAAGAAGTCACCCATGCGCTGGGACGGTCACGGTACGAGCGACAGGCACCGTTGGACGCAGCCGGCGGCTACCGCAATGGGTACGGGAAGCGGCGGCGACTGTCCTTGACCTCGGGCACGATCGAGGTGAAACGCCCTCGGGTGCGGGGTCTGGAAGAGCGATTTGAGAGTGCGGTACTGCCGCTGTTCGCCCGGCGCACCCAAGAAACAGGTCAGCTGCTGCCAGAGCTTTACCTGCACGGTTTGTCTCAGGGCGACTTCGAGCTGGCGCTGCGCGGCCTGCTGGGCAAGGGAGCGCCTTTGTCGGCGTCCTCGATCGCTCGTTTGCGTGAGAAGTGGATCGTCGAATACAACGCCTGGCGCAGCCGACGACTGGATGACCGCGAGCTCGTCTACGCCTGGGCGGACGGGATCTACGTCAAAGCCGGTCTTGAGAAGCAAAAAGCCGCTCTCCTGGTGGTCATCGGCGCGATGAGCGATGGGCGCAAAGAAGTCCTGACGATTGTCCCGGGCTATCGCGAATCGACAGAGTCGTGGGCGGGCGTACTGCGCGATCTGCGTGACCGCGGACTGAGCGTGGCGAAGTTGTTGGTGGCGGATGGGCACCTGGGTATCTGGGCGGCCCTGGCAGAGGTCTGGCCGGAGACGGCTGAACAGCGATGCTGGAATCACCGCATCCTGAACGTGCTGGATAAGCTGCCAAAACGCGTGCAGGTCGAAGGGCGGCACCTGCTGACACAGATCCCGTACGCGCCGACCCGTCAGGAAGCGACGAAACGTCGCGATCAATTCGCCAAACGGTTTCGCCGCGAGTGTCCAGACGCCGTCGATATCCTCGAGCGCGATTGGGACCGTATGGTGACATTCTACGACTTTCCCGAGGCCCACTGGCAACACCTGCGCACCACCAACGTCGTCGAAAGTCCCTTCGCTTCGGTACGGTTGCGAACCAATGCGGCCAAACGATACAGGAAGGTGGCCAATGCCACCGCCCTCATTTGGCGGGTACTGATGGTGGCCGAGAAACGATTCCGGCGACTCAATGCACCGCATCTCATGGCTGACGTCTACGCCGGGGAGTGCTACGAAAACGGATCACCCATCGCGCAAAGGAAGAAGATCGCCGCCTGAGTCGTTTACACACCATTTGACCCAAGCTCTGCTGGCCCTCTGTCTCTCCCTCCCAGAGATCGCGAAAGTCGAACTGGGCAAAGCGCGTTTCGGGACCCATGATCTCGTCGACCAGGCCCGAGGCGACAGCCGGACGCACATGGTCGTCGAGCTCGGGGTGATACACCAGAATCTGCGCGTGCGAGCGGCAGCCGAATTTGTCGGGACCCCATTCGCCGGGAATCTCGCGCTCGGAACGGTCGACGAAATTGCGCAGGACGTCGATGTTTTCAGGCGGCAAGGCGTCGGAGACGACGACGTAGTTCTGGTCGACGAAGAACTCGATGGCCTCGTTCGTCCGGTCGGGGGCAAATGTCGGGTGAGCGGCCATGTTTGTTCATCCAGCGCCCTGCGTACCGGGTGAGGTGGGCGAAGCGCTTAGAGCGGTCTGGCGTACTGGTTGAAGCCGACGACGGCGCGAATGAAGAATGACCAGGTGTCGAATTCCCGATAGCTCTCAAACTCGTCGTCGTAATTCTGCTTGTCCTTCGTGAACCCGATGATGGTGAAGAGCTGGTAGCCGAAATAGTAGGATTGGTTCGTCAGGTTCACGAACTTGGTGCGGCGCTCGAAGCTGTTGCGCTCGGCGACGCGGTCCTCGAAGCGGTAGGGGAAGGGTCCGATCCCCTGGATGCCGACCTGCAGCGTCGACCGGGTCATGAGCGGGAATTCTGCCCGCAGGATGGGGATGAGACTCACCTCCGAGCGCAGCGAGCGCTCGGCCCGTTGGTCCCGCAGCTGCAGGAGCATGAACTTGAACTGTGGCTGAATTTTCAGAGCGCCCCAGTAGCGGGTGTAGTCGGCGCGGCTGACGACGTTCCACTGATCGAGCCGCCGACTGCGCTGGAAAGTGCCGCTGGGCAGGAGGCCTTCCTGCTGCCAGTTGAGTCGCAGTCGGAGTTTCTGTACGAAGTTGAGGCTGGACCAGGGACGCCAGTGGCCTTCGAGGTAGGTCTCGTTGACGTCGCTGTTCTCGTAGAAAAGCAAGTCCTGCCGCGTCCTGATCGGGTCTCGGTTGAATATGAGCTTGAGGCCATCGGGACCGCCCCAGGAATAGGCCTCATCTCTGACGGTGATCTCGAGGTCGTCGCGGACGCGATTGTACTCGTCGGGGATATCGTCCTGCACCCGACGGAAGTGGTTCTCGAAAAAGACCTGCCGCAGCCGCTCGAGGCCCTGTCGCTGATAGGTGACGAGGGCATAGGTGGAGTTGTTGCGCCCGCCGCTGGCGACGCCCTCCACATCGTGGCGTCCAACACCGACGGCCCAGTGCGGCGTCAGGTCGTACTGCCCGAAGAGGTGATAGCCGCGCTGATCGTGGTCATAGGGATAGTCGGCATCATAGTCGTCCTCGCGGACATCCGGCTCGTCGTTGTTGTTGCGGTCCATGCCGTAGACGAAGTCGTTGGGATCGACGTCGTACATCAGGAACGGCTCTTCGTAGTCGGGCAAGGGGTTCAGGTTGCGATTGGTGTCCGTGACGCCGTCGTTGTCCAGGTCCTGGCCCGGAAAGGTGCCGTCGCAATCAATCGCTCTGCACTCGTCGCCTCCCGGGGAGCCGACGGTCACGCCCATGGACAGGTCCGGCCAGCGGTCCGCGTCTTCGTTGTCCTGCACGAGGCGCCATATCATCGTCCGGTTGTCGAGACCGAAGAAAGGATCGGCCGTCCTGTCGTATCCGACATTCCCCGCTTCTCTGGGCAGATAGGTGACCATGTCGGTCGTGAAGTCCGGGTTCATCGAGAACAGCTCGAAGCCGACGCGGCCTTGACCGAACCAGCTCGTGCCGTTGAGGAAAGAGGCCGAGCCTTTGTCAGAGAACCGAGGGCTGCTGTGGAAGTCGGGTGTGCCTTCCACATGGGACGGGAAGCGGGCGAAGAGGGCCGAGCGCGCGTACTCGCCGGTGATCTCGAGCCCCGGCAAACCCAGGTGTAGATCGGCGCTGTAAGTGAAGATCGAGGTGTTGGTGCCGACCTCAAAGCCCACTCGCTCGATGTTGGACTGATCGCGCACGTTGCCCTCGGCGCGCAGCACGGTCTCGTAGACGGTGCTGCGGTACTTCACGTCCAAATTTCCGGGTTTTTCGCTGAACTGGTAGAGCTTGGCTACCTCCACCCGATAGTCGTTGCCGACAACGGCCTCCACCCGCACCGATTCGATACTTGGTACCGCGGACAGGTCGAAGAGGTAGACGAGGGCGTCGGTGCCGTCGGCGGCGAGGATGTCGTCGGGCGACTCGACGACGAAGGTGGACACCAACCCTTCCAGGTTCGTGTTCTTTTCCACGGGGTTCCGATCAATCCATTTGGTGTCTCCATTTTCCAGGCGAAGGAAGAAGTCGGGATCCTCGTGTCCCAGCCGATAGAGATAGTCGGCGTAGAGGGGAATCTCCTGGTCCCGGTAGTATTTTCTCGCCGCCGTCATCTGTCCGCCGCTTTTTAGGATCGTCGACACGAAGTTGTTGTACTCGATCGGCAGGAATCCGGTACTGAGGGATCGACCGACCTGGGTCCCGGTGGTGGACCGGTGGCGGATCACCCGGGGCCTGATGTCCGGCCGCCGATCGCCGTCGATGATGAGCTCGACCTCCTGCACGACGGCTCCACCCGCGCCGTCCCCCGGCGAGTCGTCGGTAAAGCGCAAGATCAGGATCTCGAAAAGGGGATGATCGGGACGCAGGATCCCCTTCATGCTGTTGTTCGTGCCGGTGGCCCGGAAGGCATGCACATTGACGCCGTTGAGCCCGATCTGCAGAGCCCCGATATCCGCCTGGGCTCGGGTGCCCAGCAGCATGGACGAATCGTTGGTGTGCTCTTCGAGCGGGTTGAGGTTTTGGGCCCAATTCCACTCGACGTTCGGGCGGGCTATCCGGGACGCGAGCGTGGTGAGCTTGAAGTACGGGGTCGACAGGTCGAGACGGGCGCCGTTGTAGTCCGTCATCGACAGGGTCAACGGCGTGAAGCGGGCGATCAGGCCATCACCGACGATGAGGCTGTAACCCCACGAGCGGTGGCTGTCGTGGCCCACCACAAGATTGTCGAACACGTAGAACCAGGAGGTCCAATCCTTGAAGAGGCTGCTGCCGATGAGCTGGCCAGGCTGACGCCGCTCTTCCCAGGAGTAGAGCTCGTAGCCGGTGGTCAGATAGTCGCCGAACTGGCTGTAGAAGCCCCGGGGTCGGCTGTGAAACCCGATGTCTTGAAGCCCCTGCCAGGGAAAGGCGTGATCCGCCTGGTGACCGTAGGTATCCCAGGCAAAATTGCTATACGAAGGCTGTTGGTAGCGCAGGAAGGGGCGGGAGTCGAACGTTTCGGGAAGGGCCACATAGTCCCCTTCGCTCTGATCGGCGCCAGCACGTGCCAGTATGGCCGACAATGCCACAGACAGCAACAGAGTCCAGCTGCGTGTGGATGTTAGGATGCTGCCCATAAACTGGTGGTCACAACAGCTGCGAGTCGACATCACCGGATCAACTCCCATAGAGTGGTAGGGCGAAATGTGAGTATTCTTACCAGTCCCCACAACACAACCGCTGAGGCTTGAGTGCCCGCGCTCGATTCGTCAACTTTGCCATCCCCTGACCGTTAGCAGGAAAAGGCGCTGGCGTTGCGTGCGTTAAGATGTAGATACAAGACAACGAACCCACCATGAGAGGCGGAGACTCACATGGCGCTAGAAAATCCCATTCTAGGCAACGGACTCGATCACATCAGCTTAGAGGACATTAAGAGAGAGCTGGGCCCGCCTCCATGGTCAAACGCCGTCGTTCGCGCAGATCACATCGCCGGCGTCGTCATCTACCAGGACAGCGGCGAGCCCAACAACGACTGGCATTGTCACAACTACGACGAATGGTGGGTCGTGCTCGAAGGTGAGATTGACTGGGTCGTGGAAGGACGAGACGAACCGATTCAGGCCATGACCGGCGACTTCGTTCACGTGCCCGCTCTGACGTTTCACCAGATCTTTCCAAAAGGGGATGGTCCCTCAGTGCGACTCGGAATGACTCTCCCGGGAACAGGTGGACACCTACACGAACGGCCAGAGCGCAAGGTAAAGGTCAACCTCGAACAGTGATCGCCTTCCCTCCGTAGTGGCGCCGGTGTGCTCCGTCGGCCGAACGTAGGCGCAAGATGGGGGCGCTGGCAGTTGTGCTTGCCGTGTCGTCGGGGATCCTTCACGCCCTGCGGAACCTGCTTGTGAAGAAAGCGATCGACAAGCAGGTCTTTGCCTGGTTGGGCCTGCTTATCGGTCTCGGCATCTATATCCCCGCCGCCGTTTACTTCGCTCGGGGCAGCGCCATCCCCGTCGGCGCAACGGTCTACTACAGCTTGATGTCCGGTGTCATTCACTTTTTGTACATGCTGTTCTACACGAAGTCGTATGAGAAAGGTGACCTCTCTCACGTCTACCCCATAATGCGCTCTGCGCCCGCCCTCGTGCTCCCGATCGCGATTCTCTTCCTCGACGAGTACGTGTCCTGGCAGGGGGCTCTCGGAATTGCCCTCGTGGTGATGGGAGCGTATGTGATCAATCTGAGACGTCTGTCTCCCGCAACCTTGCTCCAGCCGCTCTTGTCCATGCGACGGGAAGCGCCCGTTCGGCTTGCCGGACTGACGATGATCACGGTGGCCGGCTACTCGATTGTCGACAAACTCGCCGTCGCCGTCATCGATCCGGTCGTCTACATCTCCACCTTCCAGTCTTGCACGTTTCTGCTTTTCGCGGGTTATGTAGCTGTGAGCAAGGATCTTAGCGCGATCCGCAACGAATGGAGATTCAACAAGTGCTCCGTGATCCTGAACGGCATTTTCGGATTGACGAGCTACGTGCTGATTTTGTTTGCATTTCAAACGGAGCGGGTGAGCTACATTGTCGGGCTCAGGCAGATCAGTGTGGTCGTGGCCGTGATCCTGGGAGGACAACTGCTGGGCGAAGGATTTCAGCGGATCCGACTGATAGCGTCCTTGCTCATCTTCGGCGGCGTCATGCTCATATCAACCGCTGCTTAGGGCGACGGACGTGCTGTCGCCACGGGCTGTACACAGGTGATGAACCGGCTTCTCAACGTAACACCACTCGGTGCCAGCGCAGGTTTCACGATGTGCCTGCTGCTCGTCTGCGCGCCCGCGTCGGCCGATTCCGACCGCATTGCCGCGACCGTCCGCTACCTCAGTTCATTGGGCTCGCGTGTCGTCGGGTACCCGGGCTGCGACAGCGCCGCCGCCTTCATTGAGGCGGAGTTTCGCGCCATGCAACTCGAGCGAATCCGACGCGAGCAGTTCGAGATCATCATTCCGATTGATAAGGGCGGGCGACTGCGCGTGGGGGAAGTGGAGATTCCCGCTCACGGCCTGTGGCCGAACCTGGTGCGCACTCCAACGGTTGCGCCCGAGGGCGTGCACGCACCGATGATCTACGGTGGACACGGAGACTGGACCGACTTCGACGGCCAGGAAGTGGACGGCCGCATCGTCCTACTGGAATTCAATAGCGAGGATCGCTGGCTGCACGCCGGTGCCCTGGGCGCCCGGGCAGTCGTTTTCATCGCGCCGGAGAAGAGCACCTGGCTGCAGGCCAACGAAAAGTACGTCGGGACGCCCCTGGACCTGCCTCGATACTGGATCGACCGCAAGCGCGGTACCGCTCTTCGCCACCAGCTTCTTCAGCAGGGAGAACTCCCGGTTTCACTGTACGGCAGGATGGACTGGGAGGAACGACCCGCCTGGAACATCGTGGGCGAGATTACCGGAACGGATCCGCAGCTCAAGGATGAGCTCGTGGTGGTGCAGGCCTACTATGACGGCATCTCCGTGGTCCCGGCCCTGGCGCCCAGTGCCGAAGCCGCGGCCGGCATCGCCGCTTTGCTCGAGCTCGGTCGGCATCTGCGGGATCAACCGCCGGCGCGGTCGGTGCTCCTGCTGGCGACCTCGGCCCACTTCCATGACAGGCTGGGCACCAGAGCTTTCTTCGAACGCCACGCCCGCTTCACCTACGCCGAACGAGTTCCGCAGCCGCTTCCGGTGAAGCTTTTCATCAGTCTCGATCTTTCCAGCCGCAGCGACCGGCTGGGTATCTGGCACGCCACCGGCATCTCTTCCCTGCGCCGCTTTTACGCTTCATTCGGCCGTCGCTTCACGACCTACGCGCGCCAGATCGCGCCGGGGATCGGTCTGCATCCGGATCGCGCCCTCGCCAACGGAATCAGTCCCACCCGCGGTCTCGAATGGTGGAACTTCGTGCCGGCCGGGATGATGACCGATGCCCGGGTGGCTTTCAAGGGTGGACTCGTCTCTCTGCTTTTTGCGACCGTTTTCGATGAGCGATTTCAGCTGGATACACCTCTGGACCTGCCGGAATCGGTCGATTTCGAGAATCTCGCACGCCAAACGGCGCTGCTCCTGCCGATGCTGCGCCGCGGTCTGAATGATCCAAAGTTGTTTACCGATCTGAAAAGGTTCGGCGCGGTTGTGAAGGACAGGCTTCGGTACGACGACCGAGGCCAGAGCCCGGTGCTCAGGGATCAGCTCGGCGACCTTAGAGTAGAGGTGCGCGGTTTCCCGAGGAGAAGCCAATTGCCCGACCAACCGATCGGCGATGCGCTCGTAGTCTTCTCGTGGGGGAGTGTTGGCGCCAAGCCGCTCAAAGGAGTTCGTGCTCTGCGTTACCTTCGCACCGCCGCGGACGGCAATGTCACCTTCTACGGACTTCCGTATGGCGGGGGCGATCTCACCGTCTATGGCCTGGACCCAATCAGCGGCGATGTTGTCCTGGCCCCCGACCTGAGCAAGCGCTCTCAGGTCTACAACCAAGCGCGGCCCGGGGGCGCAGTCAGCGTCGGCGTGGGCCCCTCCTCCACCGAAAAGACGATCGTCACCTTTGCCGCGGTGCCGCGGCCGGTCTACGGCCTGATCGATCCGAATTCGCTTCTACCGATGCGCACCCTGGAGGCGTTTGATCCCGCCGGGCGTGCGGCGCGCCAGTTCGGCTACGCCATCCACGGTTCCAGCAGCGACGGCGTCGGTGTCGTATTCGGGCCGCGGGGATCGGATCACTCCGACCGCCTCAAACTGGTGGTGGATGGCGGTCGCATGTTGTTGACAAAGAGCCTGGGCACCGAGAGCGAAAAGCGGGCACGAGGTGTCGGCTTTCTCCTCGCCTCCGAGTCGCTCACACCTCAGACCGATCTGCTGGGACTTCGGGACATGTGGCGGCTGACCGAAAGCCGAATTCAGACCATGCGCCGGCACGTCATCGAGAATCAGCGCCTCACCCGCCTGCACGAACGGACCCGGCATCTCATGGCGGCGGCCGAGGATGCCGGCCGCGAACTGCGATGGTCCGACTTTGTCGCCAACGTGCGGGAGGCCACGGGCACGGAGGCGCGGGCGTATCCCGATGCGCTCGCCACCTTGAACGACGTTATCAAGGGCATGTTGTTCTTTCTGGCTTTGGTGATTCCGGCGGCGTTCTTTTCGGAGCGTCTGCTGGTGGCCGCGGCGGACATCAGGCGGCAATTGCTGGGGTTTGCGGTCTTGCTGCTGCTGGTGTGGGTGGTGATCTCCCAGATCCATCCGGCCTTTGCAATCGCCAATCCCCTCGTCATTCTCCTGGCGTTCGCAATCATGGCCATGGCAGTGTTCGTGCTCGCGATGGTCTTCAGTCGGTTCAATCGCTACATGCGGGATTATCGGACCGGCGACGCGCAGGTGCACGAGACAGACATCAGCCGCGGCGGTGCCCTCTACAGCGCCTTCATGCTCGGCATCTCAAACATGCGCCGTCGCAAGCTGCGCACCTGGCTCACTTTCATAACGCTGACGCTGCTCACCTCTACCGTGCTCTCCTTCTCGTCCTACAAGGACCGCATCCACTTTCTCGGTTTCGAGCTCTCCAAGAGAGGGTCCTACGCCGGAGCCCTCATTCGCGACATCGATTGGAAACGACTGGAGCTCATTCAGCATGAGTACGTGCGCTCCCATTTCGGCGGCCACGCTCTGTTGAGCCCGCGCAGCTGGTATCTAGTAGAAAAGGCCGAAGAGGGCGGAGCGATCGTCGTCAACAGCGGGCCGAAATCGGCTAGGGCCAACGGGTTGCTCGGGCTCAGTAGCGTCGAGTCGGAGCTAACCCGGTTCGACGACGCTGTGGTGGTGGGCACGTGGTTCGAGCGCGACGACGAATCCGCCTGCCTGCTGCCATCGCGGATGGCGGAGATTCTGGGAATCGACGCAGACCAGGTGGGAACGGCAACCGTGGCGGTCTTTGGCCGCGAGCTGCTGGTCAGGGGCATAGTCGACGAGGAGCGGGTCGAGCAGCTGCTCGATCTCGACGGTGAGAACCCTGACGCCGGTGGACTTCAGACTGCCAACGATCGTCGTGGGGCTCCCCGACATGAACTCGGACCTGGAGTTGGATCCGGAGCTGGCTTCGAAAGTCGAGGTGGATTCCGGAATGCCGCGGCCCCGCGCCCATCTACCCCCGGAGCAGGTGCTCTACATGCCTTTTCAGACGCTCATGGAGTCCGGAGGCAGACTGCGATCCATAGCCGTCAAATTCCGCGAGGGAGCGGATGTGCTGGGGCTGGTCGAAACCTTTCTGGAGCGGGTGAAAACCAGTCTTTTCGCCGGACTGGCCGAACCCGGGAGCGAAGAAATCCGGGTCTACTCCTACACATCGGCCGGCACCAAGGCCATCGAGGGCCTCGGAAAGCTGCTCATACCGATGGTCATCGCTGCGCTGATCGTTTTGAATACCATGCTGGCAGCGGTCCACGAGCGCAGTCGCGAGATCCGCATCTACTCCTCCGTCGGGCTCGCGCCCGCCCACATTGCCGTGCTCTTCATCGCCGAGGCGTGTGTGTACGCCGTGCTGGGGATAACTGCTGGCTATATCCTGGGACAAGGAGCGGGCAAGTTGCTCGTGGCCGCCGATCTCGCTGCGGGAATTACCCTCAACTACTCTTCCCTGGCCGCCGTTGCATCGGCACTGATGGTGATGGCCGTCGTTCTACTTTCCACTTTCTATCCGGCCCGCATCGCGGCCCAGGCCGCAGCTCCGGATGTGATTCGTCGCTGGCACCCGCCGCCGCCAGAGGGAGACCGCTGGAATTTCCAGTTCCCGTTTACGGTGAGCAGAGCCGAGGTCGTCGGGTTGTGCGGATTCCTCTACAGCTACTTCAAGGCCTACAGCGAAGAGTCGCTGGGGACATTCTTTACCGACAGGACGCGCATCGTTCGGGAAGAGCATGAAGGAGGAGAGGAGTACGGTCTGCAGATGATGATCTGGCTGGCGCCTTTCGACATGGGGGTCAGCGAGTACCTGCAGATCGCCTTCGCGCCCACCGAAGTCGTCTCTATCTACTCGATCGAGATATTCATCCAGCGCATCAGCGGCCAGGATGCCTTCTGGAAGAGCACGAACGAGCGCTTCATGACGGCCTTGCGCAAGCAGTTCCTCATATGGCACATCCTCGACGACGACGCCAAGGAGCTGCATCGGCAAACCGCGGCGAGCCAGCGGAAAGAGGAATAGCGGGTGGCGAGCGGCGATCGCAGGGCGCGACAGTGGCAAGAGGTGGAGGAGTACCGGAACCTGTTGGAGGCGCCCAACCGCTTCGAAACCGGTTTCACGCTACGCACCGTAGTCGGCGTCCTGTTCATCTCCCTGATCATGACGCCCGGAGAAATGTATCTGGGTCTGGTGACCGGGGGAGGAATCGGCGCCGCCGCCCAGTGGGTCACAGTGATTCTCTTCCTGGAGGTGGCCAAGCGATCGTTCACCTCCCTGCGCCGGCAAGAGATCTACCTGCTGGTATACGTGGCGTCTGCGCTGGTGGCTCGCGAAGAAGGGGCCTTTCTGGAGCTGCTCTGGCGCCAGTACTTCGTGACCTCGGTCGAAGCCGAGCAGTTCGGGATTTCACGTTTGCTGCCCTGGTGGTGGGTTCCCGACTCCAACTCCGAGGCGATCGCCGAACGAACGTTTCTGCACCGCGACTGGGCGATTCCGATCCTGCTGCTCGTTCTGGGCACGATCATCAGCCGCATCGCCTGGTTCACTTCCGGGTACATGTTGTTCCGCCTGACCTCCGATCGGGAACAGCTGCCCTTTCCCACGGCACCCATGGCGGCCCTGTCATCGATGGCCCTCGCCGAAGAAAGCGGCGATGAGGCCGAGACGTGGAAATGGCCGGTTTTCAGTATCGGTGCCGCCATCGGCGCGGTGTTCGGTCTGGTGTACGTGGGACTGCCCACAGTCACAGAGCTCCTAGGGCAGCGAGTGAGTCTCATTCCGATTCCGTTCGCGGATTTCACCCCGTACTTCGGCAGATTCATTCCCGCGGCGCCCCTGGCGATCAGCATGAATCTGGGACCGATCTTCGCCGGACTCCTCATGCCGTTCTGGGCGGTCATCGGCTCATTTGCCGGCGTCGTGTTCCACATCATTGTCAGCCCGCTTCTCTACGATCTGGGTCTGTTGCCGCGGTGGGAGCTTGGCATGGACACCATTCGGACCCAGATCGCAACCGGCATAGATTTCTGGCGGGCGTTCTCTATCGGCGTCACCATCGCCGTGACGATCATCAGTTTCTACCAATTGTTCGCGACCGGGCGCGAGAAGAGACTGGAGGTCCGGGCAAAGCTGGAAGGCGCCCCCGGGTCCCGATATCCCAGTATATGCCAGCACGAGGGCTGTGAGCGCCCCTCCCGGGTACGCGGCCTGTGTCTGACTCATCTCGGCCGCGGCGACTTCAATCTATGGGCTTGCGCCGCCCTGTTCTGCGTCGCCGCTATCTATCCGATCATCCTCGCCAAAACCCTCTTTCCAACGCTTGTGAGCGTCGGTCTTCTGCTGACCTTCGTTCTGATCGCCTTTGTGTACGCTCCCATCATGTCATTCGTCAGTGCGCGCCTGGATGGGCTGATTGGCCAAGAGGTTTCAATTCCGCACATCCACGAGGCGGCGATCCTGCTGACCGGGTACCGCGGAGTGGATATCTGGTTCGTCCCGTTTCCCACTCGCAACTACGGCGGCCACGCGGAGGCATTCCGCGTCGTGGAACTCACCGGCATGCGCTTCACCAGCCTGCTCAAGGCGGAGCTCTTCATGATTCCGGTCGTCCTCGGAGTCAGCCTCATGTACTGGACGTTCCTCTGGCGACTGGCGCCGATCCCCTCGGCCAGTTATCCGTACGCCCAGATGATGTGGCCGCTGCAGGCCTTCGATCGGGCCCTGTTCTTCTCCAGCACCATGTACTCGCGGAACTGGCGCGCCGGCGAAGAGGTGGAAGGCCAGGTGCTTGAGCGCGGGCAGGCGGTCTGGAGTCCGAGCAATCTTCAAGACAGGCGGTTGTGGTACTGGCGCGCCCGCAGCACTGTCGACGTCCATATTCCCGATCCGGCGAAACGGACGTACGGTCCGTGGTCTCGAGTAGGATACTTCTACACCGACTTCGACGGCGCCGGTCCCCTGGAGGAAGGTGCTGAACCGGTGAGCCGGCCGCCGGCATCGACGACCCGGGGCCAGTGTCGAGCAACTCGCGGCCGCTCCGCGACTGCTGTGGCCACCAGACGGTGCGGCAGTGTCGACTCCCAATCCGAATTTCCGGGCGCGGTCGGAGGTGGCCGGCGATGACAGCGTGGATTTCTACTTCCAGGTGGATCGCGTTCCAGACTTCGACGGTGAGTTTCTCTTCGATTCGGGGGACCGCCCGCTCCTCTTTCAGGTACTCTGGGAGGATTTGAAGTTCACCGGCAATCGCCGCGACGACGATGGGGACGGTCGCGTCGACGAGGAATTGGTAAATGGGTACGACGACGACGGCGACGGGCGTATCGACGAAGACTTTCACCATCCGCTGGCAGGGCGCAAATGGCCCATCATCGCCATCGGTGCCGGTTTCGGTCTGGTGGTCTACTTCACCCTTTCCTTTGTCGGCCTGCCCATCTTTCTCATCTGGGGGTATGTGCAGAGCGTCAACGGCATTCCTCACGACCTGCTGCCGCAGATCATCGGGGCCCTGCTGGCGCGGTTCTACTTTTGGAAGCGGTACGGAAAACAGGAGTGGAGGCGGTATGCCATGGTGCTGGCGGTCGGGTTCGGAGCCGGGATGGCATTGATCGGCATGTTCTGTGCCGCCCTGGCCATAATCGGCAAGGCCGTGTCGACTCTCTCCTACTGACACGTGAACGTTAGATCATGAAAAATCAGATTCCCAGCGAGTGGCAGCAGGCCGGCGGATTTGCCGGACAGCAGGACCGGGTCGACTCGTCAGGTCGTGGCGACGGTGTCAGAAAGCGCGCCCTGCTGGTCGGAGCGCTGCTGGTCTGTTTCCTGACGGTGGGAGCTGCCCATGTGGAGATTCTCCTGCGCAGCTCATACGTGAGCGGCGATGCCAGCACCGTGGGCGCCTTCGTGCTGCTGTTTTTCGTCGGCGGCGTCCTCAATGCGCTCCTGAAGATCGGTGCCCGCATGGGCGCCGCCATCGTCCTTGCCCTTTTCGCCTGCGCCATCTTCCTCGGATACTACTGGCCCCTCGCCCAGGTGGACCTGCGCTCTCCGAGCGAGCTCTTCTGCGCCATCCTGGTAGTCCTTGCGCTGTCCAATCTCTACAATGTCAGCCGCGGCCGTTCCCTGGTGCTGAATCGATCTGAGCTGATTCTCGTTTACTTCATGCTGCTGGTCGCCTCGGCCGTGTGCACGCTGGGTTTAAGTGGACTGATGGTACCCGTGCTCGCCTCGCCGTTCTACTACGCCTCCGGCGACAACCAGTGGGCGGAGAAGCTGTTCCCTTTGCTTGGGGAACGGCGATTCGTCGTCGACGATGGCCAGGAGAACGTGGCCTTCTTCGAAGGGCTCGGACCCGATGCGGCCGGGGCTCCCATCGCCGCCTGGGTCGAGCCTCTGTTCTGGTGGGGTGTCTTCGTTCTGGCGCTGTGCGTCACGGTAATCTGCCTGATGGTGATCGTGCGGCGCCAGTGGATGGAGCACGAGCGCCTTCCCTATCCCGCCGCCCAGGTGCCCATGGCCCTCATCAATGGGGAAGACCGCCGCCGGCTCATCAACGATTTCTTCCGCAGCGGTAGGATGTGGTGCGGGTGCGCCATTCCACTGGTACTGGGCAGCATGCAGGCCGCGCGGTCATACGACCCGTCCCTGCCACTCGTGGAGCTCAGCTGGGAGTTCGATTTCTTCGGGGAGATCCTGCCATGCCGGTTCAACTTCATCCTGCTGGGATTCTCCTACCTGATCAACACGCAGATCGCCGCCTCCATCTGGATCTTTCACCTGCTGTTCAAGGTCGAGTCGCTGCTGCTGCCGGTCATGGGTCTGCGTTCGGTCCAGCCAGCGGTATACGAGGGGGCTACAACGACCTTCATGGCGTCACAGGGGGGCGGTGCCCTGCTCGCCATGACTGTTGCAGGGCTATGGTTGTCGTGGCAGCACCTCCGGACGGTGGCCAGAGCTGCATTGGGGCGGGGGACTCCCCGCCAGGACGAGGACGAGATTATCTCCTACCGCGCCGCCGTCCTGGGGATTCTGAGCGGCGGGGCAGTGATGAGCGGCTGGCTGTGGTCAATGGGCATGCCCATGCTTTTTGCTGCTCTGCTGGTTGTGGTGGGTCTGCTGCTGTTTCTCGGCATCGCCCGCTACGTTTCCGAGACGGGGTTGGTGCTGGCAGCTTCGCCGGTGGGCGCCCCCTCCCTCGTTCTTCAGAGTACGGGCAGCGGTCTGCTCGGGCCATCGGGAATAGTGGGACTCACCCTTGTCAGTGTCTGTATGCGGACGTTTCTGATGACGGCGTGCGCCACCGGTCTGAAACTGGTGGGCGAGATGGCCCCAGCCAGTCGTCGGCAGGTCTCCCGGGCGCTAGCGCTGGCTCTGGTCATCGGCGTGGCCGCCGGCGTCTATATGAGTGTGCATCTTGCGTACTGGTACGGCGGGGTCAATCTGCACGGGAATCTTTACAAGAGCGGCCCCGTCGCCCTGTTCAACGGCATCGTGAACAACGCGGACCCTTCCGGTCCGTACTGGCCAGGCATCGGATTCATGGCCGCAGGGGCGGGCACCATGCTGATGCTGATCTGGGCGCGCATTCATGTGGCCTGGTGGACGCTGCACCCGCTCGGTTTTCCCCTCAGTATGACCCTCCATGCCGTCTGGTTCAACGTCTTCCTCGCATGGCTTTTGAAGCGTTTGATCTTTCGCTACGGCGGTGCGGCGGCCTACCGACTGATGCAGCCGTTTTTCCTCGGTCTGATTGCCGGCCAGAGCCTGTGTGTGGTGCTGTGGGTGGCGATCGGCACCCTAACGGGGCAGACGCAGGTTGCGCTGTTTCGGTTTTGAGGTTGTGCTGGCTACTTCTTGTAAGCCCCGTTTCTGACTCCCTGCAGATCACCGATTGAGGTGCGACCGAACAGGGCGCTTCCCATCTTCACACTCTCCTCACCGAACATCATATTCACTGTGAAGATATCTCGCTCGATGTCGACCATCTGTGACTCCACGAAGCTGTAGTACTGCCCCTCGGTCGCCTCGAAGACGTAGTCACAGCTGCGTTCGTGACACTCGTCCGTCCAGTAGTTGCCTCGCCACCAGTGAACGACAAACTGTGTTTCGGGCACCCCCGTGTCGGGATGCTCGTCGAGAAGCTCGCGCGCATAGGCGAAGATGCCACTCTCGAAGGTCCAGTAGGTGACTTGTGGAACATATACTGCCTTGCCATCGAGGTCGGGTATACGGGCGTCTGTGTAGACGAAAAGCGCCTTACCGTCGAGCCGATCGGATGCCTGGGGGTTGAGCGAACTATCGCCGCCCTCGGGTGCTGAGGGCCCAGTGGCGGAGTCGCTGCCGCAAGCCGGCAGCAGGGCGATAAGCAGGAAAAGTAGGAAATGCATGACGATCCTCCTCCCATTGAAGGGACTTAAATGAAAAAGCCAGGGTATATTCAATCGGTCAATGCAACATTCTCCCCACTAATCTAATCATAGGAGATGTTGCACATGGCTCAAATGGGACGACCAGGATTGTCCGCGTCACAGAAGTTGGAGGTATGGCGTCGATGGAAGAGCGGCCAGTCGCATAGCGATATTGGTCGGGCGCTCGGGAAGCATCCGGCGTCGATTCATGGTGTCATCACCGCCAATGGGGGCATCGTACCAATGCCGCGTCGACGCTCTCGATGGGCTCTTGCCTGGGAAGAGCGTGAAGAGATCTCTCGAGGTATCGCTGCGGGAAAATCGATACGAATAATTGCGGCCGCTGTTGAGCGTGCACCCTCGACGGTTAGCCGAGCGCTTTGTCCCGATCTTAGTTGAAACAGCACAGGCTCCAATCGTTACGTTTTGATACGAGAAGCCCGTTGGAAGAAGTCTCGCATCGGTAACAAAAGGAGCCTGCAATGAGCAAGCTAGTAGCACGGAAGAAGGGCGTCAAACGAACGGTGAGCATCGGCAAGGTAGCACCCGAGACTGCAGAGCAAGTAGAGGACCTGGATGGCCGGATCGAGGCGATCCAATGGCTGATTCCCTTGGGGCTGCAGGCGGTCGCGGAGGAGCTGCAAAGAGCGGTCGTTGAGTTGGCTGGGCCGCGGTATCAGCGCAAGGGGTCGGATCAGCCGTTACGCCGCTGGGGGTCTCAGCTCGGGTCGGTGTACCTGGCCGACCAGAAACTACCCGTCGATGTGCCGCGGGTGCGCAACGTGGCCAACCATACCGAGGTCCCGCTGGATGTTTACCAGGCACTGCAGACGCCTCGACAGATGGACGAAGGTCTGCTGTTGCGGATGCTGAAGGGCATCGCCACGCGCAACTACGAGGCCTGCGCTGAGGCCGTACCCGAGGCCTTTGGTCTGTCATCCTCATCGGTGTCCCGTCGTTACGTGAAAGGCACGGCTCGAAAGCTGGCTGAATTCCAGGAGCGATCCCTGGAAGGATATGATCTGGTGGCGCTATTCCTCGACGGCAAGAGCTTCGCGGACGAGGAGATCATCATCGCCCTGGGCGTCACCCTCGACGGACAGAAGATTCCTCTTGGCTTCGTGCAGGCGGCCACGGAACAACGAGCGCGTCTGCCGTCGCTTCCTGTCCGATCTGGTCGAACGCGGTATGCAGTACGAAGCCGGACTGTTGGTCGTCATCGACGGCGCCAAGGGGCTTTACAAGGCGGTGATGTCGGTGCTCAAAGGACATGCCTGCGTGCAGCGCTGCCAGTATCACAAGCGCCAGAACGTCGTGTCGTATCTGTCCAAAAGCGAGCAGTCCGGTATGGGTCGCAAGATGGAGGCGGCCTACGGCAAACCGAGATACGAGGCGGCCAAGGCGGCACTGGACGCGCTCAAACCGGGCTTGAAGTTGATGAATCAGTCCGCCCTACACAGCCTCGAGGAAGGCATGGAAGAGACCCTCACACTCCATCGGTTGGGACTGACGCCGATGCTCAAGGATTCCTTCCGCACCACCAACTGCATCGAGAACGTCAACAGTCTCCTGGAGCAGCTCACACACAACGTGCGACGCTGGACCAACTCATCACAGCGTCACCGTTGGGTAGCCACGGCACTGCTCGACATCGAACCACGTCTGCGCAGGGTCAAGGGCTATCGCCATCTGCCGATGCTCCGGCAAGCCATACAAGCCGAACTCGGCATCAAACAGCTCGCGATGATGGGCCGACACACTCACCAGAGCCTGTGATTTGTTTCAACTGAAACTGGGCCTTGACCTAGCCGAGAGATTGCCCGCAATGGCGGGCGGCAAAGGTACCGAGCAAACGTCGCCGACCAAGCAGCCTGGACGCGCGCCAGCCGGCCGAAATGCTGCCGACTCGCATCCAATCTTCGTTTGCGGCGAGTCGTGGCGGACAAGCTACGCCTGAAGTGGTCACCTGAGCAGATATCGGGATGGCTGAAGCGGGAGTATGCGCTTTTAGGAAATATGCAGATATCCCACGAAACGATCTATCGAACTCTCTTCATCCAGGCACGCGGGGCACTCAACAAGGACCTCATTGCGCATCTGCGGACGCGAAGGATGATGCGGCGATCCAAGAAGGCAAGCACACGCGATCAGCCGAGAGGCCGGATCGTCGACGCCGTATCCATCAGCGAGCGGCCTGCCGAGATCGAGGACCGCGCCGTTCCCGGCCACTGGGAGGGAGACTTGATCTCGGGGTCGAACAACACGCACATCGCCACGTTGGTGGAGCGGCAGTCTCGGTTCACGATGCTCGTGAAGCTCAACGGCAAAGACACCGAGACCGTTGTCAGAGCGCTGATCAGCCAGGTGAAACGACTCCCCTCCGCGGTGCGGTTGTCCCTTACCTGGGATCGAGGAATGGAGCTAGCTCGGCACAAGGAGTTCTCGATCGCAACTGACGTCGAGGTGTATTTCTGTGATCCTCAGAGTCCCTGGCAACGAGGCACAAATGAGAACACGAATCGCCTTCTTCGACAGTACTTCCCGAGGAAGACCGATCTGTCGCCATTCTCCCAAGCCGACCTGAACAGAGTCGCTCTTCAACTGAACCAGCGCCCGCGGAAGACGTTGGGGTTCGTTTCACCCGCAGAACGCTTCAATGAAGGTGTTGCGTTGACGAAGGTGTTGCGTTGACTGGTTGAACTCGCGGGGCCATTGATCTGCAAGTCAGCTGCTGAATGAGGCAAATGGCTACTTAGGGTACGCGTGCAGAGGACACGCCGGTCCGCCCTCCACCTTAAACACTACCACCACTGCGACTGCGTCCGCCCCCTACGAGCCAAAACGATCAGCTCGCCACACAGCGCCTCTCCCACGCGTAGTACATCTCCACCATCTCGCGTACACGCTCCGGATACTGAGCGGCGAGGTCGTTCTCCTCGGTGCGGTCGGCCTCCAGATCGTATAGTTCCCACAGCGCATCCGGATCCTCCGGCCCCTTCTCCTCCGACCTCGCCTCCTCAACGCGCCGCCACGGCTTGCACCACACCCAGTAGTCGGGGAGACACCAGCTTCCACTTACCCGCTCTCACCGCACGCCAGAGCCCATCCTGATTCCAGTAAATCGTCTCGTGCCCCTCGCGCTGCTCACCCCTGAAAATCGGCGCCAGACTCTTCCCCTCCAGAGGCGTAACCTCTCTCCCGCCGTAGGTCGAAGGGTACTCAACCCCGGCCACATCCGCACACGTGGCCATCACATCGATGAGGTGACCGACCTGATGAGTGATCTGGCCGCCATTGCCAATCACCTGTGGCCAGTAGGCGATCAGCGGGGTGGCGATGCCGCCCTCGTGGTTCCAGCGCTTGAACTTGCGAAATGGTGTATTGCTGAGATTGGCCCAGGGCAGGTTCACCGAATGGTAGGAATCCACCGGCCCGGGTGGAAAATCGGGCGTGCTCGTCCTGTCCTCGTTGCTGGCGCCGTTGTCTGAAAGAAACAGCACGAGCGTGTTCTCCTCCTCGCCGAGCTCGCGGATCCTGGCCATCAGACGGCCGATGTTCTGATCAAGGCTGTCGACCATGGCCGCGTAGACTGCCATCTTCAGGTCCCAGGCATCCTTGTCCTCGATCTCCTCCCACGGCAGCGAGTCGGGATCGCGCGCCGACAGGGCCCATCGGTCTTCGATAAGCCCCATCTCGAGCATCCGCTCCATGCGCTGCTCTCGCAGAGTGTCCCAACCGACCTTGTACTTACCCTGGTATTTGGCGATGTCTCGCGGCCGTGCCTGCAACGGGAAGTGAGGTGCCGTATACGCCATATACAGGAAGAAGGGATTCTCGTCCCGCCCGTATTCATCGAGATATCCGAGGGCGCGGTCGGTGAAGGCGTCGGTCGTGTAGTAGTCCATGTCCTCGGGTGTGTACGGCTTGATGACTTCGTCGTCGATGGCGAAAGCCGCGTAGTCGTGTGCCGGGGTCTTCCTCGCCGGCTCCGGCTCGCCGGCCCGTCGCACCCCGGGGTTGAAGAAATTGCAGCCGCCACCGACGGGTCCGTAATTGCGGTCGAAGCCGCGCTCGCAAGGTATCTCTGAGAGCTGATCCTGTAGATGCCACTTGCCGGTCATCAGGGTGTGGTAACCGGCCGTCTTGAGCAACTCGGCGATGGTGACGCAGCCGGGCGATCTCTCTCGGTCGACCTGCTGGGAGTAGAGACCGGTCAGCAGCGAGGCCCGCGTGGCGCAGCAAATGGCGTTGTTGTAGAACTGGGAGAAGCGAAGCCCGTTCGAGGCGAGCCGATCCAGGTTCGGAGTGGCGATCTCACCGCCATAGCAGCCGAGGTCGGAATAGCCCATGTCATCGGCGACGATCAGGACGATATTCGGTCTGGTGCTCACAGGCCTTCCTCCCTATCTGGGTCTGGGTTGCTGCGGCAATTGAGAGTAGTCGAACTCGTTGTCTTCGAACGGAGCGGAGAAATGGGTGACTTCGTGAGGTGACAGTTCGTGCCCACTTCGGCGAATCAGGTCCATCGCTCGGCGACTCTTTTCGGACTCCTCCATGTACTGTTCAGCTGACCAGCGTGCGTGTATCTTGCTCAGACACTCTTCGGCTATCTCCGCGCAAGCTATGTCCCCGGCCCGGTCGCGCAGCTCGCCCGGGTCCTCTTCCAGGTTGAAAAGCTGATACGATTTGAACTCGTGGTAATAGTTCAACTTCCACGGTCGGTCAAGTCCCATTTTCAGTTGAAACAGAGCACAGGCTCGGGTGATGTTCTCAGCCCGTCATCGCGAGCTGTTTGATGCCGAGCTCGGTTTGAAGAGCTTGACGGAGCGTTGACAGGTGGTGGTAGCCCTTGACTCTGCGCAGTCGGTCCTCGATGTCGAGCAGCGCCGTGGCTGCCCAGCGGTGACGCTGCGAGGAGTTCGTCCAGTGCCGCACGTTGCGCGTGAGCTGGCCCAGGAGGCTGTTGACGTTCTCGATGCAGTTGGTGGTGCGGAAGGAATCCTTGAGCATCGGCATCAGTCCCAGGCGATGGAGCGTCAGGGTTTCTTCCAGGCCTTCCTCGAGGCTCTTCAGAGCAGATTGGTTCATCAGTTTCAGACCGGGCTTGAGCGCTTTCAGGGTCGCCTTCGCCTCTTCGTAGGTGGGCTTATTGTAGGCCGCCTCAATCTTGCGACGGACTCGGGCCTGTTCACTTTTCGGCAGGTACGACACGACGTTCTTGCGCTTGTGATACTGGCAGCGCTGCACACAGGCATGGCCCTTCAGCACCGACATTACCGCCTTGTAGAGGCCCTTGGCGCCGTCGATCAACACCAGCAACCCGGCCTCGTATTGCAGGCCCCTGTCGACCAAGTCGGCCAGGAAGCGGCGACAGACGCGCTCGTTCTCGGTGGCGGCCTCCACGAAACCCAGCGGGATCTTGTGCCCGTCAAGGGTGACGCCCAGAGCGATGATGAGCTCTTCGTCCGCGAAGCTCTTGCCGTCGAGAAACAGCGCCACCAGGTCGTAGCCTTCCAGGGAGCGCTCCTGGAATTCGGCCAGCTTGCGAGCCGTGCCCTTCACGTAGCGACGGGAGACCGACGAGCGTGACAGGCCGAACGTCTCCGGTACGGTCTCGGCGCAGTCCTCGTAGTTGCGAGTGGCGATACCCTTCAACACCTTCTGCAGCAGTCCTTCGTCCATTTTCCGGGGCGTCTGCAGGGCCTGGTAGGCGTCCAGCGCGACCTCCGTGTCGCTGTCGACGTTGCGTACCCGGGGCACCTCTACGGGTACCTTCTGATCACCCAGATATACCGATCCCCGCTGAGAGCCCCAGCGACGGTACGGCTGATCTGACTCCTTGCGTTGATACCGGCGCCCGGCCAATTCCATGACCGCCCTCTGCAGCTCTTCGGCCACCGCCTCCAGTCCGAGAGGGACCAGCAGCTGGATCGCCTCGATTCTAGCATCCAGATCCTCTGCCACAGCTCCTGCCGCTGGATCCACGGTGCCGATTTCAACCGTGCGTTTGACGCGCTTCTTCCGTGCTGATAGCTTGCCCATTGCAGGCTCCTTTCTTGTTACCCACACGAGATTCTTTCCAGGATTTCTCGTAAGAAGGTAACGATGGGGAGCCTGTGCTGTTTCAACTAAGATCGGGACCATGCCCCACGGTCCCGTGCGGATCATACAGCCGGGTTGGTCGCCCCATAATCCACCGTATTCGGCGAAGACCTCGTTTGTCCAATCAGATATCTCGCCGTTCCCTGACATAACCACGTGAAAACTCCTTCCGTCTACATCGGGCAGTGCTTCGGCGCCAGCCACCTCCAGCATGGTCGGTCCCACGTCGATGAGACTGACGATGGCATCGTTGCTGACGTCCTGGCGCAACCCGGGCCCCGATGCGATGAGCGGGATGCCGACCGAACCTTCGTAGAAGTTGCTCTTCCACCACATTCCGTGTTCGCAGGCCATGTCGCCGTGGTCGGAGCAGTAGATGATGATCGTGCGCTCCGCTCCACCTGAGCTGGCTATCGCCTCGACGATGCGCCCGACGTTGGCATCCGTCTGTGTCACCAGTCCGTAGTAGGCGGCCAGACCCCGTTGATTTTTCTCGGGAGTGAGCTCGTCGACCTCGCGGCGCTCCCGCCATTTCTGCATGGCGGGGTGAAGATTGTCGAGGTAGTCCCGCGACATCGGCTCGGGCACCGGGACCCGCTCCATGTAGTGGTCGAACAGCTCGCGGGAGCAGATGAGTGGATTGTGTGGCAGGATCATGCCGACGACGAGACAATAGGGCCGGTCGGACTGGCCTCGCTCGGAGATGAGAGAGCAGGCGGCATCGGTCACACTCTCGTCGAAGATCTCGTATCCGGTACGTCCGTGGCCTGAAACCTCGACGGCGTAGCGCGTCTGGCCTGCCGTCTTGTTGAAACCGCTCCCGACTATCTCCGGAGGGATCGTTTCGAAGGGCATGACATCGCCATGAATCCGCCTCTCGAACCCGTGAAACTGGTCCAGCTCACCCCAGCCCATGCGACCGCACATCACGGCCTCGTATCCGCCGGCACCCATGCCGTGGGCGAACGTGGGCACCGAGGACGGAAAGTCGTTGCCGTCGAGTACATCCAGATTGGAGGGGTACTGGGCGGTCATGAAGCCGGCCCTAGAAGGGCCGCAGAGTGGAAAAGGGCAGTAGGCGTTCGTGAATCGCGTGCCCTGGCGAGCCAGGGCGTCGAGATGGGGCGTCTGCACGATCGGATGTCCAGCGCAGCCCATGACCGCGGCGTTGTGCTGATCGGACATGACGAGGACGATGTTGGGTCGCTTGTCGGTGTCTGTTGTTGCCATAGCTGAAATCCCTAGTTGGTGACCGATGCCAGCCAGTACGAGTAAAGACACGCGTCGCGCAGAACGAACCGCAGCTGGATCGGCTCGGCGTCGAGCCCGCCGATCTCACCGTGCTGCCATTCAACTTCGAGCCGGCGATGGTCCCCTTCGATCGGCGCCGACGTCGCTCTCACGTCACCCTTGCCATCCACAACCTCAACCCTCGACGAGCCGGCCCTCGCATCGACGTTGACCCACAGCTCGCCGGCGGGCTTGGCGAAGGCTTCGGTGACCACAACCCCCTCCTCACCTGCGGCGTCCAGCGACACGAATCCGTCCCGGCGCAACACTGCCAGACAGACGGCCGCGTTTTCGGCGTCGGTTTCGGGATAGTGAGACTGCTCCTTGTTGCCGTTGTAGTAAAGCCACAGCTCGTCTCCGCGTACCACCGGATAAGAAGGCGGCATGTTCTTGCTCAGGTCGAAGGCTCCGGAACCCCTCGGCGACCAGCCGATGAACGTCTGACGATCGGCCACCCGTTGCCAGTTGTAGAGATCGCGGCTGCACCACACCTGAATCAGGCTGAACCGCAGGGTGTGGCTCGTCCAGCGGCGACCGCGCGCGTGGTACATGGCCGGCAGGCTGAGAAAGAGACCCTCGTAGCGGAACACGGCGGCGTTGTAGATATCGACGTTCTGCCAGTGCCAGTCGGTCGTGTTGGGAAAGGGCCGGAGATAATCGGCGTTGGGAGTACTGAGAAACTCCTCGATGTGCAGCCGTCCCAGTTCCTGGTCCAAATCGTCCGCCTCGATCGCCAGCACCGACTCGCTCCAGCTCTCGAAATCCGCGCTCGTCGTGATGGCGTGGGAGCGCCCGTACTTGCCGCCGCGCTTGTAAGAAACGATGAACTGCTTTTCTAGCGCATCGTAGCTCATGTTCTGCTCGTCCCCGCTCGGCAGCCAGGCTTCGAGCCGCCGCCACTCGTATCCATCTGGCGAAGCCTGAAAGTTCAACGCGAACTCCAGCTTTTTTCCCGGCAGGGGTCGACCGATCTCGTCCAGCACCTCGGCCGGATCGACCAGGTTGTGCATCCCGAGGCCCTTGTAGCGCTTCGTTGGATCGCGCTCAGCCTCGTCGTAGATCACGTGATAGCTCGGGGCCCCCTCGCCCAGCAGTGCGCGGTCGTCGGTGTCCGGTGTCCACTGTACCCCGTCAACACTGTCGAACCACTTGCCGCAAACCAGCAACCGGTAGCGCTGACGTTGCGAATCCCAGTGCGGTGCGCTGTGCTAAAATACGCAAGACTCGCCTTTGCCCACATCGGGTCGAATGATCGTCCCTTTCTTGGACGGCTGGTGGAGCGTGCGTTTGAGATTCTCGATGGAAGAGATGCCGTGGTCGTCGATGAACAACTGCCGTTGTCCGGCTGCGACGCGGAAGGCGCTGCTATTCTCCACTGGCGATTCTCCCCTCGGGGGCCCGCGCGGACCCATGAGCGTTCGCGCGAACGCTCGATCTCCCTAGCGCAGAACTTGAATGGCCCCGGTTCGATCGGCCGATTCGCTGTTGCTGAGCGTCGTGATCTTGTACAGGTACGACCCGCTGGCCAGCTGTTCCGGTTTCCACGGAATCTGGTTGTAGCCCGTCTGCCCCGAATGCTCGAATTCGCTGACAAGTTTTCCGGACAGCGCGAACACCCGCACCTTCACCTGCGCATCCTGAGCGAGCACGAATGTAAAAAACCCGGTCTCTTTTCGCATCGGGTTGGGATAGAAAAGGACGTTGTCGATGGTCGCGCCCGTCTGGCTTCCCACTTTGAGGGTAACTGTCTCTGCTGACCAGTTGTTGAAGTTGTCCCAGGCCTCCAGCTGCAGTTCGTGCTTGCCGACATCCAACCGCTGCAACTGCAACACCACAGCTCCCCTGGTGAAATCGCCGGTCGCCTCGTATCTGGAGGTGACATCTCGCAGCTCATCGTCGATGCGCAGCTGAATCTTGTGGCCGATCTCGCCGGTGACGTTGATGCCTGCCGGGTCTCGCAGCACGGCGTGCAGGACCGACTCTGCCGGAACAAAGTCCCCGTCCGCAAAATCCTGACCGGCGAATCCGATTTCGATCGCCGGGCCCGTCTCGTCCGGCTCGAGGTCGGCCTCAGTCCCGACCAGCGCCAGAGGCCCGGAAGTACCGAAGCCGCTCTGAACACCGTTCCACACATAGGCGCTGATTCGGCCAGAATCACCGCCGTAAGTGATGTCCTTCGGCACCAGGAAGTTTCCTGCGAAACGACCCTCGCTCACCGGGAATACGCCGCGGAAGATCGGCGCACCCGGCCTGAGGTACTCCACAGTCTCACCCTTGTCCTCGCTCCTTCTGAGGGTAGTCGAATCGAACGCCTGCAATCGGACCTGCCCGCTGAAGGCGTCCATGTTCGCGCCGGTTCCGCTCGTGACACGCCCGGTGACATTGACGACGCTGAGCGCACGCAAGGTGTCTGAAATATCGATCTCGACTCCCAGGGCCGGCAGCGACAGTCGCATGAGGGGATCCCCGAACAAGCCGTAGCGCAATATGGTCTCTGGCTCGACCTCGGTTGCGAGCTTCGCCTCCATCAACGCCTGGCCGGCCGGCAGATGCGACCGCCCGGTTCGAAACATCTGGGCGTGAAAGTTGCGCGCCAGCTCCATGTTGAAGTCGTGAAACCCGACCCGCGTCGAGCCGATCATGCCGATCACGCCGCCACGAGGCCACTTGAGCATCGCCTCGGGGATCGAATCGCGCAGAGGATCGTCGAAAACGGCCGTCTGGCTCGCGGCCGCGAACAGAAGCGGCAGTCGTCGGCCGTTGTCGATCTCCGCCAGATCGCTCGACAACACAAAAAAATGTTCGTGTGCAAACACCATCGCATTTCCGTGACCGATGTACAGGAGCAGGACCGACCCGTCGTTGAAACGTTCGATGAACGCGTCTCGGGCGCTGGGTTTGAAGCGCCCTTCGAGAGGAAACTCGAGGAGGTAGAACTTTTCCACGTCGGCGTTGTCGGGAAAGAGCCGCAGTGCGACATCCTCGGCGTCCATGGCAAACTCGGTCTCGGTTTTCGTCCGGTCGTCTGCATTGAAGACATCGTCCGCCACAAGCAGGATGCGGCTCTGCCAGTTTCCGAACTCGGGATCGCGGTCGTAGTCGATCAACTTGTCGGTGACTGTGGTTGCGTCCTCTTGCGTTTGTACTGGCAACCGACCCACCGCCATGTCCGGCATCCTGTCGTCGCCGATTATGCTGACGTACCAGTCGTCATAGGTGAGATCCTCATCCTCGAAGGGAGGAATCCAGTTGCCGGTGCTGGTACCGGAATTGTTCTTGTAATCGTAACTCCCGTCGCCGAACAGAAGCACAAAAAATGGCACCGGATCCCAGCGCTCGGTCGTATGCTTCAAAAAGTTGCGGATGGCCGTCGGATCGAACAGGCCGGCGGAGAATTCGTCGTAGATATCCCCTACCTCGACCACCCGCGTCTTCGGCGGCGTTCCGAACCGGTCGTCCTCGCCGCGCCACGCCGCGAGGCGCTGTGCCTGTTGCGTGAAGTCGCTGTGAGTGATGATGAGGTAGTCGGCGCCGGACGCCGAGTCTCTGAGGCGAGCGGGAGTGACCTTTTCGATGCGATCGGGCGCCCTCATCCGCGATGGGACCAGGGCGATATAGGATGAAGCGGCAGAGCCGACCGTGTCTCGAAAGGTGACTCTCCCGGCTGAGCTGTCGTAGTCGAACTCGGCGAGCTCGGATACGCCTCGAGAAACCTCGAACAGGCGCGGTCTCTCTGTCTCGAAGCCGCTGAGTTCGAACTCGAAGACGCCGGACTCCGCGGAGATGTCGAACGTCAGCTCCCCTCGTTCCGCCGTCAGCTCGCGCTCGAACTCCAACTCGTACCAGTCGAAGAGTGCCTGAGTCCCCGACAGATGTTCGATCCTCAGTTCGTTGATTCCCTCCGCCGCTTCGGTTCCGGCCGAGAATTCGAAACTTCGCCCTCCCTGGTCAAATAGCGCTGTGCCGAGACGTTGTCCATTCCACGAGATGAGGAAGCGCCGTATCTCGGACGTGTGCTGGGTTGCGAAACGCACTCGAACACCCACCCGTCCACCGGCAGGCGAACGAATCACATGTGTGTAGATCTCCTCATCTCCCGCTGAGAAAGCGCTCCAGTACCACTCGCTGCCGGACTGAATGTTCCCCTTCGGCGACGAAGGTGGGGAACCTCTCCACCTCTTGGTGGATGCGGGCCGAGTAGCTGGTCACCCGCACGACGCCGTCTCGCTGCGGACTGCCGCTTCCAACAATCCCGCGCGAACCCGAGTCGGAATCGACCGAGAGCCAGTACACGTTTTCCCGGGAGTAGGGGTTCTGCAGGAAGGAGAATTTCTGTTCCTCCTCATCGTACTCCCAGCGCGACAAAGCCTCGCGCGTAAAATACGATGGCGTCCTGTTGGTCGAAGCGACCGTCGCCTCCATCCTCGACGAGGATCGGCGCGCTTTGAAACTCAGCGCCCGGTTCCCCGTTCAGGTCGCGAAGCAAGGGTCGGCCACCGCCGTAGGACATGGCGATGAGTCGAGAATCCACCTCGCCGAGATCGAGCCCTGCGCGCTCGAGATCAGCACCGGTCACGCGATGAATGCCCGATCGGCTGACGATGAGCTTGTAAACCTCGTCCCCGTCCGGGATCAGCGGCTTCGATCGCCGTCCCGGAGCGCGTCGGCGGCGCCACTTTCTCGCCTGTTCATAGTTGAGCACTGTTGCCGCGTAGAGCCCTTCAGCCGCATCGCCTCGAGGCATTCCACACTGGCCTGTCGTCAACCTCTGCCAGAAGGAGATCGACGACAGCTTCTTCGTAGAGCGTGAGTGCCACAACGCGTTGATCTCGTAGGAAGCCGGGATCTCCCAGAGACGCAATCTCTCGGGCCGGGCGTCGCTCGCAGTACCCGCCATCAGCCAAGCCCGCAGGGCCGTCAGCTCGAACGTTAACCAGTGAGACCTCGCCAGTCAGCGGAATTCCGATGAGAACCTTCTTCGCCGAGCAGTCTCCGCTCGGATTCGGTGCCGAATACTCGACTCGAATCAGCCGGGAGTCGCTCTGCAGAATCCTGACATCCGCGCCAACGCTGGTCGAGCAGAACGCCAGAAGGAGACTACGGAAGAGGAAGCAGCGTCGCACTATCTACTCGGTTCGGATCACGGCGAACTTGCCGGATGTGGAATGGCCGCGCCGATCCGAGCTGACGTAAATGTAGATCCCCGACGCCGCGAGGGATCCGCTGTCGTTTTCACCATCCCAAGTAACCGTTCCGCCGTCGCCAGCCGCCTCCAATTGTCTCACCTGCCCGCCGTCGATTGCGAAGATCGTCACCGCGGCCCCCGGCATCAGGCCCGTAATCGACAGCGGAGTCGCCCCCGGCGACATGGGAAACGGATTGGGGTAGACGGTCGCCTCCGCGCCACCGGAGACCGCCGCGCTGGTGATCTGAAGTCTGGCCAGACCGTCGAAGGTGCCCACCCAGAGCTGGCCGACAGCGGGATCAAAAAGGAGTGACTCGACCTGACTATCGATGAGACCGCTGTTCTCTGCGGTGTAGGTGAAGACGAGGGGGCCCGAAGCTTTCACCTGTGTCAGTCCCCCCTTCGTGCCGACCCAGATGTTGCCCTCCGTATCCGCTTCGATATCGGTGACGATCGAGGATAGCAGGCCGTTGTCCAGTCCATACAGACGCCAGCTCCGTATGGCGAGATCGCGCGCGTCTCGATCATACTGCACTGTAATCCGCCGCAAGCCGTTGTCGGTGCCGATCCACACGACGCCGGCTTCGTCGACGAAGATCGCCGTGATCCGATCGCTGCCGAGGCGACTGTCGAGGGTAGTGTTGATCGTGTAGACGAACTCATCTCCTTCGGTGAAGGGGGTGCCGCCATCGTCGAACATGATCAGACCGTCATCCGCTGTGGCGATCCACTTCAGGTCGTCGGGACCGATAGCCAGCTTGCCGATGTTTCGGCCGGGGGCCAGGCCGAGCAACGCCTGATCGTAGAGGTGGCTGCTCCGCGCCGGGAAACCGTCCATGACGGCCAGCCCCGTTTGAATATTGGCGAGCCACATCAGCCCCTGGCTGTCCCTCTCGATGTCGCTCACGACGACGAACGTCGGTGCCTCCGGCACGGAGATCCCTCTCAACACCGAGTCGTTCTGGTTCAGATGACTCCAACGCCGGCGATCATTCAGTATGGCCAGACCATGTCCCCAGGTCCCCACCCACAGCTGGCCTGCGGGACCGAACTCGACGGCGACCGCCACATTTGACGGCATCCCGGTGTCGCGATTGTGGCTGATCCAGTCTCGGCCGGCGAGCTGGAAGACACCTCTCGGCGGCACTGTGCCATCGTTGGGGGCGCTGGCAATCCAGAGATTACCGCCATCGGCCAGGGCCATTTCGTAGAAGTGGTTGGCCGGAGGATCCCGTAAAGCAGGTGGCTTCTTGGCTCTCAACACGTCGAGCCCTTGGTCGGTTCCGATCCACAGCTCGGAGCTGGGGCCTGAATCGGATAGTGTTACGATCGTCCTTGCCAGGCCCGTGAGCCTGACCCATCCGCCATCCTCGCTGCGTTGGAACAGTACATTGTCGCTGTTTGC
>CBDBIJ010000122.1:0-26871 GCA_965205655.1 Candidatus Latescibacterota bacterium
TGCTCGCCGTCCTGCGCCGTGTTGGAGACAGAGCCGACATCGTCGTCGGCACGTGCCGGCGACGGGGACCCTGCGCCGGCCAGGGGCTGCCCTCGGTGGGCCTCGTAGACACGACGCCACGGCAACCGGAGGATCTGGCAGCGTGAGCGGGAATACACTCGTGAGAAGCGTTTTGCGATACGGACGCGGTGGACTCCGTATCATGACGGTCTTCCTCGCCGCCCGGCTGGCGCCCGCTCACGCCATCGAACCGGACGCGCTCAATTTCATGCCAGTAGATGAAGTCGAACGAGGGATGAAGGGATTCGGCCTGACCGTGTTCGAGGGTACGCGCATCGACACATTTCAGGTAGAGATTCTCGGAGTGGAGCGCGGCAGCTGGCCGAAGAAGAATATCGTCTGGGGCCGGATGGAGGGTGGACCTCTCGAGAAAACGGGGATCATCGCCGGCATGAGCGGCAGCCCCGTCTACATCGACGACAGACTTCTCGGTGCCGTGGCCTTCGGTTGGGGAGCCGCAACAGAGCCTCTGTGCGGCATCACGCCTATCGGGGAGATGCTCGAAGAGGCCCTGGACAGGCAGCAACGGGACCGCTTCGACATCGGGGAGGGCGAGACACACGGCATGTGGCAGATCCCGGAGCGACCGTGGGACAGCCCACCGCTACCGTCGATCGCGGCGGAGTACCTACAACCGAGTAACTCGACGCTCGAAAGCGGCGGGGCAACGACGATGATACCGGTGTCGACGCCGTTGATGATATCCGGCTTCGACGGGGAAACCTTCGGCATGGTCTCACGTGTCCTGGGGCGAATGGGTTTCGTGCCGATGGAAGGCGGCGGAGGAGAATCCCGGACGGTTCGGGAGTCGCCGCAGTTGGAGCCTGGTTCATCCGTGGGAGTCCAATTGATCAGGGGCGATTTCAGCGCCGCAGCGCTGGGTACTCTCACGCACCGAGACGGCGACAACGTCATCGCCTTCGGCCACGCCATGCGCTCGTTCGGCGATGTCGATTGGCCGATGGCGACGATGGATGTTCACTTCGTCGTGCCCAGTATTTTCGTGTCGTTCAAATTCGGCTCCGTCATCGAGGCTGTGGGTAGGGTGGCCCAGGACAGATCCGCAGCGATTTCCGGAGTCGTCGGATCCGCGCCGACGATGATCGCGATGAACGTCGACGTGGAGTCCCCGGAGGGCACGGAGGACTATCACTACGAGATCGTCAGGGACCGGATGTGGACCCCCGGGCTGGCGTGGTACACCGTCGTGGCCACTATCGGAGCCGCCGGCAAGCTCTATGGCGACTACTCCGTCGGCCTCGAGGCAACAGTGGACCTGGCAGGACACGAGCCGCTCGCCGTGCGGAATATGTTCTCGAGCAACTACGCGCCGTCGGAGGCGGCCTTCTACATTATGAAATTGCTTTCGACCCTGCTGGAAAACGAGTTCGAGGAGGTTTATTTCGAAGACGTGGCCCTGAAGCTGTCGCTGATAGAGAAGCCCAGGACAGCTACGCTCGAGTCGATCCGACTGAACAAAGACGCGGTCAGGCCGGGTGAATCTCTGCAAATCACGCTGCTGACCAGACCGGTACTCGGGGAGGTGGTGAGGTCGACCGTGGACATCCGGGTTCCGGAGGACATGCCAGAAGGGGTGCTGGAGGTCCGCGTATACGACGCCCACACGGCGCGCCTCGTTGAGCAGCGGCGCGCACCTGCCAAGGGTAGACCGAAAAGCATGGAAGGGCTTCTCGATTTCATCGAAGAGCTGCCGCGCAACAACGAGCTGATTGCGGATCTCCTCTCCCGTCGGCCGGGGGCGACTGTCGGATCGGTCGAGCTGGTCTCGTTGCCCGCTTCGAGGATGTCGGTGCTCCGGACGACGCGGCAGTCCGGCGAAATGGCGGCAACTCAGGGAACCATCGTCGCCACCAAAAAGATTCCGATGGATGTCGTCGTCCGCGGACAGAGAAGCTTGCCGGTGCGAGTGGATCGCCGGGCGAGATAGGATCGCAGACATGAAGCAGAAACCGACAGTGCCGACCGCGAAACTGAATTGGATCGGGCTGGCCGCCATCAGCGGCCTCATCCTCTACGGAGAGACAGCCGCGGTGACGCCCTCGTTCTGGAATGTGCGCACGCAGGTCAGTTTCTCCGAGGGAGAGCTGACGAACATTGCCGTGAACAGTCGCGGGCAGGTCACGCTGTCACCGCCGCTGAATCTTGTAGCCGATACAGGCGAGCTCTACGTATGGGCGATTTCGAGGGACCCGCAGGGGACCATTTTCGCAGGTACCGGCAACGATGGAAAAATCTTCAAACAGGAGAAGGGAGAGGATGCGTTTTCCCCCTACTGTGACCTCGATGAACCGGATGTCCTGAGCCTCGCTTTCGGCACCGACGGCTCGATCTACGCGGGGACGTCCGTCACCGGCACCATCTACAAGATCGATCCCTCCGGCGACAGCTCAGTTTTTTTCGAAACGGGAGATCGCTACGTCTGGAACATGGTTGCCGGCGAAGATGGAGACATCTACGCCGGTACCGGCGACAAAGGACGAATCTACAGAATCAGTTCCGATGGCGAGGGGAGCGTATTCTTCGATTCGCCCGAGACTCATATCATGTCGTTGATCCGGGGAAGGGGCGAAGACGGCATCCTCTACGCGGGTGGTGAGGGACGCGGTATTGTCTACAAGCTGACAGCCCAGGGGGAATCGTTCGTGCTGTATGAAGCCGGTGAGAAAGAGGTGAGCGCTCTCGCTCTGGGCTGGGATGGGACGCTCTATGTCGGGGCAACGTCGGGAACGGGACCCGGTCCCCAAACAGGGCCCACCCCAGCGTCCCCGCGGGTTCCATCACCAGATGAGCCTCGCAGCTCGGATCTGCGGGGAAGTGCTGCTTCCGCAACCGACTCTGCTGGCGCCCCGACCGAGGCCATCTCGCTTCCTGTACCGGTCGACGCGGCTGCCGCACAGGTGTCAGCGGGCCCTCCTTCACCTCCTGCACAGGCGGTGCAGGCGCGCGGGCCTCGGCCGACCGGCCCGGGAGCGGGCTCGGCACTCTACACGATCGCCGCCGATGGTGTCGTCACGGAGGTCTGGCGCTCCAACGACGCCGTACTCCTGTCCCTGGCTGTGGCCGACCATGGCGATGTGGTGATCGGCACCGGCAACAAAGGGAACTTCTACAGCGTCGATACGCGAGAGGAAGGATGGGAGGTGTTGGCCCAGAGCGCGGAATCGCAGGTCACCACGATGCTGGCGCTCGATTCGGGTGAGATGCTGGTGGGAACGGCAAACATGGGCAAGCTGTTCGCGATGGGTCCGGGACACGCATCGGAGGGGACACTCGAGTCGCTCACACACGACGCCTCCAGCCGGTCAAAGTGGGGTAGGCTCTCATGGGACGGGCGCCAGCCTCAAGGCACTCGTGTACAGCTATCCACGAGAAGCGGCAACACGTCCGAGCCGGACTCGAGTTGGAGCCCGTGGTCTGGCGCCGGCGCGATCGGGTCGCATTCGATTTCGAGCCCCAACGCCCGGTTCGTGCAATGGCGAGCGGAACTCGGTAGCTCGAAATCCGCAAGGACGCCACTGATCCGGCAGGTCTCCCTGTCCTACCAGCAGAGGAACACGAAGCCGAAGGTGACGTCCGTCTCCATTGTGCCGGCTTCGGGAAACGCCGCGTCAGGCAGTTCGGGGGGCGCGAGGAGTCGTCAATCCCAGCCGGGAAAGAAGACGAGGTCCTCGGGGTCGCAAGCGAGCCCGGCCAAACCAGTCTCGGGAGTATGGACGATCACGTGGCAGGCAGATGACGCCAACGGCGACCGACTTCGTCACAGTCTGCATTTCCGCGAATTCGACGGCGACGATGAATGGAAGGTCTTGAAGGAGGATCTGGAAGTGGCAACATACTCGCTGGATTCGACAGCGCTTCCGGACGGCCTCTACGTCATAAAGGCAGTCACCTCGGATGATCGCAGTAACTCCAGCGAGACGGCACTCTCGGGCGAAAGGATGAGTGATCCGTTCCTGATAGACAACACCGCGCCGGAGCTGCAGGACATCGACGTCGACAGGGCGGGAGATGTGGCGGCGGTTACGGGAAGCGCACGTGATCGAACCGGACCTTTGAGGAGAGGGTACTACGCGGTGAACGGAGGAGAGTGGCTGCCCTTCTTTCCAACAGACGAGATTTTCGATTCCAGTGAAGAGGAGTTCACCTTCCGAGTGGATATTCCGGAGGGCAACAAGGCCACCCTCGTCGTTCGAGTGAGTGACCTGGCCGGCAACGTAGGGGTGCGAAGGTTCGTGGTGCTACCGTGAGGTCGCCTTTATTGCAGCGATCACCTCGTCCGTCGACATGACGTCGCCGCAGTCGATATCGATATCGAGGAGGTTGACTTCGTGCATGAGTTCGCAGCGTTCGCCGACGGCTTCACGGGGCACGATGACGCGAAACGCATTGCAGCCGTCGCGGCACGTGGCATAGACGCAATGACTCGTACTTACCCCAGTGACGACCAGCGTATCCACTCCGAGCACGGTGAGCATGTCCTGGAAGTTGGTTCCGCTGAATGCCGAGGCGTAGGGTTTGTGGATGATTTTCTCGTTCGGGCGCCGACCCAACCTGGGATCGAGCTCCATGAGCTTGGTCCTCTCGGGAGAGTAGTCGGACCAGCCAGTTGCCTTCCCGGGGCGCTGCGGGTCTGCCGGATCGTTCGTGCCGGTGGTAAAAAAGATCGGCACCCCGGCATCCCTGCCGGCGTCGAGCAATCGAACCGTCGCCTCGACGACGCAATCGACGTTTGAGCCCATCATCCCATTCTGAGTTGTCCAGGCAAGGGCGAGGTCGATGACGGCGATTGCGGGGCGTTCGCCGAATCCAATCCGCGCTACCCAGCCAACCTCGTCGTACCATTTTCGCAGCTGTTCGAAATGCGCTCTCAAGGGAGCGCGGAGGTCATCGGGCACGCGCAGCCCCTGCGTACCGCGGTCGTAATCTGGTGCAAACGGTTCAGACATAACTTCCTCCTCTGTCGATGGCGCGGCGTCAAGGACGCTGGATAGGGGAAAGTATCTCTGGTCTGACAAGCGAGCAATACGCCTTGCTCGCATCAACCCGAGTCGGCAATTTGCACGCACGGGTTCGTGCAAATGCTGATTTCAACTATCGTAGTTGCCACCTTCCTCGCGATTCACCTGCTGGCCGGAGCCGCCGCTACCAGCCGCGTCTGGGGGGTTCACTTCCTGGCGTATCATCCGCCGGTCTACTGGTGGCTGTTTGCCGCGGCGTCTGTGTGCTTGCTCCTTCCGGCGCCGCGCCGCCAGCTGATACGGGCCTCTGCAACGTTTGCCCGTCTTCTGCGAGGCCGGACGAGACAATACGCGGCCCTGTTCATCATTTTCGCCGCAGGATCGACCGCAGCCAGTGCGTTCCCTTCCGCCGTGCACCTGCTCGGCGACGGCTACCTCTACCTGAGCGAGCTGCCCGAGAGCACGATCCGCGTCGATCACTCGCCTCTCAGTTTTTGGCTGGTCCGACTGCTCTACGAGATCGGCAAATCCTCCCTGTCGGCGGAATCGACCTACCGGCTTTACAGCTATCTGTCAGGTCTTGCGTATGTCGCCCTGCTCCTCCCGCTCGCGCGAGCAATCGCCGTCGACAGAGCCGGACGTGCAGCGGTGATCGCGTTCCTGCTCACAGCGGGCTACGCGCAGGTGTTTTTCGGATACGTGGAGACCTACGGCCTCGTCTATGCCGCGACCCTGCTGTATCTGTTTGTCGGTGTGGAGGTTATCAGGGCGAGGCTGTCGTCGGTGGCGGCGGGTCTAACTCTCGGGGTCATCATTCCGCTGCACTTCCTGCTGGTGTGCCTGGTCCCTTCATTGCTCGTGCTCCTCTTTCTCAGGGATGGCGGGCTCGGATCTCGACATCGTGAAATCGCACCCGTTCACAACGCGGCGACGCGGGTAGCAACGCTCGCCGCCGTTCCGGCCGTCTCACTGAGTATCGTAGTGGCGATGGGAATCGATCCCCTCAACTACTTCGACTGGTTCGCGGGATCGCACGCCCTTCCCCTGACGTCGCCTCCGGGGGTGAAGGAGGCCTACGGTTTGCTTTCCCTCGGTCATCTTTCGGACCTGGTGAATCAGCAACTGCTGACGGCCTCGGCAGTTGCCATGGTCGTCGCCGCGCTTTGGGAACGCGCGCGTTCTCCGCGGATACACGGAGTCTCTTTCTGCTGGCGGCTGGGCTCGTTCCACTGGGGGCGACAGCGGTACTGAATCCGGAAATCGGCGCCTTCCGCGACTGGGACGTGCTCGCCATTCCGTCCGTGCCGCTCACAGTGTGGGCGGCCGCCTCATTCACGAGAGCGACTGAGACATTCCCAAATCGCGCCTCCACGGCTGTGTTGATCTGTGGCGCCGCCGGCATCCACACCTTGCTATGGATCGGGCTGAATGCGGACGAGGCCAGAGCCGAGCGCCGCTTCACGGATCTACTGGAAACGGCGCCGCTTTCCGTGCACGCGAGATCGTATGGATGGGATTCAGTCGGCAGATACTACCGGGACATGGGTGAGACAATACTGGAGCTGGAAGCGAACGAGAACGCCACGGCGGCAAATCCCCGAAACGCGAGGCACTGGTTCAATACAGGATTGGCGTACTACCAGCTCGAGCAATTCAGAATGGCCATTTACTGCTGGGAGCGCGCAGTCGGGCTGGAGGAGGACCTTCTGGACGCATTCGACTACATGGCGCTGACGCACCATCGGCTCGGGGAAGCCGAGAAGGCCGAGGAGTATCTCAAAAGAATCCTTCAGCTGAACCCGGATCCCGAGCACGCGCAACGGATTCGAGAGTGGCTGACGACAAAGAGAGGCCGTCACCTCCGACGTTGACGATCAGCGCGGTCAATCATTCCTTCCCGACCACTGTTCGATCTCGATGAGGGCGTTGGCGATGCGCTGTCTCAAGGCGTCGGCGGTCTCAGGCGTCCACTCATAGAATCCTTTTCCAGTCTTCATCCCCAGCTCTCCGCGCTCGACTTTCTCTCGCAGGATGGGGGAGACTTCCGTGGTGGAGGCGAGATGGGGAAGGACGCTTGAGGCGATCGAGGAAACGATGTCCCAGCCGGCAATGTCGAAGACCTCGAAGATGCCCGCCACGGCCCAGCGGCGGCCGATGCTGCTCTTGATGGCGATGTCCACATCCCGTGCACTGGCGACGCCGTTCTCGACGAGCCACAAGGCCTCTCGCAGGAGCGCTCCCTGGAGGTGGTTGAGGACGAACCCGGGCGTCTCTTTCCGCACGATGATTGGCCGCTTTTTCATGCCCGTCAGCAGATCGCAGACAGTCTGAACGGTTTCGTCGGAAGTGGCATCGGAGGGTACAATTTCGACGAGTGGGATCAAGAAAGGTGGATTGATGTAGTGGGCAACGAGCAGTCTGTCACTTCGTGCGACCCCGGACGCCAGGGCGCTCGGCATCAAGCTCGATGTATTGCTGGCCAGGATGGTGCGTTCGGGACACTGTCTGTCGAGCTTCTCGAGGATCTGCTGCTTGAGGGCCAGATCTTCGAACACCGACTCGACGACGAAATCGATGTCGTCGACGGCCTCATCGAAATCAGTGGTCGCCGAAATCCGCGCCAACGCTGCGGAGGCCTGCTCGCGAGTGACCACTTCGAGTGACACGAGCCTTTCGAGATTGGAGTCAATACTCGAGAGCGCTCTGTCCAGGCTCTCCACCCTGCGGGAGTGCAGGCGCACGTCGTAGCCGGCAACGGCGAACTCCTGGGCGATGCCGTGGCCCATCAACCCCGCACCGACCACACTCAGGCGCTTTATTTCGCCAGCGTTCACGGACTCAGCCTCGGTAGAGCCAGAGCCGCGGTAAGCAGCCCCAGCAACGCCAGTACTGCTGTGGCGAGCATTCCCAGCACTACAGGACGTGCCCCGCCCGACTTCATGGCCCGAAACTCGGTAGACAGTCCAACAGCGGCCATGGCGCAGGTAATCATCCACTTCGCCGCTTGCCCAAGGGTCCCGGCGAGGTCCAGATGCCGATCCTCAGCTCCGAATATCGATCGCTCCGACAGGTGCAGGGTGACTTCGGGAAAAAAACCTAGAGTGGACATCAGCGTCATTCCGAGAAACAGAGCGACAAAACCGGGAATCAGCTTTTCATACGGGACCGGCTTGCCGACGTAGACCGTCTCCTGCCGCCGCCGATAGGCGTACCACGCACCCAACACAAACAGCGTCGGCGCCAGGAAGGAGATTCGCACCAGCTTGACGAGCGTCGCCAGCTCCCCGGCCACCTGACCGTCAAGGTGGTGAGCAAATCCGGCGGCGATAACCTGAGGGGTGGCGTGAATGGCGAGTCCGCACCACATCCCAAACAGATCAGCCGGGAGATCAAAAGCGGAACCAAGAATCGGAAACGCCAACAAGGCAACGACACCGAGCAGATTGATGACCCCGACAGAGTAGGCCATTTCCTCTTCGTTCGCCTCTACGATCGGGGCCGCTGTGACGATAGCCGAGCTTCCGCAGATAGCGGTGCCCACGCCGATCAAGAGACCAAGCTTTGCGTCGACCCCAAGCCATTTCGCCAACACTCGCGTCAGCAGAATCGTGATTGCGATCAGGACCACCGCTCCGATGATTACGCGCCAGGCCACCTCCACCAGGTCGTAGAAGTTCAGCATGGCGCCGAGCATCACGATGCCGACGGGCAGACCCTTCTTAATGACCGCGTCGAGACCCGGCTTGAGCAGTCGCGCAGCGGGGATGAGGTTGCGAACCACCATACCCATCAGCAGCGCCAGAAAAATGGCACTGATCGGCTGCTGTCCGCCGGACAGAGTGAAGGGCGGGTAGGGCAGGGTGTGAAGCTCAGCTGCAAGCCAGGTCAGGAGGACGCAACTGCACACCCCCATCCACGGGCTCTGCCTGGGCCAAATTGCCAGTTTCCTGCGGAGGCGAGCCTCGAAGGCCCGCTCGCTCTTGCTCAGATTCATCCGCTCAGGAAGCCGGTTGAAAAGGTCCGATGAACCGAATCGGCTCTGTGAGATCCTACAGGAGAGTTCCCTGATTCTCGTCCTCGTCCCTGCGGAAATACTCCTCGATACTGAAGTAGCGGGTCCCGGTGTCGGCCAGGATGGTGACGACCTGGTCGTCCGCAGTATACCGCTGTGCAACCTCGCGGGCGGCCAGCACGGCGGCACCTGAAGAGATCCCCACCAGGAGAGCCTCCTGTCTGGCCAGCGCCTCGCTCATCTGAAAGGCTTCGCGGTCGTCGACCGCAATCACCTCGTCGATTATATCACGATTCAACACGGACGGCACGAATCCGGCGCCGATACCTTCAATGGCATGTGGTCCGGCGGGTTTTCCTCTCAACACCGCCGAAGCAGCCGGCTCCACAGCGATGACTCTCACATCGGGCAGTTCGGCTTTCAACACTTCGCCAACACCTGTTATGGTTCCGCCGGTGCCGACTCCGGCAACGAAGGCGGACACTCTACCGCCGGTGGCTTGCAGTATTTCCGGCCCCGTGGTCTGTCGGTGCACCTCGGGATTCGCCGGATTATCGAATTGCCGCAGCTCGATGCAGTTCGCGCTCTGAGAGACGATTTCGCGCGCCCTCCGACCGGCGCCCTCCATGTCTCCGGATCCGGGAGTGATCACGACTTCGGCCCCATAGCGGGCGACCAGCGCCCGGCGTTCGAAGCTCATCGTCTCCGGCATGGTCAGAATCAAACGGTAGTTCCGCGCTGCACACAGCATGGCGAGCCCGATGCCGGTGTTGCCGCTGGTGGACTCGACAATCGTCATTCCCGGCTTCAGGTTCCCCGACCGCTCTGCATCATCAATCATGTTTTGCGCGATGCGGTCCTTGACGCTACCCCCCGGGTTCAAGTACTCCATCTTGGCCAGAATCGCAGCGCCTCCCGGCGGCGACAGGTTTTCCAACCTCATCATCGGGGTGGCGCCGATGATCTCCGATACCCGGTTCGATATTGAATTTCGCATGAGTGGCTCCGGAGCTAGCGGTCTCGGTATGAACGTAGAATCAGTATAGCGCCGCTCGCTTTCAAGTTGGCCTCAGCAACCGGCGCAGCGCGCGGCCGGCGTTCAACAGGCGATTTTGACATCTCTCAACTGCAAAGTAGGACACCAGGTCACCGCCGAAGCCGCGCTTGAAGAGAGCGATGCCGGGAATGTTGGCGCCGACGAAGTCGAAGCGCTGGTAGGGGGACTGCTGCAGCAGTTTCCAGTAGAGCAGAGAGGTAGCGCCGCTGTCCTTGAAGGAGGGGTCGGCTCCTGCGATCCAGGCATAGATACTGTCGAACCCGCGAACGAAGACGACGATGCTGGCGGGATGTCCCAAGGAATCCTCAACGAGGTATGCCTCGGCGAAGCCGCTGCCACCGGCTTCTTCCACAAAGCGCTGCACGACAGCGGCTGCAACGGGAGTGTCGCCGTTGCGGCTTGAGTAGACGAGCTCGTATTGGCGCCGCAACAGGTCCGTGTCTTCGGTGGCTCTGAAGCGGAAGCCCTCGCTTTCGGCCTTGCGAATGACAGCGCGGGTCCGACGCTCGAGCCCGTCCCACAGTTTCCCGCGGTCAATCAGAGGAATCTCATACGTGTAGCGGGGTCGCACTTCCCAGTCAGACCAGATGAACTGCCTCATATCCGTTATTGCCGGTGCATGAGTTAGATGGAGGTCTGTGTAGTCGGAGGTGAGGAACTGGATCAAACTCCGTGCGGCGCCGCCGTGCTCGGACTCCCAACGGGCCGGGCTAGCGCTGTCCACTGGATGGAACATGAAGCCGCCGTGGGGGCTCAGGTCGGGAGTCACGAGACCCTTCACATGGCCGCGCCTCAGCTCGATTCCGGAGACACCGGCAACCAGTTGGCCTTTCCTGTAGCAACCGTACATCCTCGACTCGTGGCCGGTGGCGCCCGCGGCACAGGCGAGCCAGCCACTCGTGGAAAAGACGGTTCCACCGACAGCGCCGCGGACAAACGAGTCCCACAGGGAGCAGTCCGTCACCGCGGCGATTTCGAAGGAGTCCCGGTCACTCATAGCCATTCTTGACACTCATTGGGTCGGGGTCTATGTTACCTCGTCGGCACTATTCGTAACTCGTTGGCACTTATGGGCTTTGCAATGCACGCCGAGTTGAATGTTCGACCCGATTTCGCCGCTGGCTTCCATGCCAGGGGTGTGGGCGTGCTGCGCCGTCTTCCGATTCTGCTGCTCGTCAGCCCGCTTCTTACCGGCCTCATCGAGTAGGCTCCTCTCCTCTTCCTGACAATTCAAGAAACGGATGGAGCCTCTGAAGAGATTCAAAGGCAGTCATAAGACTGTGTGTAGAGAGCCAGCTGTGATTACAACCCCGCATGTGAAATAGACAGGAGATTCAGACGATGCAAATGTACTACGACGACGACGCGAACATAGAATTGCTCGGCGACAAGACAGTCGCCGTGATCGGCTACGGCAGCCAGGGACATGCCCATTCGCTCAATCTCAAGGAAAGTGGCGTTGAGGTCGTCGTCGGTCTTCGCGAGGGAAGTGCGCGACGCGCCGAGGCGGAAGAGGCCGGTCTGAAGGTACTCGGAGTTCCGGAGGCGGCCAAGGCCGGGGACATTGTCATGATTCTCATCAACGACGAAGTCCAGCGGGGCGTCTACGAAGCGGATATCAAGCCGAATCTCGAAGGGGGCAACTGCCTCGCCTTCGCCCACGGGTTCAACATTCACTTCGGTCAGGTGGTGCCCGCGAAAGACGTCGACGTCTTCATGGTGGCGCCGAAGGGTCCGGGACACCTCGTACGCCGGGTGTACGAAGAGGGTGGCGGTGTGCCCGGGCTGCTGGCGATCTATCAGGATGCGTCCGGGCGCGCTCATCAGGTAGGACTGGCCTACGCCAAGGGAATCGGCTGCACGAGGGCGGGCGTCATCGAGACAACCTTTGAGGAAGAGACCGAGACAGATCTGTTCGGCGAGCAGGTTGTGCTGTGCGGCGGCATGACCGAACTGATCAGAGCTGCCTTCGACACGCTCGTCGAAGCGGGGTATCAACCCGAGGTGGCCTATTTCGAGTGCCTGCACGAAGTAAAACTGATCGTCGACCTCATCTACGAAGGGGGCATCGCCAATATGCGCTCCTCCATTTCCGACACCGCCGAGTACGGCGACTTGACACGTGGCAAAAAGGTGGTGACGGAAGAGACGCGCAAGATCATGAAAGGGATCCTCAGCGATATCCAGACCGGGCAGTTTGCCAAGGAGTGGATCGCGGAGAACCAGGTAGGTCGCCCGGTCTACACGGCCCGCAAGCGACAGGACCAGCAGCATCTCATCGAGGAGGTGGGCGGAAAGCTGCGCGGCATGATGAGCTGGCTGGACGAAAAGAAGTAGCAGGAGGAGAGAGACATGGACGAAAGCAGAGTATACGTCTTCGACACGACGTTGAGAGACGCGGAGCAGACACCGGGCGCGTCCCTGACAGTACCCGACAAGCTGGAGATCGCGCACCAGCTCGCCCGTCTCAACGTAGATATCATCGAGGCGGGCTTTCCGGTCTCCTCGAACGAAGATTTCGAGGCGGTGCGCAGGATCGCCCACGAGGTGGAAGGGCCGAGAGTTTGTGGCCTGGCGCGGGCAATCGACAAAGACATCGATCGAGCCGGTGAGGCGCTCAAGGGCGGTGCCTGCACGAGGATTCACACCTTCATCGGCACCTCCCCGGGTCACCAGGCAATGATGGGCAAAACGCCCGAGGCGGTGCTGAAGATGGCCGTGGACGCTGTCGAAAGGGCGGGGTCGCACTGCGACAACGTCGAGTTCTCGCCGATGGACGCGACGCGCACGGATGCGGCGTATCTGAACGAGGTCGTGGAGGCCACGATCGCCGCCGGGGCGACGACGATCAACATTCCCGACACCGTCGGGTATACAGTGCCGCACCAGTTCGACGAGCTCATTGGCGGTATAATCGAAAGAGTGCCGAATGTCCGCGACGCCGTCATCAGCGTTCACTGTCACGACGATCTGGGAATGGCGGTGGCGAACACGCTGACGGCGTTGACGTCGGGAGCCCGTCAGGTGGAGTGCACGATCAACGGGCTTGGAGAGCGGGCCGGGAATGCCTCTCTGGAGGAGGTGGTGATGGCCCTGGCGACCCGCGAGGACTATTACGATTTGTTCACCGAGGTGGTGACGAAGGAGATCATCGCCACGAGCCGCATGGTGAGCCGTCTGATGGGGATCATGGTGCCGCCGAACAAGGCGATCGTCGGTGCCAACGCCTTCGCCCACAGCTCGGGCATCCACCAGGACGGCGTCCTCAAAGACCGCACCAATTTCGAGATCATGTCACCGCGAGACGTTGGTCTGGACGACACGGCCATCGTTCTCACAGCGAGATCGGGTCGTCACGCTCTGCGGCACCGGCTGGAGGAGCTGGGATATCACCTGTCCCAGGAGGAGCTGAACAAAGCCTACGACCGCTTTCTGACGGTGGCAGACAAGAAGAAGGAAGTGTTCGACGAAGACCTGATGGCCATCGTCGGAGACGAGATCAGCCACGTGCCGGAGAAGTTCAAGCTCGAGTATCTCCACACGGTGAGTGGTAGCAGCACCGTGCCCTCGGCGACGGTGCGGATCCTCATCGACGGCGAAGAAAAGGTTCAGAAATCGGCCTGGGGTGACGGGCCGGTAGACGCCACCTACGAGGCGATCAATCAGGCGACGGGCTCCGAAGCGCAGGTGGACGAATATGTCATCCAGGCAATCACGAGCGGCAGCCAGGCCATGGGCGAGGTCATGGTGAGGGTGTCCGAGAGCCACATGAAAATGACCGGGCGCGGCGCTTCGACGGACGTGATTGAGGCGAGTGCCAAGGCATATGTGGATGCACTCAACCGCCTGGCGGCGCAGCGGGGACGGGCGCGACAACAGGCGCAGGCGGTATAGGCCAGGAGTCAGATAATGTCAGAGAATCTTTTCGAGAAAGTGTGGCGACAACACTCATTACGAGAGCTTCCGTCGGGGCAGACGCAGCTGTTCATCGGACTGCACCTCGTTCACGAAGTGACGAGCCCACAGGCTTTCCAGATGCTGCGCGAACGGGGGCTGAGCGTGCTTCATCCCGAGCGCACCTTCGCCACCGCCGACCACATCATACCCACCGACGTACGCCAGCGGCCGTTTCTCGACGAACTGGCCGAGGAGATGATGGTCGCCATCGAGCAGAATGCGGAAGACTTCGACATCCCGTTCTACGGAATGGACGACTCGCGACAGGGGATCGTTCACGTGATCGGACCGGAACTCGGCCTGACGCAGCCGGGAATGACGATTGCCTGCGGCGACAGTCACACCTCTACCCACGGAGCCTTCGGTGCCATCGCCTTCGGCATCGGCACGAGTCAGGTGCGGGATGTGCTGGCGTCGCAGTGCCTGGCGATGGCGCGTCCGCAGGTGAGGCGCGTCGAGCTTCACGGAGCGCTCGGCGAGGGGGTCTACGCCAAGGACGTGACGCTCACCGTCATCAACCGCCTCGGCGTCAAGGGCGGTGTGGGATATGCCTACGAGTACGCCGGCGAGATCATAGACAAAATGAACATGGAGGAGCGGATGACGGTGTGCAACATGTCGATCGAAGGCGGCGCCCGTTGCGGCTACGTCAATCCGGACGACACGACGTTCGAGTATCTGCGCGGGCGAACGCATGCTCCTCAAGGTGATGCTTTCGAGCGAGCGACAGAATGGTGGCGCTCGATGGCGTCCGCCCCGAATGCGTCCTATGACGACGTCTTCGAGATGGATGGTGCCGACATAGGGCCCACGGTGACCTGGGGAATCAACCCGGGCCAGTCGTGCAGCGTCGATGACGCCATTCCCGAACCGTCAACGTTTCCCGATTCGGAGCGAGCCGGCGTCGAGGAGGCGCTCGAGTTCATGGAATTCAAGGTGGGCGACCCCATCGCGGGGACGCCGATCGATGTCGCCTTCATCGGCTCGTGCACGAACTCACGCCTCTCCGATTTGAGGGAGGCGGCACGGGTGGCCAAGGGACGCAAAGTCAAGCCGGGTACGAGGGCGCTGGTGGTGCCGGGGTCGTTTCAGGTGCGCATGGCGGCAGAGGAAGAGGGGCTCAACGAGGTTTTCGAGGAAGCGGGATTCGAATGGCGCGAGGCGGGCTGTTCGATGTGTCTGGCCATGAATCCGGACAAGCTTGAGGGCCGTGAGCTGTGCGCCTCGTCCAGCAATCGAAACTTCAAGGGACGTCAGGGGAGCCCCACCGGACGGACACTGCTGATGAGTCCGGCCATGGTGGCGGCCGCGGCTGTCGCCGGTGAAGTCACCGACGTGCGGACGATGTTGAACTGAGGCTATCAAAATGACGAATGCGATCTCATCGAGTGTACGGGAAATCACCGGAAGAGCCGTGGTCGTGCGCGGCAATGACATTGACACCGACCGCATCATTCCCGCGCGTTTTCTGCGCACCGTTACATTCGAGCACCTCGGCCCCCATGTGTTCGAAGACGCGCGCGCAGCCGGCGGCCATCCCTTCGATGAAGCGCGCTTTCAGGGCGCGTCGATTCTGCTGGTGAACAAGAATTTCGGCTGTGGCTCCTCCCGGGAGCACGCGCCTCAGGCGCTCATGCGCTGGGGTATCGACGGGTTCGTGGGGGAGTCCTTCGCCGAGATCTTCTTCGGCAACTGCATCGCTCTCGGACTGCCGTGCATGAAGGTATCCGAGACGGACGCGAGCAGGTTGATGGACGCCGTCGAGGCCGATCCCACCGTCGAGCTGTCGCTGAACGTGGTCGACCAGATCGTTCGCTGTGGCTATGTGCAGGTCGATGCAACCATCCCCGACGGCACCAAAGAGCAGTTCGTCAAGGGGACATGGGATGCGCTGGGCCAGCTGCTCGAGGACAAGGCTGCCATTGAGAGTGCGGCGACGGGACTGCCGTATATCAAAGGGTTCTGACGAGGGATTCAGGAGGAAGATTTGCACAAGATCGCAGTGGTGCCTGGAGATGGCACAGGGCCTGAGGTGGTGGCCGAAGGGCTGAAGGTTCTGGAGGCCGTAGCCGCCAAGGTGGGATTAAAATACGAGACGACCGAGTTCGACTTCGGGGGAGATCGATATCTGAGGACGAACGAGGTCCTGCCGGAGTCGGCAGTCGAGGAGTTGCGGCAGTTCGACGTCATCTACCTCGGAGCCATCGGACATCCCGAGGTGAAACCGGGCATTCTGGAGAAGGGGATTCTGCTGCGGCTGCGCTTCGAGCTCGATCAGTACATCAATCTGCGCCCGGTCAAGCTGTATCCGAACGTGGAGACACCGCTCGTTGGCAAGGGGCCGGACGAGATCGATTTCGTCGTGGTGCGCGAGAACACGGAGGGGCTCTACGCCGGGGCGGGCGGTTTTCTGAAGAAGGGAACTGCGGATGAGGTGGCCGTACAGGAGTCGATCAACACGCGCAAGGGCGTGGAGCGATGCGTGCGCTACGCCTTCGACTACACGGAGCGGCGCAACAAGACCAGAACTCTGACTCTGTGCGGCAAGACGAACGTATTGACCTTCGCCATGGACTTGTGGGAGCGTGTCTTCAACGAAGTCGGCGAAGCGGATTATCCAGGGATCAAACGCGATTACGCTCACGTGGACGCCATCTGTATGTGGATGGTAAAGAACCCCGAGTGGTTCGACGTCGTCGTTGTGGACAACATGTTCGGCGACATCATCACAGATCTGGGCGCCATGGTCCAGGGCGGGATGGGAATCGCGGCAGGTGGCAACATCAACCCCGAAGGCGTCTCCATGTTCGAGCCGATCGGTGGCTCGGCACCGAAGTACACGGGCCAGAATGTGATCAATCCGATCGCCGCCATCGAGGCGTGCCGGCTGATGGTGGAGACGCTCGGAGAGGGGCAAGCCGCGCAGCTCGTCCAGGCAGCGGTCGTGTCGACGCTTGGGAAGATGAAGGGAATGGGAGCGGGGCAAATGGGATACTCGACGAGCGAAGTCGGAGACCTCGTGTCAGAGGCCATATAGCGCTTGCGGACTCGCATGGCCGCAGAGAGCCGAAAGGGCGCCCGTTGCGGCGCCTTTGTTTTTGAGAAGAAGGTGAAAAGGTGAACGCGCTAGACAGAGGCGGAATCACATCGCCTCGGGGATTCCAGGCGGCGGGCATCCACGCCGGCGTCAAGTCGGATTCGCAGATCAAGGATCTGGCTCTCGTGTTTTCGAGCTCGCCGGCGAACGCCGCGGCCGTCTTCACCACGAACAAGGTTCACGGCGCGCCGATCGAGGTGAATCGCGATCACTTGAAAAACGGTCGAGCCCGCGCCGTCATCCTGAACAGCGGCAACGCCAATGCCTGCACCGGAGAGCAGGGCTTGGTCAACGCTCGCCGAATGTGCGAGCTCGCGGCAGCGCCTGTGGGAGTTAGTGCGGAAGAGGTGTTGGTGTGCTCCACCGGCATCATCGGGGTCCAACTGCCGATGGCGGCCATCGAGGCCGGAATACCGCGGGTGGCGGCAGCACTGAGCGACGATGGCGCTCTGGACGCAGCCGAAGCGATCATGACGACGGACACGGTGCCGAAAAGCTGCGCGGTCGAGGTCGATCTGAAAGGGACGGTCGTGCGGGTGGGAGCCATGGCCAAGGGTGCGGCAATGATTGCCCCGAACATGGCGACGATGCTGTCGGTGGTGGGGACAGATGCGGCCGCGCCGTCCGCAATGCTGAAGGAGATGCTGACCGACGCAGTGCAGCGATCGTTCAACTGCATCACCATCGACGGTGACATGAGCACGAGCGATACGGTTATCCTGATGGCCAACGGCGCCGCCGGTGCCCCCGAGGTAGGCGATGGAGACGCCGGGGCACTGTTCGAAGGCGTCGAGGCCGTCTGTCGTCAGATGGCCAAGGCGATTGCCAGCGATGCAGAAGGAATATCGACGTTGATAAGGATCCAGGTGGAAGGCGCCCGCAGCGAGTCCGAAGCGAGACAGGTAGGGCTCGCGGTGGCCAACTCGAACCTCGTGAAGACGGCCGTGTTCGGCAACGACCCGAACTGGGGCCGCATCCTGTGCGCGGTCGGCTACTCAGGCGTCGACATCGATCCGAATCTGGTCGAGGTGAGGTTGTGCGGAACGACCATCTTCGGCTCGGGCGCCGGCCGCCAGTTCGACGACGCTGCTCTCAGCAAGGCCATGGCGGCTGCCGAAGTGGAGATCGGCATCGAACTGGGAATGGGATCGGCGATGGCGGAGGTTTTCACCAGCGATCTGACGTATGAGTACGTAAGGCTCAACGCGGAGTACACCACATGAAGCTGGCCGAATACGTAGAGCGGGTCGAGCCTTCCCCGACGATGGCGATCACGGCGAAAGCGAAGTCGATGATCCGGGACGGCATCGACGTGATCCCAATGTCCGCCGGCGAGCCGGATTTCGATACGCCTCAGCATATCAAAGACGCCGGAATTCAGGCGATTCAACAGGGGTTTACGAAGTACACTTCTCCGCCCTCGGGTATTGTCGAACTCAAGGCGGCAATTTGCGACACCTACCGCAGGGATAACGGGCTCGAGTACGGCCTCGACGAGGTGATTGTCAACTGTGGTGCCAAACACACCATCTACCTGGCGGTGGCGTCGCTGTTGAACCCCGGTGACGAGCTCGTCGTGCCGACGCCGTACTGGGTCACATTCACCGAGCAGCCGAAGCTCGTGGGCGCCACTCCCCGGATCGTGGAGACTGGCGAGGAGAGCGGACTCAAGCTGACGGCGGAGGAGTTTCGCCAGGCGATCACGCCGAAGACGCGGATGCTCATACTCAACAGCCCGTCGAATCCGAGTGGCGCGGTCTACTCCCGCAAGGAGTTGACGGCGCTGGCGGAGGTGGCGGTAGAGCACGGCATCTTCGTCGTGTCCGACGAGATCTACCAGAAGCTGATCTACGACGGAGTCGAGCACGTGTCGATCGCCTCTCTCGGCGACGAGATCAAGGAGCTGTCGATCGTGGTGAACGGCCTGTCGAAAACCTACGCCATGACCGGCTGGCGCATCGGCTTCGCGGGCGCCTCGGGGGAAGTGATCGCCGCCATGGACAAGGTGCAGAGCCAGACTGTCTCACACCCTTCGTCGATGTCGCAGAAAGCGGCCATCGCCGCGCTGACAGGTCCCCAGGATGCCGTGGAGGCGATGCGCTCCGAGTACGACGGGCGCCGAAAATACATCGTCGAGCGGCTGAACGGCATCGAATCGGTCAGTTGCGCGCTACCGCAAGGGGCATTCTACGTGTATCCGGATATTTCCGCGTATTTCGGTGCCATAGCTCCGGGGGGAGCCCTGATCGATACACCGGCGGCTCTGTGTGATTATCTGCTCGACGAAGGGAGGGTTGCCTGCGTCCCCGGCGAGGGTTTCGGGACGAGGGAGCATCTGCGAATCTCATACGCCACCTCGATGCCTATGATCGAGGGCGCCATGGATCGCATCGAAGAGGCGCTGGGCAAGCTCGCGAAATGAAGGCGACGGTCGAAAACAGTGTCTGAAGAGCACGTGGGAGATCGACGCCGATGAACAGCGACAACGGGTTTTGTCTCGATTTCGAGCGGCCGATCGTCGAGCTCGAGAAGAAGATCGACGAGATGCAGAGCCAGGCCGACGTGGACGGCATCGACCTGAGCCAGGAGCTTCGCAACCTCGAGGAGAAGGTCGAGAAGCTGCGTCAGGAGATCTACACGAATCTCACACGCTGGCAGAGAGTCCAAATCAGCCGCCACCCGCGAAGGCCGTACAGCCTAGACTACGTCGAGCGCATACTCACCGATTTCACCGAGCTCCACGGTGACAGGCTTTACGCAGACGATCCGGCGATAGTCGGCGGGCCCGCCCGGCTCGACGGGGAGCCGGTCATGGTCATCGGAATCCAGAACGGCCGCAACATCCAGGAGCGGCAGTTTCGGAATTTTGGCATGCCCCATCCCGAGGGATACCGCAAGGCCCTGCGGTTGATGAAAATGGCGGCAAAGTTCCAGCGACCGCTCCTCGCCCTGGTGGATACTTCGGGGGCCTACCCCGGGATCGAGGCCGAAGAACGCGGCCAGGCGGAGGCGATAGCGCGCAACATGTTCGAAATGTCCCACCTGCCGGTTCCGGTCGTGGTCGCCATCATCGGACAGGCGTTCAGCGGCGGGGCGATCGGCATCGCGGTCGGTGACCGCGTACTCATGCTCGAGCACGCCTGCTATTCGGTGATCGTACCGGAGAGCTGCTCGACAATTCTTTTTCGGACTCGGGATCGAAAAGAAGAGGCAGCGGAGGCGCTGAAGCTGACGGCACAGGACCTCAAGGAAAACCAGATGATCGATCGAATCGTCCCCGAGCCATTCGGGGGCGCCCATCGCGATCACCCGGAGGCTGCAGGAACTCTCAAGCGCTACGTCCAGGAGGCCTTCGCCGAACTGCGCTCAATTCCCGCAAATGAGCTCGTCGATCAGCGGATCGAGAAGTTTTCGGCCATGGGCGAATGGGAGGAGTGAGAACCGCCGATCCATCCCGGCTCACTACGTTGCAGTCGCTCCGACGCATCTCTCGATGCGCCTGCGCTCCCGCGCCCTGAGCCGGGCGCCTCGGCGCTCCTCGTGGCCAGTTGAGGTGGGGTTACCCGCGCCTGACCCGGTCGAATAGGCGTTCGAGGCGATCGAAGGCGAGTTTGACCATGTCGTCGTCCCAGTCGCCGTCGATGTTGATTTTCAGGACCGATTTGAGCGTGTCCAGGTAAGCCCTCTGAGTTTCCGAAAGTGTACGTGAGCCTGGCGAGCGGTCGCCGGAGTTAGCCGGTTCCGATCCGGGTCGCTGGGCAGGCTGGGCAGAGCGCCGCTGCGCAACTCTCAGCTCCCTCGACGCCCTGGCGGGCGCCGCCGTCACTCCCTTGCCCTCTTCTTGAGCCGGCGCGGGAGTTCCATCCGGATCGGCTTCGCTCAGCAAGTACTTGAAGAACATTTTCATTTTGCTCGCCGAGTCACTGCCCATCCCCGTTTCGCGGCGAAAGAAAGAAACGATGTCGCGATCCACCATGGAGCCGTCCGACTGCTCATACTGCTCCAGCAGCTCCGGATAGAGGTCCTTGAGGATTTCGGATATCGTCTCTTTGCGGCTCTCCGGGGCGACGAGGTTGTGCAGTCTCTCAGTCGGTTTCTGATCTTTGTCGATAAGCTTCATCGCCTCGACACCGCGAAGAAACCTGTAAATCATGGAGGGCGTGCGAATGATCGCCCGGATATGGTCGCGGTCGATCTCTTCGGGCATGTTGCTTTGTAGCCTGGCGAGAAACTTCTCGAACTGGCTCTTCGTGATGTAGGGGAACCAGGTTCTCGAATCCCGCTGTGTCTCGGATTCAGTCGCTTCGTCTACGGCTTCTTCTGTCGTCTCGGAATCCATGAATTCTCAGCTCCAATTGAGAGAGTCCCCGCAAATCGGACCACTCGGCCGCTACGGGTGCTCAGCAGTGATGACAGTAGCGATACCGCCGCGCACGTTGAAGTCGCCGGTAACCGTCATGCGCCTCGGGGCGCAGGCTGCAACCAGATCGTCCAGGATGGCGTTCGTCACCGCCTCATAAAAGATGCCTTCCTGACGGAAGGATTGAATGTAAAGCTTGAGAGATTTCAGTTCGATACAGCTCTTGTCCGGTATGTAGTGAACGCGGATCGTGCCGAAGTCCGGCTGACCGGTGACGGGACAGACAGAAGTAAACTCCGGGCACTCGATCTGTATCGTGTAGTCTCGATCGGGCTTCGGGTTCGGAAAGGTCTGGAGCGCTGAGCCTCGCTCGGTTGCCATTCTCACGTCTCTCGTTGCGATCCAACCTTAGCAAAGTAGGAGATTTCATAGTCGGGGCAAGAAAATGACGCTTCAGACTCTTCCAAGCAATCGCGGTTAAGCCCGAAGGAGATCGGCGATGCCCGCTCGCTGGAATCCGTGCTGCCGCAGCTCACAGCTGTGGCAGCGGCCGCACGGTGCGGTCTCGCTGCAATAGCACGACCAGGTGAGATGGAGGGGGGCCCCGAGGCCGGTACCGCGACGAATGATCGCGGGCTTGTCGAGCTCGATGAGAGGCGCGCGAACGACAACCGGCGGCTCCGCGGCAGTGCCAGCGGAGATGGCCCGGTTGAAGGCGTCGAAGAATGCGGCTGTGCAGTCCGGATAAGGGGACTGACGCTCGTGAGCGCCAATGAAGATGTCCGCTGCTCCGATGGTCTCTGCCCATGAGACAGCGATCGACAGGAGATTGGCGTTGCGAAACGGAACATACGTCGAAGGCGTCCCGGAGACTTCAGCCGCCTCGGGAATCTCAGCCTCGGGGTCGAGGAGGCTCGATCCACCGATCTGCTGGAGGTAAGCGATATCGACGACGAGGCGACGATCGACGCCATAGTGGTCGGCGATGTGCTCGAAGGCAGTCAGCTCCCGCGCCTGTGTTCGCTGGCCGTAGTTGACGTGGAGGAAGGAGAGTTCGTGGTCCGGACTGGCGACAGCTGCTGCGACGCAGCTGTCGAGACCGCCGCTCACGAGGACGACCGCCGATGTGGAGGAAGGCATGGGCGACAGAATATAACGAATAGGGGTAGGCGGTGTTCATTGACACCCGGTGCTGCAGAAGTAGATTGATCGCATGGCTTTTACACAATTCGATCGCGTTCCCAATCACTACGCCGGTTCCATCATCCAGCGGATCAAGGATTACCGGCAGGATGAGGGCAAGCGTCAGCTGAATCCAACGCGGCTGCAGATCGGCGAGCTCGAAGTGCTGGTGCCGCGACATTTTGGATTCTGTTTCGGGGTGGAAAGGGCCATCCACATGGCCTTCACGGCGCTGGAGAGACACCCCGACAAGCGCATCAATCTGGTTAGCGAGATCATCCACAATCCACTGGTGAACAGCGATCTGCGCCAGCGCGGCATCGATTTCATTTACGACAATTGCGGGGAACGACAGATCGGTGAAGATGAAATTTCGCCCGACGATATCGCGCTCATCCCCGCCTTCGGGACGACGTTGCAGATCGAGGAGTCGCTGGGGAATAGTGGCATCGACACGACGACCGAGGAATTTCGCGAGAATTACGATACCACCTGTCCTTTCGTTTCCAAGGTGTGGGACAGGGGCGAGCAACTGGGTAAGGAAGGATACACCATAATCATTCACGGAAAGTTCGGGCACGAGGAGACGCAGGCGACGCACTCACACACGAAGGAGCACACGAAGACTCTCGTCGTCTTCGACGCGGACGAAGCGCGCAAGGTTCACGACTACATCGTCGGCAATCTGTCCCTGGCGGAGTTCACAGCCGAGTTTTCACGGAAGTGGTCGGCGGGGTTTGCCCCGACGACGGATCTCAACCGTGTCGCCGTGGTCAATCAGACGACGATGCTGGCCGAGGAGACGAAGCAAGTCGCCTCAATCATGCGCGAGGCGATGCGCTGCAAGTTCGGCGATGAGAGCCTTGACGATCACTTCGCCGATACGAACGATACTCTGTGCTACGCCACGAACTGGAACCAGAACGCCACCAAATCCCTGCTCGAGGCCAAGCCGAATCTGGCGGTTGTCGTCGGCGGTTACAACAGCTCCAACACCTCTCACCTCGTCGAGATTTGCTCACAGGTCATGCCGTCGTACCTCATCAGCAGCAGTGACGAGCTGCTGTCACCACAGCGGATCAGACACTTCGACATTCACTCCAGAGAGCTGGCCGTCAACGAAGACTGGCTTCCCCCCGAGCTGCCGGTGAGATTGGCAGTTACATCCGGAGCGTCATGCCCCGATGTGCTGCTGAACGCGGTGGTCGAAAAAATAGCTGGATTCTACGGATATGGAGAGGCTGACATCGACGCCGGCTTGGGTCGACTGAGTCTTTGCACCGCGCCAGCGGAGACCGGGGCTGGGCCACCGAATAGGTCACGAACGTAGTCAATCGGCTGCCACCACCGGATTCACGAGGCGGCCGATTTTTTCTATGTCGATCACTACTTCGTCGCCCGGTTGCAGCCAGACAGGCGGCTTGCGGGCGAAGCCGACTCCCTGGGGAGTGCCGGTGAGAATGACCGTCCCCGGCAGCAAGGTGGTGTCCTGACTGAGGAAGCTGATGAGCTCGGTCACCGGGAAAATCATGTCGCTTGTGTCGTGTTCCTGCATGGTGTCGCCGTTGAGGACTGTCTTGATTTCGAGGCTCTGGGGGTCGGGGATCTCGTCAGTGGTGACGAGCGCGGGGCCGAGGGGACAGAAGGTATCGAAGCTTTTGCCGCGAATCCATTGGCCACCCCCCTTGTGAATCTGCCAGGTACGAGCCGAAACATCGTTGCCGCAGGTGTAGCCGAGAACGCAATCGAGGGCCTCTGACGGCGAAACGTCGCGGCAGGTGCGGCCGATGACCACAGCGAGCTCGCACTCGTAGTCAACTTCGGAGTCGATCTGGCAGGCGGGTAAACGGATCGGGTCTTCAGGATGCTGCAGAGCCGAGCTCGGTTTCATGAAGACGATCGGATACTCGGGCGGCTCCATGCCAGACTCGGCGGCGTGCTCGCGGTAGTTGAGGCCGATGCAGTATATGTTGGCCGGTGCCAGGGGAGCGAGAAGTTTGTCCACCGCGGCGCGCTCACCGGTGGGGGTCAAACCACCAAACAGGTCACCTGACAGGATCTGGGCTTGGCCATCCGCCTCCTGTTCACCGAAGTAAACCTCGCCGCTGTCGTCTGTAAAACGTATGATGTGCATAGAAGGGTGCCACTCCAGTTTCGCAAGCTGAACGGTTTTCGCGAATCGAACACGACTGACCGCAGAATGTTCGGTTCAGCTGCAGTCGTGTCAAGAAAGAGAGCGCTGAGGTGTCGTCCGGCAATGTGAGCGTCCTCGTTGTAGGAGCCGGAATCGTGGGGCGATCCATCGCCTACTTTCTGGCCCACGCCGGTTTCGTCGTTCACGTCGTCGACGGCGACAGACGACCGTCACCGACATCGAGGGCGTCGCTGGGGGTACTGACTCATTTCAACGGCGGCGAGGACCAGCTCTCGACATTCTACCGCGAGGGCCACACCTTGCACGCAGAGTTGTCCGTGCGCCTGCTGGAAGAGACCGGCATAGATGTGGGCTGGCAGGCGCTCGGCGGCATCGATTTGTTCCTCGAAGGAGAGGCTGAGATGGAAGACGCCCACAAACTCGTCGCCTTCAACCGCTCACGGAACTGCCGGGCCGAGTTGGTCGAAGGACGGCGGTTGCGTGAGTTGGAGCCGCGGGTTGCCCGCGAGGTGACCGCGGGGGTGTACTTCCCTGACGACCACCGAGTAAATCCCGAGGCCCTCGCCGAGGCGCTGCTGACTTCCGCAACACGGCTGGGTGCCCAGGTATCGTTCGGCACCAGACTGAAGAGAATCGACGCGGTCGCGCCCGGCGGCGTGCGCGTCACGTTGAGTTCCGAGCAAGGTGACCGATCGGAGGGCGCCGACTGCCTCGTTCTGGCCGCTGGGGCGCGAACGGGCGAGTTGGCTGCCGGTGTTGGGCGAGAGTTGGCGGTACGACCCATCCGGGGCCAGCAGTGTCGCTTTTCAGGCGACGGAGTCGTGCGTCACATACTGCGCCACGGAGGCTATCACCTGCTTCCAGCCGGAGGCGAGATTGTCGTCGGCGGCACCGTCGAGGATGTGGGTTTCGATCTCGACACTACGGAGGATGCAGAGCGGATGTTCACGGCTCTTTGTTCACAGGTGCTCGCCATCGAGCCGTCCTTGACAGGTCAGCGAGCGGGCCTTCGCCCCAAAGCGAAAAAGGGGAGGCCGGTCATCGGCCCTTTCGACGCGGACGGTCAATTGTTCGTCGCAACAGGTCACTACAAGAACGGAGTACTGATGGGTCCAATAACCGGCCGGGTGGTGGCGGAGTGGATCTCGACCGGCGCGCCGTCTCTCGACATGTCCGTCTTTGCTCCTACCGTTTGACACCTTCCATGCAGTTCCTGTTTTTCAACACTCGTGACCTCGCAAGGTCCACTACCGGAGAGTAGTTAAATGCCTTTGAGCACAGATGCACTGGTCGCGGCACTCGATACGCCGATCTCGATTCCCGTAATCCCGTTTCGGGACGGGGAAATCGACTACGAGGGACACGGTAAGAATATCGATTATCTGATGAGCACGAATAACCAGGAGGACGACCGCCCCCGGGTCATCTGCCTGGCAGGGACGAGCCTGATCCATCACATCGGACTCGACGAGCAGGTGCGTTTGATCGAAGAGACGGGGCGGCGGATGGCGGGAAAGGGAGTCCTCATCGCCGGCGTCCCGCCGAACCCGATCCCCGACGCGGGCGAGGTCGTGGAGGCCCAGTCCCGTCTGACGAGCGGTCCGGACGCCTTCCTCCTCATGCCGGTCATGGGCGTGTGCGATCCCGAAGGGATCTATCAGACATTCATGGCATTCGCGGAAAGGCACGGGGGACAACGCGGCGCTCGGTTCATCTACTACCTCAGACAGTCGGATCAGGTGACCGCGGCAGCGCGACTCGTCAACGAATCACCGCATTTCATCGGCGTAAAGATCGGCACGAGCGAGGATGACGTGGAACCGATGTGCGCGGCAGTCAAGGATGAATGTGGCACCGTCATCTGGGGCATCGGCGATCGCTCCACGGCCGCCGCAAAACTCGGCGCCAAGGGGCACACCTCTGGAATCAACATCGCCTTCGCCAAGGCGTCGGATGCGATCAACAATGCCCAGAGGCGCGGCGACTACGACAGTTCGTTCGAAGTGGAGAGC
>CBDBIJ010000123.1:0-6670 GCA_965205655.1 Candidatus Latescibacterota bacterium
TAGCCGTCGAGATCCAAATCTAGTCCATTGTGCAGGGATAACAAGCCCAGGGTACAGCGACTATCAACGTGCCGGCGTCCATGACCCTCTGCCAGCGTCACGTCATCCTCGTCCTCAACCAGTTCGTTCAATCCTCTCTCGATCACTCTCGCGTCAACGTGGAAGGCGGCTTGGTTCCTCATCTTCCGGTAATCGTCGTTCGTCCATCGCCGTTCGAGGTCGCGCAGCGTGACCCACGGAGCGCTGTCGGGGTCGAGTCGGCCACACCTCGCGAGCGCGCTACGGAGATGCTGAATGGCGTGGGCCAACTCACGGAGCGTTCCAACCGTGAACCACACCAAGGTGTTGAGATCGCGTGAGTAAGCGACAGAGTTTCTTCCGTGGTACTGCTCGCTCGTGTGCATGCAACTGATCAGGCTGTTCAAGCGGTCCACATGGACGAAACATCGACAGAACGCGTTCAAGACGCTGCGACCAAACACTTCGTCGAAACGTCCGAGATTCCGCAGCTTGAACTTCCACGGCCCATCTGTCGCCTCTTCAACAAATTCGATCTGCCACGTCCCATCTCTCGCTTCAGCCAGCACGGGCACTTGGGTTCTCCTGCCGCAAAACGGGCTGTCGCCGACCGTCATCGTGCTTCGTATCCAGCGCGCAGCCGATGCGGATTCGCTTCGCCGTTGTGATCGGGCCTGCCAGCCGGCCTGCCAGCCGTTTCCGATCGGCACAGCTGTTTTCCGACCGTCCTATCCGAATATCGGGCCGCCGCGAATCTGGAATCGCCGCATGTCCGGCTCTAGTCGAGTTCGACCAGCTCTTCATCCAAATGCAGATCCTCGACCACCGGACACATCTGGAGGTCGAACCACTCTCCAAACATCTGGTGCGTCCGGTTCTTTGGCCACTGCTGCTCATCGGTCAGCCAACAGTTCAACATCGCCGCGAACAGGTCTGGCCAGAAGTCGTCCAGAATCTCCCGTTCCGAGTCGGCGTCCCCGTATTCCGGCAAGAGGTACACGTGAGGCGCCCGTCGCAGGTCCTCGAAGACCTGCTCGGCGATATCAGTGGTGTCGTCTCGCTTGGCCCATGCGCGGTAGGGTGGCAACGGTCGGATGATTACAGCTGACCGATTGATAGCGCCCATCGTTACGCCGCTCTCGCGTAATGTTTGAGGAAGCCGCCGAGTCGCTCAGTGCACCGAAGCTCCCCCTCCGTGGACCGCGGCGCGGAATCGAGCGTCTCGTTCCCGCGCCCCTGGTGCGGTCGCTCCCGGTGGTAGTGCTGAAGGTATGCTCCAACAGCGCGACGCAACGACGCTTCGCCGAAGAACATCATCCGGTTCAAACACTCGGACTTGATCGACAGCACAAATCGCTCCGCGTGAGCGTTGCAGTTCGGGGCCTGCCTCGGGGTCCGGATGACCCGCACGCCTACGGCCTGTAGGATGCGCCGGAACTCCGCCGTGAACTTCGCGTCGCGGTCGCAGATGACGAAATGGTGCGCCCGAAGGAACCCATCCTCCGGATCGGTCAGGTTCCTGGCCACCTGCGCCATGAAGGCCCCGTCGGGCGTCGTCGTGAGGCCCGCAACGTGAGCCCGTCGGGTCTTCAGATCGATGAGGAAGAGAATGTAGTAAGTGGTGAGCCCGAGCGGCGTCCACACTTCTGTCGTGAAGAAGTCCATGCCAGCTACCTCGCCCCAATGCGCGCGCAAGAACGTTCGCCACGAGGTGGGCCGATCCGGTGCCGGGCGTATACCGTGGTCCTTTAGCACCTTGCCGATCGTGCTTGCCGCCACCCGATGCCCGAGCTTTCTCAGTTCGCCTTGAATGCGGCAGTAGCCCCAGCGGTCGTTCTCACGAGCCATCCGGACAATCAGGTCGCTGATTGCCTGCCTCAGGCCAGGCCGGCCCACCCGCCTGGCCACGTAGGTCCACTTCCAGGCGATCAGACGGCGATGCCAGCGCATCAGCGTATCGGGGGTGACGAGCGTGGCGACGGCGTCGAGCGCCCGTCGCCCGAGGAGCCTAGCCTTCGCCGCCAGTCGACGACGCTGATCGTCAGTCAGCCAGAGCTTCCGGCCACCAAGCTGCTCTTTGAGGACCCGGTTCTCCTCGACCAGGTAGGCGATAACGTCCTGCTGATGCCTATGCACCCAGCCAGAAACCGTCAGCAGGAGCAGCTGGAGAGGGAGAGTAGCGGTCGTCATTCAGCCATTGTAGGCGCTCTCAATTCTCACGCTCACAGGCAGTTACGGACCGATCCATTTTTTGCACAGGGCGGGATGTTGCCTGCCCTACTACGTGAGCGCGGACTGTAACCAAGGCTTATCGTGCCAGCGAGTGGCGCTGGCGACCTCGCGGAGGGCATTCGGTTCCAGGCGGATCGTGCAGGCATCGTCGCAGCGCCGGATGCCGCTCTGGGCCATTAGATGTGTCGACTTGAAGTCCCAACCCCAGCAGTTGAGCTCTGATGTGCCGAATCGGCCTAGCTGCAGGTGCTGAAGTGCGCTCACCAACATCAAACCGCTTGCCACTGAGAGAAACGGTAGGGCCGCATCGGGTAGATCGGGGTTGTCTTCGGTGGCGATGGAGGCCTCGCTGCATTTCAACGTCGGTGCTCGGACTTCCGACATGCGACAGCTGGGGCAGTCGTCGACTCTGACGATGTGGCGGTGCAGTTGTGCACGCCAGAGTGGACTCGTGGTCGCTTGGAACTGTATAGGATCGTTACGGTGCGAAACCAGCGTTCGAACGTCGCGCTCATTGGCGAGAACCAGTACGGTGTCGAAGATGTCGGCTTGGGCTTCGGTTGTTTCATCGTACCACTTATCGATGGTCCGAATATTAGAAAGGTACTGCGCCAAACAGTGGGACTTGTACCGGGCCGGGCCGGTCAGCCAGCCTGCGTCGGCAGGAAAGAAAAGGACGCAGCGGTTCGTGTTGTGGAGCGCGACGAGATCAGCATCGGCGACTGTCCAAGGGCCGCAACTGCCCCATTGCATCAGCCAGTAGACGACACTGGTGGCAACGGCACCAGCGCCGACCATAAGGGTACGTCCAACATCGACGGCAGGGAGTGCAGCCGGTCCGGGGTCGGCGGCATCGCCCTCCTCGAAGTTCCACGCCGACAGCTTGCGCGGAACGACGGGCATTCCTAGAACGCCCTGCAATGGCAGCGGCTGCGCCAAGCACCGCGGCTACTCCGGCTCCTCGGAGATCAGAGCTAGACCCTTGGCCCAACGACGAAGGCGAGTTGCCGAGTTCTCCCACGGATCGGTCGCAGCCGAGGTACCAGTCGAGATCCGCACGGCAGTTCTCCCCAAGACCGATGGAGACCGCCGCCGGGTAGGTCTCCAGCCTCGTGTGGAGGTCGAACTGGCTGTACGGATCGATCGCGGCGGCAAGACTGACCAATTCGTCGCGGAGGGTGACGCCGCCGCGGACAGGGGGAGTCAACAGCGCGACGTCTGGATTCGACGTGAACACGCGGACGACTCGGTGAAAGCGCATGAGTTGGTTGACGAGAGTCAGCAACGCGAGCTGTCCGGCCTGGGTGGCGCAGGCGTCGTCGTCAGCGTGGACCGCCACCGGCGCAAGCACGGGCGGCCCGTTTCTCTCGAGATAGGCCACTGTCCTGGCGTCCCGTAGCTGATAGAAGTGGTCTCGCTCGGTGTTCGGTGCTGTCGTCATTCGCTGGATTCCAGGCGGATTCTGGCCGGGATCCGAGTCTCTGGAGCAGAGGACCCAGCGGTGGTTCTGGAGCTGGTGGATGGAGAAGTCGCTGATCGAGGAGACCATTCTGCCGTAAAACGGGGCGACGAGCGAGAGCATGTTTTCGAACGGCATCACGATCAGTTCATCGTCGCCGTCGGAATGGCGCGTGTCCCAACATGGGTGACTGTGGACCTGGGCGAGGATGCCAAGACCCATTGCGTGGGCTTCGGTGGCGGCGTTCGCGAACTCGACAGCGGACACGAAGACGCCAAACGGGCCGTGCGTGGCGACGGGCACAATGACGGCCTCGAACGTGGTCACGCCGGGACGTTCCGTGCCTGCCCAGAAGCAGATCCCCTCATGGCCGTCGTCGTTGCGCCCCGCCTCGTAGAAGCCGGACAACGCTTGGCGCGTCTGGTCAATTAGGTCGGACGCGAGGCGGTACCGGCCGCGTATCGGTCCACACGGCAGCGGACGTGTGCGATTCACCATCACGCCATCCGGCCACTCGTGTAGCGGAAGTCACGGGCAATGGTATGCAGCATGTCGCCGATTGTGACCGCGTACACGACGCCTCCACCAACAGTCATCCAGTGAGTCAGCTCGCCCCAGTTCCTGTGGGGACCACCGTGGGCGGCGTACGCAAGTCGGTTGAACGGAGCGCAGATGATTGCGGTGCCGCAGTGGTCGATAAACATGGAACTCCCATGGGACGTCTGTGCGGCGTTCGGACTGAGTCGCCTGTCGCCGGCGTTGGACCAGTTGGCGTCGCACCACTCCCAGATTGGGGGAAGCGCCTTGTAGCCGTCGAACCTCCCTTGCAGGTAGAAGTGCTCAGACGAGTCGTCGCGAACAAAGACGGCGCGGAGCAGTTTCTCGGGGAGACTGCAGTCGACCTGGACCTGTTCACGTCCGGCCCACTCGCACGCCGCCTCGATTTCGCTGGCAAGGGCGGCCGCGGTTACGCGGTCGGGAAGCACGGTTCAGACCCCGCCTCCGGTGTCCGTGAGCGTCAACCGGTCGAAGTCGTGGATACCAGCCTCGGCCAACGTCTTCTTGCGCGCCAGGTCCACCTTGTCCTTGGTCTGGAAGGTGGGGGAACCCTGTTCGTAACCGAAGGCCTTGGCCGCCTCGTCGGCTGCCGCGCCCACCAAGGTGGACTTGGGCCAGGTGAACTTCTTGATGTCGGTGCTGCGTGGGGCGACGACTTCCACAGTCACGTCGTTGTCGGACTTGGACATAACGAATCCCTCCATGGGTTGGTGGCGCAACCGCGGTGTTCGGCCGCAGATCGAACGCCGGTGAAGACGGCAAGGCCAATCCAACGAACTCGCACGGAACGGGTCCGCAGGCTGGGTGTCCGAATGGTTCTGCTCGGCCGCCTCGGGCCTGGCCACGTGAAATGCTAGAAGAGGATCACGTAAATGTCAACATAAGAAACATTTGTAGAAGTATATGTGTTTACGTAGGAAACATTGTTTGTGGCGTTGACATGGGCCATGTTCGGGTCATAGGCTATGAACCGCATATGCAGGACAGCACCAACGGGCTGTACGTCGCGTTCGGCGAGCTGATCGTGGCACACCGCCGCCGGTGGAAGGGGAGAATGACACAGGCGGAGCTTGGTCGGCGGATCGGGTTGTCCCGGACGTCTGTGACCAACATCGAGCAGGGACGTCATCGTGTCTCCCTTGATAAGTTCCTGCGTATTGCGGCGGCGCTTGAGGTCTCGCCGGAGGCGTTGCTCCCGACGTCGCCAAAGGAAGCGGGCCCATCGAGGATGGCCGAAATACTGCCGGAAGGCTCGCCCAGGGACCTCATTGAGTGGGCCGACAGCCTGTAGGACTGTCGGCTGTGGGTGATCAGTGGTGAAGCTGCGAAGGGCCCGTACGGGTGCAGCGCTAAGGCCGATCGCCGAAGGGTTGCTCCACGCTAAGGGCATCAACGAGCCGCCGGTCTCAGTGGAAGCAATCGTGAGATCGCTCGGCGCGACGGTTCGGTACGCACCGTTCAAGGGCGAACTGGCTGGGATGCTGATCCGAGACGACGACGGCCGTGGCGTCGTGGTCGGGGTGAACTCGCTTCATCACTCGAACCGCCAGCGCTTCACGATTGCCCACGAATGTGGGCACCTGCGGCTTCATGAAGGTCGACGGGCGTACATTGATCGATCCTTTCGGATCAATCGCCGCGACGGTGTGTCATCGCAAGCAACGGATGCAGAGGAGATCGAAGCCAACCGGTTCGCAGCAGAGCTGCTCATGCCGTACGACATGATCATGAAGGATCTGGCGACTTACGCGGTGGACATCGAGGACGAGACCGAACTGCGAATGCTCGCGGACAAGTACGGCGTGAGCCTGCAGGCCCTGACGCTGCGGATCAGGAGCGTCGTCGAGGATGCGCTGTTCTGAGATCGGCGTCTGCCCGCGGCACCTTCATCCGCTGCTGTAACACCGGCTGGCCACGCGCGGTTGACTCCCGCACACGTGATACACAACCGCTCGTAGATTTCGTGAACCTGCCGCATCGTCTCGTTACTATTCGCCATCCTTAGCGGCTCCTTTCCGCGTCGGCCCATCGCCCTCGGCGCGCCTGGGCTTCCAGCTGTAGAAATTCACGGTGCCGGGAGTAAGGGAACATCCGAATCGCGGTGGCGTACCCTTTGCGGATGAGGGTCGCGTTGACAGATAACACATGATGGTGGGTCTAATATTATTTCGGTTACCCCAAAGGGCCGGGAGTACCACCAGTGGCGTGGAGCACTTTCTCCCCCGACCAACACGTCAACAGGACCATCATAGAACCTAGCTCGCCTGTTGTACATTCGACTTCTACATAACGGCACCAAGGCATAAACTTGCCTTGATCCGATTTCGTAGACAGGTGAGTTGTGGTGTCTGAGTTTGCTGTCGGTCGGTCGAGAGTTGTGCAGGCGCTTGGCGGCGAGGGTGT
>CBDBIJ010000124.1:0-16105 GCA_965205655.1 Candidatus Latescibacterota bacterium
GCACGCGCCATGCCGAGGCTCGTGTGGATGGCAGCGTCGTCGGGAACGAGCTCAAGGGCCTGTTGGTAGGTCTCGATCGCCTCGTCGTAGCGCTTCTGGCGGTGAAAGACATCGCCCAGTCCATAGCGAGCCATGCCGTCGTCTGGATCCAGTTCACAGGCTCGCAGGAATTCGGCGAGAGCCTCGGATTGACGGCCCTGTTTCGCATAGGCAAAGCCCAGATTCCTGTGCATGCGAGGGTTGTCGGGATGTGCGCTCAGCAGATCCTCGGTGAGCTCAACCTGTCGCTGCCGCGGCTCCAGTTGCTCGAACAGGCGGCGCTCGACTGCTGCCGCACGGGGCTGGTCGAGGTCCGCGTAGAGGCGGGCCAGATTCAGATGTGGCCGAGGCGCCCAGGCGGTGTTTCTGGTGGCGGTGATGAAGGCGGCCAGCGCGTCATCGGTTCGACCAACGCGTCTGTAGGCGACGCCGAGAAAGTTGGCGTACTCCCAGTTCAAAGGGTCGAGAGCCTGCGCTTTCTCGAGAGCATCGATCGCACTCTGGTCGCGGTTGAGGTTCAGATACGTCTTGCCCAGGAGAAGGTAGGCGCGATCACCGCCGGGATCTCTGCGCACCGCCTCCGCCAGCTCGGCTGCGGCATTCTCCAGGCGGCCCTCTGCGTAGTACATGCGACCGGTGTGATAGAGTTGCTGTGGGCCCAGGTTGATATTCGATGCCGAATCGGCTGATTCCGGCGCGGCGTCGTGGGGCACAGGAGGTGGCGGTGCCGAGTCACGAAGTTCGGACACAGATTCTTGCGTCGACGGCATCGATGTGGTGCGGTCTTCGGCGGGAGGAGCGGCTGGGACGGGCTCGGCAACAACAGCGTCATCTCCCTCGCGGACGGCGACGTAGCGGCGCAACGGCAGATTTTCGAGTACCTGTCTCGTGCCGGACGGCCAGCGGATTTCGACGCGCGTGGTCTCCTGTGATTCTCCCAGCCCAAAGAGAAGCCGCGGATCGTGCTGCGACTGAAAGCCGTAGCCTCTGTGAACTTCGCGCGTCTGCACAAAAGAGCCGGATCCGACGCGAACCGAGGCTCCGATGGCGTCCCGGTTGCTTTCGACACCCTCCAATTCGAGGCCGATCCATGCGTTGCTGTTGCCGCCATCGTTGCGCAGCAGGGACGGCACGTCGTTGAGGTCCATGACGAAAAGATCCACATCACCGTCGTTGTCATAGTCGCCGAAGGCGCTGGCGCGGCTGACTTTTTCCTGTGAGAGGCCCGATCCCGCCGCTCCACCGACCTCGATGAATTGGCCCCCGATGTTTCGATAGAGCAGATTCCGCTGCGCGTAGCGCTGACCGGAAGACAGTTGCTCGAGTTGGGGGTAGAGGTGACCGTTGGCGACGAAAAGATCGAGCCAGCCGTCGTTGTCGTAGTCGAAGAAGGCGGTGCCGAAGCCGAGCAATGGCCGCACGACGCCGTCGAGGCCGGCACGAGCCGTGACATCGGCGAACAGCCAGTCACCTTCGTTGCGATAGAGGGTGTTTACGTCTTCGGAGAAATTGGTCACGAAGAGATCGAGATCACCGTCGTTGTCGTAGTCGCCGCCGTGCACCCCCATGCCGGCCTGCGATCTACCGTCCTCCGTGTAGGCGACCCTCGCTGCCATGCCGATTTCGACAAAGCGCCAATCGCCATCGTTTCGGTAGAGCTGGTTGGCCTCGGAGTCGTTGGCCACATAGATGTCCAGATCTCCGTCGGCATCGTAATCTCCGAACGCGACCCCAAGGCCGGGATAGGCTCGGTCGGCTATCCCCGTCTGGATGCTCACATCGGTAAAAGCGCCGTCGGCATCGTTCCGGTACAGACGGTCCGACTGCGGGGGAATCCCTTTCGGCCCGTAGAACACTTCCAGACCTTTATAGAGCCACTTTCTGCCGCCTGCGGGAGGTGCATCGAGATCGAACTCGAGATAGTTGGTGACGTACAGGTCCAGCAGCCCGTCACTGTCAAGATCGCCGAAGGCGGCACTGGACCCCCAGCTGTCGTCTCCCACGGCGGCCTCGGCGGTCACGTCGACGAAGGATCCCCCGCCGTCGTTGCGCAGCAGCTGGTTGGGCCCCCAGTAGGTCAGGTAGATGTCGGGATCAGCGTCGTTGTCGTAGTCGCCGACGGCGCAACCCATGCCCCAGGCCGCCGATCCGAGACCGGTTTTATCCGTAACTTCGCCGAAGATGCGCAACCTCCCATCACTGTGATCTGGTTCGTTGCGGAAGAGGCGATTTCTCGACTCTGCAGATGGGCTGATGAGGGTCGTGCCGTTGACGGTGAGCAGGTCGAGCCAGCCGTCACCGTCGTAGTCGAGAAAGGCGGCGCCTGCAGACATGGTCTCGAGGATATAATCCTGACTGGCGCTGCCGGATACGTTGCGGACGGACAGCCCGGATATTCCGGTCACGTCCTCGAAGCGAACGCCCGCAGTGGATGACTGAGTGTGGAATGCCGTTACCGGCTTCGAAGAGGGATGAGGTGCCGCCAGCTCGCAGCCCGCCTGTGCCAGTGCGAGCGCGATACCAGTGAGGGCCTTGAACATAGTCCCCGCCATTTGTTCATTGCATGGTTATATCGAGGCGTAAGCAGGGCTGGAATATACGAAATGGTGCAGCTGCGACAGTTCACTGTGAAGTGGAGACTGAACGAGATTTTCGGGATCGACCCGCGTTCGCTGGCGTTATTCCGAGCGTCGATAGCTGTAATCTTACTCGTCGATCTGGTTGTTCGTCTGCAGGATTTTCGCGCCATGTACACCGAGGAGGGAATCCTGCCGCTGCTACAGGCGGCACAGTATCACAAGGACTGGCGCTGGTCGCTGAATCTCCTCTCCAGCTCTACCGAGTTTCAAGCCTCCCTCTTCGCGCTGGCCGGCGTGTGCGCCCTGGCGCTGCTGGTCGGATACCGGACGCGTCTTGCGGTTATTCTGACGTGGATGCTGGTGGTCTCACTCCACGTGAGGATGCCGCTGGTCCTCAACGCTGGTGACGCCTATCTCCGGCTGCTGTTGTTCTGGAGCATGTTCCTGCCACTGGGCGAGGCGTGGTCGTTGGACGCGCGCCGTCGTGCGCGTTCCCGCGCCGGCTCAGCTGGGGATGTGCCCATGCTGTCTGCGGCGACGGTGGGGATCGTCCTTCAGGTGTGCATCGTGTACTGGTACGCTGGTCTGACCAAGCTTAATCAGGTGTGGTTGGCGGGTGATGCCATGGACCACGTGTTGCGCTATTCCATGTTGGTGAAACCTCCTGGCGAGTACCTGCTGAACTACCCCGATTTCTTGACGTGGATCACGAAGGGAACGCTCCTGTTGGAAATTGCCGGCCCGTTCCTGTTGTTCATTCCCTGGAGGTGGGTCCGCCCAGCGGCGATCGCCGCGTTTGCAGCGTTTCATCTAGGCATCGAGCTGACTCTGTACGTCGGACAGTTCGCTTTCGTGAGCCTGTGTGGCCTGACTCTGTTCTTACCTCGTGCATTCTGGACGAATCCCTTTTCCGCCGCCATCGGTAATCAGGTGAAGTCGCTTTTGAAACGCCATGTGCCAGAGATGGCGGGAAGGGCGCCACACCTTTCGGAGCCTCCGACCAGTGGACGACTGGAAAGATGGGCGCGGCGGACGAGCAACGCCGTGTGCCCGCTCTTCCTCATCTACCTGGTGGGTTCCTGGGATTTCTCGACACTGAGATACCGAGAGATGCCGGCATGGCTGAAGCCGATCGGAAATGTGACCATGCTGCCCCAGGCATGGGGCATGTATCATACGGCCATTCCGCGTGAACACTGGTACATCTACAAGGCCACGCTGCGCAACGGCAGAATGATTGACATTCTGCCGGAAGGAGTACTCACCTCGTTCGAGCCGACGACACGGCGATCAGAGGCTTTTCCGAATCACCGCTGGCGCAAAATCCACACCCGTCTGGTGGATGCGGAGCACAGGGCCTATCGACAGCCGTTGGCGGAGTACATGTATCGCAGATGGAACGATGGGCATGGAGAGGAGGAGCAGATTGAGCTTCTGGAAATGTTCTCCGCCACCAGGGAGGTCGGTCGCAACGCCGAGACGAAGGGGAAATGGATCGCCCCGTTTGCCCGCGTCGCACAGCGGCGCTGACGAGACATGGCGCTCCCGCCAGCGGAATCTACCGACCCGGTGCATGACCGCGACGCGATGACGACAGCCGTCGACAAATGCTCCGTCTGTTCTCTTTACTCGAACAACCTCAACCAGTCGAGATGATTCCTGGCGACAGCGTCTGGATGAGCTCTGCTCCGGGCGATGAATCCGGGGACCTGAGCGCGCCCGGTTGGCAGCCGTGAGTTGCTGTAGCGAATGTCGAGACTCCAGCGGATGTGATCCGACGCGTTCGCCGTTGATCGGTGCACGGTTTTGTGCTGCACGAGCAGAACACCGCCAACGGGCACGGGACAGCAGACAATTTCTCCCGGTGGGATTTCGATAAGGTCTTCCGGACCGCGGTCAAATGCCAGGATGCCGTGCTTGTGGCTGCCGACAATCACTTCCAGGCATCCGTTTTCCGCATTTGCATCGACGAGTGGGAGCCAGAAGTTGATCATGAACGTGTCCTCGGCATCGCCGCTCAGAAATCCGATGTCCTGGTGCCAGGGAACGACCGCCTTGCCATCCGGCAATTTCGCACGCGAGTTGAACTGCGGGTGAGCGAGAATTTCCGCGCCAATGACGCTTTCGACGATGTCCAGAAGCGGCGCTAACGTCATCACATGGTACATCCCGGCAGTTTTGCGCTTGCCGCCTATGTCCCTCAACACTTCCGCGCAGTCCCCATCCATCGCCTGATGAATGCTGAACAGCCTGCGCTCAAACGGCTCGTCGGCAAAGAGATTGCCTAGACGCCCCTGTTTGTGGTATTTGCGTGCCCACGTATCAACGACGCCGTTCAATTCATCGATCAACGGTTGCAGTTCCTGCGGATCGAAGACAGATTCGACGAGCAGATAACCCTCTTTCTTATACGCGTCAATCTGATCGGGAGTCAGCACTTGGTGTTTTCTCCACTGCGCGTCGATGCGAGATTTCTGAGAACATCCCGCCGGCAGAGAATATGCGGAGCCGCTGTCTTTGTCACATGAGAGGGGGGCAGGCTATCTTAGCCGACATCGCCAGGTACCAATGAGGAGACTGGTCAATGGCTTCAGATTCCGAACTGAAACACATAGCAGGCACTGAACCGCTGACATGGGAAGGGGACATCGCCTCCAGACTCGTGGACGGCGCCGACGATTTCCTGCTGCGCAAACTCACCGAGTCTATCGAGGGACGTTCGCAATACTGGACGCGCGACTGTTCGTCGACGGCAGCGTATGCCGAATCCGTCGAACCGAACCGGCAGCACTTGGCGCACATCCTCGGCGTCCGAGACGCGCGACCACCGGCAACCGGCATGTCACTGGTGGGGACGACGGAGCAGCATTCGCTGGTTGGCCGCACCGATGCCTACGAGGTTCACGCCGTGCGCTGGCCTGCCTTCGGCGACGTGAATGGTGAGGGGCTGTTGCTGCAACCGATCGGGCGATTGCCGATCGCCGATATCATCGCCGTTCCCGATGCGGATCAGACTCCGGAGCAGATCGTCGGGTTGATCGCAGGCGTGGCTGTCGAGTCTCAATACCCCCGCCGGCTCGTGGAGAGCGGCTGCCGCGTCATCGTGCCGGCGCTCATCGATCGCACCACGGAAGAGCACGATATGTCGCGGCGCGAGTTCCTCTATCGGTCCGCCTTCGAGCTGGGCCGACATCTCATCGGCTACGAAGTGCAGAAGATCCTGGCCGCCGCCGACTGGTTTGAGCGCGACGCCGGCGACGATGCCCGGCCGACTGGAATCGGTATCACCGGCTGGGGAGAGGGGGGTCTTCTGGCACTCTATGCCGGCGCTCTCGATGCGCGCCTCACCACGATCTGCGTCAGCGGTTACTTCGATTCGCGCCAGGATATGTGGCAGGAGCCGATCGAGCGTAACATTTTCGGACTGCTCGAGCAGTTCGGTGACGCTGAATTGGCCAGTTTGATCGCCCCCCGGTCGCTCATCGTCGAGGCAGCTGCGGCACCGGATGTGACCGTGCCGCCCGGGGGTCGCGCCGCTCCTGGCAGGTTGACGACACCCGATCCGATCACCGTGAGCGACGAACTCGAGCGCGCCCGCAAGCTGGTGGAGGGCCTGGATCCGGCGCCGGACTTCAGACTGATCATCAGTGGCGATGGCAGCGGCCCTTGCGGGTGCGACGAAACTCTACAGGCTTTCCTCGAAGCGGTTTCCGGTGATGCGCGTCTCGCCGTTCCGGGAGCTCCGCCGCCGCATCTGCATGCCGTCTTCGATCCCGACGAGCGTCAGCAGCGATTGCTGCACGAGCTGGACCGCCACAATCAATGGCTGTTGCGCGAGAGTCCAAAAGCTCGCGACGCGTTCTTTGAAGGACTCGATTGCCAGTCTCTGGAGACCTTCGAGGAGACCATCGAACCGTATCGGGAGCATTTTGCCGAGGAGATCATCGGACGCTTCGATGATGAACTGCTCCCCTTCAACGCGCGCTCACGCCTGGCGTACGACGAACCGGACTGGCAAGGCTATGAAATCGTCCTGGATGTGTTCGAAGATGTCATCGCCTACGGCATCCTGCTCCTGCCGCGGGATCTCGACCCCGGGGAACAGCGTCCAGTCGTCGTCTGCCAGCACGGCCTCAACGGTCGCTCTCAGGACGTCATTGCCGGAGACGCCAAAGCCAAGCGTGTCTATGGCGAGTTTGCCGTTCGCCTGTGCGAGCGCGGGTTCATCACTTTCGCGCCGCAGAACCTCTACCTCTTCGGAGATCACTTCCGCACACTGCAGCGCAAGGCGAATCCGCTGAAGAAGACCCTGTACTCCATCATGGTGCCGCAACACCAGCAGATCCTCAACTGGCTCAAGACGCAGCCCCATGTCGATCCCGAGCGCATCGCCTTCTACGGACTCAGCTACGGAGGCAAGACGGCCATGCGCGTGCCGCCACTGGTGAGCGACTACTGCCTGTCGATCTGCTCAGCCGACTTCAACGAGTGGGTCTGGAAGAACGCGGCGACCTGGAGTACCTACAGTTACGTCTTCGGCGGCGAGTACGAGATCTTCGAGTTCGATCTGGGAAGCACCTTCAACTACGCTGAGATGAGCCGGCTCATCTGTCCCCGGCCGTTCATGGTCGAGCGCGGTCACTTCGACGGCGTTGCACCCGACGAAACCGTGGCCTACGAGTACGCCAAGACCCAGCGACACTACGACCTGCTCGGCATCGGCGACCGCACGGAAATGGAGGTCTTTGTGGGACCTCACTCCATCAACGGCGTTGGAACGTTCGAGTTCCTCCACAGTCATCTGGACTGGCCACAGTCGTAACGCGGGATCTGGACATGCTGAAAGTAGCTTTTATCGGAGCAGGTGGACGAGGACGGAGCGCTCACTACCCATCCGTCAACCGTCTGAAGGATGTCAGTATCGAGGCGGTTGCAGAGCTCGACGAATCACTGATGCGGACTGTGGTGGAGGAATACAACATCCCGCGATCCTTCAAAGACTACCGGGAAATGCTGGCAACGGTGGATCTGGACATCGTTTACTGCATCATGAATGAGAGATTCGTGACGCCTATCGCCATTGACTGCATGAATGCCGGCAAGCACATCGCCATCGAGAAGCCACCCGGCCAGAACGCCGCTGAGACCCAACAGCTGCTGGACGCCGCTGTTGCCAACGACGTCTACTGCATGGTTACGTACCAGCGCCGTTACGCGGCCATAACCCGTGAGGCCATGCGCCTCGTCGCAGAACGCGGGCCCGCGACCTTGGCAATGGGAGAGTTCCACAAGCCCGGTGATCCTGACGGAGACGCTATGGGGTCCATGTGGAGCGACATCTGCCACGTAACGGATTTGGTGCGCTACATGATGGGCAGCCAAGTGGTGGAGGTTTCCGCCTATCAAGACGCTCAGGAGAATGGCGCGAAGAACGTCTTCAACGGACTGATCCGGTTTGACAACAACGCTGTGGGAATCGTTTCAGGCAATCGCTGCTCAGGCGGACGAGTTCTGCGATCGGAGCTTCATGGACGGGGCATTGGCTGTTATATGATGCATATGCCGAAGCAGATCGAAATCTGTGAGGCTGGAGAGGATCGGCGCATCGTGCCAGGGTGGGAACTCACCGGCACCGATCCAGACGATGAGCCGGCCTACGAGGGAGTTCTGGCAATGCACCAACACTTTGCGGATTGCGTCAGAAGCGGTGAAACGCCGTGCAGCGACATTCGCGATGTCATACAATCGTCGCATCTGGTTGAGCAGATAATGGGCAACACGAGTTAGGACTGTTTCCGCAAACACTCCTCGACAGGGCACCTCGCTTCACATGTCCCGATTGAGGACTGACGGAGCTGGTCATCGTGCGACTCTGCTGCAAAGGGCCCACGACGGCGTGTGAGGCATTGTAACTATGGCTCAACCCAAAATTTCTATGGAGGAAATCAAAGAACAATTTGATGGAGGAGGCTATGTAATTCTCAATGATTTTCTCGATTCAGCCATCGTGGAAAAAGCCCGCAACGAACTGGAAAGATTGGTAGATCATCAAGCTCAGAGGCTTCTCACGAGTGGTAAAATCAACGACCCTCTTTCGACAGAGCCCTTTGAGACCCGTCTGGCACGGTTATTCGAACACTTCCCCGAAGACGCGCCTACACTTTTCCGGCCTGAGCTGCACCTTCCCGGCTTGTTTTACCTGTTCTTCCATCCCGGTTTGATAGATGTCGTCGAAGGGTTTCTCGGCCCCGAGATTCGCCTTTACCCAAATTACACAGTCCGCCCCAAGTTACCCGATCACGAACCTTCACGGGTCCTGTGGCATCAAGATGGAGGTTACACCAAGGGACAGGTGGAGGAATTGAGGATGGTCAATGTATGGACTCCCCTGGTGCCCGCTCGGGTAGAAAATGGCTGCATGCAGTTTGTCCCTGGAACCCAGCGGCTAGGAATCGTTCCGCATGAGCGCATGAAGCACTATCTGGAAATAAATGAGACCTACCTTGCACCGAGGTTGAGCGAGGCAGTTTCTATCGAGTTGGATCCAGGGGACATCGTTATTTTCCACAATCTTCTTTTCCATCAGGGGTTGCCGAATCTTTCGAAGACAGTCCGATGGAGTTTGGATTGGCGTTATCAGGACTCTACCCAGGATACTCTAAGGCATCGTAACAAATTAAACGCTGTACTTTTTAGGAGTAGAGTTGTACCCTTGATGTGTGGACGTCGAGACCCTGCAGAGCAAGTTCGAGATCCTCGCCCCGGCGCTGACGGAGCGGTCTCGGCGATTGTGGGCCGCCACCGAGGCTCTGGCGTTGGGGCATGGCGGTATTGCACTGGTCGCACGGGCGACCGGGATGGCGCGTTCGACCATTTCGCGGGGCATTCAAGAGCTGGAGTCGGGGGAAGCGTTGAATCCGGATCGCGCGCGGCGCCCCGGCGGCGGTCGCAAGCGAACGATCGACAAGGACATCGCACTGCTGGCGGATCTGGAGGCGCTGCTCGATCCGACGACCGCGGGTTGGCCCGACGCGCCATTGCGCTGGACTTCGAAAAGTACGCGCAAGCTGGCGGCCGAACTGCAGGCGATGGGGCACACGGTGAGTCATCGCCTGGTCGCGGCGTTGTTGCGTGATCTGGGCTACACCCTGCAAGCGCATCGAAAGACCCGCGAAGGCACGCAACATCCCGATCGGGACGCTCAGTTCCAGTATCTCAACGACCAGGTGCTTGGATGTCAGAAGCGGGGGAGCCCGGTGATCTCGGTGGACACCAAGAAGAAAGAATTGGTAGGGGATTTCAAAAACCCCGGTCAGGACTGGCGACCGAAGGGAAGCCCCGAGCGGGTGCGCATGCACGATTTTCTCATCCCCGAACAGGGCAAGGCCATTCCCTACGGAGTCTACGACCTGACCCGCGACGAAGGCTGGGTCAGTGTGGGCATCGACCATGACACCGCCCACTTCGCCGTCAACTCCATCCGCAGTTGGTGGCAAAAGATGGGGCGCTCGGTCTACGGTGGCGCCTCTCAGCTGCTGATCACGGCGGATGCGGGAGGGAGCAACGGGCCGAAGACGCGCCTGTGGAAGGCCGAGTTGCAGAAGTTTGCCAACCGCACCGGCCTCTCCATCACCGTGTGTCACTACCCTCCCGGCACCAGCAAATGGAACAAGATCGAACATCGGCTCTTCTGCCACATCGCCATCTGGCGCAGCAAAGCGTTGACGAGTCTGGCCGCGATCGTCAGTCTCATCGGCTCGACGACGACGACAACCGGGCTGCGCGTCCGATCCGAAATCGACAAGCGCTCCTACCCCAAAGGCGTCGCCGTCGGCGATGAACAAATGGCTCAGGTCAATCTGAAACGTCACGACTTTCACGGGGACTGGAACTACACCATTCATCCCATCGGGTCTCGAAGAAATTGATCGGTTATTTCTTGCCGGTCCCTAAGGGAACAGAAAGGCCATATAGCTCGCAGCCGAACCCATCCGGAAAATGAGGTGAAAAGTGCCGCCGAATGGGCAGGTCTCTCGCTTGTTTAAAGCCCGAGCTCATGGCACCGGCAAGGAAAAGGTTTGCGGCGCCTGGACACGGCGGAATCTATTGGTGCCGCGACATCACATGTAACCCAGCTTGTTGCCGACCGCGCCGGTTGCGTAGTCGATGGCGGTCCACACACCTCCGCAAGTCGCTTCGCCCATGATGAGGCCGAGGAAGAATGGCTTGAGATTGGCGAAGAGTGAGGCGCCGAAGTAGCGCAGAATGACCACCTTGAGAAGCCAGGCGATGAAGGCGGAGAACCAGATATGGCCGGTCATGAAGCCGGCGCAGACGACAAATCCCAGCGGGTGGAGGGGCCACCAGAACCAGCGGTGATTGGCCCACATCAGAAACCCTTCGATGGCGCCGCCGATGCCGGTGAGGATCCAACCCCGTACGTTGACATCGGGCTGGTTGAGGAGCACGGGGTTCAAAAAGTGCCAGTTGTTGCCGTTGCCGAGAAAAGGCCCTCCCAGATTGATGCCTCCATGTTCGTATCCGAGGGTCAACAGCATCCATGTTCCACCTACGAGACTGCATGCCACTGCCAGCACCATCCCCACGAACAGGCGACCCTTTGGCCCTCTTACCGTTTCGGCAAGCTTGAGGCCGTTGGCGCAGGCAATCATCGGGAACAGCCGCATCTCCGCCTGCCAACCCATCGCCATGCCCATGGCGACAATCCCCTTGCTACCCAGAATTGACGTGCCCAGCCCGGAGATGACGACGTACGGCGAGACGATTGGTGGCCGCGCCGACGGAATGCCGCCGGCGGCGGTGACCCTCGTCAGCATGATGTAATAGACGAGGACCACGAGCATGAAGAAGGGAACGACGAGGGCTGGCACCCCGGAGTACCACAGCCAAACGGCGATGAACAAGACACTGATTGCGAAACCACACAGAGCGGCCCGGTAGGAGAGCAACTCTTCCGCGTCGATGCCATCTTCATCGACCTGTGGATGCCACGCGCTGTGCCAGACCGCTTTCAGGTGGGCTCGTCCGACCCACAGGCCGAAGAAAACGAAGACGATGACGGCTCCCACTGCCTGATGATTCATGTCGGGTGTGTTGTAGTTTTCGTACTGGCTTAGAACCTCGTTGCTCGCTATACCCATCGTCGTCAGCAGCCCGTCCTCGATTTTTGTGAGCAGGTAAAAGAACCAGACGCTGAAGACGATACTGTGGTCGACGAGATAGAAAAACCCGACCCATGCAAAGCTGTAGGTGATGGGAATGCCGCTGGTCCCCTCGAAAGGCTGGATCCCTCCCAGGCTGTACTGCCACTCCGGCACTTGCGGAAAATAGTGATTCAGCGCTGTGAAACTGAAGAGCGTGAAAGGCACCGCGAATCCGAGCCACACCACCGGATTGCGGAAGAATGGTGCGATGCGTGCCAGTGGATCGTCACCCGACTCGATCATCTGCAACGGCAACTGCACCATGGGATAGGCGAGTCGCTCGTTCTTCGACCACTGGCGGTGCAGAATGCCGCACAGACAGAACATCATGATGCTGAGCGCCATGAAGAAGGAGAACCAGACTCCCAGCGGCGTCAGCCATAGCTCCCACGGAATTGACTGACCTGCTGGCAATCCTTCGTAGAGGTGTCGGATCGCATCGATTTTCTGCGGCGCAATCCATTCTGGAAGATGGGGATGAATCAGCGAGGCCCAGTTGTTCTCCGTGCTCGCCGAGTAAAAGGGCACGCAGATGACCGGTATGATGTAGACGAGCAGGTTCTGCGTCGGCACCGTCAAAGCCACGAGCATCATGACGTAGACGAGGACGAGTTCTGCCCGATTGAGCGCCAAGGGGCGGCGGATGAGTCCGAGCAGGGTGTTGATGAAGAGGGTGAAAATGAAGAACAGGAAAACGCCCCCAAGCTGAGACGCGTGGGCGCCCCACTCGGACCCCCGGATCATGATCATGCCGTAGGGCGCGACGAGACCGATGAAAACGGACATGACGGCGCCGACGAAGAGGCCCCGAATTGTGAAGGGTGATTTCCTGTCCTTCATTCGGCTTCAGCACCTCCTCGCTTCCGCGACCGTGTCGTCACATGGTGGTGCCAGCTACAGACTTGCTCCCATTCCGGTCGAGTCGCACCAGCAGGAGGCCGGTGACACCGGGCGTATCCAATCTGATGTACAGAAGCCGAGCGTCTCTTGGTCCTACCAGCAAACCTCGACGACATCGGGCAACTCGGTCCGCGCTTCCGACGGTACAGAGACCTTGAGCACGCCATCGGTAAAGGCGCCCTGCAGCTGGTCGCCGGTGCGCAGCAGCCTGATTGCCTCCGGACTGGAGGCCGCTTTGACCTCAGCCGCATCCGTGAAGTCGGGCAGAAAGTGAAGATAGGAAACTCCCTCGCGCTCGGTGACAGGCACACTGGCTTCATCCGGATAGGACCCGCCGTACGTGCCCTGGACCGACTCGCCGCTGTGTTTCATCCAGGCCGCAATCGCCGACAGCGTCTCGAGTGCAGGAGCAGGCATTTCGCCGGCCGAGTTTGGACCGAAGTTGAGCAGGTAGTTGCCTCCCCAGGCGCTGACGAGAACGAACTCCTCCAGCATGACCGCCAGAGAGCGGTACTTGGCGCCCTCGATGTGACCCCAGCTCGGGGCCCCGAGGTATTTGCTGACGTTGTGATCGTACTGATCAATTGTCGTCGTACAAAACTCGAAAGGCCGCTCCGGTCGTTTCGCCGCCAGCTTCTCGTAGCGACACTCGAAGGTGCTGAAGTCCCCGCTGCCTTCCCCGTGGCCGCGATCGTTGATCATGACCCCCGGCTGCAATTCCCGCACGCGCTCGTTCGTCATGGCCGAGCCGCCGTCGTACCAGAGCACATCGAGGTCTCCGTACTGGGTCAGCAGCTCCTCCATCTGGCCGATGACGTACGGTCCCTCCTCATCTTCGTGTTTCTGCTTCTCATTGGTCACCCACTCCTGCTGCGGCATGCCCGTCGAGGCATCCCACGACGGCAGTTCGATCGGTTCGTGACGCAAACCGAGGGGCGCGTCGGCGTAGCCGAAAGAGCGGCGATGACGCTCCCGGTACCAGTCCCCGGGTGAGTAGTAAAACCCGACCTTGATGTCGTTGTTGCGGCACGCTTCGACGAAGGTCTTCACGAGGTCGCGGCCGCCCATGTGGGTCCTCGTGCTCAGGTCGCCGAACGCGCTCGGCCACAAGGCGTAGCCATCGTGATGCCTCGTTGTCAGGCAGACATAGCGAAAACCGGCCGCCTTCGCCGCTTTCATCCAGATGTCGGGATCGTAATTCTGCGGATCGAACTCGTCCGCCTGTTTCCAATACTCTTCCGGAGTCAGCTTGTTCTCGTTGTTGCGCTCCGCATCGTACGGCGTGTTTTTGATCATGCACCACGAGAGATCGCCAACTGCTCTGACGCTGGAAATACCCCAGTGGATGAACATGCCCAGCCCTGCGGTCTCGTACCAGTCCGCGCTTGCTGTTGCGTTTGCTGGTGTGAGTTTTCTCATGCTCAATCTCCAGTTCCAATCATCCGGCTATCTCCGAAACGGGTCGCGCCCCGGAAGCGAGGCTGCCGTCCGTGCCCCACTCGGTCTGATCTCGTTCCGTCTCCAACCCACAGAGCCACTCCCAGGTGCGCCGACATCGAATGCGCTCGCGATAGTGTTCGACGTTGGTGACGTATGGCTGAATCCTCACATCCTCGTACTCCGGAATTTCCTTTGAGTCCGTGATCCAGTCGCGCTTCGGCTTTGCGCTACGGAAGTATGAGAACTTGATCATGCCGCGACGTCGGTCATTCAGCTTGGGACCCGCCTTGTGCCAGATCCCGTAGTGACCCAGCACAACCGTACCCGCCGGCACGGTGAGTGAGAGCTGACCGGCGAGATCACCGTAGTGGGCAATCGCCTCGCGGTCTACCAGCCTGTACGCCGATCCTGGCAGAATCATCGTCGGCCCGTCTTCGAGCCTGACCTCCTGTGGATAGTAGTAACATTGCAGGTGGGTGACGCCGATACCGGTTTCGGACAACCCGTCCGAGTGCCACGTCTGTCCTTCGTGAGGCGCCTCGTAGAGGTGGTGGTGCGCCTTCGTCGGCACGAGGAATCCCTTTCCCAGCAGCGAGCGAGCGACGCCGGCGACTTCTGGATGGAGGAAGAGCCCCTCGATGAATTCCGGCGTCTGCACCAGTGGTGCCAGGCTCCTGTCCGGCAGTGCTTCGTAGCGCTCGCGAAGGTCGTCCGATACAACCCCTTCGAGCAGCACGTAGCCCCTGGCGACGAACTCCATGACGTCGCGGTCGGTCATTGTTGGTTGAATGTCGGTCATGTGCGATCAAACCTCTCGAGCACGAATTCGTAACCCACGTAGCTGTTCTGCTCTGTGAAGGGATAGCTCTGCGGGGCCGGAAACTGCAGAATGCGCCAGCCGTCGCGGACGGCGTCGATAACGGAGGCGTACGGCGGATCCGATGACGGCAGCCTCGGGTCGGTTTCCATGCCTGGATCACACAGTTGCCAGCCGACGATCTTGGCCTGCATATCACTGCGTCTCGAGAGCAAGTAGAGAATCTTCTGCTTCGGCTTGGAGAGCAAGTGCTCGAGCGTCGCGAGATCCCCCTGTGAGAATTCGCCCGCAGCAACTCGCGCCCTGCTGGTTTCGATCCAATGCTCTATGGGATTGGTCGCCATCCGTCTCCTTTGGGATCGCCGCTATGGTGTCGGGTGTAGGGTACCGGTAGGTTGGCATTTCCTGTGCCCCGAGTCAATCACTGGGCGATCCGCGTGCACGCGATCCGCCTCTCCTGCTCGCGGCGAGAAACCACTGGTCTGCCGCATCCGCCGTTGCCGTGCCGTGCATGCGCCACTTTTCGGCAATGGCGACGTTGCGCAGATCCCGGGAGATGACAAAAGGCACCGGCGTCTCGGCGACGGTGCCGATCACCCATAGATTGTCAGACAGGAGTTGGAAGATCTCCACGCCGATTCGCGTCCTCTCTTTTTCGGTAGGCGACGAGAAGAGCTCTCTCCGCTTCTCGTACACCATCTTCATCCAGTTCGGTGGCTCTTCCCCGTTCTCGCCCCCCGTCTCGTTCCAGCGACGCCACAGTAAAGTCGCCATATTGCCGCTGATGAAGGAGCCATCGATCGGTACGGCCGCATTCGCCCACCAAGCGGTCATCTGAACCTGGTTGCTGTTCTGCAGCTGCCCGTATAGACCTGTCGGCTTGACCAGGAGATCAATGCCGAGCGCGCGCCAGTATTCCTTGGCCAGTTCAGCGCCGCTGACCCATTCGATCTGGCCGCTGGGAACGTCCATACGCAGAATGAGCCTGTCGCCGTCCGGGCGCAGTCGGTACTGACGCGCCGCATCCCACTTCAGACCCATGTCGTCGAGGAAGGCGTTCGCCCTGTCGATGTCGTACTCCGCGTACGAATTGGCAAATTCCTCTT